>NZ_JBHFJH010000027.1:0-580946 GCF_057334655.1 Paenibacillus sp. AGC31
AAGCTACAATTTCGTTGTTGAACAAGTCTTGAATGACAGACAGATAAACGAATGTGTTTCCATCCGAAATATAAGTAATATCCGTCACCATTTTTTGCTGGGGGGCTGTGGCATGAAATTTGCGCTTCAGGCGATTCGGATAAATCACAGATGGCGTATAGCTGGACTTCTTCCGCTTCTTACGAATGACCGATTGGATCGATAGTTCCCGCATGATTCGCCATACTTTCTTGTGATTAACGTTCAGACCAGCCTCCCAGAGCGCCGTTGTCATGCGAGGATAACCAAACTCTCGGTTTGCAAAATGAATAGCCATCATGTGTTCTTTGATCTCACGATCACGGTCTTGTCTTGCGTCTCGCTGCGGCTGTGTTGCTCGCCATTTGTAATAACTGGAACGGGGTATTCCTGTAATCGATAATAGGCGTGTAATGCTATGCGAGCAGCGCAATTCGTCAATGATATCGTAGTTCTCCCGTTGGCTCAGCGCTTCTCCTTTACTAGATTTGGATACCGCTTTTTTAAATAATCCACCTGTGCTTGAAGGTAGTCACGTTCTTCTTCTACACTGCTAAAGGCAGTACGGGGACGTCCTTTCATTGGATTCGGAACATTGTTTTTTCGCTCATCGAACGATTCCCCGTTTTTCCACTTTTTCACCCACACCTTCAGTTGTGAACAGTTTCGAATTCCTTCGCGTTCAGCTACCACTTTATAACTTGAAGACCCTTCGACATAGGATCTAACCGCATTCAATTTAAATTCTTCGGTATACGTCTGAAATGTTTGTCCTTTTTTGATCATAAAAATATCCCCTCCAAGTGTCACCTGAACCCTCATGATAACATGAAGGTTTTTTTGAGTGTCTATTTAAAGGGGATAATACCAATAATAGGTGGTAGTTTAGTTTTTTTATAATAAAGAAGGTGCATTATTATGGATAATGAACAACGATTAAGCGATTTAGAGAAAAGAATGGACTCAAAAGAGAAAAAATGGAGGATAATTAAAATATCCTTATTGTCATCTTTGTCATATGCCTCTTAAAAGAGTGAGTTTAAATAATTACATTACATTGGAATTGACAAAGGCTCCGACAATCACTAGATGGAGTTTATATAAAGGTAGGAGTAGATTATTCACTTTACGCCATACTTTCCACTGGCTTTTAGTGAACCGTTAAAATTATCAAAATCAGATTTCTGAAACAAATATCGAGTTGACTAGTACAGAATAGTAATAGAAATACCCTGCACTTTGCAAAAATTTTCTGACCATCGGAAAAAGTTTCGTAATAGAGAATGGCTGTACCGTATGGCCAGAATTAATTGAGTAGAATGGAGGGTTAATTTTATAAATTATTAAGGATTTATTAGAGTGGATCAATATGATTAAAGCGAGTATCGTTGCTCTTGAAAAGGTTGTGCGTTATGCATTGCAAAACGCTAAAGAACGAATAGTAGACTGATATCCAGAGACATCGTAAAAGTGACTCCCGTTGACATGATGCTAACGGGAGTCACTTTTACTATATAATATATTCATATATGATTAGTTTAAATTGGGGGTTTTATGAGTTATGTTCTCTATCTATTGAATTATAGACATAACTTTTGGAGGTTATCATTATGAAACATATAAAATGAATGGTGACTCCAGCAACGACATTAACAGTAATCAATAATGAGGATTTCGCAGGTACTACAAATACGCATCGGTTTGATATTCCGGCAGGATTGGGTTATGTGAAAGTGAGTTTTAAAAACACGGGTTCGAAACACTTCACGTTTACGATCAATGAAGGATCTACTAGTGGAACCAAGATAACGTCCGGCAGTGTCCCAGCAGATGGAAAAGAGCATACATACTATAGTGATAAAGCGTTGTCGACGGGTTGGTATTATGTGAGTACCTCTTCTGCGCAAGGGATGTCTGGCACATTAGATGTTTCTCTGGGAACTGATGCTTATAAATGATTCGGGAATTTACTCTAAAGGAGGAGGAAATGATTTGAGAAAGGGTACAAAGTGGACATTGTTGATTCTGGGTTTGATGCTCGCTGCAATTTTTATCAACTTTATTATGAATCTATATAGCTTTGCTTATGCACTGATTACCGTGCTTTTACTTGCCTTTATGGGATGGGGTTTCTTAGCAAAGTTAAAGAACGACGTTCGTCAGCATGAAGACCATCATAGAAGAGAGCACCAATCTGCGATCGATGACATTGATCGATACACCAGGTAATAACTAACTAGCTATGATGAACGTAACCGCAAAAATAGCCCTCCATATTGCTTCACATCGTAGGTTAAAATGGAAAGTAAGAATCACCATTTCAGAGCTACACAGCAAAGGAGAGCTATCCCTATGAAGTCTACCACAAAATTCATCGGTTTAGATGTATCCAAAGAAAAAATTTCTGTCGCTATTGCTGACGAGGGTCAAGACAAGCCGCGGTATTACGGAACCATTGCTCATACGCCTGCTGCCTTACGCAAGCTCATCAAAGAACTGGGTCCGGCGAGCTCCCTGTCGTTTTGTTATGAGGCTGGTCCTACAGGTTATGAAACCTACCGCTGGATCGAATCCATGGGAGCCACCTGTGTCGTCATTGCCCCTTCACTCATCCCGAAACGCTCCGGCGATCATGTGAAAACAGATTTACGAGATGCCGAGCAAATGGCACGTCTATTCCGTGCAGGCGAACTTACGCCGATTTACGTTCCAGCACGTGAAGATGAGGCATTGCGTGAATTGGTTCGTGCACGCGAATCGGCGAAAGAAGATGCTCACCGGGCCCGTCAACGTGTACTCAAGTTCTTACTGCGCCACCAGATCCATCCACCGGAGAATATCAAACGTCGCTGGACGAAAAAATATCGCGTATGGCTTGGACAACTGACGTTCCCGCATGCACCCATGCAGATCGCGTTTACAGAGTATCTTCATGCCATGGAAGAGATTGAGCAACGCATCGGTCGACTGGAAAAAGCCTTGATTGAAGAGGAGGCGACCAGTTCCAAAGCCGATTTGATTCAGATTTTACAGTCTCTGCGTGGTATTGGGTTTCTTACAGCGGTCACGCTTGCTGCGGAGATCGGTTCCTTTGCTCGGTTCCGTTCCCCTGCTCAGCTCATGGCTTACTTAGGTCTGGTTCCACGTGAGCATTCGTCTGGAGCCCGTACCCAACGTGGCTCGCTCACCAAAGCAGGAAATGGACGATTGCGTCGCACCTTGATTGAATCGTCATGGAGTTACCGCCATCGGCCTGCGATTAAAGGGGACTTGGCCCGCCGTTTGGAAGGTCTGCCTGCGGACATACAGCTTATTTCATGGAAAGCCCAGGAAAGGCTGCATCGAAAATTTCGCCGTTTAGTTTATGGATTGAACAAGCACAAAAATGTCGCGGTCACCGCAGTGGCCAGGGAACTGACCGGGTTTATTTGGGCAGTTGCCCGAACATTAGAGCTACCGAACGCTCAGTAATCTGTTTTTCATCTTGAAGAGACGGATGGTTTAAAAGGAAAAAGGGAAAAATCGAAGCCTTAGGCCCGGGAGTTCATGGAAGGTTCAGGAGAGAATGTACGAGATTCGTTTGCACTAGGCTTGTAAGGGGCTGAACGTGCGTGGCTAGCTTGTAACCGCTCTCCTTGACGAAGGCATACCATGTGGTAACCAACCCACGGATAGCAGCGTGCCAACCGTCGCTCGCATATGGACTCCCGCGCTTAGGGCTTCGGAGAAAAGCAGCTTTTTGTGCTGGGCTTGACAAAAACGTTCATAGCAACGAAAAAAAGAACATATCTTACTTAGGATCAAAGTTACGTTACATGCAACCTACGCTGCAATGAGTAAAGGCTCCCATGAGGGAGTCTTTTTAATGTTGATGTTTTCTTCTATTGCTAAACAGACAGTTGTTAAGTAAAATAAACATATGAACAAGTGATCATATATTAATACATAAAACGATATTGGGGATGATACATATGTACGATGTATTGGTTATCGGAGCTGGGCAAGCAGGTTTGGCAGCAGGTTACTATCTTCAGAGGTCGGGGTTAACCTTTTTAATCGTTGACGCTGCCTCAACTGTTGGGGAATCTTGGCGTAAACGGTACGATTCCTTGCGTCTTTGTACCCCACGAATGTATGATGGGTTACCTGGAATGCCGCTTAGTGGAAATGAAAATAGCCTGCCAAGCAAAGATGAAATTGCAGATTATTTTGAAAACTATGCTAAACAAATGGAGCTTCCAATAAAGTTAAACTGTGAAATCTCCCGTCTCACGAAGCAAGATGAGGTGTACTATGCTGAAACCAATGATGGAATAATTGAAGCGCGCAATATTATCGTTGCCACGGGGCCTTTCCAGACCAAGAATGTTCCTCATTTTACGAAATCATTATCCGAGAGTGTAATTCAGCTTCATTCATCAGAGTATAAAAATATCTCTCAATTGCTTCCTGGAACAACAGTAGTTGTAGGCGGAGGCAATTCAGGTGCTCAAATCGCTGTAGAGTTAACATCAGATGAACAACAAACCGTATACATATCCATAGCTCGAAATATTACCTTTAGGCCTTTGCATATTCTGAAACGAAGTATATTCTGGTATTTTGAAAAGCTCGGAATATTACGTGCAAGTGCAGATCGTATGGTTGGAAAATGGTTGCGAAATCAGCCTGAATACGTCTATGGCTACGAGTTTAAAGAATTGATGACCCAGTGAAAAGTTAACATGCGCTCACGTGCCATTAATGCAATAGATGACCGCATCCTATATGAGGATGGTAGTGAGACACGAATAGACAATATTATCTGGGTGACTGGGTTTAAGCGAAATGATAGTTGGATCGATATCAATACTGCTTTGGATTCCCAAGGTGTAATTATACACGAGAGAGGTGTATCACCGGTTGCTGGACTGTACTTTGTAGGGCTACCTTGGCAAACATCACGGGGTTCAGCACTGTTGGGATGGGTTAAATACGATGCTCAGAAAATCGTTAGTCATATCAAAGGTAAGTCACATTAAACTATATAAATTGAACTAATCATTTACACGATAACGGAGAGGACAGAAAAAACCTGGAAAAGCAAAGCGTTCGCCTTTATCCCCGGATTTTCCCCTTCGGAAAAGGAATCAAAAAAATCTGGGGATAACAGCGATTGGAAGGTTATTCTGTCATCGTAGTGTCTGTGTAAATAACTTTAGTTCAACTTATATAGATTAGATATCAGGAATGATTAGCGAATATCATAACTCACATTTTTGGGTATATTCCTAAAAGGAGGGATTTTATGAAACTATTTAAATTACCATTGATTCTTTGTATTATATTAATTGTATCTATTTTGTCAGCTTGTGGTGCGGATGATAGGTTACACGGAAAGAGCGATAACTGGGATGTTTCTCTACAGAGATCAACAGGGAGCTATAGTATTACTTATATAGGTGATGAAAAGCGTATAAAAGATTTTGTGTTTGACCTTACCGGCAATAATATAGAACAACAGGGGAAAGCGCTTGAAGAACAAGGGGTACCATTCAGTATGTCGGGAACGGTTACTGAGGCGGAGAAAACGAAAGACCCAATTACCTTTAGAATGAGTTGGAACAATCAGAGCGAGATTGTAACTTTTGAGTAACTCTCGCATTCGGGAGGTGTTCATCATTGGTTTGGTGGCAATTACTGAATCACTCCTATAGTACTTATCACACGTCAGGCCGTTCCTTCATGGAGCGGCCTTTTTGCACAATCGCATCTCATTTCTCAACAGTTATTTTGAAAATCGAGTGATCATGATCCTGTACGCTGAAGCGATATTCCAATCCGTTGCGAACCGTCCTTCCATCAAAATCAGGCTGATTCACATCGCGATCCAATAGTCCGATATCCTGGATGACATCTTGTGCATCGTTATACGAGTACTCACTATTGGTTGTGAGAATGAGTGTGGCGATAGCAGTCAAAAGAATTCCACCTGTTGGTTTACGCGTATCACCAGTTCTGTATAACCTGACTTCCTGTATGCTCTCATCTGCATTCACTGCACCAACCAAGCGCAATTCGTCATTAAATACATACTCGAAAGAGCCAGTGCCCTGCTCGGAAGAGTCCAGTAAATTCAAGCGGGTAATACTCAAACCATGCAGTCGGTATTTGCCTACAGCGCCATTAAACTTGTTTTTAAATTCATCGGCAGTCATGTGGAAGCCAGAGAGTTTAATCTGGGATGAAGGGGTCTGATCTATTTCAGACTGAGTAGAGTTCGAAGATAAAGTCAGCGTCCCATACAAACCTATTAAAGCAATCGCAAAACAGGCCGTCGTTAGAAAAATATATCTGATCGGCAACCTATTACCTTTGCGAATAGATAAGATCATCAGAATAAGAAATCCCACAAAAGTAATAAAGCCAAGAATGAAGAGAGTGGTAAACAGATATTGCAAATTCTCACCTCGTAATAGAGTAATAGCTGGAAAAAATCTTTCTTGCACCTCATTCATTATAATGTTCCCATGGAAAACTTCAAACTCTCACTACCCACTGCCCCAACAAAAAAAGCACTGCCGGCATACTGCCAGCAGTGCTTGCTTGGTGTTATACAGGTCTTACCGTAAAGGTGAAGTGATACGCGCGGTTGGCTGGCAAGGTGTATTCAGCGTGGGTACGTGCTCCCCAGCTGTCATCTCCGCCAACACCCATTTGTTTGTAATTGATGCGAGCGACAGTCTGCGTGCTTTGAGGTAATTTGTACACATGGTCGTTTGCTTCCAGTTCCTCCGGTGTCCACGGCAACGCATTAATTTCAAATGGTATGGTGGCTTCAACATGAAGGCCAAGCTGACCATCCGCTGACGTAATTTCAGCAAAGCGTACATCCATTTTGTTACCACACTCTTGTGGTTTCAGATATGGAACAAATTGATCTCGAACCGCACCTGTGTAATAACCGAGACGTGCACTGGTCAGACGGTCTGCGTAGTTGTCATGCGGTCCTCTGCCGAACCAGGATATCGTATCCAGACTGTTATTCAGTTGCATCAGCATACCGAATTCCGGTAGATCAGGTAAGTCTACGCCTGGAATAAGGGTTTGACTGATTTCCAATATACCATCCACATCAATTCGGTATGTGATGGACAGCGTACATCCCGGATGTTGAACCCACGTATAATCGGTCGTCACGAGAATGCCTTGCTCGTCTGCATGGTGCTCGAAGCGAATTAATCTGTTGGTAGCGTGAGCATCTCTCCAGAACGCAGAACGCTCATTCAAGCGGTTCCCCAGATCATTGTCTGTCATGGCTCTCCAGAAATTTGGCCGAACAGGTGCGAGCAATTGTTCCTGATTGTTGATTTGATAGGACGTTAACGCGCCAGTGGCTGGATTGAAGCTCAAGTTGGCTTGGCCTGTAGTCACTTTCAATTCATCTTGCAGATCCTGTACCTGCAGCGCATTGCCTTGCCCTTGGTGTACCGGTTGGATTGGACGTAATCGCGGAGATACCACGAATTGATCCCAAGCAATCTCATGACCTACTCCTGCCCATTTGGTTGCCACTTTGGTAACCAGAGATACAGTCAGCACTGCTTCCTGGAACAGATCGGACGATGGCGTGTAAGGGATGCGGACTTCAGCCGATTCACCAGGAGGTACCGCGATGTCCAACGTGCCATTCTCTACAGACTTTCCATCGTGTGTTACTGTCCATACGAGCGAATATTCGCTCAGATCCGTGAACAGGAACTGGTTTCGGATGCGCAGCAGGCCGTCTTTGACATCAACGGTTTCCATACGAACGTTCTGATAACATTTCTTCACTTCTTCCAGCTTCGGTGTAACCGTCTTATCGGCCAGAATCAGTCCGTTCCCGCAGAAATTGCCATCATGAGGGGATTCACCGAAATCGCCGCCATAAGCATAATATTCTACACCATCTGCCGTAGTGGTACGAATGGACTGATCGACCCAGTCCCAGATGAAAGCACCCTGCAACACATCATATTTATCGAACAACTCCCAATACAGATGCAGACCTCCACAGGAGTTACCCATGGCATGGCTGTATTCGCAGATAATATAAGGTTTCTTCGGACCCTTCATGCGCGCGTATTGCTCCACATCTTGTGGGCTGATATACATTGTCGATTCAATATCACTTGCCGAATCAGAAGGGCGATAATGGAAGGTGCCTTCATAATGAACGAGACGGGTTGGATCGACTTGTTTCAGATAATCGTACATGGCGATGAAGTTATCGCCGCCGAAGGATTCATTACCCAGAGACCAGATAATAACAGACGGATGGTTTTTGTCCCGCTGGAACATCGAGTTACAGCGATCTATTACATTACTACGCCATTCCGGTTTACTCGCGGGAATATTGTTTTCATTCATTTCCTTTTGCCCATAGTACCAAGTACCGTGGGTTTCCAGATTCGTTTCGTCAATGACATAGAGGCCGTATTCATCACACAGTTCGTACCAGAGTGACTGATTCGGATAATGGGATGTACGCACCGCGTTAACGTTATAGGACTTCATCAGCTCGATGTCACGGATCATGTCTTCCCGCCCAATAGCCCGACCGGTATCCGGTGAAAATTCATGACGATTGACGCCTTTGAACACAATGCGTTTACCGTTGATTTGCATCAGGCCGTCCTTCAGTTCAAACTTGCGGAATCCGATCCGGCTGCGAACAGCCTCCAGTGTTTCACCCGATTCATTCTGAATGGACAGCACAAGTGTATATAGATGAGGGGTCTCGGCGCTCCATAGAAGCGGATTGATAACCTCTGCTGACAACTGGAATGAAAGTTCATCCACACCCTGGAAAGTAACGGCCGCAGTAAGGGGTTGCTTCAGTACAGTCTGCTGCTGTGCATCATAGAGCTGCGCCTGAACGGACAATCCGCTAGGGGGCTGCGCGGCATTATGGTTAAATAACTTCAGGTCCAGAAGTAGCTCCGCATCCTGATACGCGTCATCCAGTTCAGTACGAACAAAGAAATCGGCGATCTGAACTGGTGAAGGTGAATGCAAATATACACCACGGAAGATTCCGCTTAACCGCCAGAAATCCTGATTCTCCAGCCAGCTTGCATCACACCAGCGATATACCTCTACAGCGAGCTTGTTCTCACCTTCGGTCAGATACGGAGTGATATCAAATTCTGCTGGTGTGAACGTGTCTTCGCTATAACCGACCAGCTCCCCGTTCACCCATACATAAAAGGCCGATTCAACACCCTCAAAGTGCAGCAGGACAGGCCGGTCTTTCCAGTCTGCAGGAACAGTAAACGTACGGATATATGAACCCACAGGATTATAGGTTGTTGGTGCAAATGGTGGCTTCAGTTCAGGCTCACGCTCGACCCACGGATACGTCATATTTGTATATTGGGGATAATCGTAACCTTGCAACTGCCAGTTGGAAGGAACGGCGATCTCATCCCATTCACTGGCATCATAGTTGTTCTCATAAAAGGATGTAATCCGTTGCTCCGGTGTTTCCGCAAAGGCAAACTTCCACTGACCATTCAGTGATTCGTACCATGGCGATGCGCTGGAATCATTGGACAATGCTTCTGCTATAGATGGAAACGCTACCATAGAAGCATGTGCGGGTAGACGGTTTACTTGAAAAGTCTCGGGATTATTGTTCCATTCCGGGTATCCATTTGCCGGAGGGGTGTGTACCAGTTTCTTTCGCATAACAGCAACTCCTTCTGAAATGTTATAATATTGTCATTATAGAATTGAATGATGACTTAGAGAATAAAGAATATTGCCCATATGTATCACAATATGAAACTAACGATGGAGAAAGTGGTGTACTGGATGGATACCCGGATTTTTTTTGGTAAAACAGAAGAAGCTGCTCGCCTGCCGATCTATATGACCACGGTCGGTTACTGGGAACACCAATATGAAACTGAGCGTCCAGAGGGATTCCCGGATTATCAGATCCACCAGATTATTCATGGTCAGGGGAGACTGATTATACAAGAGGACGAGTATATCGTTGGACCGGGTGACGTTTTCTTTCTGTATCCTGATGTCCCGCATCGATATATGCCCATCAGTGATCGGTGGGAGCTGGCTTGGGTCTCGTTTCAGGGGAGAGAGGCCAGCCAGTTATTGTCATATGCGGGGATAACCGGCTCACGCGTATGCAGACTCAGGACAGCAACGCTGCTGCGTGGCCTGGAGCAACTTCTGGTTAGAGGAGAGAATGGAGGAGATACGGATTACGCAGATTACGATGTTGAATGCTCCAAACAATTATATGCCCTTCTGCTGGATCTGAAGCCACTACTCATCGCATCAGCCAATTATAATGATGAACTGGAGCGTTTGAAGCCTGTGCTGCGTTATATCGCAGAGCATCTGGATCGTTCACTTTCCCTGAAGGAACTGGCCGATGTGGCTGTGGTCTCTCCCCAATATTTGTGCAGGCTCTTTCAGAGGGCACTCCATACTAGACCTGTATTTTACGTGAACCAGGAACGGATCAATCGAAGCAAACAACTTATGTTCAGTGAGAGAGAGCTTCGAATATATGAAGTTGCTGATCGGGTGGGTTACGAGAATGCCAGTTATTTCTGTGCGATGTTCAAAAGGCATACAGGCATGAGTCCAGAACGTTTTCGCAAACTGCACGGGCTGAATTGAAAGTCTGAATGCTGGTATTCATTTTGAATTTTGATCTGTTATTCATCCTAATTTCAGTTTCCATTAAGGTTGGGAAGGTAAGATAAGTCCTGTAAACCCCTTCTCGTGTTAAATAGATGTGTGACTGGCCCTATCGGATTGTCCTCCGGTAGGGCACTTTTTTTCTTCATATCTTCGGTTGGTGGTATGATAGATGAATACATAATGTGTAACCAACTCTAGTGACCGGAGGATGGAATTGTGGATCACAGCTTGCACCCGTTGTTTAAACCTATTCAGATGAATGGAACGTACCCTAACAGTTATTATGTTGAGAAAATACCTGCTGCCGGTCTGATGGCTTATGTGGCCTGTTATTGGGAATCAGGATCTCTTCCGAACACATATGCGGATGTTGCTAAGAGAGAAGGTCCAGAGCGATCGATGACAACGGTACCTGCACGGGTATTGCCGGATGGTTGCACGGACATGCTGATTACATATGACCCAGTCTGTTCAGAGCACTCCTATGCTTACTGTGGCAATTATACACAGCCGTTCGCTGTGCCTGAGCCATCCGATGATGGTTCCCCTGCTGGAGACTACACCTTTGGTGTCCGGTTCTTCCCGGGTGGAGCGCATGTCTTCCATGGCATGCCTCTGGAGTGGTTTACGGATAAGCGAATTGCACTTCAGGAATGTTGGCCGGAGAAGCTGAATGAGCTTCAGGAACGGATGGCCGAAACGAATAGTTTTGCAGAGCGAGTAGAGGTTATGAATGCGTATTTGAGTCCGCTGTCGGTGCAGGCAAGTACATCTGAGAACGATCTGATGAAAAATGTGCTGCACCGTATCTTTATAGATGGGGGACGTATGAGTGTCCAAGAGCTGGCGATGCGTGAAGTGATCAGTGAACGGCAGTTGCATCGCAAGTTCTCGGAATGGGTCGGAATCAGCCCCAAGCGATTCAGTGAGGTGGTTCGTTTTCATCGTGTGCTGAGTGATATTCATCAGGGGAACACGGCAGACTGGGCAATGCTTGCCCAGAATCATGGATTTTTTGACCAAGCCCATCTGATTCGGCAATTTCGCAAGTTTTATGGAGAGACTCCGTTGACAGCAGCCAGGGAGTATGGCAGAATGTTGTCCGATTTGTACAATAGATCTGTAGCACCTTCGGTTATACTGAAGTCGTGAGAATAAAAGATAAGGGAGACATCATATATGAATGGAACATTGCAGATTCGGGATCACTTGTTAAATGAATTGGAAACAGGCGTACGGACGGGAGCTTCGTTAATTCGCTTGATCCGTTCGGAGGAGTGGTCTTATCGTCCACAGGAGAATATGCGTTCTTTGGTGGAGCTAGTGCATCATTTTATCCAGATTACCGCATCCGATCTTGCTATTATGCAGGAAAAAGGTGAAGCTGAGGTTGGTCTGGTGGAGAATAGTCTGTCGGGGATTGAGGATATCGAGAAGCTTGAAGCAACGTTATGGAGCAATTTCGAATCCTACAAAGCCTATATCACGGGATTGAGCGAAGATGACTTTTTGAATCGTTCAACGAAAGCTTTTTATATGGAACATGGTCACTTGCAGGTTCAATGGCAGATTGAAACGGTAACGCATGTATTCCATCACCGTTCGCAGCTGTATAACTATCTCAAGCAGCAGGGCCATGAACTGAACTTTTTCATGCTGTATGCGTAATTAAACTTGTTATATTTAAAGTAAGCTTAGTTGGCTCTACCGGATGGTCCGGTGGGGCCTTTTTTGCGTACAGTCGTCTATTAATCTATAAAGTCTATCAAAATTGGACATTATGACGCTGGTAATTCACCGTTGCTTTAATAGATTTCAAGCATAGAATACCGTATCAAAGCAAAAAGGAGGTGATTTCAATGGCCATCCTTTTACCACAACAGTTTTACAATCTTCCAGCCGGCGTAGGCAAGTCCTACTATGAAAACTTGGCTGGAGGTACCAATGCCAGCGCTACAGTGAACAACTTTGGACCTTTTCCAGTATCTCTCGTGATCACACGTGTTAATGCACCAGTAGTCACTTACGTTGTTCCTGTAAACAGCAGTCTTACCATTTCGGCAGGTGGAGTTCTGGTTTTTGCCTTATTAGCTAACCTTGGAGGCGCAGCTTCCGGAACAATTCAATTCGCCGTAGGAGATTTGTAATTGGTGTGAACTTGAATGGAATGGCCTCTGTCGGACATCTTGTCGGCAGGGGTCTTCTTTTTTAAAATGGATATACATAGGTTTAAAAGGGGATTTTGAGATAATAAAAGTTAATAAATTACTTGCCGCTTCCTAATTAAAATTATAAAAGAAATAACCCGCCATAGGTTGCCGTATGTAGTGGAGATCTGGCTTCACAGAATCTAGTATTTTACAATCGATATTATAAAGTAATAGATAGAATAGGTAAATTATTCCAAATGTGTGTTATAGTATATTTGGGTGGGAAATATAATATTTTGAATTTCTATGAACAAGAGGTGGAAAACAACTATGAAAAATAGAAACATAACAGGTATTGTAGTGGCCATAATTTATTGTGTTGTTCTTTATGTTTTTTTAACTGATGCCCCCCCTGGTGAAGCTCCAAATAATCCGTTTTGGATTTATTTATTGATTCCAATTGGAGCTATTGTAATTACGTCTCTTTTTGATTATGTGATCAAGTTCGATTTCTTCAGGAAAAAGAAGAAATAGAAGTAAAGAAAAAATTTCTAAAACATTTTTTGCGGGAGTTCTGCTCTCTACATCTATCTCACGACCAGCCTTTGCTCAGGATCAGGTAGATTTACCATCTTCTTTGCCAGTGTCACAAGTGGATAAAAGCCTCTTTAGATTAGTTGAAAGCACAACCAGTAATTCTGTAACTTTTACAGATGGTTCTACATTAGTTCAATATGACAATTACTATATTGCGACCGATTCAAATGGAGAAGATGAGTTGAAAATTACAAAAGTCGATGATAGCAATTAAAGTATGAAAATCTGCAAACCGGCGAAGTGAATTATGCAATCAAAAAAGTTAGACCCATTTATGAAGATCTCAGTTACGCTCCACAGGCATTAGCAGGAGATATCATGATTATACTGGATTTATTAATACTGTTTCGAAAATTCAGACTTGCCAACCTTATGGTTGTGGTACAGTAAATGAATTGTGATCTGTTAGTAATTGTAGATTGACGTTAGTTCCAACCTAGAACCCCCTTATTAAAAGATAGAAGGGGTGAAGTTAAGAAAAGATGTAAATTGAAAGTAAGAAATGAATATTGATAAAATTGTTACTCAACTTCCTCAGCTTAAATCACCTTGATATAGCTGGGTAAACCAGAAATCCATTCTTGTAGTAGACAAAAAACAGCCCATTTACACACCTTTCTTTTTTATGGTTGATCCACACTTCCATGATACCAAACAAGAGAAGTGTTTTTTTGTCACTAGAAACAGTACTGTTTAAATCTTCTTAGGCCCACAAGGGGGTTGACTCATTATTTTAAGTGCGAAAGTTGAGTAAATAATAAATGCGTATTACCTTTAAACTTTAACAGTGCCTTTATACAGGCTTGTTTACTTTGGCGGTCATTCGATTAATTTAAGGTATAGGCGGCACGCAGACTGGTGTTGGCATACAGGAGGTTAGTCGATGATGAACAGGACCATCTTATTTGAAACCAAACGGTTGGTATGTGGGACTTGGAACGAAGGAGATCGTGCGCTGGCGTTTGCATTGTGGGGCGATCATGAGGTTGCCAAGTGGATTAGCAGCAAGGGATTTCTGAGCGAGGATGAGGTAGAAGCGCGATTGACACAGGAGATTCAAAGGCAGAAGGAAGCGGGTGTGCAATATTGGCCCCTTTTTGAGAAAGAGTCGGAGGTGTTTGTCGGTTGCTGTGGCCTGCGTCCGTATTCTCCTGAAGAGGAGATCTATGAATTGGGGTTTCATCTAACCCGGGATCACTGGGGGAAAGGGTATGCCCAGGAAGCAGCGCGTGCGGTGATTGCGTATGCCTTTGACAAAATGAACGTGAAGGCACTGTTTGCGGGGCATCATCCGGATAATGAAGTGTCACGTCACATCTTGATCAAGCTGGGATTTGAGTATACAGGTGATGAACGCTATGAACCGACAGGGAAGATGCATCCATCGTATATGCTGCGAAAATAAGAAACCCCCGGCCAATGAAGGACAGGGATTGCGTGTTAGGCGATTGGGTGAGTCTTGATCCGAATACCATGTTGTTCTCAATCGGGCCTGTAGAAAGGACTGCCATAGGTCTATCTCCTTTTTATTGTCCAAAGAGGATATATGTTTCATGCTTTTTTTATTTCGCTTTCAGCTTCTATTAAGGTAGCAGAGGTATGATAACTCTTGTAAACCCCTTCTCGTGTTAAATAGATGTGTGACTGACCCCGCCGGGCGCCGGTGGGGTATTTTTTTGTTTTATTTTCAAATAAACAAAACTAAACAAAAACAAATAAAAGTATATTTCTGTGTTTATTATTGACTATCAAAGATAAACAAAGGTATAATGAATGTGAAATAAGGAACTTACTATGTACGTGGCAAGCCATTTGATTTTCAATATAAGGAGAGATTGATCATGAACGTGACCCTTACCAATGAAACAACGCAGGCTGCAGGTTTCCATATTCCATTTGTCCGTGAGATGGCTGAAATTACTCAACATATGTGGAAAAATGGCTGGGATGAGCGCAATGGTGGTAATGTCAGCTATCTGCTGGAGGAAGAGGAAGTAGCCAAATATATCGATATCCAGCATGTGATTCGCAAGATCAAACCCGCGTTTTCGGTGCAAGAGCTGGCAGGCAAGTATTTTATCGTGACAGCATCGGGTAAATATTTCAAAAATGTACTCGCTGATCCCGAAAGCAACCTGGGGTTGCTGCGTGTATCGCAAGATGGTCAGGAGCTGGAAGTGCTCTGGGGATTGGAGTCGGGGGCGAATCCAACAAGTGAATTACCTACGCATTTCATGAGCCATATTGAACGTCTGAAATTGGACCCGAACCACCGTGTTGTTATGCACAATCATGCGACTCATGTGCTGGCGATGACGTTTATCCACGAATTGGATGAGGCAAAATTCACGAAGACCCTCTGGCAGATGTGCACGGAGTGTGTGGTTGTATTCCCGGATGGGATCGGCATTATTCCTTGGATGATCCCTGGATCGAATGAGATTGGGCGCGAAACGGCTAAGAAAATGAAAGAATACCACGCGGTGATCTGGCCGCAACATGGCATCTTCGGAACGGGCACAACGATTGACGAGGCTTTTGGTCTGATTGAAACCATCGAGAAGGCAGCCCAAGTGTATATGCTGGTTGCTGGTCACGAGATCCGGCAGAGAATTACAGATGAGCAGCTGACCACACTGGCACAAGCGTTTGGTGTTACTCCTCGTCCCGGCATTCTGGGTAGTTAAAGGATGTTTTATTGCAATATAGTCAACGCATAAATCAAGGAAGTGGTCTTTGGTTCATTGAACCAAAGGCCATTTCCTTTTTTTTGGCGAACAATCGTCATTTTGGTTCAAAAAAGTTCAAATTGCTGAACAAGAATGGCTTTGTTATCGATTATTGAATCGTAGAATGCATTATCACGCGCTGGCGAATTTCGGGTGAAATGACGTATTGTCAATGGCTCTGCGATTTTGCATAATAACAATGCTTCACAGATGAGAGACGGAAGGAAGTTATGATCATGCTTGGCAAAATGAAGAGAATCTTAATAGGCAAGCCCATGAAATCGGCTGAACTGGATGGAGAAAAATTGGGGAAATGGAAGGCACTCGCCATCCTGTCCTCGGATGCCCTATCGTCCGTTGCCTACGGTACGGAACAGATTTTGCTGGTGCTCGTTGCGGCCGGATTCGCCGCCCTGTGGTACTCCGTTCCGATTTCCATCGCCGTGCTGGGATTACTCGTCATTTTAATTTTTTCATATCGCCAGACGATATTTGCTTATCCAACAGGGGGCGGCGCTTATATCGTAGCCAAGGATAACCTGGGTACAACATCCAGTCTGATTGCCGGAGGATCTCTGCTGGTCGATTATATTTTGACCGTTGCGGTAAGTTCGTCGGCAGGGACGGATGCGATTACGTCGGCTTTTCCTATGCTGCATGACTACAGTGTTGTGATTGCACTCATTATGATAGTTTTTCTAACGATTATGAATTTGCGGGGAGTAACGGAGTCAGCGTCTGTGCTGGCGATCCCGATCTATCTGTTTATTTTTTCAATTGCGGTTCTGATTATTTCGGGCGGAATCAAATTTCTTGCCGGGGGGATGGAAGCAGCTGCACCTGAATTCGGAACAAGTCTATCCCATGTGAGTATGTTTCTATTATTGAAAGCATTCAGCTCCGGTTGTTCGGCCTTGACTGGCGTGGAAGCGGTAAGTAACGCGATCCCGAACTTCAAGCAGCCTGCCGAGAAAAATGCCGCAGGTACGTTACTGCTCATGGGTTGTATATTGGGAGCCATGTTCATCGGCATCACCTTACTGGCTTATGGGTACGGAGTGAAGCCTGATCCCAAAGCAACGGTCATTTCCCAGATTGCTGAAGCAACATTTGGCAGGGGCACGATGTATTTTATCATCCAGGGTGTAACGGCACTGATCCTGTTCCTGGCAGCCAACACAGCTTATTCGGCTTTTCCGCTGTTATCCTTCATGATGGCAAAGGATAAATACATGCCGCATGCATTTATGGTCAGAGGAGACCGGCTTGGCTTCTCGAATGGTATTATTTTTCTCAGTGTGATGTCTGCGCTTCTGGTGGTTGGGTTCAAAGGAAATACGGAAAGCCTGATTCCGCTCTATGCGGTAGGGGTGTTCATTCCATTTACCCTGTCACAGCTCGGTATGATGATTCGCTGGATCAAAGTGAAGCCGTCTGGCTGGCAGATGAAGTTGCTGGTCAATACTGTCGGTATGCTGACTACATTATCGATTACCCTGATCTTTATTTTCACCAAGTTCACGCAGACATGGGTCATCTTTATCTTTTTGCCACTCGTTGTTTATGTGTTCATGCGTATTCACCGTCATTATTGCAACATCGCAGATGAGCTGCGGATTGATATTCAGGTCGATAAGCCAGCCAAGAAAGGCAATACGATAGTCATTCCTGTTGCGGGCATTACCCGGGTTGTCATGAATACGATCAGTTACGCCCAGACGATGTCGGATCACGTGGTCGCACTCTACATTGGCTTCGATGATGAGGCCATACGCAAGATGGAGCAGAAGTGGGAAGAGTGGAATCCAGGTGTTCGTCTGGTCGTGATCAAATCGAGGTATCGTAGCATTATGGGGCCGCTCAAGAAATTCATTGATACCGTAGAGTGGAAAACGGCCGAGACCGATCACATCACCATTCTAATTCCACAATTCATCACCAAGCACTGGTGGCAAAATGTACTGCACAACCAGACCAGCTTCATGATCCGGGCCTATCTGATCAATTACAAAGACGTGATTGTCACCACGGTGCCATATCATCTTAATCGTTAACTCGAACGGTTAATCGCTTCACCGGGGTTGGAAGATTTACAGATTATTGTAAAATGAGTCGCGTTTTTTAATAGACAAACGTTCATATTCCATTTACACATCAAACCGCAGGGACATCTCCAAACAGGGGAGTTCTTGCGGTTTTTTGTCATGAAATCCGGTCTGGATACCGCTTTCGAATGGATACACATTTGCGTAAAGCCCCTTGTCTATGATTAACGTTACGTTGATTCAGAAAAGATTTTGTTGTGACATTCGACTCTTACACTAGATAACGTGGTGCTGAAGTTGATGTAACATTTCACACACACTGAATGCGTGAATCAAGGGGGAAGAAAATCCGATGAGTGAGCTTGATAACCGGATCAGCTTGCCCGCCGCCGCCAAACGGCGCGTATCCGGTACGAGTGAGCGTCGTACAGCCTCGCTGCGTGTGCAGCGAATGCGGGAGAATATGCTGGCCTATGGTTTCCTGGCACCATCGCTGCTTTTGTTTGCAGTGTTTCTGTTTTACCCGATGTTTAAGTCTGTTTATCTCAGTCTGCATTCCACAGATCCGACGGGGCAGATTGCGGCTTATGTAGGACTGTATAATTTCAAGGCCGTGTTCCAATCAGGACTGTTTATGCAAGGGATGAAAGTGACGTTACTATTTGTGCTATTTACAGTGCCTACGGGTATGTTGGCTGCTCTGATTTTGGCTGCACTGACTCACAACCGGTTCAAGGGAATGCGTGTGTTCCAATTTGTATTTTCTCTGCCCGTGGTGTTATCCGTCGGTTCGTCAGCGGTGATCTGGAAGTTTCTATTCCATCCGACCCTGGGCATGCTGAATTATCTGCTTGGCAAAGTAGGTATTGATCCAATTCCTTGGCTTACCAGCCCGGATTGGGCGTTAATCTCGATCTCCATCATGACAATCTGGATGAATCTTGGGTTCAACTACATTATTCTATCCAGTGGTTTGGCGGGCATCCCGGATGAGATCTATGAAAGTGCCAAGATTGACGGCGCAGGTCCAGTACTTACTTTTCGCAAAATCTCAATGCCGCTCCTGTCACCAACATTATTTTTTGTTACGGTCGTATCGATCATTGGCGCTTTTCAATCGTTCGGTCAGATCAACATTCTAACCCGGGGTGGCCCAATGGACAGTACGAATGTTTTTGTCTATTCCATCTATCAGGAAGCCTTCGTTAATTTCCGCTTTGGTACAGGTAGTGCACAAGCCCTGATCCTGTTCGTGGTAATTATGCTGCTGACCCTGATCCAATTCAAATGGGTAGAAAGGAAAGTGCATTACCAATGAGTGCGACATGGACCAAAACGCTGTTGTATGTATTACTGACGATCTGTGCAGCACTTGTACTGTATCCGGTGATGTACACCTTTTTCATGGCCGTCATGACGCCGGAAGATGCGAGCGCTTATCCGCCGCATATCATTCCAAATTCCATCGTTTTGTCCAACTTTAGCGAAGTATTTGATATCGTTCCGATCGGCCGATTTATCGGCAATACCTTCCTTGTCGCTGGCCTAACGACGCTTGGTCAATTGATTACAGCGAGTATGGCAGCCTATGCTTTTGCGAAAATGCAGTTCAAAGGCAAAAACGTCATCTTCAGCATGTTTGTCGCAACCATGATGATTCCATGGGAAGTGACGATGATCCCCAACTATCTGACAGTTCGCAGCTGGGGCTGGCTGGATAGTTACCAGGGGCTTACCGTGCCGTTTCTGGCAACGGCGTTTGGTACATTCCTGCTAAGACAGTTCTTCATGCAGCTACCCAAGGAATTGTTCGAGGCGGCGAGGATCGACGGTTGTGGTCATATTCGCTATTTCATATCGCATGTCTTGCCTTTGTCCCGTCCGGCACTTGGAACACTGGCAATCTATTCATTCCTTAGCATGTACAATTCGTATCTCTGGCCGCTGCTGGTGACAAACACACCGGAAATGAGAACCGCACAGATCGGAATCTCGATGCTGGAGTTCCAGGAATCCACAGCGTGGAATCTGGTATTTGCCGGAACAGCCATGGTCATTCTACCATCCTTACTGTTATTGATCTTCGGGTTGAAACAGCTTGTCCGCGGAATGGCCGCAGGCGCGCTGAAGGGGTGAGAGGGGTAAGGTTTCCAACTATTAAATTGAAATTGAAGTGGAAGTGGAAGTTTTAAAGGTTTTGGATTAAACATTGTATCTTCGTACAAGGTCTACGGTTTGGTTATCAGGAGCGAATAAACAAGGCTCGTGTCTTGAAATAAGATCTTAAGAGAGAAACCACGGTAGTAGTGGAGGGGACGAAATCGATTCTGAAGAAGCAAAGCGTTTGCCTTTATACACGGATTTTCCCCTCTAAAAGGGGATATAAAAAAATCCGGGGATAACAGCAATCAGAAGAACGATTCGTAACCGTAACGGCCACGCCGTGTCAATCTCCAGATTTATTCTGAAGCGAGCCATATAAAAGGAGAGCGATTATGAACAGATTTCGGTTGAAAAAAAGAGGTACATTTGCATTAATGCTGGCTGCACTCATGTTGGTCATTTCAGCTTGCGGAACAAAAGCTGAAACAAGCAGTCCGGCAAGTGGAGCACCAGCAGAAGCGGCCGCAGCTGAAACAACACAATTGACGTGGTGGCATTCCATGTCTGGCGCTGGGGAGAAAGCCATTAACCAACTCGCTTCCGACTTTAACGCTAGCCACCCCGACATTCAGGTGAAACCCATCTATCAAGGGAAGTACGATGAGAGCTTGAACAAACTCAAAGCATCCATGGGCTCAGACAGCGGTCCAGACATTATCCAGGTCTACGAGATCGGTAGCAAGTTCATGATTGATTCGGGCATGATTACGCCAGTACAACAGTTCATCGACAAGGATCAGTTTGACCTGTCCCAACTGGAGCCAAACATCATAAGATATTACACCATCGATGGCAAATTGAACGCGATGCCGTTTAACACATCGAACCCGATCCTGTACTACAACAAGGATATGTTCAAAGCTGCAGGTCTGGACCCGGAGAACCCGCCAAAGACGTATGAAGAGTTTGAGCAAGCGGCAAAAGCATTGGCGAAAGACGGTAAGCCAGGTGCATCCATGGCGATCTACGGCTGGTTCATGGAACAATTCTTTGCGAACCAGAATGCAGATTATGTAAACAATGGAAACGGAAGAACTGAGGCAGCAACAGAGTCTCTGCTGAACTCCGAAGCTGGAGTGAAGACATTAACGTGGTGGAAAAAGATGATTGACGAGAAAACCCTCTCCAATCTGGGACGTAGCACAGACGATACAACAGCAGCATTTACCGCTCAGCAAATCGGTATGACCCTGGATTCTACGGCTGGCCTGCGTAAAATCGTAGAAGGTTCAGGTGGCAAGTTTGAACTGGGAACAGGCTTCCTGCCTCGTCCAGCGGATGCCAAAGAAGGCGGCGTTGTGGTGGGTGGAGCAAGCTTGTACATCATGAACAACAAATCCGAAGCACAACAGCAAGCGGCATGGGAGTTCATCAAGTACTTGGCTACACCAGAGGTACAAGCGAACTGGAGTGTTGCGACAGGATACTTCCCTATTACGACAGCAGCCTACAATGAGCAAGTATTAAAGGATAATATGGCGAAGTACCCGCAATTCCAGACAGCAGTCGATCAATTGCACGCTTCTGCGGATTCGACAGCAACATCCGGGGCATTAATGGGTGTATTCCCGGAAGCGAGACAACTTGTCGAAGGAGCGATTGAAACCGTCCTGAATGGACAAGGTACACCACAGGAAGCATTGGATACAGCAGCTAAACAAATTACAGACAAGATTGCGCAATATAATAGTACGGTGAAGAAATAATTTAATTCATATCAGTGTTGAATGCAGTGATTAAGCTGCATTCAATTTTTTTATTTTACTTTACTAAAAAGAAAGACTAACATTTTTTGTTAATGATTCCGAAAATAGAAGTAGGAAGCCAAAAAGGTATCCCAATAAATAGAATCATGGAGAGAAATAGACATAATAAAAATAAGAAGGAGTACAAGTGAATGAAAAGAGTAACGGTTCTAATGATGGCATTTATGTTGTTGTTTGTTTCAAGTGTTTATGCGGAGGAACTTAAAGTTAAAGATATTGAACTCATCCCTAATACTACAGTTTCGGTCGGTGGTAAGATTAATCTTAATATAGTTGTTGTGTATGATGACGAAAATTCAATACATAGCGATAACGATCCATACTACAGAAGAAATACAGGTCTTACAAAAACAGATTATACGATCAGTGAACCTCATATACTTCAAGTGCTGAGCACTGGGATGGTAAAGGTAATAGGTGTAGGTTCTTCAACAATTACTGTTAAAGTCGAAAATGTTGAAAGATCAGTTACTATTTCAGGTAGCTTGGATGAAGCAATTGATGGAGGATACATAAAAAATGGTGTGACTCTTGTTCCGATGAAAGAGGTATTCAAGGCACTGGGAGGGAGTGTTAGTTACATTGCTCAACAGGACGCCTTCGAGATTAAAGTTGGTTCTACGAAACTAACTCTCCCGAAAACGGGAACAAAAGCAACGTTAAATGGAGAGCCATTAACTCTCAAGTCCCCGCTGCTTGTTCAAAATGGCGTAACTTTGTTTCCTGCTTCTGTTCTCTCAGATGCTCTGGGTGGAACTGTGACTTATAACTCTAAAGCTAAGCAGATGCAAGTATCCATTGGTAAAGGTAAAATGACTATTAATATTGAACAACCTCAAAAACAAAACAGTGTAACAGGAACAACTCCAACAAAAGGGAAACTTTATGCTGTGCCAGCTACTGGAGATATGAAAGGGTGGAGCATTCTCAAGGGTCATCCTTACGAAAAAAGCATCCGTGTGTACTTCAAAATCAATGGGTCAAATGTACAAATATATACTAAGGATATAAGGAAGGTAGATCTGAATAAAAAAGTAACATGGACCGATTTAGAGGGGAAAAAACACACAAATACGGTAAAACAGTTGTATACTGTTTTTGGGGAATTAAGTAATGAATATACTAGTGACATACTATATAAAATGTTTGGAAAAACATATTCAGACTGGATCGGGTCAACTTCACTGAATGCAGATCGATACGTTGACCAGTACTTGGAGCAACAAGGATTAATTGAACCCTATGGAAGTAATATTACTTTGACACCAGACACAGAAGTGTATTGAAAACCGTCTGTAACATTTCGAAAAAGTGAAATTAGTATCATTTTTCATATTTTATATTATCCCACAAGAAAGTCTCTGAGAGTAATTGGAGATGTTCTTGTGGTTTTTTTTAACATTCTATTAACTCATACTGATTTTGCGCTTAATAGTTCTCTTTTATACTCAGTTAATGTGGTGATCTAAATTGATCCGTACATATCGTTTTATCATGTGAAAATGCATGTCTCAAGACTCAGTTTTTAGTGGGTTTAAAGAAATGAGTACTGTCACTAAATGTCGAATTCGTATATATATTCATTGTGAATGTTAATTTAATTGACGTTAAATAATCGTATATCTAACACTTATATAACTTTAATAGGCTTAATAACGTGTTTTTAGTTAAAAGTTAGTACTATTTATTCATTATTATAGAGATTTGCTTAGGGGATGTGATATAAGTGTTCTTTTTTCTTTCATAGATAAGAATTATTGTTTACACGAGTCTGTTATTCAGTTATCTTATATTTGAACTAATGTACATGCTGGATGAACAAATGATTGCCAAGTTGAAAACATGGGGGTAGGACGAATGAACAACAAGCAAGTGAAACGTTGGGCACAAGGGTTTCTGGTTTTCGTTCTTGTCGTTACAGGTGCGGCACCAATAGGTGGATTAAGTAGCACCGCATATGCTGATGAGGAAAGTGTAGTAGCGGAAGAGCAGCACACAAGTGATCAGGAGACATCCATACCGGATGCTGTCCCAACTGAAGAATCGTCAGACCTAGAGTCACCGAATAACGAAGATGATGATATGGATGAAACTAAAAGTGAGGAACCAGCTGAGACGGATAATGCAGAAGTGCAGGAAGCAGAAGGGACTTTAATCATATCCATTGCTGATGCACGAGTACTTGCGCCAAATACAAATGTAACCGTTTCAGGTGTCGTAACGTACAGTGAACTCTCCGGAGAATTCACGAATTATTATATCCAAGACGAAGAGGCTGGCATTGTAGTCCGAGCGAAAAATCAAGTTGACGTGGGGGATCGCATTGAAGTGTATGGTCCAATTACTCACTACAGCGGACTCGTCCAGATTGAGAAGGATAAGTCAGGTTTTACCGAAGGATACATGAAGGTCACTGAGCAAAATGTAACACTCCCCGGACCCAAAAATATGGTGTCCACAGACTTTGTCAGACCAGCAGACCAAAGTAACAAAGGTCCTGGCGAAAAGTATGAGGGAATGTTTGTCGAAGTAAGAGATATTCAGGTAACACGGGGCAGTAGTTCGACGTTTTACGCTACGGATAGCCATGGTGCTGAGATGACGATTTACGCCAAAAACTCTCCTACCGCGCTAACTGTCGGCAAAACCTACGAATATGTGCAAGGTGTTCTGACCTTCAACAGTAATTACGGATTAGAGCTTTTGCCTAGAACAGCCGCAGATGTTGTAGAAAATAGCCTGTCTGTGATGGCAAGTGTTCCATCTGGCGGGATTCCCCGAAACAATGAAGTCACATTAACCTCTCCAGCCAAGGATGCAATTGTACATTACACAACGGACAATACAGAGCCTACTTCTTCTTCCACCGTGTATAGTAGTCCAATAGTGATTGATCAAGACATCGTAATCAAAGCCGTTGCCATTCTTAATGGACAATCCAGTGCAGTGTACACCTTTACTTATCAAGTACTTCCTGATAAAGAAAACGTGCGTATCCATGATATTCAGGGCGCAGGACATACCTCTGTTTTTAACGGATACGATGTTAAGGATATCGAAGGTATAGTTACCTCCGTCAGTACAAGCAGTTTTTACATGCAAGAGCTTCCGGATGAGATGGACGGTGATCATCGGAAATCCGAAGCCATTCAGGTTTATAAACCGAGTCATGGAGTTATCGTCGGCAACCAGGTGAAGGTATCCGGCAAAGTTACGGAATATGGGGCGGTTAACGAATTAACCACCACGCAAATTACGGCGAGTACCATTGTAAGAGTGTTAGAAAAAGTCGATCTACCTGTACCTGTGAAGTTGGGTGTCAATGGACGAATCATTCCAACAGTCATTGACTCGGACTCTTTTGTAGAATTTAATCCCGAGACGGATGCTATAGATTTCTATGAAAGTCTGGAAGGCATGCGTGTTGAACTGGAAAAGCCTGAAATTATAGGTCCTTACTCCAGTCAACCGGGTCTGGCCGTTGTTGTGGATAATGGTGAGAATAATTCACTTCGCACACCTAACGGTGGTGTTATTCTGACCGATAACAAGAAAGATATGAATGAGAGTGATCTCAATCCGCAGCGTCTATTTATCGGCAAGAAACCTTCCAAAGCAGTAAAAACAGGCGATAAGTTGGATGGGAATGTAATCGGAGTAATGACATACTCTAGCGGCAATTTCAAGGTGAGTCCTGAAGGGGATTTACCAGCAGTTATCCCGGGAGAAACGAAACAAGCGACTACTTCCATTGAACAAGCGGCAGATAAACTGACCATTGCTACGTTTAATGTGGAGAACTTCAGCAAAAAAGATGCAACACGAGCCAATAAAATCGGTAAAATCATCGTGGATAATCTGAACACGCCAGACATCATTGGCATCATGGAAGTTCAGGATAACGATGGCGATGCTGACACGGGCACAACAGCGTCCAATGAGAGTTTTCAGACGCTAATTGATGCAATCAAAACGAACAACGGACCAACATATCGATATAGTGAGATTTCTCCGGAAAATAACAAGGATGGCGGGGCACCTGGTGCCAATATTCGTGTAGGGTTCCTTTATCAGCCGAACCGTATATCGTTGGCTAATGGTATCGGAAAAGGAAATGCTACGACAGCGATCACAGTCAAAGCTGACGGCAGTCTCTCCAATAATCCGGGTCGTATTGCACCGGAGGACGAGGCATTCGCCAGCTCTCGCAAACCGCTCGCAGCGGAATTCGAATTCAATGGTGAACGTGTAGTGGTGATTGCCAATCACTTCAATTCCAAAGGTGGGGACCTGAAACCTTTTGGAAGTATACAGCCTGCAACTCGAAGCAGTGAAGTTCAACGTGCGAAGCAAGCTGCATTGGTAAATGGGTTTGTGAAAGAGTTACTGAACAAAGACCCTGAGGTAAATGTCGCTGTACTCGGTGATTTCAATGACTTCCAATTCTCAAATACCTTGAACATTGTTGAAGGTAATGAACTGGACAATCTGGTAAACGAACTACCAGAGAATCAACGGTATTCCTACATCTATGATGGAAACTCTCAGACACTGGATCACATTCTGGTGAGTAAAAATCTAACTGAGACAGCAACCATCGAAGTGGTACATGTGAATGCCGATTTTGAGACAGCGGATGGACGGGTGAGCGACCATGATCCACTACTCGCACAATTAAGTATTGGAGATCCAGTGGAAGAAGGGGACTTCAACCTGCGCGTTCTTCACACGAATGATACGCATGCGCATCTGGATAACATCCCGCGCCGAGTAACGGCAATTAAGGAAGCTCGCAATGATAACACTTTGGTGCTGGATGCAGGGGACGTTTTCTCAGGCACATTGTACTTCAATCTGTTTAACGGTCTGGCTGATCTGGAGTTCATGAACATGATTGGATATGATGCCATGACTTTTGGTAACCATGAGTTTGATAAAGGTCCAAGCGTACTGAAAGCATTTATTGAGAAAGCAGAGTTCCCGTTTGTGAGTGCTAATATTGATTATTCAAAGGATGCGAGTTTGAGCGGTTTGTACAACAATAGCATCGGTAACCCGGCTGATAAAGCCGAAATCTATCCGGCGATTATTACGGAAGTGAAGGGTGAGCGAGTCGGTATTTTCGGACTGACGACACCGGACACGGTATCTCTTTCTTCACCAGGAGATGACTTGAAGTTTGCGGATTACAAGGCAAGTGCACAAGCAACTGTACAGATGCTGCAAAATGAAGGTATCAATAAAATCATTGCTTTGACTCACCTTGGCTACTCAGAGGATCTGAAATTGGCTGAAGCTGTAGAAGGGATCGATATTGTGGTAGGTGGTCATTCACACACCATTCTGAAGGAACCGATTGTTGTAGGCAGCCAGGATGAGCCGACATTGGTTGTGCAAACTGGGGAGTATGATGTCTCTCTTGGTCAATTGGATGTTACGTTTGATGAAGCAGGTATTTTGAAGAAGTGGAACGGCAAATTGCTAAGTCTGGATGCGAAAGATGCTGCCAACCAATTCATCTATGCTGATGATGTGGAAGCTGCAAACAAGTTGCAGGAATATGCGCCTCAGCTGGAACAATTCAAGAAAACGGTTATAGGTAAAACAAATGTCTTCCTGGATGGAGAACGTGGCGCTGTGCGGAAACAGGAAACCAATTTAGGAAACCTGATGACAGACGGTATGCTGGAGAAAGTGAAATCCATTGTGCAGGAAAACGACGTCAAAGGATACGTGGCGATCCAGAACGGCGGTGGCATTCGCGCTTCATTCCAGACAGGTGATATTACGCTGGGCAATCTCCTGACTGTGATGCCATTCGGTAATAACCTGTCTGCGTTGAAAATGACAGGCAAGGAAATTACAGCCGCACTGGAAAATGGTGTTAGTGGTGTGGAAACGGGAGAAGGACGTTTTCCGCAAGTAGCGGGTATGCGTTTCTACTACGATTCCACGAAACCAGGCGAGAAAATTGATGCAACGACCAATACCGTGACCCAAGTGGGTCAACGTGTGGTCAAAGTTCAGATTAAGAATGCAGATGGAACATACACGGATATTGATCCGAACGGATACTATATCGTCGCTACCAATTCATTCATGGCTAACGGTGGAGACTTCTATCGTGCTATGAGAACGGCAAAAGATGATAATCGATTCTACGAATTAAATCTGGTCGATTATGAAGTCTTCCATGAACATCTGGACCGTGTAGGTACAGTTGATCAAAAGACAGAAGGACGCAGTACCGATCTAAAAGGCACGCCACTCCCTGGGGACGGAAATGGAAGCAATCCTGGTAATGGTGGCGGGAATAATGGAAGTAATCCGGGCAGTGGTAACAGTGGTGGAGGATCTACAACACCTACTCCGACTGTAACTCCAACCACACCGACTACACCAACCAATCCTACAAACCCAACTACGCCAACCGTTCCGGGTAATGGAGGAAATCCTAATCCAACTACTCCGGTCGTAGACCTGAAGGACATCGGAAATCACTGGGCAGCTGCTGCCATTGGACAGGCCATTTCCCGGGGAATTGTGAACGGATATCAGGATGGTAATTTCCGTCCGAATGCACCAGCCACACGTGCCGAATTCATTGTTATGTTGGGAAGAGCATTTGAACTTCCAGCCAGCAACAAAGCATTGACCTTTAAGGATGCTGCTGGAATACCTGCATGGCCACAATCCTTTATTGCACAGGCAGTGGATCAAGGGATCATTAGTGGGTATACGGATGATACGTTCCGTTCATCGGGCAAAGTATCGCGGGTAGAGATGACAGTTATGCTCGTCAGAGCACTCGGCCTCCCGGTACAGTCGAATCCGACACTGAGTTTTGCGGATGCAGATAAAGTACCTGCATGGGCTGTTCCATATATCGCTGCTGCATATGATGCAGGACTGGTAAAGGGAACCGGCAAAAATAGGTTTAATCCCCTCGCTGAAGCAACACGTGCTGAAGTGGTAACCTTGTTATTGGCGGCAAGCGAGTTACAAAAGCAATAAAACGCAAGATACCAACGGTTTAGAACAGCTTGCAGAATTCCATCTGCAAGCTGTTTTTTTTACTAGGGCGTGTCTGAAAACTCCGAAGGAAGTAGATTTTGCCGAATTTTCGTTCAAAGCAAGGAAGTTTTCTGCAGGCGTGCCGGGGCACGTCAAGTGAAAGTGACGCAGCAGGGGGCGAAAAGGCGGTGAAAGATGCACTTCAGCGAGTTTTGAGATACGCCCAATTAATGCCTGTTAATTTTCACCAAGCGAAGGTATAGTAGACAGGATTATATTGAAGGAGTGTTGACGACATGCAAGAACAACCCGTTTTAATCGCGCTATTTGCCATAGCGGCAGGAATTTTTAGTTTGCTCGGTGGTATCAACAATTGGGATTGGTTTATGAAGAGTTTCAGAGCAGGGATTTTTGTGAAGACTATTGGAAGACAGGGCGCAAGAGTGGTATATGGTATTCTCGGTGTTGTCATGATTGTCATTGGTGTACTACTGTTACTGATCGGATAGATATTGGAAATAAACGAACTCACCAAGTATCATCTACATACGATGTTCATGAGCGAAGGCGAAGTAAGAGGATATGTGAGAAGAGTCAAATGGAAAAAGCGTGTGAAAGCGTAAATTAGCAGTATGCAGTATGGCCAGGATAGAATATCAAATCAAATAGCATGCCTGAAAAAATCATAGTCAAAACAAAAAGACCACCGAAAAATTTCGGTGGTCTTTTTACCAAATTCAGGTTTATCCATCTCAATCTGGTTTAATTATCTTTTAAGTCTTCTACAGAGTTGATATCCATATACGTTGGAACAACCAGACCCTGCTTGACTCCAGTCATACTGACAGCGATATCTTCGATCTTGTCTCCATATGTTTTCCAGTAGTCTCCATGTGTAAGCGGGAGCCATACGGCTGGAGAAGCATCGATATCACCTGCTGCCAAGCCTGCCCACATGGGTCCAGCTTCAACTTGTAGTGCTTTGACGGTGTAACCGAGATCTGTCTCCAGCACATACTTCATCAGGTTGGTACTCGCAATTTCAGAGTCCCATGCAACATAACCGAGACGCAAATTGTCACCTTTAACAGGGGTTAACCCTTTGGTCCACTCTTCAATTTGGTCCGGATGTTTTTCTGCATAAGTCTTGGCAGCTTCTTCAGGCGAAACGCCCTTTTGAATGTCTACCATGATTTCACTCATTTGATCCGCAGTCCAATTAAAACGAGAGAAGAACTCATAGGCAACGGGATGATCTTCTTTGATTCCCTTACGTCCAACCGTGTGAACTTCCTCTGCATCGCCGAAAATCAAGTCGGGGTCGTCCAGATACTTCAGATCATACTGATTGAACATCCAGTGTGGAGTCCAACCCGTAACGATGATTGGTTCTTCATTTTTATAAGCTTTGTCCAGCGATGCAGTCATCGCGGCTCCAGAGCCTTCAATCAGATTCCAGTTAGACAAATCATAATGCTTAATGGCGTTTGCAGTGGCCTTCATCAGACCTGCACCTGGATCAATACCAACAATCTGGTGATTAACCTCTTCGCCCACATTAGCACTTGCCGATGGAGTGGAAGAAGCGGCACCTGTCTCCAGATCTGCAATCGAATTGACTTCAGTCATGTAACTAGGAACCACGAGTCCTGTACGTACACCTGTCATATTGGCCCCCAGATCGTCTACCTGGTCTTTGTAACGTTCCCAGTAGTCAGCGTGTGTCAATGGCAGCCAAGCTGCTGGAGAGGCATCTACGTCGCCTGAGGCAACACCCGTCCACATTGGTCCGGCTTCGACTTGCAGAGCGTTAACTTTATAACCCAATTCGTTTTCCATCACATATTTCAGCAAGTTCGTACTTGCGATTTCGGAATCCCAAGCCACATAGCTTAGTTTGAATGCATCACCGTTCACTGGAGTCAGACCTTTGGTCCACTCAGCAATCTGATCGGCATGTTTCTCAGCATAAGCTTTAGCTGCTTCTTCTGCGGATGTGCCACCCTGGATAGCAGTCATCATTTCACCCATTTCATCCGAGGTCCATTGGAAACGGGACAGGAATTCAAACGCAACAGGGTGATCTTCTTTCAGACCTTTACGGGCGATGGTATGAATTTCTTCAGCATCACCGAAAGATTTCTCAGGGTCTTCCAGATATTTTAGATCATATTTGTTGAACATCCAGTGTGGAGTCCAACCTGTAATAATGATTGGATCTTCATTTTTGATCGCTTTGTCCAGCGTGGCCGTCATGGCTGCACCAGAGCCTTCAATCAGAGTCCAGTCAGTCAATTTATAGTCTTCGATCGCTTTTGCAGCGGACTTCATGATACCAGCCCCTGGATCGATACCAATAATCTGATAGTTCACTTCTTGACCTACAGCATTGGCTGCTGAATTGTTGCCACCAGCGGAAGTTGTGCCACCAACGAAGTATTGTGAGAAACCAGCTACAAGCACAAGGAATGTTGCCGCAGCAGTGATCCATGCTTTTTGCTTTGATGTAATGCTTGAGTTCTTTTTGCGACCTGGCATAAAAACATTTTGTGTAAAACGGTCCAGAACAATCGCGAGTACAACAACGGCCAGACCGGCTTCAAAACCTTTACCGATTTGCAGTTGTGTTACGGCACGATAGACTTCCGCACCAATACCTTGTGCACCAATCATGGATGCAATAACAACCATGGACAGTGACAGCATGATGGTCTGATTAATACCGGACATCACGGTAGGCAAAGCGAGTGGAAGTTGTACTTTGAACAACTTTTGCATGGAAGTTGAGCCGAATGCATCAGCTGCTTCAACCAATTCGCCAGATACCTGTCTGATACCCAGGTGAGTCAGACGAATCGTTGGCGGAATCGCAAATATAACAGACGCGATAACACCTGGAACGACACCTAGACTAAAGAATGTAACCGCAGGCAGCAAGTAGACAAATGCAGGCATCGTCTGCATGAAGTCAAGCAGCGGTGTAATGATCCGCGCCGCAGTTTTACTGTATGCGAGCCAGATTCCGACAGGTACACCAAGCAGGATCGAAACCAATCCTGAAGTGATAACCAGACCGAGTGTGTCCATCGATTGGGACCAGTATCCCAAGTTATCTACGAGCAAGAACCCGATAACCGTAAATAGTGTCAGTGGGAGTCGTCCTACGAGGAACGCAAGAACACCCAATATGGCAATGAACAGGAGTGGATGGGGCAGCAAGAACAGCCCGGAGAAATATCCGACAACCGCTTGAATAACGGTGGAAATTACATTAAACAATCCGGAGAGCGAGGAGCTCATCCAGTCAACTATGGATTCAATCCACGACGCTAGTGGTATTTTGGGAATCATTCACAAGTTCCTCCTTTACTGCAACTTCACCGCTAAGTGCACCCAGCAGGGCACCGCGGACGATAACACCTTGCAGACGGCCATTCTCACCAACAACAGCGAGAGGCACATGGGCTGAACTTACAATTTCGAACAATTCATGAATCAGGGTCTCAGGCGACACAGTAGGCCCGTCCGTGATCAGAATGTCTTTTAATACTTTGTTTTCACGCATCGCACGAGAAGCGTCTTCTGCTGTAATGACACCAAGCAGCTTCTTCGAACGGTCAATGACAAACAGGTTGGAAACGCCACTTTCGCGCATTAATTCGAGGGCAACACGAGGTCCGCGGTCAAGCGTGATTGTTTCAGGGCGACGCATTACGTGAGATGCTGTAAGGACCTTGGACAGATCCACGTCTTCGACGAAGCGGGCCACATATGAGTTGGCCGGTTGAATCATGATTTCTTCCGGTGTACCGATCTGCACAACTGCGCCGTCTTTCATGAGGGCAATACGATCGCCGATGCGCAGCGCTTCGTCCAAGTCATGGGTAATGAAAATAATCGTCTTTTTCATTTTATCCTGAAGCTCGATCAACTCATCCTGCATATCACGACGAATCAATGGATCAAGTGCACTGAAAGCTTCATCCATCAGTAGTACTTCCGGGTCATTGGCAAGTGCACGCGCCAAGCCGACACGTTGCTGCATCCCGCCACTGAGTTCATCTGGCATTTTGTCTTCCCAGCCCTTAAGGCCAACCAGCTCAAGTGAGGTTTTTGCCTTCTCCCGGCGTACTTCCTTATCTACTTTTTGTATTTCCAATCCATACTCCACATTATCAAGAACGGTACGGTGCGGGAATAACGCAAACTTCTGGAAGACCATGCTAATCGTTTTCCGGCGCACTTCGCGCAATTGTTCTTTGTTCATCTTGCGTAGATCCTTACCATGGACCAGAATTTCTCCGGATGTTGGTTCAATCAGACGATTGAACATCCGAACCAGTGTGGATTTACCACTCCCGGACAGTCCCATAATAACGAAAATCTCGCCTTCCTTAATGTCCATGTTGACCCGGTTGACACCAACCGTTATCTGTTTTTCTTTGGCCAACTTTTCTTTACCCCAACCTTGCTCCAGTAATTGCAGACCTTGCTCGGTTTGGGGTCCAAACAATTTACTTACGTTTTTCACTTCAAGTATGGTCATGTTTTCACCCCTTCTGATGTGTTGTGCACTTCGAACGGCTTTCAGCATCCATAAGCCCATACACTTATGCGCCCAGCCACGAAATCCGGTAGTTGTTGCTTCGCTTCCCGTCTTTCTGGGTAACGAGTTTAATACTAACAATACTTAACCAGTATATCAACCGAATAAACAGTACATAATGTTTGTACAGTAAAAACTGTACAAAGTTTTTCGTCCAAATACTCCGTCATTCTCCTTATTCTGGCTAATAAGGCAGCTTTACATTTGACATTGCTTTTCCTACAATAGAAAATGAGCTGAATTGAAGCTGAATTTTTTGGTTAAAAGATAGTCATAGGCAATTGTAGCCTGGTAAAGTTCCCATTTTCATACATTGGGTGAATGAAAGCCCTCTGGCATATATGATGTCCGGCCGAGAGCTTTCCCATGTAAGCAGGACTTTTAAAGTGTTGCAATGATTTCGCCAAAGACTGTGGAATGTTCAGAATGGAGGTTGCAAGCATGGGCTTGGACCATTTACAAGAGGAACAGCAGGCAACCGTGCTGAAGATTCGTAAACGCGTCATTGAAGCTATTGGACGTAATATGGATCTTTACGGCGTTACGCTGTCAACGGGACACTTATATGGATTGCTATTTTTTGCAGACAAACCAATGACCCTTGACGATATGGGACGGGAAATGGAAATGAGCAAAACGAGTATGAGTACAGGTGTACGAACACTGCTGGATTTGAAAATGGTAAATAAAGTGTGGAGCAAGGGCTCCAGAAAAGACCTATATGAAGTCGAATATGACTGGCATCAGACGTTTACGGATTATTTTGCAATTAAGTGGAGAAAAGCCGTGGAGAGTAACCTTCAGGTTCTACGCAAATCAATTGATGAACTGAATCGATTAGTCGAAGATCTGGATGAAGAGGCGGATGCTGAACTTATCCACATCCTGATGGAAGACAAACACAAAGTTTTGCAAGCGGAAGCATATTACAAATGGTTGGATCGGTTAATTGATACCATGGAAGATGAAGAGATATACAAGTTGGTTCCGAAGGAAGAGATTAAGGAACATTCATAATTACATGCAAAGGGCCCTTTCCGTTATAGGAGAGGGCCCTTTGGTCTGTGCAATATCTTACTGATTTATAATGAAGGAACACGATGTAAAAGATAATCTTGCCCATCGTATCAACCTATGTTCACATCTAATGTCCGATCAGACCTGCCTGAGGAAAGACTACAGATTGCTGAGCAATCTGTTTCAGTTCGTTCAGAATCTGCAACCGGCCAGCCGGGGTCCAGCATAACCGTTGCCAGTTCGAAATATCGTGAACGTTACCATACAATACAGCAGGGGATCGATTCCATGAAGCCGTTTGTTTCATGCGTCGGAACAGCTTTTCATTGGCAGGCTGAAGCGAAGCACGATGGATCAACAGGTAATCTGTGTCCAGCACCGGGATACTATCCGCAACATACTCATTTCTGGAGCTTTCGGGAGATACAAGCTCAGCGGGCTGAAGTCCCAATTCAGCATACAACAAGTGATTTAATGGATGCTCGCCAGTCCCTTGTAAGCGAATGAACTGATTCGTAACCTCCATCAGAGCCAACCTGTTTTGTCCGAAATAGGGTTGCAGGTTCAGGCTTGCTTCAAGCTTGCGAAACGCAAGTTCTTTGAAATTCAGTAACGCTTGTTTCTCACGTCCGACCAGTTCGGCGATGCGAATATGGTTCTCTTTCCAGTCATCAGTGGACTCCAAGATGATTGTAGGTGCAATACTTTTCAGGCGATCGTAATAAGGCTTGTGGTAAAAGTCACCGATGATCAAGTCTGGCTTCGCCTGCCGAAGTTGGTCTAATTGTCTGGTTAATCGGCGTTCTTGTTCATATTCATCCGATTCTCGGTCAAACACACTTTGATCTTCCAGCACAGCTACCGGGCGCAGTCCAAGCGAGGCCAAGTTCTCATGGAATCCCATAATGGATGCCGTAGCTACGCGAAGTTGATCTCTTTTCATATATACGCTGGGAGCAATCCCCAAGGTTTGTTTGAATTTGCGGCTAAAATAATATTCATTGCCATACCCGACAGATACCGCGACGTCTTTGAGGACACAGGATTCCTCTGTCAGCTGTTTTTTTGCTTCGTTTATACGTAAACGATTCAGGTAATCGGTCGGTGACATGCCTTTGGCCTTCTTGAAACTGCGTGAATAAGAGCTGGGGGCGAGTCCAGCAATCTTGGCAAGCTGATCCATGCTGATTCCTTCACTCATGTAACGTCGCATATACATAATACTGCGTTCCAAGGCAGGGTCCACTTTCTCATGATTGGCTTCCAGCCGGTTCTCTGAGAGAAATTGCAACAGTTCATGCAGCTGGCTATGTATGCTGATAAAGTGATCCGGTTGCAGACCGCGATAGGTTTCATACAGTTGTTCCAAACGTAATACAGCCTGCTGCTCATGACGAACCAGCAACCTGCCTGTCTGCCAATCCAGCGGGAAGGCGGGTGAAGAGGTCATTTTCCATTCACCGCGCACTTGCTGCAAACAAACCGTATCCATGCTTAGTAATATACATTCGGTCATATTCGAGCGTGCAGCGGCCTCAATGGCTGTTCCTGGCTTCAGTACGAATAAGCTACCGGCTTGCGCCGTATAGACTGTATCATTCAGGACCAGAACACCGTCTCCTTGCAAAATAAGACAGAGCATGGGCCGTGACACCGTCTTGCCTTGCACACGGAAATTCTCCCCACGACGCACACGGCACATGGAGGAGAGGAGCGGTAGAGATGAGGTTTCAGCAATGAAGGGAAACTGTTCAGTCATACGGACCATCCTTTTGTCTTATTTTCTTAATGATAACAATTATCATTCTCATATGGAAGATGTTTTTGAAAAATAGTTTTCGACAACCAAAAAAGGACTACCAGGAGCCATGATGGCTGCAAGGTAATCCTTTTTGTTACGGACATGTCCGTTGTATGGGCTATACGCCTGAATCAACATATATGTTAGTACGGTGTCACCAATAGAATATTGTCGAGGAAAACGTCACTCATTACTTTTTTCCCTGTTCCACCCGTTTGCACGTGATACAAGCGATATTGATCTTTGGCATTGATGTAGAAGAGGCCCGCAACATCATCTCTGATATGGAATGCATCCCATTCGTCCCCGGTAAGTTTCGTTACCTTGAGAGCTGTATTAACCGAATAGAGTCCGTTGTTGCCAGAGATGTATGCAGCCGTAGATGTACCATTGGTCAACTGATTCGCCACATAAGTTACATTTGTCAGGTTCAGGTTGGCAGACTTGGTCACTTTGTTGCCCGAGACCGTTTTGGCATAAGCCTTTTTGTCTGCATCGATAAGGACAACTTTGTCTGTACCTAAGGCACTTACTTCACGAACGCTTTTGTTATGAAGCTGAAGTGTTTTGGCTGAAGTTGTTAACGCAAACGCTTTGCCTTTGGCATAATTGTAATCCTTATTGCTGTCGAGAACGATTCCTTTGTTATACACGTAAAGATTGTTTCCCCAACCACCGGAATATACAGCATTCACATCCAGTTTGGCTTTGGGATTAACCGAAGTTGCTTTGCCAGTGTTGTAGTTCACCTTATACATGACAACAGCATTGGTAGAATAGAAATCCTCGTAGGGGTCTGTATTTACCATCAGTTGCAGTTCGTTTTTGGATTGATTTGTAAAATAACGTCCTTCTACTGCACCTGCGGCAATCCGCTGCACAGCGCCAGAACCGTTGGACGTTTTGGACACAATCCACGTATTTCCATTAACCAACGCATTATAGTAGGCACGCCCTTTGGTTACCAGGAGGAATGGGAAGTCGGTATCAGCCTTGTCAGCAATCTTGGTGACAGCTGAAGCGTCACTATTGCCATTCGCGCGATAAATGGTACCTGTAGCATCCAGATAATAGATGAATCCGTTATCCGTATAATAGCTGAGTACATCCGTAGCAAATGTCTCTGCCGCATCGCTGGACCCGTCATTCGGAACCCGAAGCAGTGTTGTGGAAGAAGCAGTCTGCGTGTAGTAGAGATAAGAGCCTGCCGCGTGCAAGTCCACACCTTGAAAATCAATTAATACTTCTGTTGTATTGCTGCCATCCGCGGATACTTTGTACAAAACGCCGTCGGATTCATAATACACTGTGGATTGGCTAAGTGAAGCTGCCTGGGCTGAGGTTCCACCTCCCAATGTCACTGCTGCAATGAGTGTAAATAACAGCAATGTACAGATGGTGCGTTGTAAGTATGTATGCCTTGTTTTCATTCGTTCATCGTCCCCTTCGTTCTTCTATATGTATGTCGTTAATTCCTTATGTTATATCGGTAAACTATGGAAGATATGTTAGATCTCAAACATGAAAAAAAGAAGAGGATGAAATTGAATTTCACACCTGTCCAAACCTGAAATCGAATTGCGCATGATGCTGCCATTCCCCTCCCAAAGCGTTCTCCGCCTGACATGATCGTGATAACATTACACTCAACCAGAGCAGAGGCCAACTGACAATCCAACGACAGGAGCGAAAAGATATGATGAATATAGCAACGATTGGTACAGGGTCCATTGTGGATGCCATTTTATCTGCGATTAATGAACTGGATGATGTTACGTGTACAGCGATGTACTCCCGGAAGAGAGAGACAGCACAGGAGCTTGCGGGTAAGTATGGGGTCAGTACCATCTATACGGACCTGGAATCCCTATTTTCAGATACAAATGTAGATCTCGTATATATTGCTTCACCAAACAGCATGCATTACGAACAGGCCTATCAGGCACTTCAACATGGCAAACATGTTGTCTGCGAAAAACCGTTCACGTCCACGCTTCAGGAAGCAGAAACGCTGATTGCACTTGCAAAAGAAAAGAATCTGTTGCTGTTTGAAGCCATCTCCAACATTCATCTGCCCAATATTAAAGTCATACAGGGGCAACTACCAAAGCTTGGTCCGATCAGACTCATCCAGTGTAACTACAGTCAATACTCGCGCAAATACAATGATCTGCTTGCAGGGGAGACGCCGAACGTATTCAATCCACAATTCTCTGGTGGAGCGCTGATGGATATCAATATTTATAATCTGCATCTGGTCATGAATCTGTTTGGCAGTCCGAATGCCGTATCGTATACCGCGAACCAGCATGCAAACGGCATTGATACGTCAGGTGTTGTGGTTCTCCAATATGCGGAGTTTATTGCGGAATGTGTAGGTGCCAAAGACACAAACAGTATGAACTTTGTGCTCATTCAGGGTGAGAAAGGTTATCTTCAGGTTGTGGGAGGAGCAAACGGTTGCCGGGAGATCAAGCTTCAGATCGGGAACGAGCCTGCTGCGGCGTATAATGCCCAGAGCCAATCCAATTGGCTGTACTATGAGTGGGAAGCGTTCAGGGACATCCATGCAAATGGGGATTACAAAAGGTGTTACGAATTGCTCGAACACAGCCAGTCTGTGATGAGTGTACTTATGAGTGCGCGTAAGGATGCCGGGATCGTATTTGCAGCGGACCAACGTTAATCGTTAATACGTATCGCTAATGCTGCCCATGTATAACATGTCGAAAAGATAGAGTACCGAGACCATCGAAGACATTTTGGATAGCCTTAATTGTTCATTGTATCCGTAAGCCAGTAACGTTTCATCACAATGTCTGGACAGGGTTGAATGGTTGTTGCCCGTGACTGCGATGACTTTCATCTGTTTGTTGCTCAGCACTTTGGCAGCTTCAATCATGGATTGGTTCTCACCTGTGTGTGATATAACAAAAGACAGCGTCAGGTTATTGGGGTTCATCGTGTTCAAATAATGCATGTTGGGACTATTGTGAGCAATCGCAGATATGCCGAGTTCATTCCATTTGGCACAAGCCTGTTGAGCCAGATAATAATTCATATCACTGCCATAGACATCAATGCGTACGGATTCTTTGACCCAGTTCGCGATTCGTAACAAAACAGGAGCGTTTAACATCCGGCGTGTATCTTCCAGCGCCTGCTGGTACAGGTAAGGAACCGAGTCGATGGCAGCCAGCACGTTCCCTTGTTCTGCAATTGCATGATCCTGCGTCTGCAACCGGGAAGGTATCTGTTGATATTCAAGAGCAAGCTTGAGCTGAAAGTCTGGGTACCCCTTGGTACCCAGCTTTTTGCATAAGCGAACAATGGTGGATGAGCTTGTATAGGTCTGCTGAGCCAGTTCATGGGCTGTAGAATCAAATACAACTTCGGGATTGTTCAGGATATGGTTCACAATATGTTTCTCCTGTGCCGTCAATTGTGAAGCATATTTTAATTTTTGAAGTAGTTTGGATTCCATACAGTTGTTCCATTCCTCTCTAGAATCATCCCATAACATATATCTCCACATCATAACCCGCGTATATTTATTTCTCAATCTGTATAGCGGAGCGACAGTGTAAATCTGTTGAATTTCCTCGCTACACTCCACATCATTTAGATCTGACTTTCCGCCAGTTGTTGACGACTATTCCATAGCGTGACGAAACGAAGGAGAACCACACTAATCAGCATAAGCACTGCTCCAATCATGAGTAACATCCAAGGACCAATCAGCAGCATGCCACTGGCTTGACCAGCGACTAAGGCAATGAGGGGAAGGACAATTAATCCGCCGAGTTGATACGCTTCCTGGAACCCACGGACCTTGGCCGAGATCAAGACGTTCAATAAAATGACCATAAGACTACAAGCGGGAACAACCCACACCACAAGTATGATCCAGTTCAGATTGGGAAACATCAACGTTCCAAACATGGGGTACATCAGAATATTGGCAATGATTCCGTAGATCAGGAAAGTAACCCAGGATAATAGAATGGAAGGGATCAGGGTAGCTAGCACTTTGCCTTTAAAAAGAGTGCTCATACTGATCGGTGTGAATAACAACCCTTCCAGCGTCTTGCGTTCCTTCTCACCAGCGAAACTATTGGCCGTCAGAATGCTGGAGGCCATCACCGGAATGATGAGAAACAAGGGAGCGAACATATACATGGCCAAGTAATAGACAATACGATGATTATCTGTAGGCATGGAAGCAAGCTGAGGAATCTGTCCACTTTGGGTTAACGCATCCAATGATTCAAGCAGAAAGCTGATGTTGCCCAGTGAACGAAGTTCCATTCTGGAGGCCGCCCACAGGAGGGCAGAGGGCATAATGATTCCGATAATCAGTGGGACAATCAACATGGGCAACCAGAGCTGAACACTGGCGGTGACGGACCGGATATCTTTACGTACCAGTGCACGTATGGCTTGGCGGTTATTCATGGTGGTGTGCCTCCCTTATGGCAAAATAGATACTTTCCAGATCACTGCCCGTGATGCGGGCCTGATAGACTTGACCATGCTCCGTTAATTGCTTTAACAACAGTGGAATGTCCTCACGGGATCGAAGCTGAAACGTCGCTTTATGTGCGGAGATTATCTCAGGCGTAAAGTCGGTTGTCGTGTGCCATCCATCGGGCATGTCGGCTTCTACTTCGAGCTTCGGAGTGGACAGGTACCGGCTAACAATCTCCTGTTCCGTGCCTTCCTCAACGATACGCCCCTTTTCCATGAAAATATAATGATCACAGACGGCTGACAGCTGGGACAGCACATGGGATGAGACCAGAATAGTCATCTTTTCTTCCTTATTTAACTGACGGATAATGCGCAGCACCATCTGAATTCCATCCGGATCAAGGCCATTGGTGGGCTCATCCAGAAACAGGATGGAAGGACGGTGCAAGAGTACTCGTGCAAGGCCCAAGCGTTTCTTCATGCCTGTGCTATAGGTGCCGACTTTTCGATGCTGATAATCCTGCAACTCAAACAGAGTTACAAGCTCGTCGATTCGTTTCTTGGCATGCTTCAGGCCAAAAACATCTGCGAAGAAAGTCAGATTGTCACGCCCGCTCATATTTTCATATAATCCACTTTGTTCGGTAAGAGTGCCACACATGGCCAGTACTTTCTCCGCCTCACAAGCGGCGTCCAATCCGTTAATGGTTACCTGTCCACCGGAAGCGCCTAAGACCCCATTCATGATACGGATCAGTGTGGTTTTGCCCGAACCGTTGGGTCCAATCAACCCGGTGACACTGCCTTGTTTAACTGTGAAACTGACATCATGCAGTGCTTGATGCACCTTGAATTGCTTGGATATGTTACGTACTTCGATCATGCATATTCACCGTCCGATCTGAGTTTGGAGATTATACGTGCGGTAGGCTGATATCGTTCAAATGGACGACAAAAAAGATATTTTCCTCCTTCAATAGTCCCGAATGTAGGATGCACATTTACCCTGAAGTCTGCCTGAAATCGGGTCTCAGGTTTGTTTTCACTCTGCCTTGTAACATGTATCCTTATTTTAGGGTAGAACATCCGTTTCATTGCTATTCATAACGTGGTAATGAAAGATGAGGCCATACGTCTCATGAATGCCTGAAATATGCCTATAACGCCGGTCTTGGTTATCCAGGGCCGGCTTGACGTGATGTTTTGGCGTGCCTGTCACGGGGAACGTCTGTTTCTAACGATTACATAATGAATTCGTCTAACACATCCATATGAATACATCGTATGGGTACATATTGTGTTTGGACGTAGAGGAAGGTGAGTGAGTCATGACAGCATCCAATGAATATCGTTTTCAAGTGAATCTGAGTGGGATGATCCAGATTTTATCCAACCATCTATATAGCAGTCCTAAAGTGTTCTTGCGAGAACTGATGCAGAATGCGACGGATGCGATTACCGCACGAACGGAGGCGGAGTCAGGGTATCAGGGTGAAGTGCGTGTTGAACTGACGGGAACAGGTGAGCAATTGACCATGATGGTGGAGGACAACGGCATCGGCTTGACTGAAGCTGACATCCATGAATTCCTGGCCATGATTGGACAATCCTCGAAGAGGGGGCAGCAAGCTCTGCTGGATGGAGAGACGTCCTTTATCGGACGTTTTGGGATCGGGTTGTTATCCTGTTTCATGGTGAGTCATGAAATCGTCATGCTGACGCAATCCGCGAAGGGCGGCCCTTCGATGGAGTGGCGGGGCAAGCCGGATGGCACCTATACGATTCGACAGTTGGATACACAGCTGTCCCCGGGCACGAAAGTATATCTGCGCTGCACACCAGACGCGGCTCACTACTTTGAAGCAGATTATGTGAAAGAGGCCCTGTTCTATTATGGAGCGTTATTACCGTATCCGGTCACGCTGTATCATGACGGCGCGCAACATGTGGTGAATAGCGAGACACCGATCTGGCTGATGGACCCTGCACTCGCACGTTCACGCAGATCAGAGGTATTGGCATTTGGTGAACGTCTGCTTGGTGAGCAGTTCCAAGACTTCATTCCGTTGACGACAGCTTCAGGCCGTACCGGAGGTATTGCTTTTGTACTGCCACACGCGGTTAATCTGAATGCCAAGCGTTCTCACCGGGTTTACCTGAAGCGAATGCTGATTTCGGAGAAGGCTGAGAACATTTTGCCAGAGTGGGCTTTCTTCGTGAAATGTCTGATCTGGACAGATGAGCTTCAACCGACGGCATCACGGGAACATTTTTATGAAAATGAGAAGTTGGAGGAAGTTCGCTCCGAACTCGGAGACGCACTTCGCAAGGGACTGGCCGATATGGCTGAGAGCCAGACGGAACGGCTGCAGAAGCTGATTCGCCTGCATGCTCTGTCCATGAAGGCACTGGCTGTACAGGATCAAGCATTCTACGCGATGATTCATCGCTGGCTGCCTTTTGAGAGTACGAGGGGGCACCGTGAACTTGGTGAGCTGATCGATGAAGGAGAGACATTGTATTTCACGTCCTCTGTTGATGAGTACCGTCAGATTCATCATGTAGCTTCCGCACAATCGATGCTGGTAATTAACGGTGGTTATATCTATGACAGCGATTTGATGGCGACACTGCCGATGACCGTGCAAAACGTGCACACGGAGCGGTTACAGTCGGATCAGGTTTCGATGAGTTTCACCGATGTGCCACCCGCTGAGCGTAATCAGTATTATGATGCGTTGCGACTGGCCGATTCTGCCTTACAGCGCTTCCGTTGTCGAGCTGAGGTGAAAGGGTTTAAGCCATCGGATCTGCCGGTGTTGTTCACGTTGTCTCAGGAATCCTCAACACTTCGTGCGCTTGAAAAAGCAAGCGAGGAGAGCACGGAATTGTTCTCGTCTGTTCTGGGTTCATTGTCTTCTGGCATGAGTTCAGCAGGGTACTCAACCTTGTATTTGAACGTGAGTAATCCAATCATTCAGCGGGTACTGACATCACCGGATGATCAGATGACACCGATTGCCATCGAAATGTTATACGTCAATGCGCTGATGATGGGGCATTATGCCATGAGCAAGCAGGAGCTTGAAGTGTTAAATCAGGGCATTGTTCGTTTTATTGATTGGGGTTTGCGTGCAAATACGGACCGTAAGGGGGATGCTTGATGAAGACAGAGATGGATTTTGAAGAACTGATGGACGAGGCCTATGGCTTGCCCAATGGTCCGGCGAAGCTCGGTATGCTGGAGGAAGCAGCAAGAGTTGCTGATGTGAACGGCATGGAGGAAGAGGCATACGAAGCAAGATCGGAGATTGTGGAGACAGCAACATTTTGCGGTTATCCGATGAAAGCACTGATCGCTTTTTCCTGGCAGCTGGGCAAGTTCGACCAACAGCCCGAAGAATATGATGAAGAAACGTTAATGTGGTCGTACAAATGGATATTGGGCAAGATGCCCGACTTCCCGGAAATATCACGCGAGAAGATCCTGGAGCTGTTGGAGGATTTCGGACGGCGTTTCAAGTCCTACGGTTACAGCGAACGCTCTTACTGGTATTATCGGTTCCGGATCTTTATGGATTTTGGGGAGCTGGAGGAAGCGGGACGCAGTTATGATCGATTCAGAACGATGGATCGTGACTTCATGAGTGACTGCGAAGCCTGTGAGCAGGATGAGATTATGCGTTATTTCTTGTTAAAAGGAGACGATGAGAAGGTGTTGGAGGTGGCACAGCCTATCCTGAAAGGGCGTATGAGCTGTGCAGAGATTCCGCATCTGACTTTGTCTGAAATTTTGATGCCGTTATATCGGTTGGGACGGACTGCGGAAGCAGATAAACATCAGACCAAGGGATATCGCATGATTAAAGGCCAGAACGATTTTGTGCAGAGTTTTGCGGAGCAGATGGATTATCTCACACGTATGAATCCGGAAAAAGGCATTGATGTGCTGGAGGAAACACTGGTGTTCGCTGCCGATCATGAAGATCCTTACGCCAAAATGTTTTTCTATGCCAGAGCAGCATCGTTGCTTCGCCGCTGGGTGGAAGAATCTCCAGAATACCGATTGCGTCTGCCAGCGTCCTTCCCGTATGAAGGTGACCCAGGCGACCTGCTCAAGCTGGCCGATTACTTTGCGGAGTATGCTCAGACCGCTGCAGCCAAGTTTGATCAGCGCAACGGGAACCACCATGTATCTTCGTTGATCGAATAGAGACGGATATAACTGAGTAACAGATCGCTATAATAAGTTATGAAAAGTAACGAAACAGGCTTGTTCGAGAAGGATCGTACCCTTCTGAACAAGCCTGTTTTTTCTTGCATCATAAGCATAATCAATCTAATCGGTATGAAGATGTTTTATTTTTATTGTGCTGAAGTCGCAGAAGGGACCGGCGCTGGTACTGGAACCGGTGCAGTTTCAGATGTCTCCTCTGCAGCTTCGGCTTCTTCAGCAGGTTCCGCTTGCGGCTGCTGAGCAGCCATCAGTTCAGCGACGATTTGATCTGTTGGTTGGGTAAGCAGCGCATACATGATCGCAGCCTCTTCCTGACGAATCAGAGGTTTGCGGGAAAGGAAATCAACGGATCCATCTTCCAGCACTTTTACCTCAGGTCCATGGATACCAAGCTTCGCCATCATCTGAACGGCTGGTACAGCCCATGGGTCCGTGTGTCCCGCAAGTTTGACATCCGTGAACAGTTCACTAGGATATTGCAGTTGCAGAATTCTCCACATCATGACCATGGCTTCCTGTCGGATAATCACTTGATCCGGCTTAAACTGCTGTTCGTCCTTGCCAGTAATCATACCCATTTCATATCCAAGTTGAATATATCCGGCTGCTGCATGGTCGGCCCAATCAGTGCCTGCAGGAGGTGTTGTTTTGCTGGGCTTCAATCCACTCAGTTTAAGCGTGTTCTCAATAAATTCAGCTCGTGTCACAGCTGATTTCGGTTGGAAAGACTTGTTAGCATCATTCTCATAATATCCAAGAGATTGTATGGCATAGATTGCTTCAGCATAAGGACTGTTCTCACGAACATCCCGGAAGCCCATAGGCTTTTGTCCTTTTTTCTCATAACCCATTGGGTTGAGGTAAGGTTCTTTCATATAGATGGTTCCATCAGCATTTTTCTTGAATGCTGTGAATTGACCGGTCAATTCATCTTTGAAGAGATTATCTTCCACTTGAATCAGGTTGCGTTGACCCAGAAAAACGTCCGAAATGCTCAATTGTCCTGGCTCTGTGCCAGCATTTTTCAGGGAACTGACGATCGTGCTAATTCGCAGATCCGCATACAATCCGGTGAAGCGTTGCAGCTCAGCTGCGGATTGCGGCGTGTATTCCGTGAACTGTACAGGCTCTGCATATTGCGGGAAGAAATTCTGAATGAATGCCGGGTAGAACAGATTACGAAGTGCTCCATTTTGATTATACGTCAGGAAAACGCCTGTATTTTGCTCGGGAATAAGGAAGAGATAAGAGCTGAATCCATTCAGGTCGCCTCCTTTTGTAATAACTTTTGGACTACTCCCTGCACCGGGAAGCTGAAATGCAGCTTCGAATCCATAGGTGGTGTTTGGTAACAGTGGGTGAATGGAAGAACGGTACTGTTCCATGCTTTTCACCGTGGATTCCTTGAGAATCCGCTCGTTGTCCTTCACGCCATCATTCAGGAAAGCGATCATGAACTTCCCAATGTCTTCTGCGGTAGACAACATGCCGCCTTGAGGCATAGGTGTTGGAGCGATGGTGTACAGATCAAGCGGGTTGTGTGCCGCATCATAGCCAGTAGCCAGCTGCTTTTGGAACTTTTTGTCCAGCATGAAACTGCTGTTATCCATTCCCAACGGTTTGAAGATATGTTGTTGCATGTAGGATTCAAAGGGCTCGCCACTTACATTCTCGACAATCATGCCGAGCAGCAAAAACGAGAAGTTATCGTACATATAGGCGCTACCAGGCTCTCGAACGACAGGAGGCATATGTTGCTTTGCGTAATCCTCCATCGCTATGTACTTGTCGAAATCAGTATGGATGTCTTCCTGCTGCGGATCACGAATCTCGAATCCGGTCGTGTGGGTGAGCAGGTTCTCCACAGTTACAGGTTTGTCAAAAGGATTATCGAATTCGAGCCCTTTCACATAGGTCTGAAAATCAGCTTGCAGATCAACCTTGCCTTGCTCCACCAGCTGCATTACAGCTGCTGATGTAAACGTTTTGGAGACAGAGGCTACACGGAAAGCAGTTTTTTTCGGATCGATCGCTGTTTTGCTCTCCACATCAGAGAAGCCATATCCCTTTTCTGCCAGAACTTTGCCATCCTTCACAACAACAACGGAGGCTCCAACATAATGGGGCTTTGCCTCAGGTGAATCGAAGAATGAATCCAGAAATGCTGTAGCCGATTCGGTTGTCAGCGCTTTCGTCTTTCCTTGTTCAGCAGCTACTGGAGTCGCGGTCTCCGCCTGTACTGCGGGTACCGACAGACTGAGAGACAGGACCACAGCCATAAAAGCTCCTGTTAGGGAGGTGAACCTGAAACGGGTCTTTCGTTTGGATAAATGCATGCAAACACTCCTTTATGAAAATATTTACAAAATAGTTACCTACCCATGTATTACTGATTACTCGCCCGATAGGTTTCACGATAATAGATTCCAATGTTGGCAATCCAGATCACAGAGATCACTACAATCGGGAATGGAGCAAAGGTAAAGAGCATCGAATATAGAACCATAGAGACCATTCCAACACCAAGAAGTACATTCATCATCTGAAAAGAACGATAGGCTGCGCGATAGACAATCCATTTCTCGCCTTCATCCAGCTTCTCAAAATGATCCTTCTTCATGTTGCGCGAGTTCAGATCCAGAGTACGCTCAGGATAATAATGGTTGTATCGCTTCACAGTCAGAGTTTGCACGACCACGACGATGATAATAGAGATACATGAAGCAACGAGATTCAAGAGGTTGAACAGTTCTGGAGAATTCGGCATGGTTCGGTTGGATGCATACAAGGATAAGGCAAGTGCTGCCCAGGTAAACGTAAGAATAACGCTGAATCCGCTGAGAATCATCGCTTTTCCGAGGGAACGTTCTGCTGGAGAGATGAGTGAATCGGAATCTCCATAAGCATCATCTTCCATGGGAGGGACAGATGGCGTGCGGGAGAGACTGAAAATGTTCCACACCGTCATAACTACTACAAGAGCCGCCAGTATTGCGAATAAAAGATCATAGTCATAGTACACGGACAGCGTCCAGTTCAAGTCAGAAGGGAGTTTACTGACTCCGCTAGCTCCAAGAAAACCAACTACAGCGCCACCTGCTGCATACAAGGGAAGACGCAACCGCTTTTTGATGGACGAGGATGATGAATTTTTCATTTTAATCTCCACCTTTCAGTTCAAAGATTTTTTCGACAGGTTCACGAAATACATGTGCTATTTTTAGCGCCAGAACGACCGACGGAGAGTAATCTCCACGCTCTATCAGGGCAATGGTTTGACGGGATGCACCAATGAGTTTGGCCAGTTCTGCTTGGGATAGCCGGTCTCTGGCTCGTAACTCCCGAACGTGATTGTATAATCCTTCCACTTGCTCACCTCCATGAACCTAATGTACATGATACTTGACTAAATGTAAACTATAATATACAAAATGTTAAAGATCATTTACTTATAAACGTTGATAATGGACATGAAAAAGAGAGCCTTCTGGGCTCCCTTGGATGATTATTTTGTTGTCGGAAAAGTTGCCAGAAAAGTGAAATCAAGATGCATCTGCACACGGCAGAGGTTGATTCTGTTTCTCAGCCTTCCGAAGTATCATTCGGAAAAAGACGAGCGCTCCAAGCCCCATCAGGATATACAGACCAGCCATCGCATAGGAGGGCAGAAAGGCTCCAATGGTTAACCCGAGACTGCCGAGGAGGGCAGCGGCGTTGTAACTCATCCCGTCAGCAGCCATATAGGCAGCACGGTCCGAATCTGGAATCATACCCGCGAGCATGACCTGACGAACAGGGGCGTACATCAACTCTCCAATGGTTAGCAATATAGCGGATGAGATGAGTAACCAGGCCCAGTTGCTGAAAGCCAGTACGGTGAAACCTGCGGTATAGAGGAGCATACCGACAGTCATAATAGATCGGGACTGGAAGCGACCTATCCATCTGGAGAATGGAATGGCAACCAAGGCGACCAGTACGGTGTTAATGACCATGATCAGGCTGAACATATGCAGACCTGAGATATCTGAGCCGAACAGTTGGGCGGTGAATTCATTTTTTAGACGAACAGCAATGTATTTATCCAACTGAAATTCCAGGGAGACTGCAAGTACAGTAGCCGTGAAAAATATCATGAAACGTTTGTCCTGAAAGACCGCCCAATACGTTTTCAGTATGTTCCTCTGGATGGGAGCATCGCCATAACCAAGTACACGTTTATCCATTGTTTCACGAATCATAAAGATCAAAATAAACAGGGTAACCAGGCTTTCAAGGCATACCAGACTGAACAATAGGAAACGAAATGATTCGAAAAATAGCCCGCCCATCAGTGCACCAAAAGTTACAGCAACGTTTGTTGTCCAATATTGCAATCCATATACATAGTGGCGTTCATGTTCACTGCTTACATCAACAATCATGGCATTAGCAATCGGCACGGTGATCCCTGAACTGAGACTGCTGAGCAGAAACATGAGACAAGTGACAATGATTGAATCCATCCACGGCGAATTGGCGATGGCCAAGCCGAGTAGAGCCATGACCTGGAGACTTTGTGCGATCACCATTAACTTCTTCCGTCCAATCCGGTCAGACCAATATCCTGCCCACAATCCCACAATCATGGAAGCTACAATATTGACCGTCAGCAATAACCCCGCCAAACCTGCGCCAATCTGAATACTCAGATAGATCGCCATGAATGGAATGATGGACTTCTGGGTCAGATCGGTGAAAAAATCAGTAATGATACGTATCCTGATGTTAGGGTGCAGATCGGCGTATTTCATAAGTCGTTTTTCTTCCTTCCCACTGGTCATGTTGATGTTACTGAGTATAATGGAGGAAAACCTGAAGAAAAACTGTAGAAGCATCCGGATGGATTTCGTATTTTAGCAGAAGGTAGGGCATATATGGACATATCAGAACATTACATTCAACTGCGATTAAACTTTCCACATGTGCATGATGAACAAGAAGAACATACAACAGTAGGTGAACTGGCCGATCTATTATGTTGTACCATGCGCAATATGAACCTCATTATGAACAAATTCAAGGAGAATGGATGGGTCAGGTGGAACCCGCAGCGCGGAAGAGGCAAAAAATCGATGCTGGTATTTTGTGTCCCGTTGCTTGAAGTGGCGCGTGAACGATTTGACCATCTTCTGGATGGGAACAGGATGGAGGACGCCTATGAACTGGCTGCCGCCTTGCCAATTACGATGAGAGAACATCTGATGCAGCAAATGGAGCATCAATTCGGTCTGCGTTCGAATAAATTGGACAGAGGACGAGTGGATACATTGCGGATTCCGCAGAATACACCTTTTAAGACTCTCGATCCAACGCAGACAGGGATGTGGGGAGAAGTTTTCATCATTGCAGAAGTCTTTGATCGTTTGGTCTGTTATCATGCTGAACGCCAAGTATGCGAGCCAAGTCTGGCTATAGCATGGGAGAGTCAGGTAGATGGAAGGGAATGGACCTTTTATCTGCACAAAGGCATACCTTTTCATCATGGAAGGATACTGGATGCAGAGGACGTCAAGTTTACCTTTGATCGCATCATCTCTGACAAGAGTAACCCATGCAGGCCTCTGTTTGGTTCCATTGAGAGCATAGAAGTGTATGACCAGTTGACTGTACGTTTTGTGTTGAATAAGCCCAACTTCATGTTCCCGGATCTAATGAGCAGTATGGCTGCATCTATCCTGCCTAGAGATGTGGAGATGAACCCGCTTCATCCAATTGGAACAGGACCTTATCGATTGACTCGTCATGATTCGAAGCTGCTCGTGCTAGAGGTTTTTCTTGCCTATTTCAGAGGACGGGCTTATGTGGATCGCGTTGAAGTGTGGCAGCTCCCCCACTCGGGACGAGCGGAGTCCATCATCAAACATGATTTATTTCCGGATGTACAACCTCGTGCTGTACAGCATGAGATACAGGGCGGTGTATATATGACGTTTAATATGCAAAAGGAAGGGCCCCAGCATGATGTGAATTTTCGCCGGGCTGTTCAACAGCTATTGAATGCGTATGAGCTGTCGCAAGCGCTCGGAAGCACGAATACGCAGCCTGCTTATAGTCTGATTCGAGGACGAGTACAGCCACCTTTAAAGGTGGCTCCAGATCAAGGGGAGCCATGGAAACAGCAATCGGAACAACCGGATGGTTCTTTCATATCTGTACCAGTCCTTTCCGTGGAGACCTCACTGGGGCGGGCCTCAGCATTATTGCGTTGCAGCTCTTACCAAGGGGAGAGTTTAAGCCTGTGGGTGGAAGAAGGAGAGAAGATGGAGGCGGATATGGTCTGGTTTGCAGAGAGAAGTAAACAGATTGGCCTACATATCAACATTATGCCGGGAGATCCGGTCCATGCAGTCTATCAAGATGGGTTCGGGGATTGTGATCTGATCTATACAGGAGAAGTCTTCAATGATCATGTCGTGCTGAGTCTCGTGACGATGTACACCTTCCAGAATACGTTATTCCTGATTGCGATGAATGATCACTGGAGACATGAACTGGAACAGGAATGTGGACGAGTGGTCATGATCCAGGAACCTGCGGAGCGGTTGAGTAGATTGATTGGGCTAGAAGATCGACTGATTCAGGAGGCGTTGCTTCTGCCCACATACAGCTTCAAGGAAGAACACGCCCATCATGATTCGCTGCGAGATTACCGTCTTGCGGGGTATGGTCTGCCTGATCTGCGCAGATTGTGGGTGAAGAGAAGCCCTGGTGCTGAGGAAGAGGACACGAGTTATCCGGTGTATATTCCGTTGTGGTAGGACTATGCGAGCGTAGCAATGCCGTATTAACGGACTTCACCGATTGCTTGTCAAACTAGTCCGCATATATCGAACAAGTCCCTCATAACATGTACTAATCAAGTAGGGGTTCTGCTGCAAGCACAATCCTGAAGTGAAAACATGTGCTAAAGGGGATGATGTCATGCGCCGAATATCATGGATGCTTGCCATGGTATTGGTCTTATCGGTCTTGCTTGCCGCCTGCGGGAAGAAGGATGCGGCAGCTGTGGTCAAAGATCTGAACGAAGTCGTAGGAGAGATGGAAAGTTACCAGGGGGCAGGCGTGATGACGCTGCATACCGGAGATACGCCGCAGCAGTACAAGGTCGAGGTATGGCATCAGAAGCCTTCCTATTATCGTATTGCGTTAACGAATGCCAAAAAGGATGTAACACAGATTGTACTGCGTAACGATGAAGGTGTGTTTGTTCTGACGCCGAGCCAGAACAAAAGCTTCCGTTTTCAGAGCAATTGGCCAGATAATCAGGGACAGGTATATCTCTATGAAACATTGATTCGGAGCATTACGGGAGATACAACCCGTCAGTTTGCCGACGAGAAGGAGAGCTATGTTTTTGATGTAGCTGCCAATTATAATACACACGCACTTGTCAGACAGAAAATCTGGCTGAACAAAAGTGATTATGCACCTAAACAGGTGGAGGTATCCGACTCTAATGCCAATGTTGTGGTTGATGTGAAATTCGACTCCTTCAAATTCGGGACTGAATTTGAAAAAGATGCCTTTGATATGCAGCGTAACATGACTGCTGCTACAGAAAAAGGCGGCCAAACAGGAACGGATTCTGGTGTGGCTCCTGCGGAGCAAACAGGTGAGGACGGCAGTAAAGAACCTGCCAATCCTCAGACTGCGCCCGAACCTGACGGAACTGTCAGTGATGGACAGACAGGTGTGAGTGGTGACACAGAGCAGCAAGGTACAGAAGGTGCTGCAACAGGTCAGGAAGGCGAAGAGCCGACACTTGCAGAACCGGAAGGGGCAGACAGCTTCGGCGTGATTCAGCCGACCTATGCGCCGGAAGGCGTGCAGCTCAAGGACGATCAGATTCTGGAAGAAGCGGGAGACTATTCGGTTATGCTTCGTTATGAAGGAACATATAATTACACGATATTCGAAGCCAGACCACAGGATCGAGCTGTATCACTTGCTCCATCCAGTGTAGTAGATCTTGGATTCACACTGGGGATGATCAGCGGAGATGCATTGAAGACTCTGACATGGATGACAGATGGCATAGAATATCGGATCACCAGTGCCGACCTGCCTCAGAACGAAATGGCACGCATTGCAACATCGATGCAGGAAGAGTCAGGCAAATGATTTTTGAACAAATGAACGAATAGTAGCATAAACATAAGGAATGCTAAGAAGCATCGGAGACCTGTTCTCCGGTGCTTTGTTTTGATGTAAGACAGGTATTCATCTGGCGCCGTTTTTCTTACTCGATACACCCAATAATGCAAAACGCGCTTCTACGCAGAGGGAACCGGGTAAATAATCGATATAAGCAGATTTTGCGGGTGGAAAATGGAATTTTGCCCTGCTAATCTCGCTTATCGGTCTTCTTCTGTGTTCGCATTTGTTCTTCAAAAGGCGCACCTTACATCTGTTTTTGAATGCGAAACTTCGGTTCATTTGACAGTCACATGCTGGAGCATTACGATGGAGTCTGACGTGAGCCGGATTAAGATGATTAGAGAAGGTGACTTAACGTGCAAGGACAATATCGGCCGACCCAAGCGGAGATCAATTTGGATCATTTGTGTACTAACGTAGAAGCTTTCCGCGAGGCATTGCCTCAGGGCATGAAATTCCTCGCCTGTGTGAAGGCCAATGCCTATGGACATGGAGCGGTGGAGACGGCTAGGGAACTGGAACGAGTGGGTGTGGATTACTTAAGTGTGGCTTTTCTTGACGAAGCTCTGGAACTGCGACAACATGGGATTACGATTCCAATCCTGGTACTGGGATATACGCCGCCTGAAGGGATCGCTGTTGCATGGCAACATGATGTGACCGTCACACTGTTCAGCAGGGAAGTGCTTGACGCCATTCGACATCTGGATGCGAGCACATTCGCTAACCAACTGAAGGTTCATATAAAAATCGACAGCGGCATGGGCCGATTAGGTCTGTTGCCTGGCGATGAGGCATTGGCTTTCATTCAGGAAGTAGCTTCGCTCAATCAGGTGATGCTGGAAGGTATGTTTACCCATTTTGCCAGAGCAGATGAAGAAGACAAAACCTATACACTGGAGCAGTATAGACGGTTCCAAAGCGTAGTTCATGCGCTCAGGGATCAGGGATGTTCCATCCCGATTATACATACGGCGAACAGCGCCGCTGCCATTGATACACCGGAATTGTCCTATGACATGGTACGTGTGGGAATAAGCCTGTACGGACTGTATCCTTCGGCTGAGGTGAATCATCAGGTGGTGAAGCTGTCCCCGGTATTGACGCTGAAGACAAAAGCGGTTCTGGTCAAAACACTGCCACCCCATTGGGGGATCAGTTACGGAACCCGTTATTTTACGCAAGGGTATGAACGAATAGCGACCCTGCCGATCGGATATGCAGACGGATTCTCCAGAATGCTGACAGGTAAAGCACAAGTGCTTGTACGCGGCCGCCGCGTCCCTGTCGTCGGTACGATCTGCATGGATCAGTGTATGGTGTCGTTACAATCTTTCGCGGAAGAGGCGGAAGAAATTCAAGTCGGCGAAGAGGTTGTCCTTATCGGTCATCAGTCTGGTGGCGTAATAACCGCAGACGAGGTGGCATCCCAGCTCGGTACGATTGCTTATGAAGTGATCTGCATGATGGCGCACCGCATTCCACGGGTATATACCCGCGGGGATGCAGTAGTCGCCAGAATCAATCCACTTTTGACATCCTGATAGGTAAACTGGACGTCATTACCAATAAACTTTTTTTCAGAACAGAAGGAAAACTGTCGGAGCATCTCGAATTATGTATGACAGTAAGGATTTAATTCCTGAATTGAGATGTTTGGTCTGTACGAATATTGTTCCCCGTGTTTATAATGGAGTACAGCATACTTGATATACTCGGGGCATATATATTCCTTTGTATAAAAGTTCTGGAAAAACGTAATACTGGTTCACAATGGCGAAAGGTTTGTGGGGGTGGAAGAAAGGTGGCCAACTTGCAGAACACGAAGCGGATCATGATCAGTTTACCTGATTATCTTTTGCAGGAAGTGGATGGCATCGTAGCGCTGGAGAATTCCAACCGCAGCGAATTGATTAGGCAGGCTATGAAGCTGTATTTAACGGAGCGTAAGAAACGTTACATCCGTGAAACGATGCAGCGAGGGTACATGGAGATGGCAAAAATTAATCTGACCATGGCATCCGAAGCCTTTCATGCGGAGGAAGATGCGGACAGCACTCTGGACCGCTTAGTTAGCGGGGTGTAGACATTGATCGTAAAACGTGGTGACGTTTTTTTTGCGGATCTTTCTCCCGTTGTCGGTTCCGAGCAAGGTGGAGTCAGGCCGGTTCTGGTGATCCAGAATGATATCGGCAACCGGTTCAGTCCAACTTGTATTGTGGCGGCTATCACCGCCCAAATCCAGAAGGCAAAGCTGCCAACGCATGTTGAAATTGATGCGGCGGCACACGGCTTTGACCGGGACTCGGTTATTTTGCTCGAACAAATACGGACGATTGATAAACAGAGGCTGACTGACAAGATTACCCATCTGGACGAGGAGACCATGAAACTGGTCAACGAAGCCTTACAGATCAGCCTTGGTTTAATCGATTTTTAAGGCAGCAACCAGCGTCTTGTACGCTGCCCTGCCGTCCGTTGGCAATGGATGTTCCTGTAAGGGAACACACTGAATTCAGACTGTAACCAAAAGAGCGTATGACATCCTTCGGGCTGTTATGCGCTCTTTTGATTAAAGCTTGATGAAAGCGTAGAACATTGGCGATCTTTTCGCTATAATGAAACCTGAGAAACCGTTTACCCGAAAGACCTATATATAGAAGTGGAGGAGACATATGAGCATTTACATCAATCAAGAGAAACTTCAGTTTCATTTACAGACCCGCGAGGCCAGTTACGTATTCCAGGTACTGCCCTCAGGATATTTGGTGCATTTGTATTATGGCAAAAAATTACGCGACACCGATCTGAGCTGGTTGCATGTGCGGACAGAACGAGCGTCCTTTAGCCCCAACCCGGTGCCAGAGGATCGTACGATCTCATTCGATACGTTGCCAGTGGAATTGCCAGTGTATGGCACGAGTGATTTCCGTAATCCGGCTATCCAACTGGAACTTGAGAATGGCTCGACGGTTTCGGAGTTTACGTATACAGGCCATCGATTGGTCAAAGGAAAGACAGCGCTTACTGGTTTGCCAGCAACGTATGTTGAATCCGATGAAGAAGCAGAGACGCTGGTTATTGAGTTGGAAGACCGCGTTGCGGGTATCAAAATCGAGCTTTCCTATACAGCCTTTACGGCATTTAATGCGATTACACGCTCCATGCGTATCGTTAATGAGAGCGCTACCTCAGTGAATGTGGCGCGTGCGCTCAGTTCATCTGTTGATTTTCCGCATGCAGATTATGAATTGTTGCAGTTGTCAGGTGCATGGACACGGGAACGTGATATTGTTCGCAGACCGCTTGCGTCAGGCCTGCAAGGGATTGAGAGCCGTCGCGGTTCAAGCAGTCACCAACAGAATCCTTTTATTGCACTGATGACACCAGGCACGGATGAAGACCAAGGTGAAGTTTATGGATTCAGTCTCGTCTATAGTGGTAGCTTCACTGCACAGGCTGAAGTGGATCAGTTCCACACCACCCGTGTGTCACTCGGAATCAATCCGTTCGAGTTCAGCTGGAAGCTGGAGCCGCAAGAAACGTTCCAGACACCTGAGACGGTTATGGTGTACTCGGCTGCAGGTTTGGACGGCATGTCACAGTCCTACCACGAATTGTATCGGGAGCGTCTTGCGCGTGGTAAGTTCCGCAATGCGGAACGTCCGGTTCTGGTCAATAACTGGGAAGCAACCTACTTTGGATTCAATGCAGACAAGATTGAGCAGATCGCTCGCGCCGGACAGAAGCTGGGTATTGAGCTGTTTGTCTTGGATGATGGCTGGTTTGGACATCGGGACAGTGACAACTCCTCGCTGGGCGACTGGATTGTAGATAAAAACAAATTGCCACAGGGACTGGATGATCTGGCTAACCGCGTAACAGGTCTGGATATGCAGTTTGGATTGTGGTTTGAGCCTGAGATGATCTCACCAGACAGTGAGCTGTATCGTGCGCACCCGGACTGGTGTCTGCATGTGCCTGATCGTCGCCGGACAGAAGGGCGTCAACAATTGGTACTCGACTTCTCTCGTCAGGATGTACGTGATGAGATTGTGCGCATGTTAACAGACGTACTTGGTTCTGCACCAATCACTTATGTGAAATGGGACATGAACCGGAATATGACGGAAGTGGGTTCCGCATTGCTTCCGGCAGACAGACAGCGTGAGACCGCGCATCGTTACATGCTCGGGTTGTATGACGTCATGGAACGAATCACTTCAGCGTTCCCGAACATTCTGTTCGAGAGTTGTTCAGGTGGGGGTGGCCGCTTCGATCCAGGTATGCTGTATTACATGCCACAGACGTGGACAAGTGATAACACCGATGCTATATCCCGCCTGCGGATTCAATACGGTACGAGTCTTGTATACCCGGTAAGTTCGATGGGATCGCATATCTCAGCGGTACCGAATCATCAGGTCAACCGGATCACTTCGCTTGAGATTCGGGGACATGTTGCGATGTCGGGCAACTTCGGGTACGAGCTGGACCTGACAAAATTCACGGAGGAAGAGAACGACATCGTGAAAGCCCAGGTTGAGCTGTACAAAGAGATTCGTGGAACGGTGCAATATGGAACATTCCGTCGTTTGCTCAGTCCGTTTGAAGGCAATGAGACAGCGTGGATGTTTATTGCACCGGATGGAAGCGAAGCTGTGGTATTCTACTTCCGCGTGCTCTCTGAGCCTAATGCGCCACTTCAGCGCTTGAAGCTGAAGGGATTAGATCCTAATGCGGATTACCGTCTGAAAGGCGGATCGGAGACCTTTACCGGCGATGCCCTCATGTATGGCGGTATTTCGGTAGGCAGCACATCAGGAGACTATCTGAGCGAACTGTTCCGGTTCGAGCGCGTCTAGATAAGTGAACTACATTTTATTTACACGGATACTACGATGACAGAACAACCTTCCAATCGCTGTTATCCCCAGATTTTTCGGTTCTCTTTTCTCAAAGGGGAAATCCGGGGATAAAGGCGAACGCTTCGCTTTTTCAGGTTTTTTCTGTCCTCTCCGTTATCGTGTAAATGAGCAGTTTCACTTATTAGATTGCTATTGTATTTAAAGTTTTAAACAAAGGAGGACCGAGGAGCGTCGTGTTGACGTTTTTTCGGTCTTTTTTTGACGTATTGGGGAAGGCTGGAGAATGACATCATTCTGTCAGAACTTGTATGCTATCGGATTGATGGAAAACTGGACGTGATTTTGTGATAATATAAGGTAGAGTGGATGAATCTGATGATTCAACCATACTGTAATTACAGCAGCAGAGCTGCCCTGAAATGATTGTAACGAACGATTCAGGAAGGAAAGAGGGATTTATTTTGTCTGAACAGGAAACGGTTCTGGAACCCAATGAAGAAACAATAAAGGCAGAACGCCATGAACGAATCATCAAACAGGTAGCCAAGGAACTGTCACTGTCCTTGAAGCAGGTCCGCACCACGTCGGAGCTTCTGGACGAAGGCAATACGATTCCATTTATCGCGCGCTATCGTAAAGAAATGACTGGAGAGCTGGATGAGAACCAGCTGCGATCGATTGAAGAACGCATTGTGTATCTGCGCAACCTCGAGGATCGCAAATTGGAAGTCATCCGTATTATAGAGGAACAGGGCAAGCTGACCGGAGAACTGCAGAAATCCATTACTCAGGCTGTGAAGCTGCAGGAAGTGGAAGACCTGTATCGACCTTACCGTCAGAAGCGGAAAACGCGTGCCAGCGTAGCCAAAGAAAAAGGTCTTGAACCCCTTGCTGTATGGATCTGGGGTCAACCGAAACAAGGAGATGCGCTCCAGGAAGCTGCGCGTTATATCAATGCTGAACTGGGCGTAGAAGATGCGGAGTCGGCGCTTCAGGGAGCCAAAGATATCCTCGCGGAGAACATTGCAGACGATGCTGCCATTCGTGCATGGATTCGTCGGTACACCTTGGATCACGGTATGCTGACTTCTGAGGCGAAGGATGCTCAAGAGGAGTCCGTATACGAGAATTATTATGATTACCGCGAATTAGCCAAGAAAATGCCTCCACACCGTATTCTCGCGATTAATCGTGGTGAACGGGAGAATATTCTGAAAGTCGGTCTCGAAGTACAGGCAGAGCCGGCTCATCGCCACATGGAAGGGCAAATCATTCGTGGTGCTTCTGCCGTACAGGACGTCCTGCGTGCTGTAATTGAAGATGCCTACAAGCGGCTTATTGCGCCTTCCATCGAGCGTGAAGTTCGTGGAGAACTTACGGAAAAAGGTGAAAATCAGGCTATATCGGTATTCTCGGCTAACCTGCGTAACCTGTTGCTTCAGCCGCCGATTCATGGCAAACGTGTGCTGGGTGTCGATCCGGCCTATCGTACTGGTTGTAAATTGGCTGTAGTGGACGATACAGGCAAGCTGCTGGAAGTGGCTGTCACCTATCCGACGCCACCGCACAACAAGAAACGTGAAGCAGCCGAAGTATTCCACCGGATGATCAAGCAATATGATATTGGTCTGATCGTTATCGGTAATGGTACCGGATCACGTGAAACGGAGCAGTTTGTGGCCGAGATCATTCAGGAGAACGGTGACGAAAGTCTCGTGTATCTGATTGTTAACGAAGCTGGAGCTAGTGTCTATTCTGCATCCAAGCTGGCCCAAGACGAATTCCCGGACCTCGATGTAGCTGAACGCAGTGCGGCTTCGATTGCTCGCCGGGTGCAAGATCCGCTGGCTGAGTTGGTTAAGATTGATCCAAAAGCTATTGGCGTGGGTCAATATCAGCATGACGTTTCCCAGAAGATTCTGGAGGAAAGTCTGAAGGCTGTCGTGGAATCCGCAGTTAACCATGTGGGTGTGGACGTGAATACGGCTTCGCCTTCATTGCTGTCCTATGTTGCTGGAGTTAACGCTACGATTGCCAAAAACATTGTGAAGTACCGTGAAGAAAATGGTCGGTTCACGAACCGCCGCCAGTTGCAGAAAGTACCACGTTTAGGCGCCAAAACATATGAGCAGTGTGTAGGCTTTATGCGTATTGGTGAGGGTGAGAACCCGCTGGACCGTACACCGATTCACCCTGAGTCCTACAAGGTCGTGGATCAGTTGTTCAAGGAGCTTCAGGTTGCACTGGACAAGCTGGGTACCAAGGAACTGTCGGTATTGCTGTCTGAGCAACAGCCAGAGCAGCTGGCTGTGAAACTGGACGTGGGTGTGCCTACATTGCGTGATATTTTGGACAGCTTGCAGCGTCCGGGTCGTGACCCGCGTGAGGAGATGCCATTGCCAATCTTCCGTACGGATGTATTGAAGATTGAGGATCTGGTGGAAGGCATGGAACTGCAGGGTACCGTTCGGAACGTTATTGATTTCGGTGCATTTGTCGATATTGGGATCAAGAGTGATGGGCTTGTCCATATTTCACAATTGAGCAACGGATATGTTAAACATCCGATGGACGTGGTGTCTGTTGGGGATAACGTAACGGTGTGGGTCATGAATGTGGATACCAAAAAAGGCCGTGTCGGCCTTACGATGAAGAAGCCTGCTTCTGCGCAACAGTCTTCTTAAGTAATAGGATTGGAGAACAGCCTTCCTGAGTAGGAAGGCTGTTTGTTGTCGACAATAATGGTCCCGTTATCCGTTCTAATTCCTCTGGTAAGTACGGTGGGCTATGATCATGGGCTTTTTCTTAAAGTTCGTAACCACAAGCGGACTTTTTGAACAACCTCTTAAAGTTCGTTCTCCGCGCTGCGCGGTGTGCCGCTTGCTGGTTTGTTACGATAAAAGAACCAGCATTCGTTCAGCAGCTTGATTTGTCGGCTGTCCTTTTTGTGAAATGCACGCATCAGTTGATTGCAAAGCCATTGAGGCAAGGGTATCTCCTCCTCTTGCATAATTCATCTGTACGTTAGCATATGTGGCAATAGCCTGGACTGTGCGGGATAAGTGAAGGACCCCGGCAAATCAATATCTCAATCACCAAAAAGCACAAATCCCAATTCAGGGAGATGCGCTTTCCGTTGTTCTCATTATAAAATGATACCTGGGGTGAATTAGAGAGCTTCCATCTCTTCTTCATACCATTGTTCCAATTGGGCCTGAAGCGCCCGGATTTCGGTAAGCAGGGAGATCAAGGGATAATGGCTTTCACGTAGTGCTGCAAAAGATTCTTCAAGTGCATTGATATAATCAAGGCCACCGATGATAGTAAGATTTTCGTTCAGGAGATCGAGGTTGTCGCATTCAGCGATCGCCCAAGGCAGAACAGGGACATCTGCTGCAGTGAGTTTATCGATTTCCTTATGCAGGCGCAGATTGAGCGCACTGAGTTGATAGGCATAATCTGAAGGCATTTCCACAAACTGCAATTGTTGTTCCTGCTGCAGGATGACATAGCGCATTGTAGGCATAACGAGTAATAATCTCCCCTCATACATTCTACTTGACAGTGTAGCCTACGAAACGGTTAAAATTCAAGTATTATACCGGAAAAACAAATGCTCCGAGGGGGTGCAAGGAGAGGATACCGATGGAAAATGAGGAATTGCAACAATGGATTGAACAGGTATCACTGGATCATTTCGGAGTGCCGTTCACCCATGAAGCGTTGTTTAACAGTCGCCTGACCACAACAGGTGGGCGTTATATGCTCAAAAGTCACCGGATTGAGATCAATCCGCATCAACTCGAAGCCTATGGGCGAGATGAGGTTGAGAAAATCATCAAACATGAGCTGTGTCACTATCATCTGCATATTCGTGGGCGCGGCTATCAGCATCGTGACCCGGAATTCAAGGCTTTATTGCAGAAGGTAGGCGGCTCGCGTTACTGCCAATCACTTCCTGACGGTAAAGGCAGAAAGCCGCTGCCATATCGTTATAAGCTGGTGTGCAAGAGCTGTGGTACGGAATATTTGCGCAAGCGGAAAATAGATCCGAAGCGTTACCGTTGTGGTCGTTGCGCGGGAAAGCTGGGCCTTCAGAATATCTGATGTGTGCATTGTTCACTACGCGTAAGTAAAGTGATGAAAGGCATGTTGACTTGGATTATTAATCATGATAGATTAGTCTTATTCAAGTTAATTTTCCCTGATAGCTCAGTTGGTAGAGCACTCGACTGTTAATCGAGTTGTCACAGGTTCGAGCCCTGTTCGGGGAGCCATTTCTTGGAGAGATACCCAAGTGGCTATAAGGGGACCCTCTGCTAAGGGGTTAGACTGCGTAAGCGGTGCGAGGGTTCGAATCCCTCTCTCTCCGTTCTGAATTAAACTTCTCTGCAAAGGGATGAGAACCCTAAAGGTTCGTCGGAGCATAAGCTTCGTTAGCAATACTTCGCAGTCTCGAACGAAGTGAGAGTACCCCTCTCTCTCCGTTCTGAATGACAAAAAATCCTCTTCACATTAGACCGGTTAACGGTCAGTGTGAAGGGGATTTTTTGCGTGTACTGATCTTTGGTTATCCCTTGTATACGCTTCTGCTTAAAGTGTGATGCTCAACACCTCGTATAAACCTTTCTTGCCTGCTTCCGTTACTTCGACAGAGCGACTTCCTGTTTTTTGACGAATCCAGTCCAGTTCCGATAATCGATGTCTGAGTTGTTCCCCAAGTATACCTGAGAGATGATGACGGCGTTCGCTCCAATCCAGACATTTGCGAGCGATGGCCCGGCGTGATCCTGGCTTCATCTGAAGTTTAATTTCAAACGTAGTGAACCACTGTATTCCTTTCTCTGTAACTTGATAATCCTTGCTGTGTGCCTCTTCGGGCTCTGAAAGATACCCCTTCTGTATTAAGGCTTCACAGAGCGAGATTCCCAATTTCCCGGCCAGATGACCATAACAGGTCCGTGCATGACTCAGTTGTTGAAGCTGATCGGATTGTTTGAGAGAGCGGATCTGTACAGGCGGAGCAATACTGGCCATCGTTTCAATCAGATTAGCAATTTCTTTGTTTGCAAGACGGTAGTATCGATGGCGTCCTTGTTGTTCAACTTCGAGTAATCCTCCCTCTACGAGTTTAGCTAGATGGCTGCTTGCCGTCTGGGGAGTGACACTTGCCATATGAGCAAGCTCTCCTGCGGGCAACGCACGGCCATCCAGTAAGGATGACAGAAAAATAGCGCGGCTTGGATCAGCGATTAACGACGCAATAACAGTAATATTCGGATATACATTCATACTTCGATCATATCTGAACTATTACTGTATTACAATCCAGTTGTATCGTCCTACGGTCAGATTGAGCTTATATATCATTGGAATGGGAACAGGAGAGGTTCAGGATGAAAAAGATAACGAAACAGGACTTTGCTACAGAGCAGTTGTCCGCGAGTCCAGCAGTGATTCAACATGAGACGATTAATCCCAGTATTTTATATTATGGTACGCCCGTATTGCTGCTAAGCACATTAAATGAGGATGGGTCAACCAACCTGTCACCATTATCTTCGTCTTGGGCGCTGGGGGATTGTCTGGTTCTCGGTCTAGGTACACAGGGCAAAGCCTATGAAAATCTGAGTCGACATCCGGAGTGTGTGATTAATTTACCAGATGCGACCATGTGGAGACAGGTTGAGGCATTAGGACGTTATACGGGAGTCACACCGGTTCCTGAGGAGAAAAGGAAGATGGGCTATGAATATTGTCATGATAAATTCACTGTAGCTGGACTAACATCTGAATGCTCAGTTCAGGTGGCACCAGATAAAATAGTTGAATGTCCGCTCCAGATTGAGGCGGCTGTACAACACATACGTATTCCCGAACATACACCGTTCATGGCGATTGTGGAAGTGAAAGCGTTGAAGGTGCACGTGCACACAAGACTAATATCTGGACCGAACAAGATTAATCCAGAGGAATGGCATCCGCTGATATATAATTTCAGACAATATTTCGGATTGGGCAAGAGACAAGGGGAAAATTTCCGGGCAGAGAAGTGACCTGAGTAGAGGCTTTTTATTATATAAGATGAATTAATCATTTACACGATAACGGAGAGGACAGAAACAAACTGAAAAAGCGAAGCGCTCGCCTTTATCACCGGATTTTCCCTTGAGAAAAGGGAATCGAAAAAATCTGGGGATAACAGCGATTGGAAGGTTGTTCTGTCATCGTAGTGCCAGTGTAAATAATCTTTAGTTCAACTTATATAGTCAGGGAAAGATTGGGTAATAGTAAAGATAGACTCATGTAAGCATATACATAATGAAAGAGGTGATGTGCATGGAAGTGGAATATTTGATGCGTGTACTCATAGCTGGAATATGTGGTGTGCTAATCGGTTATGAGCGCAAGAATCGAATGAAAGAGGCGGGGATTCGTACTCATTTTGTGGTGGCCGTTGGTGCTGCCCTGATGATGATTGTATCCAAATACGGATTCCAGGATCAGGCTGGCTGGGCCAATCTGTCTCTTGATCCGTCAAGGATTGCTGCACAAGTCGTTAGCGGTGTGGGGTTCATTGGAGCCGGGATGATCTTCACACAGCGTCACACGGTCAGGGGATTGACCACAGCGGCTGGCATATGGGCTACGGCAGGCATGGGACTTGCTGTGGGTTCAGGTCTGTATTGGACGGGTGCAGGCGTGACACTGCTTATTGTCGTGGCACAGATGTTACTGCATAGACCCACACGCTGGTTGGTATCCGCCCGAACAGAGACGTTAACCATCCATCTGCAAAATGAGGGAGAGGCCCTGAAGACTGTTTTGGCACTGCTGGGGCAGGAGAAGATATCAGTCATCGGATTTAAGACAGAACAGCAAACAAGCACAGACTCCGTGGAAGAGACTGTGCTTGAGTTCACATTGCAACTACCGGGTTCGTACCGGGGTGAGCAACTGATTATTTTGTTACAGGACGTGCCTCACGTTCGATCTGCGGAGTTAAAATGAAGAGAACCTGCATGGATCAACAGGCGACCATGCAGGTTCAGTACTTAATTCAGTATGGGTTCAATTACTGACCTTCTCCGACAATCGTTTCTGGACGGGACACCGGTTTACCTTCAAGCAGGCACTCGATAGCATGGGCTACACCGTGCTCCACATTGGTCAACGTTATGGCTTTGGCTAATGCCTGGATCTCGGGTTCGCCATTACCCATGGCGATGCCGAGTCCTGCCATTTTTAACATGGAGACATCGTTGAAGTTATCGCCAATCGCTACGGTATCCTCCATGGAGATGTTCAGGTGAGCCGCCAGTTTGGTGAGGGCATTACCTTTGGATACGTCCGGGTGCTGCATTTCGAAGTTATGCTCAAAGGATACAACCATGGCGACATCGGATCGGGAAGCGAAGTATTCTCGACCAGTCTTTACTTTGTCCGGATTCATGGAGAAGGCCATAATATTATAGATGTAGGCTTCTGCCGGAATTTCGAGGTGGCTGTCTACGCGGTGGTAGTCTTTTTTGTCATAGTGTTTCTTGATGGAGCGAATCATGCGTGCAATGTCCTCACCAGGGTTCGAACCAAGAACACGTTCCATCTCGGCGAGCAAGGTCTCATGACTGCTACGCGGGGCATAGATGCCTTGTTGCGTTGAAGCCTCATAATAGACATCATGATCTTCCAGCCACTGCATGACGGAAGCTGCTGTGTCACGCTCGAGCGGAAGATGGAATAAACGTTCACCGTCTGCATCATGAATTGTCGCTCCATTGGAGCCGATAATCGGGGTTTTGATTCCGCCTTCGCGGCTGATGGTCACAACATCGGAATAGACACGTCCTGTTGCAATGGTAACTTTCATACCGGATTGCTGGGCCTTTTGGATGGCTGCGGCATTCTCCGGGCTAATCTGGCTATCAATGTTCAACAAAGTTCCATCTAAATCTGTGGCAAATAATTTCATAATTTACAACTCCTTATCATCTGTAGGTTCAGGAATGAGAATCTCAACCTGTTGTTCGGCTAGAAAAACAAGCCATTCTTTGGTTGGCCATTGATCCGTAATCAATACATCCACCAATGACCAGTCGGCAAAACGATAACCATAACGTCTATCAAACTTGGATTGATCTGCAAGAACAACAACTTTCTTGGCAGCTTTCATCATTTGGTGTTTAATTTTCCCTTCCTCTTCGGAAGCACTGAAGCCATCCATGGTGATACCGCCAATTCCGATAAAGGCTTTATCTACATAATAGTGGGAGAGGGTCTCGATAACAGAGGTACCGTAGACATAACGTTGTTCCTTGTCTACTTTGCCTCCGAGCAAACGAATCTGGACAGCAGTGTGATTGGAGAGAAGATCAGCGGAATGAATCGAATTAGTAATGACGGTACAGGATTTGCCGTTTAAGTTCTCGGCACAGGCCTGCACAGTCGTGGAAGAGTCCAGAATAATAATCTCGCCTTCCCTTACAATGGCCGCAGCGAGTTTGCCGATGGCCCTCTTTTCCTCAGATACATCGAGTAAACGGTCTTTGTAGGATCTGAATTCTTGCGGAGGAGGGGGGAGAATCGCACCGCCACGTGTTCGGATAATGGCATCCTGTTCCTCAAGCTTAATCAGATCCCTGCGTGCAGTATCCCGTGATACATCAAACAAGGCGACAATATCATCGGCTGAGATGCGATTGTGTTTGCGTAGATGTTCAACAATGAGCTGCATTCGTTCTTCTTGAAACAAACATGTCACCTCCGAGTGTATGGATGACCGTACTTATACTGATACTTTAATTATAAGTATTTTTAATGTGATTTGCAATATTATAAGTGAACGTAAGTTTTTGTAAGTGTTTTAATGAATGATTTACATTTTTCCTGCACAGTGATGACACTGGCATGAATAGGAGAGGTGGCGATTAACGGGCCTCTGAAGAACAGTATGCAATGGACAAAAAGGCTTGAAAAATAAATTTCAAAAAAAGTATTGCAAGTTCAAATTGTCCTGTGGTATACTCATTCTTGTCGCCAAGAAAGACAACTTGTTATTAAGGCCCGTTGGTCAAGGGGTTAAGACACCTCCCTTTCACGGAGGTAACAGGGGTTCGAATCCCCTACGGGTCATATCTTCACCACCTCATGAGATCTACATTTTCGATGAGTAATCCTCAAAGTCATTGCTCTTATAGACAAGAATGAAGCATGGCACATCCGGTGAAGTTTACAGCAAGAGCCATTAGCTCAGTTGGTAGAGCACCTGACTTTTAATCAGGGTGTCGAAGGTTCGAGCCCTTCATGGCTCACCATTTTTACAATTGAATATGCGGTCGTGGTGGAATGGCAGACACGCTATCTTGAGGGGGTAGTGGGTGTATACCCGTGGAGGTTCGAGTCCTCTCGACCGCATCACAGCAACAATATAAGATAGACTTCTATGATCATTCATGGGAGTCTATCTTTGTGTTATACGATATACCTTATCCTGTTCCAGGCATATAAAGGCTGAGCATTCAGGAATAATGTGGTATAATTCAAGCAGATGAGTTGATTATTACGGTTGGAAGGCGGTTCTTGTATGCAGTCGATCTATGAGCGAATTGAACACCTGATTGCCGAACGAGGAATGACCAAGAAGGCTTTCTGCCAACAGCTGAAGATTAGCACAGGCAATCTGGGTGATTGGAAACGTGGCAAGTCTATTCCGAGTACGAATAAATTAATTGAGATTGCTTCGTTTTTTGATGTGAGCCTCGACTGGCTCATGATTGGACGTCCATCGAAGGAAGCGATGGTTCGGGAAAAACGGGAGGATTATTTTTTTGACGTTTTGCGGCAATTGAATTGCCAAGAAAGTGAATTATCGACTGTGGAACAGTCTTTTATCAGCGAATATATTGAGTTCACCCGTTACCGCAAATCCAAGGAAAGCAAGGATGCAGGCGACTATCGCTATAAACCTGAGAACAAGTCAGAGAACGATTCTGAGGAAAACGAAGCGTAAGTGATATGAGCAGCATCCATAGACTGAATGTACAAAAACCTCTGGACTAATCCGAACACACTCGGAGACAGTTCAGAGGTTTTTGTGTTAACCATCCTTACTTCACGCCCTTATTTACGAAAGACGAGGGTTTCTTTGCTCAGCAGATGGGGGCGGAGTGTATTCCAGATTTGAAGACACTGCTCCTGAAGTTCCCAAGCTGCCATGCCAAGGAGTCGAACGCCGATTCCACCGGTTGCCAGCAAACTTGCACCTGCGAGCATTCGTCCATCTGGTGGCAGAGCAGATCTGACTTGCTCCAACTCCGCAGTACCAAGCCCCGGGGCAATCATCCATAACGCAGCGGTATGTGTGTAGTGAAGGAGGGACGCTGAGTGTCTGGGATCATCGGTATCCGGTTCGAGTCCGAATCGATCCCAGACAGCCAGTTGCTCACCTTGCCATATCTCCGTCAAGCTGCGGTAACGCTCGAATTGGAACGCTTCTCCCCGATGAATCCGTCCGGCAGACCAGATATCTGCATAGGCCAGGATTGCCTGTTCTTCCAGCTCAAAGGTTACAGCGAGCGAAGAAGAACTTCCCTTGAAGGGAATGACGCATTCAGGGAAGTATTCCAGCGTGGCCCCTTTTCCCAACCGAAAGTGATGATTAACGGATGAAGGAATGGAAGGTGTGGGATGGAGTCTGGTAGCAGATGTGCTGCTCAGCATGACATGGGTGCCTTCACCTAATTCCCACTCGGAATGATAATGATCCCCGTTAAGGACTCCAGGCGAGACGTCTGACGTGTACACACATAATTCGGTTCCGCCTCCGGGAGGTCGAAAGGATCGGCTAAACCGGAGTGGTGCGCTGTAATAACGATCAGTCATGACAGTCCGGTCGCCTTGAAAGGCAAAGGTGGCCCGAAGCTCGCTGCGGCGTGTGACGGGCGAACCTGCACTTTCATTCCCATTTAGCTCTGTTTCCGTGGGGACAGAAGATGAATTAATGCGAGTGAGTGCCATGTTCATGGCTGTGTGAATGCAGATGTGCAGCGGAAGCATCGTCATCCATATATTGATGTTCAAGCCAGTGGACAATCTCGGATACACCTTCACCGCTCATTAGATTAGACATGACATAAGGGCGGCCTTCGCGTACCCGTTCGGTATCATTTTTCATAACTTCCAGGCTTGCACCAACGTAAGGGGCGAGGTCGGTTTTGTTGATTAACAGCAGATCTGAACGTGTGATTCCGGGACCGCCTTTGCGAGGGAGTTTCTCCCCTTGGGCAACGTCGATAATGTAGATGAACACATCGGCCAGTTCCGGACTGAATGCAGCGGAGAGATTGTCGCCGCCACTCTCGATGAAGATCAGTTGCAGATCCGGGAAACGTTCAATCAACTCGTCAACCGCTTCGAAATTCATGGAGGCATCCTCACGAATAGCCGTGTGCGGGCATCCGCCTGTCTCTACACCGATAATGCGCTCTGGTGCCAGTGCATTCTGACGCAGCAAGATTTCGGCATCTTCCTTGGTGTATATGTCATTGGTGATGACAGCAAGGCTATAACGTGTACGCAGTGCCTTGGACAGCTTCTCCACCAGGGCTGTTTTACCTGAACCTACCGGTCCGCCAATTCCAATTCGCATCGGACGACTCCGATCAAATGCTTTACGTTCCCACTCCGGATGATGCGTATGATTAGCTCCTCCACACATAACAATTCCTCCTAAGTTAGATAAAAGTTGTAGTTAAGACATAAACAACCGCGCGGGTAAGGTCTCGTGCCGCATGGCGTAGATTTCCTGGGCGATTCCGAAGCTGTGCATATCTTCCGGGTCATTTTCCCGAATGAGCGCCCATTCCGCTTCGATATCATCAAGCAGTTTCTGAATCAACATCTGCGCTTCGGTTTGTCCGATGGGCAGCAGGCGAAGTGCGCTGTTCACATAAGCGTTCACTGAGGTATACAGATGCCCGGTAACGGCTTCATCCAATTCAATCTCCAATTGATAGTTGATATAACCGTGAATGGTCGTGATGCCACAATACGCGCCGTGTTCCCGTATAGCCTCATCGATCAGGGAAAAGTCCATCCATGGATAGAGTGAACGGGCCAGCTTGAGCAGTCGTTTTCCCATTTTGTGGCCGCTTTCCCTGAGTTCCCGAGGGGAGCGCTGGGCGTGGACACGTTTGTCATACAGGGCAAGTAGAGCGGCATCTTGCTGTTTTATCGCCTGATAGACGCCTTTGATGGCAAGACCATCTAGTCGTACAAGACTGGAGTGAAGCTGGCTACGAATAAACTGTTCAAGCTGCGCGGTATTTTGCACGGTGCCATCATGCGTGTAAGCTTCCAGACCGAAGGAATGGGAGAAACCACCGATGGGCAGGGCTGAATCCAGCAGCTGAACATAACGGAGTAGCTTCGTGCCACTATTCATCATGAGTGCCCCCTTATCAGCTAATCCGTATTCCTATCAAAACATAAAGTACCGCTGTGCCATAGGCAACTCGTCTGCGGGTTCACAGGTGAGTAGCTCGCCGTCGGCGCGTACCTCGTAGGTTTCGGGATCGACTTCAATAACGGGGGTGACGTCGTTATGAATCATGTCTTTTTTACTGACCGAGCGACAGCCCTTGACGGGTTCAACCCGTTTCTTCAGGCCCAATAACTCTTTGATCCCCGCATCTGCTGCGGCTTGGGAGACAAATGTGATCGATCCGCTGGCAATGGCGCTACCATAGGCTCCAAACATCGGTCTACCAAATACGGGCTGAGGTGTCGGGATGGACGCATTGGGATCACCCATCTGGGCAAACGTGATCATGCCACCTTTAATGACGATCTCGGGTTTTACACCGAAATAGGCCGGTTTCCATATGATTAGATCTGCCAGCTTTCCAACTTCCACCGAACCGACGAGATGACCGATTCCGTGTGCGATAGCTGGATTGATGGTGTACTTGGCGACATATCGCTTGATCCGATCGTTATCGGAGGGGGAATCCGGGTTGAGTTCAAGTTTGCCGCGTTGTTTTTTCATTTTGTCGGCTGTCTGCCAGGTGCGGATAATGACTTCGCCCACTCGGCCCATGGCTTGAGAATCGGAACTGATGATGCTGAACACGCCAAGATCATGCAAAATGTCTTCGGCTGCGATGGTTTCGGGACGAATCCGTGAATCGGCAAAAGCTACATCTTCCGGGATGGAAGGGTCCAGGTGATGACACACCATCAACATATCGAGATGCTCTTCTACAGTGTTGCGTGTGTACGGTCGTGTTGGGTTGGTTGATGAGGGGATAACGTAGGACTCCCCAGCGGCCCGGATAATATCCGGTGCATGTCCGCCACCAGCGCCTTCCGTATGGTACGTGTGGATCGTCCGGCCGTTGATCGCAGCCAGGGTGTTTTCGAGAAATCCGGTTTCGTTCAATGTATCGGTATGGATAGCCACTTGAACATCATGTTCTCCGGCGGCAGTCAGACAAGCGTCGATAGCGCTCGGGGTAGTGCCCCAATCTTCATGCAGCTTCAGGCCGATGACACCAGCTTCAATCTGTTCAATTAAAGGTGCGGTACTGGAACTGTTGCCTTTGCCAAGGTAACCGATGTTCATGGGAAAAGCTTCTGCGGACTCCAGCATCCGGTGGATGTGCCAGGCTCCTGGTGTGCAGGTGGTGGCTTTGGTTCCTGTTGCCGGTCCTGTTCCGCCGCCGATCATGGTCGTGACCCCGGAGGATAACGCAGTCTGAATCTGCTGTGGGCAGATGAAATGAATATGGGTATCAATGCCGCCAGCGGTTACAATCATGCCTTCACCAGCGATGATTTCGGTGGAAGCACCGATGACCAGTGCGGGATGAACACCATCCATTGTATCCGGGTTACCGGATTTGCCAATGGCGCAGATGTGACCATCCCGAATGCCGATATCCGCTTTTACAATGCCCCAATGATCGATAATGATAGCGTTGGTGATAACCGTATCAGGAGTGCCGTCGCTTCGCAGAGCGGTGGTGGACTGGCCCATTCCGTCGCGGATAACCTTACCACCTCCGAACTTGCTCTCATCTCCGTATACGGCATAATCATGTTCAATCTCTGCCCATAGTTCGGTATCCGCAAGTCTTACGGCATCGCCGGTTGTCGGTCCAAACATGGACGCGTATTGTTCACGGCTCATTTGTTTCATGAGGGTTCACCTCCATCTGGTATGGGAGGGGAGAACGTCTTCAGGAATGCCTCCAGTTTCACTGGATCAGGAACTTGATCCGCAGAGCCTTCGGTTAGTCCGTTGAACCCGTGAATTTGGCGTTTGCCGCCAAAGGTCGTGAGTTCGACAGGTTTCTCTTCACCAGGTTCGAAGCGAACTGCGGTGCCTGCCGGAATGTGCAGGCGATGTCCAAAAGCTGACATGCGATCAAAGTCCAGTGCTGCATTCACTTCATAGAAGTGAACGTGAGAGCCGACCTGGACGGGGCGGTCGCCGCGGTTAAGGACAAGGAGTCGTAGGGTTGAACGATCCGGATGACAGATGATGTCGTCATCTGGCTTCAAACGGTATTCACCAGGAATCATGGTTTCTCCTGCCTTTCTCAGCGTATAGGTTCATGTACGGTAACCAGTTTTGTACCGTCAGGAAATGTGGCTTCTACCTGTACTTCAGGAATCATATCGGGAACACCATCCATACAGTCTTCACGTGTCAGGATGGTGCCTCCGTATCTCATTAATTCGGCAACACTCATTCCATCCCGTGCTCGTTCCATCAGTTCGGAGGTCAACAAGGAGATGGCTTCGGGAACATTTAACTTGAGTCCGCGTGCTCTTCGTTCACGGGCGAGGTTAGCGGCCACGGTAATCAGGAGTTTTTCCTTTTCCTGCTCAGTCCAGTGCAAGGCAATCCGACCTTTCGCTTATAGTGTCTGATATGTTCATGAATCAAGTTATATGTTAAATATACTCACACAGGGTGATTTCTTTGTCAATAAGCTTCAAGGCTTATTAGCAGTATGCATGAAACAGGTAGGCATGAAATAAAATTATGTAAGCTATATTGACATGAAGAGAGTAACCCTCCATAATTTGGATCAACGAACATTTCGGACGCAAATGACCTTAATGTTCGTCAATAGACTAAAAAAAGGGAGTGTAGGCTATTGAAGAAGAGGTCGGTCAAGTTATGGAGTATTTTGCTGGGTGCGGTCATCGTGATGACAGGATGTGTGGAGGGCGCTACGCCTCCTGAAGCTTCGGGTTCAGGTGGTACAGGAGAGCCGGCTGCATCCGGTGATACGATTAAAGTTGGCATTCTTCACTCTCTCAGCGGAACGATGGCGATCAGTGAAGTATCTGTTAAAGATGCGGAGATGCTTGCCATTGAAGAGATCAACGCCGCGGGCGGAGTTTTGGGTAAACAGATCGAGCCTGTAATTGAGGATGGCGCTTCGGATTGGCCTACTTTTGCGGAGAAGGCTGGGAAGTTACTGCAACAGGATAAGGTTGCTGCTGTATTTGGTGGATGGACCTCTGCAAGTCGGAAGGCTATGCTCCCAGTGTTTGAACAGAACAAAGGTCTATTGTTTTACCCGGTGCAATATGAGGGATTGGAATCGTCGCCAAATATTTTTTATACAGGAGCAACAACCAATCAACAGATCGTTCCATCTGTAACCTGGTTACTGGAGAACAGGGGCAAGACGTTTTATCTGCTCGGTTCAGATTATGTATTCCCAAAAACGGCCAATCAGGTCATTAAGGCACAACTCACAGCAGAAGGCGGCGAAGTGGTGGGCGAGGAATATACACCGCTAGGCCATACCGATTACAGTACCATCATTAGCAAAATCAAAGCTGCGAAGCCGGATATTGTATACAATACACTGAACGGAGATAGCAATGTGGCCTTCTTCAAACAATTGAAGGATGCCGGAATCTCCTCGGATCAGATGACGACCCTCTCGGTAAGTGTGGCGGAGGAAGAAATCCGTGGTATTGGCGCAGACGTATTGAAGGGACATCTGGCTTCGTGGAATTATTATCAGACAACGGATACACCTGAGAATGCAACATTTGTTGCCAAGTATAAAGAAAAATACGGTGCTGATCGAGTGACAGCTGATCCGATTGAAGCGGGATATGTGGCGGTTTATCTCTGGAAGGCGGCGGTGGAAAAAGCAGGATCAACCGACGTGGAGAAGGTGAAGGCAGCTGCCAAGGGTCTGGAGTTTGATGCTCCGGAAGGTAAGGTAACCGTGGATGGAGAGAATCAGCATATCTACAAAACCGTACGGATCGGTGAGGTGCAGGAAGATGGGCAGTTCAAGGAATTATGGAATTCTGGTGAGCCTGTCAAGCCGGACCCTTATCTGAAAACGTATGAATGGGGAGCTTCCCTCAGCGCTAAATAACATAGAAACCTCGCAATAAAACAGGCAACTCGCTTCAAAGCAGCCGAAACATAAACGAGGGTGTGACAACACATCCTCTCACCGTATCGCGGTAAAGCGTTACTGTAATATGGGAATGTTCCTGCCGCTAATTGAAGTCATGTGAAATATCGAGAGTCACGGTATGGAGGAGGGGATAGCGATGGATATGTTTATCCTGCAGATGTTCAATGGTCTGAGTATCAGTTCAATTCTGTTGTTGATTGCATTGGGGCTTGCAGTAACGTTTGGGCTGATGAATGTCATCAATATGGCTCACGGTGAACTGATCATGATCGGTGCATATGCAACGTATGTAACACAAAATCTGTTCATGTCCTATGCTCCAGCTGCGTGGTTTGGTGCTTACTTTGTTGTGGCTCTGCCAATTGCGTTCATTGTAGCGGCTCTGATTGGCTGGTTGCTTGAAGTGGTTCTGATCAGGCATCTGTATGGCAGGCCGCTGGACAGTCTGCTTGCGACATGGGGTGTAGGCATGATGCTGCAACAACTGGCCCGTACCATATTCGGAGCACCAAATGTGGGAGTATCCAGTCCAGCTTGGCTCAATGGGGGATTGGCGATCTCGGATGGAATTGTATTTCCGTATAAACGAATTTTCATTATCGCACTGGTTGCGGTTGTACTGCTGTGTATGTATCTCTATATCTATCGAACATCTTCCGGAAGACGAATGAGGGCTGTAATGCAAAATCGGAGCATGGCGGGGTGTCTTGGGATTTCGACCCGGCGGGTGGATGGCATGACCTTTGCGATTGGTTCGGGCATTGCCGGAATTGCAGGTTGTGCATTAACGCTCATTGGTCCGATAGGTCCTTCACTTGGTACGTATTATATTGTGGATGCGTTCATGGTCGTTGTCCTGGGTGGCGTAGGGAAATTGGTCGGAACCGTGTGTGGTGCATTGGGGATTGGTATGTTCAACACGCTGTTCGAAACCTATACCTCGGCCTCCATTGGCAAGGTGCTTGTGTTTGTATGTATCGTTGCTTTCCTGCAATGGAAACCACGCGGATTGGTCGCGATGCGCACACGGAGTCTCGATTAACGTGAAAAAGGGGGTTAGTTCATGTCCGCTTTACTCAAGACTGGCAGTCTGAAAATGAGGATTATCTGGGCAGTTGTGCTGATTATGATGTGTCTTGCTCCACTGATCTCCACGGAGTTTCGTTTGAGTCTGTTAGCCAAGTTTTTGGCGCTGGCAATCCTGGCCATTGGTCTTGATCTGATCTGGGGATATGGAGGTGTGTTGAGTCTTGGGCATGGGGTGTTCTTTGGACTGGGTGGATACGCGATGGCGATGTATCTGAAGCTTCAGGCCAGTGGAGCAACACTTCCTGACTTCATGGGATGGAGTGGTCTCAGTGGTCTGCCATGGTTCTGGGAGCCGTTTCGCTCCTTCCCGGTGGCGCTGTTATTGGGGATAGCCCTTCCGGCATTGCTCGCCTTTGCCCTGGGGTGGTTTACGTTCCGTAACCGGATCACCGGTGTTTATTTTACCATCCTGACTCAAGCCTTGGTTCTCATTACGGTAACACTCTTTGTTGGTAAACAGGAATGGACGGGCGGAACAAATGGCATCACCGGATATAATTCGATCTTTGGTTTTACACTTCATTCCGCTGGAACGACGATTGCTCTCTACTATATAACGCTTGCTGTTCTGGTGATCGCTTATATGCTCTGTCGTCGAATGGTGAACAGTCGATTCGGTCAAGTGCTCGAAGCTGCGCGGGATGGGGAGAATCGGGTGCGATTCCTCGGATATGATCCGGCAGGATATAAAACGCTGGCTTTTGCTTTTTCCGGTGCGCTTGCAGGCATCGCGGGCATGTTGTTTGTTCTTCAGGTGGGTATTATCTCGCCATCGATGATGGGGATTGTGCCTTCCATTGAGATGGTCCTGTGGGTTGCATTGGGTGGTCGCGGTACGCTTATTGGGGCGGTCATCGGAGCGGTGGTGCTGAATGCAGCCAAAACAGGCATAAGTGAGGCTTACCCCGAAGGGTGGCTGTTTGTCATTGGTGGGCTCTTTGTAACAGTCGTTTTGTTCATGCCAAACGGTATTGTAGGTGTATATCGTCATATAGTTCGCTTGTTGAAGCGGAGAGGAGAGAGTGCGCATGTCCAAGTCACTCGGGAAAAACCTAAAGTCTACTGAGGAATCAGCGGTGTTGGTAGCCGAGGATATTACGGTGGCCTTTGGTGGGTTCGTTGCTGTTAAAGGCATGAATCTGAAGCTGCATGAACATGACCTGCATTTTCTAATCGGACCCAATGGTGCTGGGAAAACAACGATGCTGGATGTGATATGTGGCAAAACAAAACCCATGTCCGGCTCGGTGAAGATGGCGGATGGCACGGAATTAACACGACTGAAGGAGCACCAGATTGTTCGCAAAGGTGTGGGACGCAAATTCCAGGCCCCATCGATCTTTGCGGGTCTGACGGTGCAGGAGAATCTGACACTGGCGGCGGAGACTCGCCGTTCCCCTTTGCAAGCCATCGGTATTCGTCGATATGGGAAAATGAGTGCTGCCATGGAGCATGTTACCCTCCAGATTGGTCTGCAAGACCGCGTTGATGCTCGTGCAGGAGCGTTATCACATGGGGAGAAGCAGTGGCTGGAGATTGGTATGCTGCTTCTGCAGGAGCCACGGGTGTTGTTGCTGGACGAACCAGCCGCAGGCATGACGGATGAAGAAACACACAAGACCGGGCGACTTCTGCAAGAGATTGCGCGTGAGCGCTCGGTTGTGGTGGTGGAGCATGATATGGAGTTTGTGCGAGAGTTCGCAGCGAAGATAACGGTGATGCATGAAGGGAAACTGCTGAAGGAAGGTACGATGGCGGAGGTACAGGCAGACCCGAAAGTGGCCGAAGTGTATCTTGGTAAAAGGAGGGATGACCATGCTGTCGCTGCAACGAATTGAATCCGGCTATGGGGAAAGTAATGTGCTTCGTGGTGTGAACCTGGATGTACAGCCTGGACAGGTGGTGTGTCTGATGGGCCGTAACGGTGTAGGGAAAACAACGTTGATGAAAACATTAATGGGGCTGCTTAAAACACGCAAGGGCAGTATTCAGTGGCAAAATCAGGAGTTATCCACCTTGGATACAGCCAAGCGGGCAAGGGCAGGGATCGGTTATGTACCGCAGGGGCGGGAGATTTTCCCGCAGCTTACGGTGAAAGAAAACTTATTGCTAGGTCTGGAGACAAGTGCACCGGGAGTAAAAACGTTCCCCGAGGATGTACTGGCGATGTTTCCAGTGCTTGCGACGATGTATGGACGGCAGGGCGGGGATCTGAGTGGTGGACAGCAGCAGCAGTTGGCATTCGCCCGGGCATTGGCTTCGCGTCCGGGGTTGTTGCTACTTGATGAGCCGACAGAAGGCATCCAGCCTTCTATCGTGGAGGACATTCGGCAGGTTATTTTGCAGCTCAAGGCAAAGGGGAACCTCTCGGTTCTGCTGGTAGAGCAGAGTATTGATTTTGTACGAAGTGCCGCAGATTACATCTATATCATGGACAAAGGAACCATAACCCTGCATGGGACACCGCAAGAACTGGATATGTCGCAGTTTGAACATCATCTCTCCGTATAGTTGTAGTTAGTGTGGCGAGTGGAGAGAGGTTTCAGGAGCGCTTGTCCAGGATATTCGAGTATTTCGGATATAACCGCCGAATGCATTCCGGACAGATGTCATGGGTGAATTCGGCGTGGGTATGCTTCTCCAGATAACTCTCAACGGAGTTCCAGTGTTCCTCTTCGTCCTTGATTTGTTTGCAGACGGCGCAAATAGGCAGCAGTCCGCGCAATGTACGCACTTCAGACAATGCCTTCTTCAATTGGTGTTCTGTCTTTCTCTGTTCGGTAATATCCATGTGTGCAATTAAAGCGAGATCGGTATCCAGAATTGAATTTGCATAAGATAGAGGGGTGAGTTCTACACGAAACCACCTCTTTTCGTTGTATACAGTATACACGCAGATGTCATATGTATGATTTCGATTAAAGGGTATTCCGCGTTCTTTCAAATTCTGTGTGACAAGTGCCATGTTAGCGTTCTTGCTTCGTTTTGCCCAGGCTTCCGTCAGATGCAGGTAATGTCTATGACTACTGTGTATATCCGGGTTTGGTGAGCATTGACCGAGTCCCTGTTGCCAGGCACGGTTACAACTTTGGATAATCCAATTGTGATCAACGATGATGAGCTGGTGACGTATGGACTGGAACGACAGCCTCTCCAGATCGGATGTAACATGTCTCATGGATGAGACCCTCCTTTGGCAGAAATCTTATCTCAGTTCATCTGGAATATCCAAAATATCAGCGACCAGGTGCCTGAATCGGGTTGCTTTGCGTGTGCCGTGAATAAGATTGGATAAACGATAGGGTGGGATGCCATGCTGTTCGCAAAAAGTCTTCTGGTCCACTTGAAGTTCGGTTAGCCGTCGTTTGATGGCCCATCCGAACGGAGTAACTGGTTTTTTCTTGTTCAAAAGGGTTCACCCCTGGTTAGAATGTAGTATTCAGCCGCCCTTTCTTCATGTAGAATGTATAGAAATGCGAGCTGTATGTTTCATTATATACGTAATTTCGTCATCTAACAATTAAAAAAGACGGAAAAAAGTGTATTTTGTGATGATAAATGGCGTAAATACGTAAATAAAACAAATAAAATGACAAAAAACACGTCGGCAAGGAGGTTGCCGCGTGTTTTTTAGTTTGTCTGAATGAAGGGGAGCAGGTATGAGGAGGAAGAGGATTAGGCCCTGTAGGCATGAAGTCCAGCTCCAAGCATATGGAAACTGGGGAAAAACGATTTCATGGACATCGAGGTTGGCTGTGCCAGTCCATCCGCAGCCGAGGCGCTGACGGTCTTCCATTCATTCTCCAGATCTGTGGCCAGGCGGACCATCAGATCCTTGGTTGTATCGTTGTTCAGGGGGATGACTTTGGAGGCTTCGGTTATGCAGGCATTCATGGCTGAATGCAGGTAACCAAGGACCGCCTCCTCGACCGGGATATCGAGGTGGTGGTTAATCCAGGCGTGAACAGTGGAGAGGCAGCCAACCGAATCGTATTTGGCAAAGATCTGTTCGAGCTGGCTGAATTCAATCCAGGGGTGCAGAGCGCGTGCGAGTCTGATCAATCGTTTACCCATCGCGGCAGCTTGTTCTCTGAGATCTCCAGGGGTTCGCTGAACATGGACGAGCTTGTCGATCAGAGCTATCCGCCATGTATCCTTGTGATCTGCTGCGGTATAGATGCCTTTAATGGCCATACCTTCAAGACGAACAATGCTGGGATGCAACTGACAACGCATGAATGATTCGAGATCTTCAGCATTACGAATGGTACCCTCCCTGATATGGATATCCATGCCGAAGGAATGGGTGAACCCTCCAACCTGAATAGAGGAATCAAGCAGTTTGACATAATCGAGCAGCTTATTCCCACGGTTCACAATCATTCGCCTCCTGTGTTCGTTAAATGTCACTTAAAGTGACATTTATATTCCTTTTTGTTTGCTTTGTGTTTAAAAATCCGAATTATATGATAGTTATCATCCCATAAATGTCCGCTTTTTGTCAATAGTATCCGTGAAAATTAATGAATTAAATCTGGGATTTAATATTGTGTTATTTTATATAACTTGTTGTGTTATTTATATGGTGAAGTGCAGGGTGGACTATATATAAGGAAGGACTATATATAAATGAATCAATAAGATCAGCTCAAGCCGGAAAAGAGGGGATCAAATCTAATGATATGCAGTTCATGGGTAAAGATGACGAGATTATGCGATTTTTGATGAAATTGCCTAGCTGAAAAAGTAGTATTAAAAAATACTTTACTTTTGGTTCTGGACCCGGTATAATCAATTCTGTTGCCGATTATTTACGACATGCGGTCGTGGTGGAATGGCAGACACGCTATCTTGAGGGGGTAGTGGGCGTATGCCCGTGGAGGTTCGAGTCCTCTCGACCGCATCATATGAACGATTAAAAAGAAGCTTTCCATTAATGGAAGGCTTCTTTTTTTTGTCTTTTTGAACAGTTTGACATCAGAGTTGAGAAAAAAAAGGCCATCCATTACCGGGGCAATGGTGCTCTACCTTCCGGCTACGGGTGGCCAATGTATTATTTTTGCAGCAAGTTCTTGATATCTTCTTCAATCTTGTCCGGTGTTGTTTTGGGAGCATAACGTTTGATTACCTGTCCGTTCTGATCCACAAGGAATTTGGTGAAATTCCATTTGATTGCTTTGGAGCCAAGCAGGCCAGGAGCTTCTGTGCTAAGGTGTTGGAAAAGAGGGTGAGCGCTTGAGCCGTTCACATCAATTTTCTCAAACATGGGGAAACTCACGCCATAATTCATCTGACAGAACTCGGCAATATCGTCGGAAGATCCTTTTTCCTGTGCAAACTGGTTGCTTGGGAAACCAAGAACTTCAAATGGAGCATCTTGAAACTTGTCTTGCAGTTCTTGCAGACCTTTGAATTGAGGGGTAAGGCCGCATGAGCTTGCCGTATTCACAATCAGTAACACTTTGTCACGGTAGTCGGACATTTCAACTTCTTGACCGCGAAGTGTATTCACTTTGTAATCGTAGACTGTCATCTAAATCGCCTCCATTTATTTACTCTTATATCTTCTATTATATTGGTTGCAATTAAATATTGCAAAACTAATGTGGTGTTAAAAGAATCAAAACAGGCAAGTTGTGCAGAATACGTGAATGAATTGGGAAGTGATTTACGCCAGAGTGAGAATTAGATAGCCTTGAAGAGATAGATGGAGTATAACTTTGTTGTAAGCGTTATTATGGATGGGAATTGGCAAAAATCTGCCGATTTGGTGATCTGGGCGGACTTTACACCGACATGGCGCGGGTGTATGATTCATAACGTAATTTCAATTTAAACTAAATTGTACCTGAAAAACGAAACAAACGATAATATCGCTCGATCTTACCTTAAGATATACGAACGATGTTTTAATCGCTGAGTTTCCATTCATTGATGAGTGGGAAACGGGGGAACCAACGGAATGCGCTGTCCAGGACAGTAGGCATTCATGGGGTGAATTTTCCGGTGACAGCCGGAAATAGGGCGACTCTCGCGCCCGAATCCGTCAGCTAACCTCGTAAGCGTTAAAGGGAGAGGCAACAAGCCGTACGCTGGTTCATGGCGTTTTCGCCATGGGTACTTTAAGAAGCGTTCGGGAGGCCTTGGTCCCCCACGCTTCTTTTTTGTTGTCTTTTCACGCCAAGGGAGGAACGAATGATGGATACTGAGATGATCTTAGTGACTGCTCCAAATGAAGCAGGACGCAAATTTATCAAATTGCTGATGTACAAAAAAATGCCGTTTGCCGTTCTAACCAACAGTGCAGGGGAAGAGCGCAGACTCCGTAGAATCGGAGTAGAACATGTCATTCGCATGAACACGGCTGCAGCTCAAAAATGGTTTTTGCCGCAGGGCAGCGTAGGCAATGTGTTTATTTTCGAGAACAGCCTGAATCTGACCTGTCGTTATTTACAGATCTGCCGTTCATGGACTTCGAAATCTCTGTGCGTTATTACGGAGCAGAGTCATCCTAAGGGCATCTATCGGGGCATGGGCGCAGACCGGATTGTATATTCGCTCAATGGGGAAGTTGGCTTTCTCCTCAATGGTTAATGCCATAGCTTGTGATTGCTCAGGTGTAAGGTGACTGTTATAATTGAATGTATCGATAAACGGAAGTTTGAGGAGACTCATGCAGGATGGTGAGTCTTCTTTTTTATGGTTTTAGAGGTTGTTCAAAAAGTCCGCTTTTGATTACGAAGGATGCCTTGTGGCATCATCAGCATCGAATATGAAATTCAGCCGAAATGTCCGTTGCTCACGTAGTTTTCCCTACGCTCCGCTACTCCATTTCTAGCTTCATTCCATCTTCTCGGTACTGAAAACCAGACTTTTTGAACTCGATTAGGATCAGGAATCACCTGTGGCTTACAAGGAGGAATTGGCGTGCCGGATGTAGGTGGATTGAAATGGTTGTTTTTTGATGTTGGAGATACGCTAGTGGATGAATGGGAGCCGGTTGATGATATTATCGGACAGTTCGTCCGCGAAGCCTGTGCATTGGGGTATCCGGTGAAGATTGAGGCGGTACGCGAACTGTTCGCGAACTGTTACCAGAGATATGAGCAATGGCCGATGAGAGTGGCGATTCGCACATTCGTTGAAGACGAGGGACACCAGAAGCAGATTCAGGACAAGCTGAAATTTCAAAAAGATCTTGAACGTCCTTTTCCATCAGCGGATTACGTCCTTCAGCAGTTGTCACGGCATTATCGCATTGGCATTATTGCCAATCAGAGTCCTGGAACGGAAGAGAGACTGGAGAGCTACGGCTTGCGGAAGTATGTTGATGTTCTGGCATGTTCGGCTGAAGAAGGAGTGTCCAAGCCAGACCCTGAGTTATACGCTGTGGCCTTGAAACAGGCCGGTTGTGAACCGGAGGAAGCCGTCATGATCGGCGATCGGATCGATAACGACATTATACCTGCTCTGAAGCTGGGCATGCGTACGATTCGAATTATGCAGGGTTACGGAAGATTCCAGCCAGAACTATCTGATGACCAACGTGCGGATTGGACTGTTGATTCATTGGATCAACTCCTGCCGTTACTGATACCAAATCAGGATTAGATGATTGTTTACTGGAGTTTGAGTTTTACTATAAAAGAAAACACCTTGCTGTATTGCAACAATAAAGGCTGATCAACTTGGGTATAGCATACCGGAGTTGATCAGCCTTTTTAGTATTTTGTCGATAAGAACGAGATTAGAATAACCGAATCGTCTGAATGATCAGATATACATTCAGCACAACGATAATCGCGGCAATGACCCATGAGATGATTTTGAGCCACAATTTGTTGGCGAATGCACCCATGCTTTTTTTATCACTCGTGAACATTACCAGGGGAATTACAGCAAAGGGCAATTGAAGCGACAGCACGACCTGGCTCAAAATGAGCAGTTCTTCTGTGCCATGTTCTCCTGCAATGGCTGTCACAATTACCGCCGGGATGATGGCGATCAGACGTGTGACCAGTCTGCGTAGCCAAGCCGGAATTCGAATGTTCAGGAAACCTTCCATAACGATCTGCCCAGCGAGTGTACCTGTAAGGGTAGAGTTCTGACCTGATGCTAACAGCGCCACACCGAACAGAATACTTGCAACCGTAGTACCCAATAGAGGTGTCAGCAGATGATAGGCATCAGCGATCTCAGCAACCTGCGTCATACCAGCACTATGGAATACAGCAGCAGATACAATCAGGATGGCCGCATTGATGAACAGGGCCAGTGTCAACGCGATTGTAGAATCCATGGTCGAGTACCGAATGGCTTCTTTTTTGCCCTGTGGTGTCTGTTCGATCTGACGGGTCTGCACAATGGAAGAATGCAGATACAGATTATGCGGCATCACGGTTGCTCCGATAATACCAATGGCAATATAGAGCATAGCCGGGTTTTGCAGAATCTCAACATTTGGTACAAAACCATGGAGAACACCGCCCATATCCGGTTTTGCCAGAAACAGATCAATCCCGAAGCAGAGGGCGATGGTTGCCATCAGCACAATGACGAGAGTCTCCAAGGCGCGGAAGCCTTTGTTTTGCAGTACAAGAATCAGGAGTACATCAACTGCTGTGATGATAACGCCGTATAACATAGGAATGTTAAATAACAGCTTTAACGCGATGGCAGAACCGATGACTTCAGCCAGATCGGTGGCTGCAATGGCAAGCTCACACAGAATCCATAACATCATGACAACAGGCATGCTGAATCGTTCACGACAGGCTTGAGCCAGATCCCGTCCAGTGACGATGCCGAGTTTGCCAGCCAGCGACTGAAGGACAACGGCCATCAGGTTCGATAACAGGATAACGGATAACAAGGTATACCCGAACTGCGAGCCGCCTGCGATATCTGTTGCCCAGTTCCCGGGGTCCATGTAACCTACGGCAACAAGGTATCCTGGGCCTACAAAGGCGAGGAATTTCTTCCACCATGCAGCATTCTGCGGAACTTTCATGGAACTATGTGCTTCTCCAAGGGAAGGGGCCATGCCCGCAGTAGACAATGATTCTCTTGAAGGAGCGTTGAACGGATTTTTTTTACTCATACGATAATCACCTGACTTTGAATTATTGATTTGGAAATATATGCGGGACAACCCGCTCATGATATATCTAAATTTTTATGTTTATTGTTACATTGTACTCCTTCAATTGTTTTTGTCTAGTGCAACTTTTATGTATCAGCACAAAATTTCGGTTCCAGCTTGTAGATGTCCCTTCGTATATTACCCAACCGTGGGGAAAATACAGCCATGGCATTGAAATGCATGAAAATAATAAAGTTGTAAAAGCTGATAAAGATACAAAATTGCGTTTCAAAATGAGCCAGAAGTTTAAATTGAAAGGAAGGCAATAAAAACTATATGGATAAGGGAGAGATTCTTAATGGAAGCTTTATATACAGCAGTAGCGACAGTTAAAGGTGGACGTACAGGTTCCGTGACTTCTTCGGATGGCGTTCTCAAGCATGATCTGAAAATGCCAAAAGAGCTTGGTGGCTCCGGTGGTGAAGGTACTAACCCTGAGCAGCTTTTTGCCGCTGGATATGGAGCATGTTATGAAAGTGCCCTCGCCAATGTAGCACGCAAAGCAGGTGTGAAATTGGAGGATGTGGTCGTTACAAGTAACGTATCCATTGGTAAAGACCCTGCGGATGACGGTTTCCAGCTGTCTGTTCGTCTGGATGTTAGCATGCCTGGTGTAGATCACAGTCAAGCAGAGGAACTGGCCCGCAAGGCGCATGATTTCTGTCCATATTCCAAAGCAACACGCGGCAACATTGATGTTGTTTTAAACGTAGTCTAAGATTTGACTCCCGGCAAGTAAAGGGAACATATAGAGCAGGGTATCCCAGATACCTGATGTTCGACTACAAAGCCCTGCTGGCAATCGGCAGGGTTTTGTGTTGATCATCTTATAAGGACATGATGCAGGAGACTAGATGCCAGATCGCGTACTATTTTACATAATTGCACTCCCACTTCATGCTACACATTCTATAAAGGGGGAACAAAGATGAGTATTGAAGAGATGATTGAGCGGCGATTTGTGTGTACGAAATGCAGAAGCACGGATTGTAACATTAAGGAAGTTTCCATGTCAGGAGCAGGCCTGAGCAAGATGTTCGATATACAGCATAACCACTACCTGTTCGTGGCTTGTGCTTCCTGCGGGTATGTTGAAGTGTTTGATCCGGATGTCTTCAAAGGGAAAAAACAGGGGCAGGTAGGGACGATTCTGGATATTCTGTTTGGCGGGTAGACATGCGCGAGTTGACATTGAACTGAATTTTCTTTAATATAACTTAGTACTGAGTAGTGTCATTGCATGAACCAAATTTGAATTAAACAGGTGATATCCATGTCTTATAGACCGCGTATTGCAGATTTAGAATTAGCTTATGGTAACAAGGAAGACGGATTGTATGAATTCAAAATGAATTTGGTAGACGGTACAAAATGCCGTGTATTCTACTCCCGTTCCCCGGAATGGAAGATGACCAATATCAGCCGTCTGCAGAAAACGCCTTGTCCAGTATGTCGCAAAGATTTCATTTGCAAATGTATGGACCAGTGGGCAAGTGACCTGCATCAACAGATGATCGATGACCAATGGATGGAAAAGGCAGTTACGGAGTAATTGTCGGACAGATACGAGCGTGGGCACAATGCCTGCGCTCTTTTTCTTTTATTTCCCATTAATGCGTGTTCAAAAAGAGCGCTTTTCAGTCTTTTTGAACAACCTCCAGAAATAAATTTAGAATTAGTGAACAAGAAGGCCCAGATTGGGTAAGTTACTCTAACCGCAACAATAGGAGGCAGCCAATATGACAGCAAATCAAACAGATGTGCATCAGGGACATCCGATCGTACTGGTGGATGGTGTCTGTCACTTCTGCCAGGGCTTAACCAAATGGATTATCAAGCGTGACCCGGAAGGGAAATATCATTTTGCATCGCTCCAATCGGATGTAGCCAAGGAACTGCTGGCGAAGGGCAATTTGTCGACAGACAGCATGGACACCTTTGTTCTGATTGAAAATGGAAAATACTATACACGTTCAACCGCCGCACTGCGATTGGCCAAAGGTCTGAAGTATCCTTATCCGTTGTTATATGTGTTCATTATTGTGCCTAGATTTATTCGTAATGCAGTCTATAACTGGGTTGCTCGCAACCGTTATCGCTGGTTTGGCAAGGATGAAGCGTGCATGTTGCCTACACCGGAGATCAAAGATCGATTTTTGTGAGTGTGATTAATAACGGAAATAATTGGGTAATGACTACAGATCATATCTATTTTGGGAGGAAAACAACTTGAAGAAGTGGACTACATTATTTATCGGGGCATTATTAGCAGTGAGCTTGGCAGCATGTGGTAACGATACAGATAATACGGCAACGCCGCCAGCGACTAACAACGAAACATCTAACGAGGGTAATACACCTGCGGAGCAGGAAACAAAGGTCCCTACCCTGGACGAATTGATTACCAAAACCAATGCAGCAACCAAAGAAATGAAAAGCTTCACAACTGAAGCAAATATTGATCAGAATCTGAAACTGGATGCTGGTGAACAGTCTCAGGATCAACAGGTTAAAACATCGCTCAAAATGGATATTATCAAAGATCCAATGATGATCTATCAAGAGATGAAAATGGAAATGTCGGGACAGGAAGCTCAGAACGTGAAGCAGTATATCACATCGGATAAAATCTACTCTCAAGTTGGGGATCAATGGGTTGCGATTCCTGAAGCTCAAACCAAGGAACTGATTGAGCAGATGAAGGCAAGCATGAATCCGGAAGGTGAATTGGAGCAATTCAAAAAGATTGAAGAAGATACTGAAGTGACCGAAGAAGGCGACAATTATGTGATTAATGCTGACGTATCCGGTGATAATGTGAAGGAACTGGCGAAAGCCGTGATGGAGCAGAACGGATCGGATGCCCAGATGCAAGCCATGCTTGATCAGATGAATATCACCAGCATGAAGATGAAATACATGATCAACAAAGAAACCTACCTGCCTGCAAGTACGGACGTAACCATGGTCATGGAGATGGAACAGAATGGACAGAAAATGACGATGGACATGAAGATGAACAGTACATTTTCTAACCAAGATCAAGTGGAAGAGATTAAGATTCCACAAGAAGCATTGGATAGCGCAAAATAATTTGGTTATGCCAAATGTGCTGAAGATGATTTAATGCGGTAAGCGAGCATCCTTGTATGCCCGTTTGCAGGGCACCTCTGAACTAGATCTGTGTGAGCCGAGAGGTTTACCGGATTAGAATCAGGGGTGTTTTTCTGTTTAGCGGAGATTATGGTCAGGGTTCAAGGTGTTATAGTATAGTCATATTGAAGTAGAGAGGGGAGATAAAAGATGATTGAATATGCACACATCCACCATGTTAGTCTGGCTGTACGTGATCTGGAAATCGCGAAGAAATTCTATTCTGGGTTACTAGGCATGCAGGAGATTGAACGTCCAGCCTTCCGCTCCACGGGTACATGGTACGCTATCGGCAGCCAGCAGCTTCATCTGCTTCAGCACCCGGAGGGCCACACGTTACGTGAGGCTGGTATTGATACTACAGACGGCCACTTTGCGATCTGGGTCACCAGTTATTCAGGGACTATAGCCTGGCTGGAACAGCAGGGAATTGAGTATGAAGCGAGACCTGACAGTGTGGCTGGATTCGCACAGATTTTTGTACTTGATCCGGACCGTAACATTATTGAGTTCGATTCACCGTACAACTCTTAAGGGAAAAAGGGTTAGAATAAATCCCTTGCTCCCCCAGAAATTGTATGCTATATTATCCATACATTCATAGCACGTGACGGAAGCACCGTCCAAATATCGCATATTCATGCGGTTATTGGACGGTGCTTTTTTGTGCTTTTTGACAGGGAGGGAAGGAGAAATTGATTGTACTAAAGGCGGTATTGGTTTCAAAAGACAAAGATTATATCAGTGCCTGGCTTGATTATGTACAGGGAAATTCGTCTGGTCTTCATGTGCGTTTCACGGCATTCTCCCAAGAAGATTCGTTCAGAGATCACATGAACGAGCAGCAGGAAGGTCGAGAATTACCGGATTTGGTTATTGCGGAACCGGAGTTTCTGAATGACTGGCTGAATAACGGGGGAGAAGTATCAGGTGTACCTTGGCTAATGCTTAGTGAAGGGATGGAAGAGGTGGATGAGGCCAAGCGGCTGATGAAATACCAACCCTTGCCTACTTTGCTGGATGCTGTGATGCATGCTTGCCGGCAGCCACGCCGTAAGAAGGTTCACCATCCGGGGCAAGAGACTCTCTCTATCGGTGTAGTATCCGCTTCGGGTGGAAGTGGCAAAACGGCAGTAGCCCTGCATATGGCCAAGCAATTGGGACTTGCAGGATATGCTGTTCTCTATCTGAATCTGGAGACGCTGGACAGTACGCTCCCGTTTCTGGAAAAGGGACTCACTAGAAGTGGGCAGCGTCACCCGGATGCGGAGACGGGATTGTCCCGTCTGTTATACGATCTGAAGGTGGGCAGAAAGGAATCCGGTAAGCAGTTACAGGTGCAATCGAAGGGCGTAGATGGATATGTGGTCCGGCATGAAGCCCTGAAATCCGATGTGTTCTGGCCATTATCGAATCGGAAAGAACTGTTGCAAATGACTCGTGAGGATACGTCGAATCTGCTTCGTTATTTAACGGAATGTGGACAATATGACGTGTTAATTCTGGATGGGGATTCCGGTTGGGATGGGCGCAGTGAAGGGGTGCTGGATGCAGCAGATGCATTTGTCTGGCTCGTTGAGGATGATATATCTGCCATGCATCGATGGGGACAATGGTTACAGCATGCTGAGCGTACGAAGCCAGATTTGTACGAAAGTATGCTTGAGCGTTCACGCTTTGTGGTTAACAAATATCGGGACAATGTCGTCAATGGACTCCCACGCCCTGATCTGCATCTGGATGCAGTATTGCCCTATATCCCTTCCTGGAAGCAACTTAGTCAGGAGGAAGTCATGCTTAGTTCTCCGATCTTCCAACGTGAAGTGAAGAGATTATGTGCCATGCTGGTACAGGATGGCGAAGAAGAATTGAAGCAGGCGGGACGAATTCAGAAGCAGGATCGGTGGGCACTATGATGGATTCATCCAATCGAATACTGGATCGTGAAGAACAGTTTCAGATGATGCGCAGGGAAGTCAGGGCTGGCCTCGATTTAACCTCTTCCGCAGGAGATGATGAACTGTGGCAGGGGATAGAACGCAAAGTTCTCACTGACCCGAAGCTGGATGATCTGACCTCAGGAGAGCGTCACACGCTGGTACAGCGATTGTTTGATTCCTTTCGTGGATTGGATATTTTGCAGCCACTTGTGGATCATCCCGATATTACGGAAATTATGATCAATAGTCACAAGGAGATTTTTGTGGAGCAGGAAGGTGAAGTCAGCCAGATCACCCTTGAATTTGAGTCGAGGGAACGACTCGAGGATATCATCCAGATGATTGTGTCTGGGGTAAACCGGATTGTGAATGAGTCTTCTCCAATCGTAGATGCCCGTTTAAAGGATGGTTCACGGGTTAATATCGTGTTGCCTCCTATTGCCTTGAAAGGCCCCACAATGACGATTCGTAAATTCCCCAGTGAACCGATGAAGATGTCTGATCTGATTGAAAAGGGAGCCCTGCATGAAGAAGCAGCAGAATTATTGCAGCAGTTGGTACGTAGCAAATACAACATCTTCATTGGAGGCGGGACCGGATCGGGAAAAACGACCTTTTTGAACGCATTATCCCAGTTTATCCCTGCCGATGAACGGATTATTACTATTGAGGATTCGGCGGAGCTACAGATAGTTACGGTACCGAATCTGGTATCACTGGAAACGCGGAATGCAAACACCGAAGGCAAGGGACAGATATCTATTCGGGATCTGATCAAATCTTCCTTACGGATGCGTCCGAACCGGATTGTCATTGGCGAAGTAAGGGGCGCGGAAGCGTTGGATATGTTACAGGCCATGAACACAGGGCACGATGGGAGCTTGTCTACAGGGCATGCGAATACCATCTCGGATATGATTAGCAGACTCGAAACGATGGTGCTCAGTGGTGCGGATCTTCCCATTGCGGTTGTAAGGCAGCAGATTAGTTCGGCGATCGATATATTTGTACATTTATCCCGGCTAAGGGACCGCTCCCGGCGGGTGACAGAGATTAGTGAAGTGATTGGCATGCAGGACGGTGAGGTTATGCTGAATCCACTGTTTCGTTTCCAGGAACAAGAAGAGCGCGAAGGCAAAATTATTGGCGGGTTAGTGCAGGTTGGAAAGTTGAATCAGGTGGATAAAATTCAGATGGCTGGGCTCGGGGAATGGCTGGATGGATACATAGAACAATACAGTGTTGAAATAGATTCATCAGATAACAACGTGAATTAAAGTCATTGGAAGGTGATTACTGTTGGGTGAAGCCAGACAGATGTTGACGGATTACACCGTATATACGCTTTCCCGGAGACAACGAATGGCCTGTATGCTGATTAGTGGTCTGCTGTTTTTTGGCATCGGAATTCTGTTCTACCATCACTGGTTGGCTGGAGCGATCCTGGCTGCGGGTTGTATATGGGTGCCAAAACATTGGACTAAAGTGCTGTTGGAACGAAAAAGAATGACACTCAGTTTACATTTTAAGCAAGCGTTATATGCACTATCTTCGGCACTTGCCGCAGGAAAATCGGTGGAAAATGGATTCAAGGAATCCGTAGAGGATCTGCGGATGTTGAACCCGGAAGCGGATACCGATCTGATTCGTGAGTTCACGATCTTGCGGACACGGATGGAGTATGGACAACCAATCGAAGAGGCACTTCAGGATTTTTCGGATCGGGCTCAGATTGAGGATATTACGAACTTTGCAGATGTGTTCATTACGTGCAAACGAACTGGCGGGGACCTGGTTGAGGTTGTGCGTCGTACCTCTGCGGTGATTGGTGAAAAGCTGGACATTCAGCAGGATATTATGGTCGCGGTATCGCAGAAAAAGTTCGAATCAAAGGTGATGTTTGCAGCTCCGTTTATTTTTTTGATATTTCTGAATCTGACCGCCAAGGACTTTATGGAGCCGTTATATAGCGGGATGGGATACCTCATCTCTAGTGGTGCCTTGGCAGTACTCGCCTGCTGTTATCTGTGGATTAATCGCATTATGGATATCAAAGTATAAGGAGCTGAAACGATGCTGCTTCCCGTTATAGTCGCAGGGATGCTCGGAGCGGGATGGCTGATTCTGGATCGAACCCGGGGGCAGACCTACCGGCATCTGCGCAAGCTGGATATGGAAGGATTACGATTGAAGAAATTGCATGGCCCCTTCCTGTTTATATTGGACAAGTTCGAGATTGGACGCAGATTGCCAGTGCTCATGTTTCGAATGCAACATGCCATTCAGAAAATGTATGGCATACAGCACAGTGGAGAGAAAACGATGCTGTATTGCGCTGAAATGTTGACCTACACATGGCTCATGCTGCTGGTGGGCTGCCTGTTATCACTCGTTGGAGATATGGGCATCGGAGGTATGGTAGGTGGGCTCGCGCTCGGTGCAGCGTTGCCTTTTGCGCTCTACAAAGATCTCAATACGAAGGTGCAGCGAAGAGACCAGGATATTCTTATGGAACTGCCTGAGTTGCTGAATCGAATTGTACTGCTGGTTGGCGCAGGGGAGACTGTGCAACGTGCCATCGTTCACTGTGTGACAAGCCAGGGTGAACGGAATCATCCGTTGTACAACGAACTTAGAAAGACAGTGGGAGATTGGAATAATGGTTATTCGTTTCAACAATCATTTGAACAGTTCAGCCGCCGCTGCGGTGTACAGGAAGTGACGATTTTTACAACAACGGTGCTACTGAATTTCCGGCGTGGGGGAGGTGACTTTGTATTGGCGCTGCGGGATCTGTCACATGTGTTGTGGGAGAAACGCAAGGCTGTCAGTCGGGCGAAGGGAGAACAGGCTTCTTCCAAACTGGTGTTTCCGATGGTACTGATCTTTTTTACGATTGTGGTCATGATCGGGGCACCTGCTTTTATGATGATGAATATGTAGGAGGAATTGGGATGATGGAAGTGTTGAAAAACAAGGTAAACGTATTTTGGAAGGAAGAGGACGGACTCGGCACGTTGGAGCTGATTCTGATTATCGGGGTTATTATCATTATTGCTTTGATTTTTAAAGACCAAATAACGGCACTAATCAAGTCTCTTCTTAGCAAAGTGGATACAAAAAGTAATGAATTTTTCCCGGGTTAACAGGCTGAAGAAGGAAGAAGGGAGCTTCACCGTTGAAGCCTCCCTGATCTTCCCTGTCGTGCTGTTTATTCTTGTGTTATTGCTCTTTTTCACCATGTACATGTATCAAAAGACATTCCTGAATCAACATGCCTATGCAGCTTCCGAACGTGCAGCCTATAGCTGGGACAACAGCCACAAACAGGCGATGACAGGTGAATATGTTGCTGGAGAACATGACAATCTGTATTGGAGACTGACGGACGATCGTATGCTTGGAGCGCTGTTTGGCTGGGCGGGAGCGGATAATCAGGTTAGCGTTTCTATACCTGCTGGTGAAGGCGGCAATCTCTCGGAACAGAAATTAGCACAAGCGGTGCAACATATGCCCTCAGCCATGAAAGGAACGATTGAGTATCAGAATTCTCTGATTCAGCGGAAAGTAACAACCAAGCTGGAACAAGTAATTTCTTTGCCTCTTCCTTCTTTTTTGTTCGATTCAGGTAACCGTGTACTGACGCGGGGATCATCCGCAGTTGTTGAACCGGTTGAATTCATTCGAACGGTCGATCTGGTTCGTTATTACGCAGCCAAGTTTAAAGGCAAAGGCGGTGCGGCGACCAGTACAGCGGCAGAAGCCGGACAGGTTGTGCAGCATTTTGGCAAAAGTAAAAAGTGAGAAAAGGAGGAGGGCGGAGCTGTTTAGAAAAAAAGACGGTGAGTTGGGAGCCGTAACCCTTTTTTTAATATTAATATTGGCCGGAGTTTATATGTTTGTTGCTATATTTATTGATTACGCTCGTATAGCTGCATTCAAGGTGCAGACTGAACGCATGACACATGCTGCGATGAGATCCGTCATGTCAGCCTATGACACATCACTACGAGAGTATGGTTTATTCGGGTATGGCGACAGCAGTGGGGATGCAATCATGGCTAAAGTACTGAATGATAGCGTGAAGCCTTCAGCTGTAAAAGATGGATTTCCCATTCTGGATATCCAGTGGGATACAACTACGCTGAGCATGGAGCGTGAACTGGGCAGATACGATATATTTAATCGCCAGATTCAGGAGGATATGAAGTATCGGGCTCCGGTTGATTTTACCCTTGAAGTGATCAATCGGTTCAAACCAATGTCAGACGAGATGAAGGAAGCCGCGCACACGGTAGATTTGCTGAAAAAATTACAGAAGTTATATGACAAACGTGAAGAACTACTGGACGAAGCCATTGCCAATCAGACGGAATCCGCGGAGAAGCTGAAGAATCTTCCAAAGTTGATCATGGACCCGCCTTCACAAGCGATCTATGAAGAAATGTTGGAAGAAACACCGGAGACAGCTGCCGAGGCAGCAGCACGTTATGCAGATTATCTGAACAAGAAACAGGCAGATGAGGGACTGCCGTTGAGAGAGCAACAATACATATTGGAACTGGCTCGTTATCGGACTGGTGTTGGTAATGTGGTGACAGGCATCAGCATGATCATACAGCCCGCGTTACAGGCCCATCAAACAAAACTGGAGGAAGCACAGTCCAAGATCGAAGAAGCACGCAAGATTAATGAGGAAATGAAACGTGTGATCGCGGAGGGGGAGAACCGTTCACAGAATGCCAGCTACGACAACGTGGGCAACTCGAATCTGCCTGGGACGAGTCCTGCAACTACTGGATCAGGCAGTGAAGCTAAGAGCACACGCTCACTCGCCTCGGAGCTTTTGAGGGCGGATAGCCTGTTTGATCAGTTGAAGGCACGGGTTGTTTCCCAGAATGCGGACTTCTCTAACGTCAGAAGAGACAACATGGAATTGAATAGTCAGCTTCGCAGCGTTACGGGAATGAGTGGGGTTCCGATTAAACCTGCGGTCAGACAGGCAAGTCAGATTACGGAACGATATATGGATACCTATGTGAATAGTGGTCCTGCCAACCTCATCCAACAGAGTAAGCAGCAGCTGGAGAGTGGTCGTGGGTCGGATGCCCAACGCAAAGCGAATGACAAAGAATCCAAAGGGAAATTGAAGGAAGTCAAACGAATCTTGTCGCAGATCCAGAATGGAAGTTCGGGTTCCATGGACACTTTCAAACAGTTGGAGGAATATTATAACGCTAATATTTCTTTTAACGAGGCTAGTCGTGAGGAAGCCAAAAAGGCAGAGATTGCTGGAGACCCCTATGACTCTGGTGGCGATGCCATGAAGGGAATGGACAGTTTGTTTGGCGGGATGTCCGGTCTGTTGGACAGTCTTGGCGACGAATTATTTCAGAATGAATATGCTTTAGCCTATTTTAACTCCATGGATTTTGGTCAGTTATTTACCTGGGCTGAAGGTGGTGGAGATGCTGGTGATGTTTTCAAACTGGAGAATCAGGAACTGGAGTATATCGTTTATGGGTTTCATAATCCTTCGGGTAACATCGCTGCGGCATATGCGGAGATATTTGGGATGCGGCTGGCTATTCGAACCGCAGAAGGGTTAATTGAGCACAGCAAGCTGGGGAACCCACTTCTGGTATTATCGGCAGCAATCTTATACGGGATTACAAACGCCATCGCGGATATGGTGAAACTAGCAAAAGAGGGCAGTGTGGAATTGTCCAAGTATATCAAAGTCAAACTGACGTACAGGGACCATCTCCGATTGTTCCTATTGATGCATAGTAACAATGAACGCAAAATGTCCAGAATGCTGGCGCTAATTCGATTGAATACGGGTGTGAATCCAGATGAGAAACAGACGTATGCTTCGGGTAACATGCGCAGCAGTATCAAGCTGTGGTTTTTACCAGGGGTGGTTAGAAGCATGGGTGCAGTGATGGGTAGTGCGGACCAAGTTGAAGATGGACGATTTTTCATTGAACGGAAGGCGGATTATTCCTATTGAATAATCAGGATCGTTTCGGTGGAGGGATTATGGATAAGCAGCAACATTATGAAAAAGAAAGCGCACAAATGCAGATTCGTTTAACAAGAATAATCAGATTGCAGCGTTTGAAGTCTCTCAAAAAGCAGATATATTCTTCGGAAAAGGAACAAGGTAGCATGGTTCTGGAAGCCTCACTAGTGTTACCTGTCTTCTTGTTTTTTATCATGTTTCTCATCTTCATAGTGCAAATGACTCTAATCTCCACAGCGTTACAAAGCACAGCGGGTGAAGCGGTGAAGCAGTTATCAACGAAAATATATCCCGTTTCCCTTGCATTCACACCTTCTGATTCTGCCGGCGGAGAAGGTTCTGGAGGGGGTTGGAAGATACCAGAGTTATCTCTGACGGAATGGGCAGAAGGTTATGCTTCTTCTCTACCCGAGCCATTAAGTGATTGGGTACGTTCAGCGGCGGCCAGTGGTGAACAACCACTACAGGAGATCAAAACATCCGTCTTGGAAACCGTACTTGATCCCACGGTAAAACCGTTGCTTCAACCATTTATCGAGCCAACGCTGCTGAATATGGAACGTGTTCATGTGAATGGTATTTCGGTACCTGATCTTAAAAACAAAACAAATCCGTATTTCCGACTTGAACTGAGTTATGAATTGCCGCTAAAAGTCCCCTTTCTCAGTAAACCGCTACGGATTCAGGCCGCTGCGGCAGAACGGGTATGGATTGGGGATACCGGAGAAGGATCGGATGGCAGTGCAGGAGACGGGGATACTGCGGATTCAGCAACGGTTCTGTCGAAGCCTGACCCGGCTTACATAGGCAACAATGCAATGATCAAGGTGAAGGTAGAACCAGGAGAGACAGCCAACTTAACGATATTTTACAAGTCAGGTGAAAGTTCTGCGAAGCACATCGGCTGGGCTACCGCAGATGAGAATGGAATTATTGAATGGAACTGGTTTGTTGGTACTCGGACAACAGAAGGAACTTGGAGTTTTGTTGTCGAGACAGGGGACGGTGCCAAGACGGAGACTACGTTTACCGTGGCCTCCAGAAAATAAGGAAGGGGATGATAGAGGTGGAGTGGTTTTACATTGCCTGTGGCATATACGTCATTGCAGCTTTTATTACAGATATTCGTTCCATGAAAATTCCAAATCGATTGACTTTACCCGTGACTGTTACAGGCGTATTGGCCCATATCATATGGGGAGGTTGGGATGGTTTCTTGTTCTCAGCCGCTGGATTAGCAGCAGGTTTTGGCATTTTGTTTCTGATGTATGCGATTGGCGCCGTAGGAGCAGGAGATGTGAAATTGTTTGGTGGGATTGGCGCATGGACGGGACTTGTTTTTGGCATTCATGTCATTATTTACTCCGTTTTGTACGCGGGCGCAATAGGTCTAGTGATACTGCTATTCCGAAAGGACTCAGCGAAACGAATTCGAGGCATGGCAGGTAGTCTTGCGGGGTTCTTCATGCTTGGTTCGCTCAAGCTGGTGAACAAGGAGAAGACATTGAAGTTTCCGTTTATGCTGGCGGTGTTACCTGGATTTATCACGGTGCTTGTCTCGGGACTTTTCCCTTTATAAAAGGGAATCAAGAAATCTGGGGATAACAGTGATCGGAAGGTTGTTCCGTCATCGAAGTGCCCAGTGTAACTTTCTTTAGTTGACCTAAATAACAATGGAAAGAGAGGATTGGCATGTATGGATTAACGAGAGATTTTATTCGTAACGGCGGAGCATTCATGGTTTTGGAGAAAGAGGACGGGTTACGAATGGAGGAATTAAGCCGGGTACAGATGGGGATGTTGTCCTCCAATCAGATTCCGCGACTTCTTCCTGTTCATATTCGGGAAGTCGATCGAAATGTAACTTTGCAGTACGACATATCAGGGTACAAGATGTTATCTCAGATGTTAAAGTCAAGCAAAATCAAATTGCGTGTTCTGTATGGTTTGTTGTTCCAACTAGCTGATGCCTTCACGGAATGCCGGCAATACATGCTGGAGCCTCGTAAATTATTGATCCATGAAGAGTACTTGTTCATCAACGGTTCATTCGAACAGGGTGAGCTAGGGATGGTATATGTACCAATCATGGATACGGTTGAAGTTGATCCAACGCCTCAGCAATTCCGTGAGCTGGTGATCAGGCTTATGGCGCATGTACAGGAACTGCAGGGAGAAGGCATTCAGCGTGTTCTGCAGTTATGTGACAATGAACGCTGGGATATCAGACAGTTGCGAGAACTCCTTTTGGAATTATACGCTGACGAGCAAGAGAATGGAGGAGGCGCAGCATTTCTCTCATCCAGAACTTCGGAAACACCCAATGATTCAAGAGGTGATCTTCATTCGTCGATTTCTGAGCGAGATAGCAGGCTAGCCACTGGTACTTCTCGGCCATATCAACCCGGTACTCCCGTTCAAAATGCTGCTGTGGGACCGCAACTAAATTTCCGTCAGCCGCAGAAAACGAGTGAATCTGAGGTGGAAGACATTCCGGTGAGATCTCGAACCTTTCCAGGCAGGCGCTCACCTGAGCAATCTTCATTAGAGAGTTCAAATAGTATGGATAAGAGAGGAAGTAACCCGTATGATTCGCTAGAGCGTGTTGATATGGAAGTGGAGGAGAAGCCCGGATCTTCCAAAGTAACCTATATCATATTGGGCTGTATGGTTGCCATGGCATTGGTATGGAGATTTATTTACATGGAGCAACCGGGACAGACGCAGATGATCCTGTGCATGGTACTAAGCCTTGGCTTGTTTGGTATAGCAGGATGGACGTGGAAACGTAAGGGAAGCCCTCAGAATGATTCAGAGAATAAGCGGTCTTTTTCATTCAATTTAGGTAAGAACAAAGGCAAGCAAATGGAAGATGAAGAGGAACCATTTCAGGAAAGTTGGCGCTGGAATACAGCTGAAAGGCCAGCGGAACGCATAAAACAAACGGTTGCATCCACCTCAGAAGGTAGTAGCGAGCATTCCCGTTATCAAAGTCTGCATGTGACACCTGAACACTCCGAACCATCGCTCGTTCAGCGCCATGTGGAAACGGTAGCTTCAACTTCAGAGCTAATTCGAAATGATGCAGTTGCGGAAGCAACCGTAAATTTGCAGAATCTGGCTAATGGTAAATTTACAGGGGAAGGCCCGGTGATGGCGTCTTATTATCTTGAACGAAGATCTGGCACCAGTGACCAACATGAACGGATGGATGTGCAAGGCGCATCTTTTGTCATCGGAAGATCAGCAGACATGGTTCAGTGGGTGGACACAGCGACCGGCGTGTCCCGTGCTCATGTGGAATTGAGCCGGAACAAATCGGGCTATGTGATTAAGGATCTGGGTTCCGTCAATGGCACCATTCTTCAGGGCAATATTCTTGCTCCGTATAAGGAGTATCCATTGGCGGATGGAGACACCTTTACACTTGCGGAATCAGTCTATACTTATCGGTCGGTTGGATAAGGCCTTGTTCAATCAGTCAGATAAGCCGCGATGCTTCAGATCTTCCAATGCCTGGGTTAAGGTAGGGAAAGTGAACTGGAATCCGTGGTCGAGTGCTTTTTGCGGAATGACTCTCTGCCCCTGAAGCAGAACAACGGATAGTTCACCAACTAAGGTTTTAATTAAAAAGCTGGGTACGGGGAACCAGTGAGGGCGATGATAGACCTTGCCGACCGTACGACCAAATTCATCATTGGTGACCGGATTCGGTGAGGAAGCATTAACCGGACCTGACACTTGTTTATTTTGAATGCTAAAGTCAATCAGCCTTACGATATCCATAATGTGAATCCAGCTGGTCCATTGCTTGCCACTGCCGATCTTGCCGCCAACACCGAGCATGTAAGGGAGTTTCATCAATGGAAAGGCTCCTTTTTTATGGCCAAGCACCAGGCTAACCCTGATTTTGACGAGTCTGACATGCTTGATGGCATCTGCAGCTATTTCCCATTGTTCTGAGACCCGGGACGGGAAGTTCATTGATTTTTGTGGACTGCTCTCGTCAAAGGTTTCGTTAGGGGAGGTTCCATAGATGGCCATGGCAGAAGCCTGAACGACCACTTCCGGCTTTTGTTCCAGAGACTCCACCAATCGGGCTACCCGCGCTACGGTCGTGACTCTGGATTCAACAATCTCCAGCTTCGCTTTGGTTGTCCAACGTTGATTCAGTGTTTCTCCGGCAAGGTTAACGAGAGCGTCCATACCTTCCAGCAAGTGAGGTTGTTCTTCGACTTGTTCCCACGATATATATGTAAGATTTTTACTTGGATTATGCAAGTCAGGCAGTTTTCGTGTAATAACTTTCACATGGTGCCCGGCTTGCAGCCAGTAATCTACAAGTGCTCCTCCTACAAATCCGGTACCTCCACAAATGGCAATTTTCATATCAAACATCCTCTCTGTATTTTCACTGCGCTGATATATTACCGTTGGATCGACAAACAGCCCCGTACGGTAAGCAATGCCTGTTGGGAATAACTTACCTGACGGAGCATATCTGTATCTAATTAACCAAATTTATATGTCATTTAACTCATCTTTTATTTTATTTAATCAAATGTTGATAAGGGGAATAATCGATTTTGTTTTTCTCCAAAAATTTGACCAAAAACTTATTATCCCTTTTCGGTGTGGCTATAATGTAACCTTTGATGCAGTGATCTCTCGATACTTCCGTGGCGTCGTCTTCAACTGCAATTTTACCGATCTCTGCAGCAATGGAATGTTTGGCAATGTCACGAAATGGCCCTGGCACAGGCTCCACAAGTTGATCCAAAAAAGCTTTGGCTTCATCTGTCCATAAGTGACGGCTGGCTTCAACCCAATAATTCTGCCAATCCAGTTTGGACTTTCCGTCCGCTTTTGGTAGCACTTTCAAAAACTTGCGCATCATAAAAAATCCACCGATACACATGCTGCCAAGCAATAAAAAAGTCCAGAATGCGATCGTATTCATAAACCAATTGCTGGGGGAACTGCTGGTCAGTATCATCGCGTAGGAGTCGAAAATCATTGCGGAGTCACCTCGGTTCATTGATTTTCACGGAAAGACGGATTCCGCCTACCCATGTTCCACATATTAGCTGTAAAAAATAGCCTCTATCCCGAATTATAGCGCATTTCTAGATTTATTTCGATAATCGCGTTAGAATAAGGGATAATTCAGATTAAGGGGGATCAATAATGCTGAAAATCGGCTCCCACGTGTCCTTTTCGGACAAGGGATTATTGAGTGCAACGAAGGAAGCGTCCTCGTACGGTTCCAGTTCGTTTATGATATATACGGGTGCACCACAGAATACACGTCGCAAGCCAATCGAATCCATGTATATTGAAGAAGGCAAACTTGCCATGCAAGAGGGTGGAATGGAAGATATCGTTGTCCATGCACCGTACATTATTAATCTTGGCTCATACAAAGACAACACGTATAGACTCGCTGTAGATTTCCTTCAGGAAGAGATCCGTCGTACACATGCCATTGGTGTGAAAAACATCGTATTACATCCCGGCGCTTTTACAGACAAAGATGCCCACTATGGGATCGGACGGATCGCAGAAGGGTTGAATGAAGTGCTGGAGGGTGTGAAAGAGACAGATGTGAACATTGCTCTGGAGACCATGGCTGGCAAAGGTACGGAGATGGGTCGCAGTTTCGAAGAAATCGCCCAGATTATTGAGAAAGTAACGTATAACGAACGTCTGACTGTGTGTATGGATACATGCCACATTCATGATGCCGGATACGATATCGTTAACGATTTTGACGGTGTACTGGAACAGTTCGATCGCACTGTAGGACTTGACCGCATTGCCGTAATGCATATTAATGATAGTAAGAATGCTGTGGGTGCGCACAAGGACCGTCATACACCAATTGGCTCTGGCTGGATCGGGTTTGAAGCGATTAACCGCATCGTTAACCATGAGAAGCTTCAAGGACGTCCATTTATTCTGGAGACACCTTGGATTGGTAAAGAGGCCAAGACACAGCGTCCAATGTATGAGGTGGAGATTGCCCTGCTTCGTGGGGATGTTGCCGGTCGATTCGGCCAGGAATTCCTGACAGAAGTAGAACAGTTGCAACACTTTTTCAAAGGTAAAGAGATTGAGTCTCGTTCGTATATTCTGGATGTGTGGACGCTGCTCAAAAATGATGCCAAAGCCAAAAAGGCAGATCCGCGCGAACCGCTGGAACGCCTCTATGACATGGTGGCTGAAGCTGCACTATTCCCGCATTTGAATGAAGAACAACTGAATCATCGCTTGATTGCATGGCTTGCGGGTTAATCCCGCAGGTCATGGCTTAATTGAAGGAGGAAGAATAACCCGATGGAGATCCACGCTAAACAAGTACGCCCTGATTCTAAAAACCGCGCCGATCGTGCGCGCATGCTTATTTCCTGTCCAGATGGTCCAGGAATTGTAGCTGCCGTATCTCATTTCCTGCACCAGCATGGTGCAAACATTGTTCAGTCGGACCAGTATACCATGGACCCTGCTGGCGGCATGTTCTTTATGCGGATTGAGTTTGATCTTCCACAATTGTTGGTCAATTTGCCGAAACTCGAAGCTGATTTTGCAGAAGTGGCAAGCCGTTTCCAGATGGAGTGGACGTTATCTGCGGTCAGCCGCAAGAAAAAACTGGCTATCTTTGTATCCAAAGAAGATCATTGTCTGGTTGAATTGTTGTGGCAATGGCAGGCAGGCGACCTGGATGCCGATATTGCGCTTGTGGTCAGCAACCATCTGGACATGAAGGACTATGTAGAATCATTCGGTATTCCATATCATCATATTCCGGTTACAGCAGATACGAAGAAAGAAGCGGAACAGCGCCAACTGGACGTCATCGGCAACGATGTGGATGTGATCATTCTGGCTCGTTACATGCAGATCATCTCTCCCATGTTCATTGAGCACTACCGTAATCGAATCATTAATATCCACCATTCGTTCCTGCCAGCCTTTGTGGGTGGTAAACCGTATGCGCAGGCGTACAACCGTGGTGTCAAAATTATCGGTGCGACAGCCCACTATGTTACGGAAGAACTGGATGGCGGCCCGATTATTGAACAGGACGTGCAGCGTGTAAGCCACGGGGACGATGTAACCGAGCTGAAACGTATCGGACGTACCATTGAGCGTGTTGTGCTCGCACGTGCCGTGAAATGGCATGTTGAAGACCGTGTTCTCGTTCACGAAAATAAAACCGTCGTATTTTAAGCTCATGCTTTAATACTGTGCAAGGTTGATTCGGAACCACATAATAGATTAACAACAAAGCGACCCCAATCGTTTACGAAACGGGAGTCGCTTTTTTTGTTGTGTTGATATACTTTCCGCACAAGCCAAGCACAGTACCAAACAGCAGATGTCCTACAATCCAGTAGAGGATGGCGGACACATCGTACAGCTCTGGAACACGTGATGACAATTGAGAGAGTGGGATATAGAGCAAGGACGAGACTGCACCAAGTAAAATTCCTTTGATCATAGGGCGGCCTGAATGCCTTACCCACCACAGATAGAAGATGCCGATGACAACGGACACGATGAGATGCAAAGCAAATTCAATGAATTCGGGTAAGGTTGGCGGAAGACCAGGCACAAAATCAATATTCAGCAGCAGGGTATATACTTGTTCGCCTGTGCTGGCCTGAATCATTTTGAGGAAAAACCCAAGTACAACTCCCGAGAGGATTCCCGTTAAAATACCGGATAACCAGGGTAATGAGTTTTTTACCGATGTTGATGGGTGAGCAGCAGGATCTGGCATGATCGTGACCTCCTATGATTGACGCGTGTACATCTGAAAAGTAAACCAATGCCCGAATCTCGAATCCATAATTAAGGAACATTATATGTGAATTGAGGATGAATATCTAAAAAATGCATGGTTTTCAGGTTAAAGGTTATACTTCATGCGATGGATTTGTGAGGCTCCTTAAGTCTGCTTTTGGAATTTAGTACCTTGTAAAGTACGATTTTTGCTTGATAAGCTAAGGATTATTCATCACAAACCACCGATTTTCACGAACTTCTAAAAGAAGGTTATGGAAAAGCTTCACGCCAAGTGATACAATACAAAAGTGAATAAGTCAAAATGAAACACTCAAGCGGATTCACTTATTGTGAAATTCGGTTTGCTTGTATGATGAGAGGGATTCGCTTGCGCACCCGACTTATCTAAAGACATGAGGAGGACAAACCATGACTGACAAGAACGAAGCGATTCAAAAGGACGAGAACACCACAATCGACAACCTGTCGATTACTACCGTACGTACTTTGGCGATTGATGCAATTGAGAAGGCAAATTCCGGACATCCGGGTATGCCTATGGGCTCCGCTCCAATGGGGTACCAACTTTTTGCAAAAACGATGACTCATAACCCGGACCACCCAACTTGGGTTAACCGGGACCGTTTTGTCCTGTCTGCAGGACATGGCTCCATGTTGCTGTACAGCTTGCTGCACCTGAGCGGATATGATCTTCCAATGGAAGAACTGAAACAGTTCCGTCAATGGGGAAGCAAAACTCCGGGTCACCCGGAATTTGGACATACTGCAGGTGTTGATGCAACAACCGGCCCACTGGGTCAAGGTATTGCAATGGCTGTAGGTATGGCGATGGCTGAAGCTCAACTGGGCGCAACATACAATAAAGACAAATTCAACGTAGTTGACCACTACACTTACGCAATCTGTGGTGATGGTGACTTGATGGAAGGCGTATCTCATGAATCAGCTTCCCTGGCTGGACGTTTGCACCTGGGCAAATTGATCATGTTGTTCGACTCCAATGACATCACGTTGGATGGTAAATTGGATCTGTCTTCTTCCGAAAGCATCGCGAAGCGTTTTGAAGCTTATGGCTGGCAAGTGCTGCGCGTTGAAGATGGTAACGATCTGCCTGCAATCGAAAAAGCAATTCAGGAAGGTCAAGCAGATACACTGCGTCCTACACTGATCGAAGTTAAAACGGTTATCGGTTATGGTAGCCCTAACAAACAAGGTAAAGGCGGCCACGGCGGTACTCACGGATCTCCACTGGGTGCAGACGAAGCCAAATTGACTAAAGAGTATTACAAATGGGTTTACGAAGAAAACTTCCACGTACCAGCTGAAGTTCGCGATCACTTTGCACAAGTGAAAGATCGTGGTATCTCTGCTAACAAAGCTTGGGATGAGAAATTTGCCGAGTACAAAAAAGCTTTCCCTGAGCTGGCAGCTCAATTCGAAACAGCGATTAACGGCGACCTTCCAGAAGGTTGGGACCGTGATCTTCCTAAATATGCAGCAACAGACAAAGCTCTTTCCACTCGTGTAGCATCCGGTAACGCTCTGAACGGTCTGGCACACAACGTGCCACAACTGACAGGCGGATCTGCTGACTTGGAAAGCTCTACAATGACTCACCTGAACAACCTGGAGAACTTCACACCAGAAGATTACTCCGGCCGTAACATCTACTTCGGTATCCGTGAATTCGGTATGGCTGGAGCAATGAACGGTATGGCACTGCACAGCGGTGTGAAAGTATTCGGAGGTACGTTCTTCGTATTTACCGATTACCTGCGTCCGGCTGTTCGTCTGGCTGCCCTGATGGGATTGCCTGTAACGTATGTTCTGACTCACGACAGTATCGCTGTTGGTGAAGATGGTCCTACGCACGAACCAATCGAGCAACTGGCATCCCTGCGTATCATTCCTAACCTGACGGTTATTCGTCCGGCTGATGGTAATGAAACTTCGGCTGCTTGGGCTTATGCGCTTGAGAACAAGAGCAACCCGGTTGCACTCGTACTCACTCGTCAAAACCTGCCGATCCTGGAAGGTACGGTTGAAGGTTCACGTGAGAACGTGAAACGTGGTGCTTATGTTGTCTCTGATGCAAAAGATGGCAAAGCGGTAGCACAAATCATCGCTACAGGTTCTGAAGTGCAATTGGCTGTTAAAGCTCAAGCAGCACTTGCTGAACAAGGTATCCAAGTTCGCGTAATCAGCATGCCAAGCTGGGATCTGTTCGAGAAACAAGACAAAGCTTACAAAGAGTCCGTTCTTCTTCCGGATGTTAAAGCTCGTCTTGCGATTGAAATGGCTTATCCAATGGGCTGGGAAAAATATGTTGGAGATCAAGGTGACATTCTCGGAATCAGCACATTTGGTGCATCCGCGCCTGGCGACCGTGTTATCCAAGAATATGGCTTTACAGTGGACAACGTGGTTAGCCGCGTAAAAGCATTGCTGTAATAGAGGTTGTTGAAAAAGTCTGCTTTTGATTACGAAGGATGCCTCACGGCATCATCAGCGTCGAAGATGGGATTCAGCCGAAATGTCCGTTGCTCACGTAGTTTTCTCCTACGCTCCGCTACTCCATTTCTAGCTTCATCCCATCTTCGCGGTACTGAAAACCTGACTTTTTGAACACGCACTTATAGCTTCATAAGCGCTGCTATGGTCGGGAGAGCTTCATGCTGTCCTGATCCATGGCAGTAAGTTATTTCCGCAGAGCATGGGCGGTAACTCGTTATCGCCCTGATCTGTTTTGCCTTTTGTTTTCATTAACTTCAGGGGAGCGGGTACGCATGTCACAATTCGATCAAGTCAGTGTAGTGAAAGAGGCCAACATTTATTATGATGGTCAGGTAACCAGCAGAACGGTTATTTTGGGGGATGGCAGCAAAGTGACTCTAGGCATCATGCTTCCAGGCAGTTATGAGTTCGGTACGGATTCCCGTGAAATTATGGAGATTCTGTCCGGAGATCTGAAAGTATTGCTTCCCGGAGAAGAAGAGTGGCAAGAGATTCAAGGCCAAGCTACGTTCCACGTGCCTGCCGAGTCCAAATTTAAACTGGAGATACGCAGCGTTACTGACTACGTCTGCTCGTACCCGGCGGAATAACATAAGAAGGGTAAGCAGAACCGCAACCCGCGGATTCGGTTTACCCTTTTTGCTTCTTGAATTCTAACGACAAAGTTCGAGCTGCAAGCTTGTCAGCCCCGTGGATTTGAAGTATCCTTAAGGCAAGTTGTTTAGAATGGAATACGGATACGGAAAAAATATAACCGAAATCAGGAGGTTTTTGAGATCATGGCAAAAAAAGTGACATTTGACTATAGCACGGCATTGCAATTTGTAAATCAGCATGAAGTGGATTATTTTGCAGAACCGATTCGTCTGGCTCACGAGCAGCTTCACAACGGAACAGGAACAGGCTCCGATTATCTGGGCTGGATTGACCTGCCGACGGCTTATGACAAAGAAGAGTTCGCCCGCATTCAAAAAGCGGCTGCCAAAATCCAACGCGACTCCGAAGTACTGATCGTTATCGGTATCGGTGGATCATACCTGGGTGCACGTGCAGCGATTGAAATGCTGACTCACTCTTTCTATAACAATCTGCCAAAAGACAAACGCAAAACACCTGAAATCTATTTTGCAGGAAACAATATCAGTTCCACATATGTAACTCATTTGCTGGATCTGGTTGAAGGCAAAGATTTCTCCGTTAACGTCATCTCCAAATCCGGTACAACAACAGAGCCAGCAATTGCATTCCGTATCTTCCGTGCAGCACTGGAAGAGAAATACGGTAAAGAAGAAGCTCGCAAACGCATCTATGCTACAACAGACAAAGCACGCGGTGCATTGAAAGAACTGGCAAATGCAGAAGGATACGAATCTTTCATTATCCCGGATGATGTAGGCGGACGTTACTCCGTTCTGACAGCTGTAGGTTTGCTGCCAATCGCAGCAGCTGGTATCAGCATCGAAGAAATGATGCAAGGTGCGGCTGACGCATCCAAGGAATACAGCAACCCGAACGTAGCTGAGAATGAAGCATATCAATATGCTGCAGTTCGTAACGCATTGTATCGCAAAGGCAAAGGAACTGAGATTCTTGTAAACTATGAGCCTTCCCTGCACTTCGTATCCGAGTGGTGGAAACAACTGTTTGGAGAGAGTGAAGGTAAAGACTACAAAGGGATCTATCCTGCATCCGTTGATTTCTCTACAGACTTGCACTCCATGGGTCAATTCATTCAGGAAGGTAGCCGGAATATTTTCGAAACTGTTATCCAGGTTACTGAAGTTGCAGAGCATATCTCAATCAAATCCGATCCGGACGATCTGGATGGTTTGAACTTCCTTGAAGGTAAAACTATGGACTTTGTTAACAAAAAAGCATTCCAAGGAACACTGCTTGCACATACAGATGGTCAAGTGCCAAACCTGATTGTGAACATTCCAGATATGACTCCATATTCTTTCGGATATCTGGTATACTTCTTTGAAAAAGCATGCGGTATCAGTGGCTACCTGCTGGGCGTCAATCCATTTGACCAACCAGGCGTGGAAGCTTACAAGAAGAATATGTTTGCATTGCTGGGCAAACCAGGCTTTGAAGAAGAGAAAGCAGCGCTCGAAGCGAGACTTTCCGAATAATTCATCGGTCTGCTCATATAGTTGAATAAGGTAATGTAAATCTAACTGGGAATCACTGTTTGTGTAAGATGCAGGGTTCCCGGATGTAGATAACCAGGGCAGTTCGTCCGCGTTCGCGCGGTGAACTGCTTTCTTGTAAAATGGACTCAGGAAAAGATCAGAAAGTTGGATTTGGAATGATTGAACGTTATCGCACGGTTCGAGGACCGGGCAATCTGGAAATTGTAATCAAGAAGTCGCGATTTATCGGTCATATTATGCCGGTCACGACAGAGGCAGAAGCTGTTGCTTTCATCGATGAGATCAAGAAAAAACATTGGAATGCAACTCATAACTGCTCTGCATACATGATTGGGGAGCGGGACGAGATCCAGAAGCAATCCGATGACGGGGAACCCAGCGGAACAGCAGGGAAACCCATTCTTGAAGTGATCAAAAATCAGAAATTAAAAAATGTGGCAATTGTGGTTACGCGATACTTCGGGGGAATTATGCTTGGAGCTGGCGGGTTAATTCGTGCTTATACGGATGGAGCTGTAGCAGCCATTGAAGCCGGAGAAGCCATTACCAACGTGCTGCATCGTGAAGTGTTTGTTGAACTGGATTATACGTGGCTGGGTAAAGTGGAAAATGAGTTAAGAAGCCGGGAAGTCCGTACAGGTGAAACTGGATTCACCGATAAGGTTACGTTGACTTGTCTTCCGCCGGATAGTGAAACCGAGGCTTTTGTAGCCTGGATCACGGATTTGACGCAAGGGCAATCCCGGATCACGGAGGGACAGCGGCTTTATTTTATTGAAGGGGAATAAAATATATGGCTAGAAGAGCAGTCGAACAGGAGTTGTCGAGGGAGCGGATACTGGAGGCGGCGAGGCACCTTTTTATTACCAAAGGATACCGCGCCATTTCGATGCGAAGCATCGGCCAGCATCTGGGCTATAGTCATGGGTCGCTGTATTATCACTTTAAGGAAAAGGCAGAGCTGTTCTATGCCATCGTGGTTGAAGATTTTAATCATCTGGGGCATTTGCTGCTGCAAGCCATGGTCAGGCCGGTTCGTGATGATGTGAGCAAGGTAGAGCATATCATGATGGAGTTTATTCGCTTTGGTCTGGAGAATCCATACCAATACGAAATTATGTTTATGATCAGGGACGAAGAACTGTTGTCTTATTGTCGTGCCGAACAGGGACGTTGCTTCGAATTGTTTGCATCGATTATAAGGCAGTATATGAATGAAGAGAACTGTACGGAAGAGGATATTCAAAGGGTACCGCGTACGCTATTTTTGGCTATGCACGGATTCATTTCTTATTACATTCAGGACCGTTTAACGTTTGTGGAGATTGAATCGTCTGCGCTGTCTCATGTCAAAGTGCTGTGCCGCAATCTGGGTCAGCAGTCTGGCGACCAATAATGGCGCTGTTGTTGCACCCCTACACTTCAGGGCGGTGATTTGTCATAACTTTAATCCTTTATAACGTTGTCTCGCGAAAGTTAGTATGCGCAGCAAACCAAGTCAGGCGGCTCCGACCCGGAATGAGGGTGGACCGCCTGTTTGTGTTTATCAAAAATGAACGAGTGGGTGGCAGGCCTATTGGACCCAACTAACCTTCCATGATTTTGAGGAAGTACTCCCGCTCACGTGGTCCATCGAATTCGCAAAAGTAAATGCCTTGCCAGCGGCCAAGCAGCAGCCTGCCTTCGTGAATAATCACCGTCTGTGATGGCCCTGTAGTGATCGATTTGAGGTGAGAGGCTGTATTGCCTTCGGCATGTCGATACTCGGGATGCTCCCAAGGGTATACTTCGTCCAGACGCAACAAGACATCGTGTTTCACATCCGGGTCTGCATTTTCGTTGATGGCAATACCGGCCGTCGTATGTGGACAGTAGATGAGCACCGTCCCATTCTGCACTCCGCTACTCTGGACAACCTGCTTCACGTCCCATGTGATATCCTTCATTTCGTCTCGTGTGGAAGTGGATATATTCTTCGTATATAACATGTTAGATCACTCCTTATCATCTCTGTTCTTACCCTCGATTGTACCTTAACCACTACATACCAAACAAACCACAATGACGCTGATTATGGGAATTGCACCATAACGAAGAGGACAGAAATAACCTGAAGTGATTTTTATTAATCGTTCTCATATGAGGCCCAATTATATTCAATAAAAGCATTGACGATTAGCACTGCAAACTGGTAAAGTATCAGAAAAGCAAAACCAAGTAGACTAATGGGAATAATATTAAAGTAATATCATCCAACTTAGGGAAAATGTCGTATTAAAACCAGGAAGACTGCCGACCGGAGCTAAAGCCGGAGGCTGGGAGGGAACGCAGCAATGAATACCGTTCTTCGTCATAAGGGATGGACTTGGGGATTCCGCAGTACCGTATTGTTATATTTTATCGTACTTATTGTACTTCCAATCATCGGTGTGTACGTCAATTCCTTCTCCGAAGGATGGAGCAACTTTGTTCAGAGCATTATGGACCCCATCGCGTGGAAAGCCGTACTGCTGACCATTCGGCTGGCCGTGATTGCCACGCTGATTAATGTGGTTTTGGGCACGATGATCGCTTGGGTGTTGACAAGGTATCGCTTTGTAGGTCGATCGTTTCTCAACAGTCTGGTTGATCTCCCGTTTGCACTGCCAACAGCGGTGGGCGGCTTGATGATTATGCTGCTTTTGGGTCCGGTCAGTGCCATCGGGAGACTGGCAGAATCCATGGGATTTGAGATTGTATTTCACCAGCCCGCCATTGTTATCGCGATGACCTTTGTCACGTTTCCGTTTGTTATCCGTGCGGTGCAGCCTTTGCTGGAAGAAATCGATCCTTCCGAGGAAGAGGCCTCGTACACGATGGGGGCATCCAAGGCTCGCACGTTCATGCAGGTTATTTTGCCTTCCATGGCACCTGGCATGATCAGTGGGGGGATGCTCGCTTTCTCCAGAGGACTGGCTGAATTTGGTGCTGTCGTGCTGGTGGCTGGTAACATTCCGGGCAGAACACTGACCGCTTCCGTATTTATCTACGGGGAGATTGAAAGTGATAATCCAACGGGAGCTGCTGCTGTATCCGTGTTGCTCCTGACGCTCTCCTTCCTGATCCTCTGGCTGATCAATCTGGTGCAGATGCGGGGGAGAAGACGATGAGACGACTCTTAATCGGACTGACGTTTGCGGTATTTATTGTACTGCTGATCATCCCGCTCGGACGCATTTTTATTGGTGCATTTGAAGACGGGGCAGGTGGATTCCTGAAAGGGTTAATGCGTCCTGAGGCGCTACATGCCTTGATGATGACCGGACTGGTTGTCCTGGTGGTCACCCTGTTAAATACATTGTTTGGCATCATGATGGCTCTGTATCTGGTTCGTGCCGGATGGCTGAGTGAAAAGATAAAAGGGCTGCTGAACAGCATTGTAGACCTGCCTTATGCCGTATCTCCTGTCATTGGCGGTTTGATGATTGTGTTGATGTTGGGACCTAACAGCATTATGGGCGCTTTTTTTGAAGGGATTGGATTCAATGTGGTCTATGCCTTCCCGGGTATGGTGATCGCAACGTTATTTGTTACCTTTCCACTGATGGTCAGAGAGGTTATGCCTGTCCTGCAGGAACTCGGTTCCCAGCAAGAGGAGGCCGCATCTACACTTGGCGCATACGGCTGGAGAACGTTCTGGAGTGTGACATGGCCTTCGATCCGCTGGGCGGTAGTGTATGGTCTAGTCTTGACGGTTGCGCGCTCGCTTGGGGAATTCGGTGCAGTGCTGGTGGTATCCGGTAATATTATGAACAAAACGCAGACCGCAACAACCCTGGTGTATCAGGATGTTGAGAATTTTAATGTGGCTGCCGCAAATGGTGTGGCGTTGGTGCTGGTAACCTTCTCCGTCGGGCTGCTGCTCATGATGGAATGGGCCAAGAAGCGAAAGGAAGTGCATTGATATGCATGTAGAAGTCCGTGATCTGAACAAACATTTCGGTGATTTTCATGCGGTAAAAGATGTCTCATTCGATATTGCCAAAGGCCATCTGATCGGTCTGCTTGGACCCAGCGGAGGCGGGAAAACGTCCATTCTGCGGATGCTTGCGGGTCTGGAGAATCCGGGTTCCGGGGAGATTCGCTTTCACGGAAAAGTCGTGAACCATCTGCCTCCACAGGAGCGGGGCATCGGATTTGTATTCCAGAACTATGCCTTGTTCAAACATATGACGGTATTTGAGAATATCGCCTTTGGACTCAAGGTTAAGAAGACACCAAAAGCCCAGATCCGTGATCGGGTAATGGAACTGGTTGAACTGACCGGGTTAAAAGGTTTCGAACAGCGCTATCCGCATCAGCTGTCTGGTGGGCAGCGTCAGCGTGTTGCTTTTGCCAGAGCACTCGCCCCGGAGCCACAGCTGTTATTGCTGGACGAACCGTTCGCGGCCATTGATGCCAAGATCCGTCAGGAACTGCGTTCATGGTTACGTGAGCTAATCGAGCGGGTAGGAATCACTTCGATTTTTGTAACACATGACCAGGATGAAGCGATTGAAGTGGCGGACGAGATTATGATTATCAGCCAAGGTCGTCTGGAGCAAAAGGGCACACCTTGGGATATATACAAAAACCCGCAGACCCCTTTTGTCGCTACATTTATCGGGGAGTCTACGGTTGTGGAGGATGCCTCCCAGTTGAAAGGATTCGAACATGCGGTTGAGGGTGAAGGTACCAAAGCGCTGATCCGACCGGAGTATATTGAGATCGGCTTGAAAAACGAATTCACCATGCTGTCTGCAACGGAAAAAGGTACAGTCAAACATCTTCATTTCCGCGGCAGTGAATGGATGGTAGAGGTGGACGTACAGGGTCATAAGTTAATCACATATCGTTCCCTGGAGAAAACGACATTGGAGATCGGTCAACAAATTCGAGTCCTTGTACACCGTGCATACCTGTTCAATGACTCCAACAGTTGGGTGGTTGAGAACCGACTGAAGGAAGATCCGATGCCGGTGATGATTTAGATCAAGTGGAAGAAAGGGGCTGCCCATGCAGACGAGGAAGAAGAAAGCCATACTCTTATATGTTGCCCTCATGCTTCTGCTCGTCTGCATGACCGCTGGATGCAGCAAGCAGGAGGGGGCAAGTGAACAGAACGAGCCCTCTGGTAACGATTCATCCAATACGCTGGTGATTGGTGCTTATAGTGTAGCGAAAGATGCTGTAGGCGAATTGCTACCCAAGTTCCAAGAGGAGTGGAAGGCAAAAACCGGACAGACGATTAACTTTCAAGAATCCTATGAAGCTTCGGGTACACAGGCAAGAGCCATCGTTGGTGGATTCGAGGCTGATGTGGCCTTGCTCGCGATGGAGAGTGATATCGAGAAGTTGGTCAAAGCCGATCTGGTTAGCTCTGATTGGAAACAGACCCCTAATGAGGGTATGATCACCCGTTCAATTGTTGTTCTGGGCACAAGAGCGGGCAACCCGCTCGGTATTCGTGATTTTCAGGACTTAACCAAGCCAGGAGTGAAGGTACTGTACCCCAATCCAAAGACATCCGGAGGAGCACAATGGGACATTAATGCCATTTATGGTGCCGGATTGAAACTGTCGGAGGAGCAAGAGGGGAAGAAAGATCCTGCCGTAGCCAAGGCTTTTCTCGAACAGGTACATCGTAACGTTGAATCATTGGACAAGAGTGGGCGTTCTTCGATGGCGGCATTCGAATATGGCGTGGGTGATGTAATTGTTACATATGAAAATGAATTGCTTGCCCGGATCGCCAAAGGTATAGATTATGATATCGTCATTCCAAAAAATACGATCCTGATTGAAAACCCGGCAGTTGTGGTGAATAAATATGCCGATAAACATGGGAATCGTGAACTGGCGGAAGCTTTTGTCGCCTATCTGCGTACACCAGAAGCGCAGCGCATTTTTGCCAAGCATGGTTTTCGTTCAGTAGATCCGGATGTATTTGCACAGACCGAGGCGACATTCCCAACGCCTGAAGGGTTATTTGATATCAACTATCTGGGTGGATGGGATGAGGTACGCAGTACGTTGTACTCCAAACGTGGCGTGTGGTATCAGGTGCTCGCTGGATTATAGGTTGAATTATGAATTTGGACGTTTGTTTACTTAGTACAGAGGCTTAAAGTTTTGTGTGATAATCGTTTAGAATATTATTGAAATGGCCTCCCCATGGTTAGATAATGTCTAACCATGGGGAGGCCATTTACAGTGAGAGTGAGTTATAACAGGATTTCTCTAGAAATATTATTAATCAGTATTGTTGGTATTCTAAGGATTCAAGTTGACAAAAAATAATTCTGCTTGAGTCCTGTCCTTTCCAAAATCCATACGAGTAAAGGTAAGAATATCCCCGAAATTAGTAATAGGGGTATAACTTCCTTCTTTTGTGGTTAACCGTTGTTTATTACCTGTGGTTAAATCTACAGCCATAATATAGGGGGATTGTTTGTAGATAAGCTGATTTTCAAATAAAAAAGGCGAGTATCCACCGAGTAGCGAGCTGTCGTGAATAATGGAATATATCAGTTTTTTAGTTTTTCTATCTAAGATTTCAGTAGTACTCTCCGTTGTCAATACAATCCATTGCTCATTTACTGTGAAATCATAAATGTCTTCACGATCTTTAACAATAAGCTCAGGTTTGGAATGGTCTTTAGGATACATAACAATGTCAAACCGTTTTTCATTATTCTGATCTTTATTTTCAAAAACCGTTTGTTGTATCAATAATCCTTCTTTTACAGGCCTTTGTAAATCAAGGAAGATACCTTCTCTGTTCTTTGATTGTTCATTTAGAAATTGTGTGGCTACCGTGGTCTTGATACGAGTCTTCACATTATAAATGTAAGCTTCGTTCTTCACGATGTGATTGGTAATCTTCTTCTCTATCCAGCTAATTTCATCTTGATTGGATCTTAATACTGGAACGGCTATCTGATCTTCGCTAATCCCTTCGGCAAAAACGGTAGCGGTTGCATCAAGATCATCTCGTTTCATTCGTTTAATTTTCCATGGAGTAGTATTATCTGTTGACTTGGATGGATTTTCTACCCAAAATAAGTCATCGCCAACGGACACCAGGGTATTAATAATCATGCCTTTCGCAGCACGATATTGGGAGATATAGGTATTGTTTTTCGTGTCAAACTGAATGATTTCCATCTCCATCACTTCAGTTGTAGAAAAATCTCTACTAAAAATGACGATACCGTTATCATTTTTATAGCTGGAAACGATGGTGTTACGCTCTAGAATATCATTTTTAATTGTAATTGAATCGATTGTGTAAGGAAGCTTAAATTTAACATCGGGTTTAGCTTGTGGAAGTTCGGATAACGTTGGCTTTTGAGATAAATCTGTTAAATTAGTTTCAGGTGCAGTTTCCAATGTACTAGAAGGTTTTTCAAGTGAATGTTGATCTATAGTTTGATTTGCTGGAGTTGATTGGTTACAGGCTGTAAGTAGTAATATAAGCACAATGATGAGATAGAAATAAATGCATCTATACTTCTCTTTCATGTCGAAGCCTCCTGTAGAGTAGTAAAGAAGGGAAGCATGCTTCCCTTCTTTAACCTGATTTTACCATATAATTGCTTGTCTAAAGTGGTTTTGATTAGCTTGCCACACTTTTTCAAGCGTGTACCACTTATTACCATGCGTTTTCCCTCTATTTCCTTGATCGTAAGGATCAGTGAGTCTTACTTTTGCATCATTTGTTCTAAAATCATAACCTGAGACATTTATTATATGACCGCTTACAGTTCCCGTATAATTTTCTAATTCATTTCCGGTAATTTTTAAATCTAATACAGCTGGATGGTAGTTATCCGATGAATACATGATGGCATACTTCCATGATTCAATTGGAAGTGACGTAGAGTATGAATAAGTATAGTTTGATTGAAGATTATTTAGTACGTCATCAACAACTGTAAAGTCAGTTCCATCTTTTGTGGTTCCTATTTTTTGTGCATAATATGATTGTGATTCTGAACTGCCATTTAGGTAATTTAATACTTGCTTAGACGTAGCTGGTCCACACCAATATGTTGTTTCCTGTTTGAAAGGGGTAACACCTACCGTTTTTAAGTCACCAATTGCCATTATTTGGAATTTACTTTCAGCTTTATCCTTGTGAATTTGTAAATCTTTTAATTTTTTTGGAAGAACTTGTTGTTGTTTTAAGCTATGATAGTTACATTTCAAAACAATGAAAGTAAACTTGAGACCGGAAGCTAACTCTTCATTTCAATGGAAGTAGAGATGGAGGTTTTTTACTGCCAAAAGGTTATAATAGGGGTATACTGAATCATGATTGTTACATAGTGCAGGAAGGTGTGAGTTGGATGAGTGCAGAGATCAAATTATCCCAAAGTACAGCGATTCGACTGGAGCAGGCCCGCGGTAAGGGTATGCCTGAGGAAGAAATATTAAAAGCCATTCAAGCGAAAGATGTTTCCGCTTTTGACGCCGTGTCTGAAGAGGAATACCGATATAACGAATTTTTCTCGTATGCGGATGAGCATGGTGAAAATCTGGAGGCAGCAGTAAAAGATGGGTACCGGATTACCTTTAACACACGTGGTGGACTCGGAATCTGGTTGGAAAAGGCCTTTAAAGTGCAGCCAGAGAAAGATTTCACGGTGGGTGAAGGAATCATCACCGGATTACAGTTGAAACCGGCGCAGGCAGAGGTACTGGCGAAGCGGCTTGCGTCGAACTGGGTGATTACGGATTCGAAGGATGTACCTGCGGGTCAGGAACTGACGTTGAAGCTGCGGGCACTGGTATAGTTCCAGCGCCGAGTGGATGTGACTCGAATTAATCAGTCGTGGCCTGTTTAAAAGGTAAGTCCTGATCTTCATGCGGATGACCCGCTTATAAGGTTGCACTACATGCTGACGAAGCGTACGCTCCCGAATGGAGCGAAGCATGGAATTAAAGTCTGACGGTGAAGTGTCAGACCACAGACTGTCCCGAATTGCAGTGTAGAACTGCAGCGGGATGGTCTTTTTTTTGCAAAAACAGGGGTGGACGATTACAATTTACATATCATTAATTCAGGGGGAATGCGGATTGGATCAGCTAACATTTCTGGGCACTGGCGATGCGATGGGCGTTCCACGTGTGTATTGTGATTGCGACGTATGTACAGAGGCGAGGCTTACGGGAGAGAATAAACGGAAACGCTCTTCTGTTCTGATTGACGGTGATGGCGATGGTGCTAGCGAAGGATTCATGATTGACTGCGGACCAGACTGGAGATCACAGATGGAGGATCAGGGGGTGCGTATGGTGCATACGCTGCTCATCACTCATGCCCATTTTGACCATATTGGAGGATTGCCGGAATGGGCGGATGCGTGTCGCTGGTTGGGCGTGAAGGGGCGTTTATATGCGCCACGTGAAGTGATTGTTACGATTCAGGGACAGTTTCCCTGGTTGGGGCGTCATATGGACTTTTTGGAAACGGATGACGGTATTGAACTGGGCGGCTGGAAGGTACATTCATGGAAGGTCTGCCACGGTAAAAACGGTTATTCCTATGCGTATCGACTCGTACGGGAAGGGTATAGCTGGGCGTATTGTTCGGATGCCATTGACCTGAAAGCAACCGAGAAAGAGCCGTTGCACGGACTGGATCTGCTGGTGCTCGGAACGAGCTTTGTGCATGAGCTTGCGGAATTCTCGACACGTTCCGTGTACGATATGGGTGAGGCGCAGGAGCTGCTGCGGGAACTGAAGCCAGGTCATACCTATTTTACACATATGTCTCATGACGTCGATCTACGGCAGAATTATAATCTGGATCAAGGCATTACGATTGCCCTTACCGGGATGAAGGTGCCGCTTGGAACATTAAAGCTGGAAACGAATGCGTAACCCAACTTAACTAGCGTAATAAAATAAATTCAGAAGAGCGTATCCTTTACAAGGGGTTCTTCGTTTACATAGTGTAAGTCAAAATCAATCAGGAACCAGCAAAGGGGGGCCCCCAAGATGGCCTTTGTGAAGTCCGTGGATTGCAGAATCAACAGACCACATGATGATGGTAAACAAGATAAATTCGATGTTGATTTTAATGGCAACGACAGAAAAAATCAATTGAACCAAAGCATCCGTACTCTACTACCCGATCTGATGGGTTCGTTGTATGCGTATTGTTTATCTCTGACGAAATCAGTTCCAGACACGGAGGATTTGGTTCAGGAGACCTGTCTCAAAGTGTTGTCGTCGAGTGTAGTTGGAACTTATGGGATGAATAAAGATATAAACTGGGAAGCTTATCTGATTCGTATTGCACGCAACAGCTGGTTTGATATCCTACGTCAGCGGGAGAGATTAGCATGTAAATTGGATAGCTTGAAGCCGCTCCTGCACGAGATGGAGGAGGAAAGGCAATTCGAGGAATTGGAGTCTGCCGTACAACTTCTTGTAAATACGCTACCTCCGTGGCAGCGAGTGATATATGTATTACGTGAATTAATGGGTTATAAGGCGGCAGAGACTGCGGAAATGTTGGATACGACAGAAGGTGCTGTGAAAGCAGCGTTAAGTCGAGCCCGCTCTGCCATAGCTGAAGTGAGGCACAGGTTGGAACAATCGGACGACACAGAATTGCAGTATGAGGAAGGCGCAGTGGAGGACAATCGGGAGGAACTGCGCAGCTATCTGCTGGCATTTCGTAATGGAGATACAGCCCGAATTATTGATCTGTGCCTGAACCGGACCGATGATCCGATGGCTGTGGCGGGGACGATTTTGCAGCAGACTTTGCCGTCTCCATCCATGCAGCCAATGATGTACGGGTACTCTACTTCTGGCATGAACTCGATGTCATATGGAGGTGGGTACACGGTCAACATGGTTGCCTAAATCGAGGAGGCGACACATATGAATGTAGTGCCGTATGTAGTGGAACAAACAGCTCGTGGAGAGCGGAGTTATGATATTTATTCACGTTTGCTCAAAGACCGGATCATTATGGTGTCCGGGGAGATTGAGGATCAGATGGCAAATGCCATTGTGGCTCAGTTGTTGTTTTTGACTGCAGAGGACCCGGAGAAGGACATCCAGATGTACATCAACAGTCCTGGTGGCTCGGTGACTGCGGGATTTTCAATCTATGACACGATGCAATTTGTGAAGCCAGATATCTCCACGATCTGTACAGGTATGGCGGCAAGTTTTGGCACGATCTTGTTGGTGGGTGGAACAAAAGGCAAACGTATGGCATTGCCCAACAGCGAGATTATGATCCATCAGCCACATGGTGGTACGCGGGGGCAGGCGTCGGATATGCTGATTCATGCTAACCGCATCATTCAGCATCGACAACGTCTTAACAAGCTGTTAGCCGACCATACAGGACAGTCAATTGAGCGGATTGAGAAGGACTCGGATCGAGACTATTTCTTGACCGCTGCTGAAGCAGTCGAATATGGATTGGTGGATAAGGTCATATCCAGCTCATAACAGTAGCCCGGAAGGTCATGTGACCTTCCGGGCTTGATTAATCAAGAGGACGAACAGGAAACTGACGTCCTCTTTTTTGTCGTCCAGATTAGCCAGTCCACGTCTATGGATCGAATCAGAATGAGAATAATGTGAAATAAGGATTGACCATCGGTAGGTATAGTGTATATATTATATATATACACTATACCTACCGAAAATTATTTAACATCAATGGAGTGAGGAAAGATTAACATTTTAATATCGAACGCTTCGAGCGATCCGATCTATATGCAGATTTTAACTCAGATCAGACAGAGCATCTTGAGCGGAGAATTGGTTGCTGGAGATAGTCTCCCCTCCATTCGGCAGCTCGCCAAGGATCTGCAAGTCAGTGTCATTACAACTAAACGTGTCTATGAAGAGCTGGAGAAGGAGAAGCTGATCGATTCAGTTGTAGGCAAAGGGAGCTTCGTATCTGGAGCCAATCAGGACTTTATTCGGGAGCGGCGGATGAAACAATTGGAAGAGAAGATGCTCGAAGTGATTCGTGAGAGCAAAGAACTGGGCATGAGTTCACAGGATGTAATCCATCATCTTACATTGTTGGTTGAGGAGGAATAAGCATAATGAACGCGATCGAATTACGTAATGTAACCAAAACGTATCCTTTATTTAAAGTAGATAATGTATCTCTGGACGTGAAAAAAGGATATATTACGGGACTTATTGGTCCGAATGGAGCGGGAAAGAGTACTCTGATCAAAATGATCACGGGTCTGATCCATCCCGATAAGGGGAGCCTCAAGACATTGGGCAGCCAGATGCCCAATCAGGAAGTTGATATCAAGCAACGCCTTGGCATTGTGTCCGATGAATGTTTTTACTATGAGCATCTAACGATCCGTGAGATGACACAAATGATCGCTCCTTTTTACACCAAATGGGACAATAAAGCGTTCAATGACTACTTGGATCAGTTCGAACTGTCTCCCAAAAAGAAAATCCAGGATCTGTCCAAAGGCATGAAAATCAAGTATTCTCTCGCCGTAGCTTTGTCGCATGAAGCGGATCTGCTGATTATGGATGAACCGACATCTGGACTTGATCCTGTGTTTAGGCGGGAACTGCTCGATCTGCTTGCAGATATGATACAGGACGAAACAAGGAGCATTATTTTCTCGACGCATATTACGACGGATCTGGAACGGATTGCAGACTATATTACGTTTATTCATCAAGGGAAACTGGTGTTCAACGAGGCAAAAGATGATGTGCTGGAAAGGTATACGATTGTAAAAGGGGATATGGGTCTGCTTGATTCCGACATTCGGAAACATTTCATCGGAATACGCGAGACAGCCGTTGGTTTTGAAGCATTGTCGGATCATAAGGCAGAGGCCGAACAGTTATTTGGCAGGCTTGCTCTTATACAAAGACCTACGTTGGAAGACCTCATTTATTTTACGGCGAAGGGAGGACGCAAATATGCTTAACCTACTTCGTAAAGACTTCATTGTACTGAAAAGTTCACTATGGATTATTGCATTATACTTGGTGGTATTCAGTCTCGCATTCATACCGCAGAGTGAAATGTCGATGTATTTTGTAGGCATCTATACTGCATTTGGTTCCATTATTATGGCAACCATGATTGATATCAAGAACCATAATCATAATTTTCTGGTGACGCTCCCTGTTAGCCGTAAACAGATTGTAAAAGCAAAGTACTTGTCTGCCATAGTCTACGCGCTATTCGGGGTGCTCGCGTCGTACGGAATTCACGAGCTTGTGAACCTGAATTATCCTGAACTGAACAAGCCGAATTATTCACTTAGGGATATTGTCATTTCCATAGGTATGGTGCTTGCGTTGGTTTCCATATACATGCCTCTTTTCTACGGACTTAGCAAAAAAGGTGCTGGCATCATCAATGCGATATTCATGGTCTGCATGATTATTTTGGCGCAACCCGTTGCGTACCTCATGAGTATGGCCAACGAGAACGGCATAATTACCACGACGACAATGACGTTGGTTTCCGTAGGCATTATAGGTTTGTTTTTTGCGTCCTATCTGATTACCATTCGCTTGTTTGCAAGAAAAGACCTTTGAGCACAGAGCGGGTTGCAGGTAAAGAGTATAGAACACCAAAAGTAAAGTCGCCACAAGGCGACTTTTTTTGATGCAGCAGGGTGAGAGGGCAATTACACTAGATATTCTTCGGAGTGACGTCAATTCCAGGGAATCCAAACGTTACATTTGTTTGGCCAGCGTAATAAGTCTGCTCATCCCTTCCCGAATCTGCTGCTCATGCGCATAAGAGAAGGACAGGCGCAACTTGCGACTGGCTGAATTATCCGAAGAATCAAATACGGTTCCGGGTACGAATGCAACGGATTGTTCCATGCATCGGTGAAGCAGTCTTCCGGTATCCACACCCTCAGGAAGCTCCACCCAAAAGTTGAGTCCGCCCTCCGGCCGGGTCCACGTCCAGTCCGTTTCCAGCAGACACTGTTCCATCACTTCCATCCGTAGCTGGATGGCGGTCCGCAGCTTGGACAGATGCTGATGCATACGTTCTGACTGAAAATAACGGAGAAAAAGCTTCTGGTTCAGAAGGGGCGATCCGTTATCTGTCAGTGATTTTACAGCCTGTAGTCCTGGCATGAAACGCTGACGGCATATGATGGCTGCAATCCTTAGTCCGGGTGCAACATACTTGCTGTAACTACGGATGTACAGGGTGTGTCCAGTGGTGTCGTAGGTGAAAATCGGTGCAGGAGGTTTCTCCTTAAAATAGATATCATAGGTGCTGTCGTCTTCGAGCAGAAAACATCCATACTGTTCTGCAAGTTCGGGTAACTGCTTGCGCTGTTCTACTGGAACGTTAACGCCGGTTGGATTATGAAAAGTTGGCGTCGTGTAGAATAAGCGTGGTTTCTCCGATTTCATCAAATGCTCAATCTGCTCCAGATCATAACCTTCCGAGTGAATATCCGTAAAGATCAGACGAGCACCCTGCTTGCGGAAAATCTCCATTGCCGGTCCATACGTAGGCCGTTCCATCAACACCCGATCTCCGGGTTTGACCAGCGTCCGCGAGATGACATCGATCGCTTGCTGGGCACCCGAAGTAATGAGCACTTCGTCTGCGGAGAGATAGAAGCGTTCTTTTTTTGTTAGATGGCTTGCCAGCGCACTTCGCAATTCCAGATCTCCCTGAATTGTGGAATACGTTCCGAGCAAACGGGGATATTGATCCAGCAGATCACGCATCAGTTCTCCCCAATACCGGTTGGGCAGCAGAGAGGGATCAATTAACGATTTGGAAAATTGGTATTCTGCTTCTAGAGACTGTACCCGCGCTAGTGAATCCCAATGCAGCCAAGCAGACACAGCAGGATCATCCGCCTGATCCGTTACAGAGAATGGGGTCGCTGGACTAACATAATAGCCAGACTTATCCTTTACATACACATTTCCACGTTCCTTTAACTCCTGATAGGCTTTGAAAACGGTCAAGCGATGTACGCCGAGTAGCTCGGACAGGCTTCGTACAGATGGCAGTTTTTCATGTTCAGCCCACTCTCCCGCTTCTATACGCACGACGAGATAATGGATTACTTGCTCATATAGTTTCAGGCTGTTATCTGTCATCATCATGGTTTTGCCCACCCGGCTCACGCTCCTTTTGAATTCTATTGTAACAGTAAACGGAAGATATCTGTTCTGTTTTGTTCATTCTGTTCTGTAGACAGTGCTATATGATGGAGAACAGATGAAGGAGGGGCTAGCATGGTTGGGATCGCATTTACCGTAATGTGTCTTATTTTTGGAACAACGTTTCTGGCAATTAAAATTGGAGTGGAAGCAGGCATGCCGCCTTTTCTGTCCGCTGGACTCCGTTTTATCATTGCAGGGGCTTTGATGTTTACATGGATGTGGATGAAGGGAAAGGTCAATATTTCCCTGCTATGGCGTAAAGAAATGCTCATTACAGGTGCAGGACTGACGTTTGGTACATTTGCGACCTTATATTGGGCTGAACAATATGTGAGTTCGGGCGTTGGTGCGATTTTGTCAGCGACAGGGCCTTTGATGATTATGTTGATGCAGACGGCGCTGTTACGGCAAAAAACATCTGCCCGTATGATTACAGGCTGCCTGATCGGGTTCTCCGGTGTGGTTCTGGTTGTGTTGCCAGGTGTATCGTTTGGTGCAGGTTCCCTGTTCATGTGGGGTTGTATCGCGGTACTGGTGGGGGAGGTCTGTTATTCAGCAGGTGCCTTGTACTCCAAAAAGGTTATTCATCAGTTCAAGGAGGCTAGTCCTATAGCGATCAATGCGGTGCAGATGATGTATGGGGGACTGCTGTTATCCCTGCTCTCAGTCGGAACAGAATCGTGGAATATGTCTACTCTGGACTGGGTGCCTGCCGTCTCGTCGGTGATCTATCTGACTGTCATTGGCTCCATGGTGGGGCATAGTCTGTTCTATTGGATTATGTCGCGTACCAACCCGTTGTTTCCAGCAACATGGTTATACATTTCACCACCCATTGCCGTAGGGCTTGGTGCTGTTGTCTATGGTGAACATGTCAGCTGGGTTACGTGGATCGGTGTGGTGCTGGTCGTTTCAGGTCTGCTGGCGATGAATGAGAAGGTGAGCAGCTGGTTGAAGAAAAGAAGTCGTGCGAGGATGACAGTGCAGGCTTCCGAATCTGTTTTAAAATAGCTGGCCTTTCTCACATAACAGATCGAGTAGCTCCATCGTTAACAATTTATGAGTTCGGGTAACTCTCAAATCCACCTTTTTATCAATCATTTTCATCTACATCAGTTCCTTATTGTAGTTTAGCTATATATTATCAACACAATGATTCTTACATGATACGAGATTCCAAGTGTATATTGGTATTATAAGTAATTTTTTAATAGGGCTACAAGTGTAGATAAAATATGATGGATTAGAGAGGATGAAGTGGCGATGTCCGAAATGAAAAAAGCTGTGGTGATCGGGGCAGGTATTGCAGGGTTAATCACTGCAAGGATGTTATCTGATTATTATGATGAGGTATGTATCATTGAGCGAGATGAATTGCCTTCTGAGCCGGCAAATCGGCAGGGTGTGCCTCAATCCTTTCATCCACATCGTGTATTGCCGCGCGGCGGACTCATTCTGGAACATTACTTTCCCGGATACAATGACGAATTGGTCGCGCTTGGTGCCATTCCTTCACATGAAGAGAAGTTTATGATTGCCAATCGCTACGGTAGATTAGTTAATAAGGCGAATGCTGCTTCCTCATTCAAAATTGCATCGAGCAGCAGAGCTCTGCTGGAATGGGTACTGCGTCAGCGAGTCCAGAACATAGATCATATAAGCTTCTTAACGAGTACGGAAGTTACCGGGTTAATGGCATCAGAAGATCAGCGTTCGATTACAGGCGTGTATACCAAAATAAGAGGTCGGGATAACCGGGAAGAAATGCTTGCAGCAGATATGGTTATTGATGCCGCGGGACGTTCTTCCAAATTGATCAGATGGCTTGAACAGATAGGGTTTTCCGTGCCTGAGCCGGAAGTGCTGAAGGTGTCGCTTGGTTACAGCACCCGCTATTATAAGATACCATCCTCTATTCAAAATGAATGGGGCACGGTGATAACAGAGTCCGATCCTGTGCAAGGAATTCGTGCAGGCATGTTGTGGCGCATTGAAAATGATATCGCCGGACTGTTACTGTTCAACGCAGGGGGAGATGAATATCCTTCAACTCATCTGGATGAGTTCCAAGAGCAAATCAAACATCTGTTTGCTTCGGATGAAATCGTAGCGTTGGAAGAACAGCTGGAGCCTTTTCAAGGGCCGCGGGGATACCGTATTTCCGAGTCTGTCCGTCAACATTTTGAACTCATGGAGAATTGGCCCTCCGGATTACTCGTCCTTGGCGATGCATTTTGCAGTTTCGATCCGATCCATGGCCAAGGCATGACGGTCGCTGCAATTGAAGCCGAGACCATAGCGAAATGTTTGGATGAGCAGCGAATGCATCCTGAGCCGCAGTTTGAGCGCCAAGTGTTGCTTCGTATGCAGCAGGCTATTGAACCGGCCTGGTGGCTTAGTTCTGTGGCCGATCTGCGTTGGAAAGGGGTCGAACATGTTGGGCCTTCCCGAATGAAAGGGGTTGCGTTTGCTCAGAAGTATATAAACTTGTTTACTAAGCAGGCGATGAAAAAGGCGAGTCAGGAAAATAATAAACATCTCTTTTTTACCCAGTTCCTGATGAATGCACTAATCCTTCCTCCAAGTGAATACTTTAAAGGTGAAATCCTGAACATGATCCTGAACGACAATGGTTCCGAAGAAGAAATGGAGTTGAGAGCAGAGCTTGGTGTCCAAGATCCGGAGCTTTTCCAACAAAGAATAGATGAGATCATTCCGTCATTTCAATTGGAATTTGATGGGCAAATCAAAAAACTGCTGGAGTCTTTCCAGCATGCCATGAGCAAGTAAAACAATGAATCGTGGTGCGAAAGTAGGCAAAATATGAAACGAATAATTTTAAATTTCATAGCTAGCATTGTAATCTCATTCATTGTATTTTTTATTGTTTTGTTTTTTGCCGATGTCCAAGATACAAATCGTGTCATCTTATCTATGGCGATTACGATTTCACTACAATTATCCTTGATTACCGCATTGTTGCTCTCAAAACATAAAAAATAACAGAGAAATATACCTAATATAATCGTTTAAACAGGATAATGAACATATTTTTAAAATCAAAAAAACAGCCCTGTACGGCGAAATTCGCCGACTGGGCTGTTCGTTGATCTTAATTACTCTGCGTTCAGCACAAACTTCTCAATAACCTCTTTTACACCATCTTCGTTATTACTTGCCGTAATGTAGTCTGCCAGCTCTTTCAGGGCAGGGATGGCATTCCCCATCGCTACACCAAGACCAGCAACTTCGAGCATCTCATGGTCGTTCCAGGAGTCGCCGATAGCAATACACTCGCTGAGCTGGTGACCGAAATGGTCCGCCAGGAAGGTCAGGGCATGGCCCTTAGTTCCTTCGTTGTGCATGATCTCCAGGAAGTAAGGTTTGGACTTTGTGATATGCACTTGTGGTCCGAGCAATTCACGCAGGTCAACGGCAACTTTATCCAAGTAGTCTGGCTCATCGATAATAAGCAGCTTTGGTGTTTTTTGTTCGATGACTTTGATGAAATCAGATTCGATGTAGTATTGAGTGCCGTTTAATTTGGCATAATCACGCAGCTTGTCGTTTTCCTCACGGGCATACAGTTTGTCGTCAATGTATGTTTGAAGGTGGAGATTGTTCTCCAGGCAGTAATCATACAATTTTCGGGAAGCTTCCTGTGGAACGTAACGCTCATAGAGGACTTTTTCGTCCAGCAGGTTTTTCACCAATGCGCCTTGATACGTAATAATCGGCACGTTAAGTCCGGTTTGACGAGCAAGTGCTTGTGCGGAAGCATAAGCACGTCCAGTCGCCAGCGTTACAGTTACACCATGGGCAACCGCTTGTTCCAGTGCAGCCTGTGTAGCAGGGGTTACTTCTTTGTTGTCGTTGATCAGGGTGTCATCAATGTCGATTGCAATTAATTTGTAGGTCATCTGTATTTCTCTCCTTTTTTATCTGTATCTATTTGTATCTATACCCGACTTAATCTATATCAGTTCAACTAGACGTTTTACACGAGAACGGAGAGGACAGAAAAAACCTGAAGAAGCGGAGCGTTCGCCTGAAAGCTTTCTGAAAGAAAGCTACATCGGAAGCATAAGCTATCACCGGATTTTCCCTATGAAGAAGGGAATCAAAAAAATCTGGGGATAACAGCGATCGGAAGGTTATTCTGTCATCGGAGTGGCAGGTGTAAACATTCTTGGGTTGAACTTATATACCTACTCTTCCAGGAAAACAAGGCCGATAAAGTCTTCCAGCTCAAGGTTGCCGAAGTAATGTTTTACATCCAGGCCCTCAAGCGCAGTACGCACCTCGGATTCCTCATACCGCTTGCTACGCAGCATATTTTCGATATCCGCCACATCGCCTACACCGAAGAAGTCGCCAAAGATTTTGATATCTTCGATGCGTCCATCCTTGATGTTCATGCGCAGATCGATGATGCCAACAGGGAATTTGCGAGTGTGCTTCACATTGCTTTCTGGAGACAAGCCATAGTTCCAGTCCCAGTTATTATAACGCTCAGCGGAGATTTCCTTAATTTTGTCCCAGTCCTTGTCAGTCAGCTTGTATTGCGGGACGTCCTGTGGCTCCATTCTGAAAATGTGACGTAACAGCTCATCGCGGAACTGCTCAATCGTCAGGTTGGTGTCAATCAGATCCCGTATGTTGGCGACCCGGCTGCGCACGGACTTGGTGCTCTTGGATTTGAACTTCTCGGGATTGACGTTCAGGGAAGCCTGAACATGCTCCAGATTCAGATCAAACATCAATGTGCCATGACTGAACATGCGCCCACGTGTGGAAAACTGGGCGTTGCCCGAAATTTTCTTTTCGCCGACTTGCAGATCATTACGCCCGGTCAACTCGGCATTTACACCAAGCTCGTGCAAAGCTTCAACGACAGGTTGGGTGAACTTGCGGAAATTGTGGAAGGATTGACCGTCATCCGCTGTAATAAAGCTGAAATTCAGGTTGCCCAGATCGTGATATACCGCTCCGCCTCCCGAAAGACGACGAACCACCTGCACACCGTTATCCTGAACGTACTCGATATTAATTTCCTCAATCGTATTTTGATGTTTTCCGATGATAATCGACGGACGGTTGATGTAGAACAGCAGATAGCTGTCATCCTCCATCGGCAGATGCTTCAGAATGTACTCCTCAATGGCAAGGTTTACAGAAGGATCTGTAATGCCCTGGTTGTCTACAAACAGCATGGTCATTCCTCCATTAATGTATGTGAGGGATTGCTAGTCCCTTATGTAGTGAACCTTGTATATCAAAAGGAACCGAAATTCCTCTTCTATTGTAAACGAATTATGGTTGGGACACAAAGAAAACAGGATTGACCCACACCTCCCGTGCCATCCATAATAAAAAGGACATACAGAAAGGATGACGGAAGAATGACCGGTTATATCGAAGTGTTCGGACATGGCGGGGACGTGGAGACGGCTGCGTCACGATTTGGGAGGGAAGCTACTGATTTTCTGGATTTCAGTGCCAACATTAATCCGCTCGGTCCGCCGGGAGGGGTGCTGGAGGCTATACAGCAAGGATTGCAGTCGGTGATTCGGTATCCCGATCCGGCACATCGGGGATTCAAAGCACTGCTGAGCGAGCGTCTTGGTGTAATGCAGGAGCAGATTTCCGTGGGCAACGGTGCAGCCGAAAGCATGGCGCTCATTCTGCTGGGACTTGCCCCGCGCAAGGTGGGTACGGTGGAACCGGGATTTTCGGAGTACCGGTCGTTGGCACGACAATTTGGTGCCGAGGTTGTGCATACGGAGGGAAGAGAAGAACTGGCGTGGCGAGCGGAACCCGAGGACATCGAGCAGCTCATGGAAAAGGTAGACTTGCTCTTCCTCGGCCAGCCCAACAATCCAAACGGTGTACAATATCCACTTGAGGTATTACAAAGGCTTGCCCGCAAAGCGGAAGAAACGGGAACCGTACTTGTCATTGACGAGGCCTTTATGGATTTTATTCCGGTAGACCGGCGTCAGTCTCTGGCAGCACATCTGAATGACTATCCGAATGTAATCATCATTCGCTCGATGACAAAGTTTTATGCCATTCCGGGTTTGCGTCTCGGATATGCTCTGGGCCGTGCCGAATACATTCAGGCGATGACAAAGAAACAGGTGACCTGGAGTGTCAACGGTCTGGCGCTCATGGCAGGTGAAGCCTGTCTGCGCAGCGGAGAACGGTACGAACAGGAGACCATATCACAGATCACGGGGGAACGGGGTCATCTCATCGCAGGACTGAAGGCGTACGGATATGCGGTGACACCGGGAGAGGCGAATTTTATTTTGGTACGTGTGCCGGCCCCTTGGACAGCGGCATCAATGCAGGAGGTGCTGGGTCGAAGAGGTATCCTGATTCGCAGCTGTGCCATGTATCCGGGGCTTGACGAAGGGCATGTACGTTTCGCGGTCAAGGATGCAGACGCCAATGCCACATTACTCAAAGTGCTGGGCAGCGTGCTGGAAATCAAGGGATATCCGAATGTTGATCAGACGAAAGATGAGGAACAGGGAGGGGAGCGGCAGTGACACTCCCGTTTTATAACTACTTTGCGAATGGAGAAACAGACGAGAATGAATATGCTTCCTCTTCCTGGCCGGGACTGAACATATCTGCACATGAACGACATATCAAAGCACAGAGTCCAAGGGTAGCCCAAGCGCTGTCGAGTGCGGTATATGGCGGCGGGATGTTTGAACTGGATCGCATATTTAACATCTATGTGGACAGGCATTACCGCTGTGATGATCCGCCGCGTGATATCGAACAAGCGCTGAACGAATGGCAAGAGCCGCGGGATCAATGTGCCGGATTATTGACGGCCGTAAGACTGGAGCATACCTCCATTCAGGAATATACATGTAATGAATTTGGTCTTCTGTGCTGCACCACTGCGGGTGTATCGAATGCCGCACGCGCGGGGTCGGAGAGAACGGTATTTGATACGGCGGGAAATAAGACGATGTCTTCCGGCCGGGAGCACTCTGCTCCTTCAGCACAGAATCTAACGTTCCCACCCTATGTCCCGGGTACAATTAACATCATGCTCTGGTTGAATGGACGCATGACCACCGGGGCGATGGTGAATGCGGTACAGACGGCGGTGGAAGCCAAAGCGGCAGCGCTGGCGGATGCGGGTGTTCCGGATTCGGAGAACGGGTTGCCCGCCACCGGCACCACAACCGATGCCATTGTGTTTGCGGTACGTCAGGCAGTGGAGGAACCTCAGCCGATGATCACTTATGCCGGAACAGCGACTACGGCAGGGGCAGCGATTGGCAGATTGGTATACGACACGGTGACGGAAAGCCTTCGGGCCGGACTGTTATGGAAAGAGAGGATCAGGCACAAATGACTTTTGATGTGGAGCATCTATGGACCTGGCCGTTCTGGACAGGCATGGCGGGAGCCTGGATTATTATACTTGCGTACCTGTTGGACCGATGTATCGGAGATCCACGCTGGATTCCCCACCCGGTCATTGGCATGGGAAAAGGCATCTCGGCGTTGGAGCGTGTCATTCGCTCGCGTGTGCGCACAGATTCGGGGCTGAAGAGAGCCGGGCTGTTATTCCCGATGGTGATCGCGGGGAGTTCTTTTGCCATCACGTGGGGACTCGTATATGTGCTTGGGCTGATTCATCCTGTCATTGCAGCGGCAGCTGAAGTGGTGCTCATTGCAACAACCATTGCTTCAAAAGGGCTGAAGGATGCAGGTATGGAAGTGTATCGTCATCTGAAGCAGCAGGATTGGCCGGCGGCCAGAACTTCACTGAGCATGATTGTTGGGCGTGATACGGCTCATCTGGATGAACCGGAGGTTGTGCGGGGAACGGTAGAGACGGTGGCCGAAAATATCGTGGATGCCATTGTATCCCCGTTATTCTATGCGCTCATTGGAGGCGCTCCGCTTGCCATGGCTTATCGTGCCGTCAACACGCTGGATTCCATGGTCGGATATAAAAATGACAAGTATCTGCATCTTGGCTGGGCCTCGGCCCGTCTGGATGATGTGGCGAACTGGATACCTGCCCGGCTGACCGCGATTCTGTTAATCGTGGGTGCCTGGGTCATGAAGCTGGACGCCAAAGGAGCAGCACGCATGGTTGCACGGGATGCAAGATTACATCCAAGTCCGAATAGCGGTTTTCCCGAATCAGCGGTGGCTGGAGCACTGGGCATCCGGCTTGGCGGACATAACGTGTATCACGGAGTTGCTTCATTTCGTGCCTACATGGGTGAAGCCACACGGCCGATGGAAGCCGAGGATATTGTGCAAACGTCACGCCTGATGTTCTGGTCGGCAGGGGCTTTTGTGGTACTATGCTTGTTCATAACGCTGGGTGTGTGGCTGGCAGGAGGTAGGCTGCTATGGTCATAAATGAAGGAAATGCAGGCAATGAAGTACATATGAATCAGCCTGGGCCGCTGAAACGAAACATTCTGTGGGTCCGTCATGGGACAACGTTGTGGAATGTGGAAAAAAGATATCTGGGGCATACCGACATCGGTCTGCTGCCAAATGCCAAAGAAGAGCTGGCTCCGCTTCATGAACAATTGAGCGGTGTTTCGTGGAATGAGGTATATTGCAGTGATCTGCTTCGCTGCCGACAGACGCTGGAACAGATTCTTCCTGATGCCAGCGGACAGGTGAAGTTCGACTCGCGCCTGCGCGAGAATTATTTTGGACAGTGGGAAGGGCTGACGTATGATCAGCTTAAGGATAACCCTATGTACCGAAACTGGATTGATACCCCGCAGGAGGTCACTCCGCCCGGCGGGGAATCGTGGCAGGAGTTTACCGGACGGTTGGATTCCTTTCTCCAAGAGATGTTGTTGGAGGATCGTCCTTCGATGCACGTTGATGAGGGGCAAGTGCCAACCATAGTTGTGGTCACACATGGTGGTGTCATCCGGTATGCCTTGTCCCGTCTGATTGCCGAGATTGGGTTCTGGGATACACATGTCGTACCGGGACAGGCGATTCAGGTTCAGCTTGATCAACAGGGGAATCAGTGGTCTGGCAGCAGAGTGACTTTTCCGCCGATCGGGTTGTAAGGATGTACAATATACCCTATAATCACAACAGAAGTGTGACTTCAGTATGGATACAGATACGCTGCAGGATGTGAAGCCTGAAGGAGTATGCAGCATGCAGAAGTTACACGGCAATGGTTTACCATATCAGCGACCAAGGGTCCCGCGTGTGAAGGCTGTTTTCATGGCAAATTAGTATGAGTCATGAACACACAAGGGTGAAATGGGGAAGCCGGTGCAAATCCGGCACGGTCCCGCCACTGTAAAACAGGATGATTCCTGTAAGTCAGGTTACCTGCCCTGGACGTACAAACCGGTGTTCCTTCGAGGAAAGGACAGCGTTTCGGGCTATTCTATGCGCATGGACAACCCTTGGTTGAACATGTACAGATCGCCATATGCGAGACGTCATCCCTGATCCTGGACGTATGGATTGGGGATTTTTTATTGTTCATGTAAAAAAACCGAACTTTTACACGCTAACGAAGAGTGCAGAACCGATCTGAAGAAACGGAGTGTTCGCCTTTATCCCCGGATTTTCCCTTTCGAAAAGGGAATCAAAAAAATCTGGGGATAACAGCGATCGGAAGATGGTACTGCAATCGGAGTGGACTTGTGTAAAATGGATGGGTTTTACTTGTACAGGAACACCAAGACATGGGGAATAAGGGTTCGAGCACGATGCAAGAAAATAGTACAAATAGAGAAGGGGAGAATAACAGAATGAATTTCAAGAATTGGAAAAGCGTAGCGTCACTGCTAAGTGCAGCGGCACTTGCACTGGCTTTGGCCGGATGTGGCAATGCAACAACAAACGAGGGCACAGGTACTTCACAGCAACCGGCACAGGAGCAGTCCCAAGGCCAGGCGCAAACGGATCTCAAAACACAGTATCCGCTTACCGTTACGGATGCAACGGGTGAATCATTCACCTTTGAAAAGGCACCAGCCAAAATCGTATCCGTGTCTCCAGCTGAGACGGAATCCCTGTTTGCCCTTGGATTGGACGATCAAATCGTTGGTGTATCCGACTATGACGATTATCCGGAAGCGGCAACAACCAAAGCGAAAATGGGCGGTATCACTAAGCCCAATGAAGAGTCCATCATTGCAGCTGAAGCCGACATTGTCTTCACAGGTATCTCGATGAGTGAGGATGCGGTGAAGAAGCTGCGCGAACTGGGCATTACCATTTTCAAAACGGATCCTAAATCCATTGACGATGTGATGAATAATATCGAAACCTTCGGTAAAATTACCGATCATCAGGAAAAAGCTCAGGAGATCATCACACAGATGAAACAGGATGTGACAGATGTAACCGAAGCGGTGAAGGCAGTTAAACCGGAAGAGAAGAAAAAAGTATACGTTGAATTCTCCCCAGGCTGGACTGTGGGTAAAGGCGAATTCATGGATGAACTCATCACTGTAGCCGGTGGTAGCAATATTGCTTCCGACAAAGAGGGCTGGTATGAAATTAACGAAGAGAACGTGATTGCCTCCAACCCGGATGTGATCCTGTATGCCAACGATGTAATTGACGAAAACTCTAAAACACTGGATCAGATCATCAAGGCGCGCAGCGGCTGGGATCAAATTACGGCTGTGAAAAATGACGCGGTTATTGGCCTGGATGCCAACCTGCTGAGCCGTCCGGGTCCACGTGTAACTCAAGGGTTGAAAGAAGTAGCCAAAGCGATCTACCCTGACTTGTTCCAATGAGTAAAAAGCTGATCCTGTTCGGAACGACGGGCATGGTGCTGCTGGTGCTCACCGTGCTCATCTGCACGGGCATTGGTTCAGTAGCGTTGCCGATCCGGGATATTGCAGGCATCCTGATTCACAAAATTCCCTGGGTGGGCGATTGGATTACACCGGATTGGAATAAGGCAGCCGAACAGATTATCTGGAAAGTCAGATTCCCACGTGTACTGCTTGCCGTGCTCGTGGGCGCATCGTTGGCGATTGCCGGTGCGGGATTCCAGGGGGTTCTTCGGAACCCGCTGGCAGACCCGTTCACGCTTGGTGTATCATCCGGTGCTTCGGTGGGTGCAGCCTTTCTGATTTTCTTCGGATTGCAGTATGCACTGATTGGGATCTGGACGTTGCCTTTGATTGCGTTTTTGACGGGTGTAATCACGTTATGGTTTGTTATGGCACTGGCTCGTGAAGGGCGTAAAATACCTACACATAGCCTCATTCTGGCTGGTGTGGTCATGCAAAGTTTCCTGGGCGCAGTTGTTTCCTTCCTGTCGACCATGTCGAAACAGACGATTAATGAAATTATATACTGGACGATGGGAAGTCTGGCTCTGCGTGGGTGGTCGTATACGGCCATCCTTTTCCCGTATTTTCTGCTAGGGCTGGTCTTTCTCTGGAGCCGCGCACGCTCGTTGAATGTGCTTGCACTGGGAGAACGTCAAGCCGCACATATCGGGATCGGAGTGGACAAGCTCAAGCTGTCAGTGCTAGCAGTTGGCACACTGCTGACCGCAGGTGCTGTCTCGGTATCGGGTGTCATCGGATTCGTTGGGTTGGTGATCCCGCATATGTTGCGGCTGCTGGTGGGGCCGGATTACCGACTGCTGGTACCTTTGTCTGCCATTGGTGGAGCGATCTTCATGGTGTGGGCCGATACCATCGCAAGATCGTTGTTGGCGCCAACTGAAATTCCGCTTGGTGTCGTCACCGCCTTTGTTGGTGCGCCGTTCTTTGCTTACCTGCTGCACCGGAACAAAAAGTTGCAGAAGGGGATGATGCCATGAATTCCAGTAACAGTTCCAACTCGACTTCACTTATCTCCATTAAGGGAGCAGGGAAGTCATATGGCAATCATCAGGCACTGCGCAATGTAGACTGGCATGTTGGCGAAGGTGACTGGTGGGGAGTTGTCGGACCAAACGGCAGCGGCAAGTCCACCTTGATTCAGCTTATTGCCGGAACGGAACAGTTAAGCGAAGGTCAGATCCATATTGATGGTCGAGACATCGGCTCTTACAGCCGTAAGGACCTGTCGCGCATGATCGCTGTATTGCAGCAGGATGGCTTGCCAGCTATCTCCTATCCCGTGCGAGACGTGGTGGAGATGGGGCGATATCCGTACCAGAACTGGCTGGGGCGGGAAACGGGTGATGGGGCACTTGTGGTGGACAGGGTGCTCGAAGACCTGGGATTGACAGAGCTGGCGGACAGACCGCTGGACGCACTCAGTGGCGGGCAACGGCAGCGGGTCGCACTAGCCAAAGTTATGGCTCAGGAGCCGAGGTTACTGCTACTGGACGAGCCGACTACGTTTCTGGATATTAAATATCAATTGCAATTCATGGAATTGTTATCGGCATGGCGACAGAGGACTAACATTACAATTGTGGCTGTGCTGCATGATCTGAATCTGGCCGCATTATTTTGCGATCACATTCTGGCGCTGCGTGAGGGATTGACGGTTGGAAAGGGCACGCCTCATACGTTGATCAACGATGAGAACATCCAGGACATATTTCGCGTCAAACCCGCGATTGTCTCCCATCCCGACCATGCCATACCTCAACTGCTGCTGCGGCGGGACATCGATTAAATGAAGCGGGGCAACCCATATTTTGATGAAGGAAGTGCTGGTTGTATGAATAATGAACAGGTGTTGGAGCATTTAACAAGTAAGATTACTGCTCCTGATCAGGAAGTCGCGGCAGAAACCTCTGCGTATGTGGATTCGTTGACGAAGCCGCCCGGGAGCCTGGGCAAATTGGAAGAGCTGGTGATCCGCCTGGCAGGCATGACGGGCAATGCACGTCCGCGTTTTGATCACAGAGCGGTCATTGTCATGGCCGCAGATCACGGCGTAGTGGAAGAGGGCATCAGTGCTTTTCCTGCTGAAGTGACCCCGCAGATGGTCCTGAATTTCCTTGCTGGAGGCGCTGCGGTGAATGTGCTTGCTCGTCACGCCGTAGCTGATGTGATCTGTGTGGATATCGGTGTGAATGCCGATCTGGAACATCCGGGCCTGCTTTCCCGTAAAATTCGCAAAGGCACGGCCAACATGGCCCGAGGGGCAGCGATGACCCGGGATGAGGCAGTTCGGGCCATCCTTGCAGGAGCCGAAGTTGTAGCGGCAGAGGTGGCGAAGGGAACACAGCTGTTTGTCACCGGGGAGATGGGAATTGGCAACACTACTGCAAGTGCTGCGGTAATGAGCGCGTTAACCGGAGTTGCACCAGCTGCCGCCGTGGGGCGAGGAACCGGCATTGATGATGCAGGCTTGCAGCGCAAGGCTGCTGTAGTCAGCCGGGCGCTTAGCGTAAACACACCGAACCCGGAAGATGCACTGGATGTTCTGTGCAAGGTGGGTGGACTGGAGATTGCCGGACTCACAGGGGTTATTCTCGCAGCAGCTGCTCATCGTTGCCCGGTCGTTGTAGACGGGTTCATCTCTACCGCGGCAGCGCTGGTGGCGAGACAACTTGCACCTCTGAGCACAGCCTATATGATCGCTTCTCATACGTCACACGAAAATGGACATGGAGCGCTGCTGCGTGAACTGGACCTGAAAGCGATGCTGGATCTGGACATGCGTCTGGGTGAAGGCACAGGCGGCGTGCTCAGTCTTCATCTGATTGACGCAGCATGTCTCATTCTGAACGAGATGGCGACTTTTGCAAGCGCGGGTGTCTCGGACGGGGCAAGCCATGCTTCGGACTCCGCTGCGTCGGTTGATTCATCCCTGCAAGGAGAGAGTTCTCGATGAGCGTACTGGTGACAGGCGGCGCACGCAGTGGCAAAAGCTCCTTTGCCGAGCGTCTCTGCATGCAGCGTTCCTCTGAGGCCTGGTATGTGGCGACAGCTCAGGCGTACGATGATGAAATGCGTGAGCGCATCGCCATGCATCAGCATCAGCGGGAGGCATCAGGGTATCTGTGGCATACAACAGAAGAGCCGATACATCTACCTGCTTTGATAAGCCGTATGGGTGAAGGGCATACAGGGACTTCTGCACCCACCATTCTGGTGGATTGCCTGACGCTGTGGCTGACAAATGTTTTGTTAGCGCATGAGCATGACGAGAAGCAGGTGTTACAGGGACATTTGGATGCGCTGGTTGAAGCGATTCGAACCTATCCCGGGTTACTTGTTCTGGTTACGAATGAAGTGGGGGACGGGATCGTACCGGAATATGCCCTTGGCAGGAAATATCGGGATTTGGCCGGTGTACTGAATCAGCGTATTGCGGCGATATGCGGTGAAGTGTTTCTGGTGACCGTAGGTATTGCGATTGAACTAAAAAGCAAGGAGTACCGCTTATGAAGGATGGCACGCCTGCTCCTCAGCGCAAACATGCGGCGGCAGCCGCTTTTCAATTTTTGTCCCGTTTCCCTGTCAAAATGCAAATCGATTTTGTCCCGCCACTGCTGCGGGAAAGTGTAGTCTTTTATCCGCTGGTCGGTGCAGCGATTGGTCTGTGTGTCTGGCTCGCGGGAGCCTTAAGTGGTGCAGTGCTTCCGGCCTTTCCGGCTGCCGTCCTGACCCTGACGTTATGGGTATGGCTAACCGGAGGGCTCCATCTTGACGGATGGATGGATACGGCGGATGGCTTGCTCAGTTATCGTACCCGTGAACGGATGCTGGAGATTATGAAGGACAGCCGTGTCGGGGCAATGGGCGTGATCGCCTGCGTGTTGCTTCTGATGATGAAGGCTGCGCTGATCGCCGATTTTATTGCCCAGGGCCACTGGGTGTACGGTGCGCTGCTGATCCTGCCCATGATCTGGAGCCGCTGGTTCATGGTGTATGCGATGTCGGCCTGGCCGAATGCGCGCGAAGATGATGGACTTGCCGTATTGTTCAAAGGTCTGGGTGAGCGGAAGGAGGTCCAGCGTGCACGAAGTTCAGCTGTGGGCCTGACCTTAATCGCAGGGGCAATTACGTTTGCCGCGGTGTGGCTTTTCAAGCCGGATATGGGGATTGCGGATGCGATGGTGAGTGGTCTGGGTACACTGCCATGGTGGCTATACCCGGTGGCGGCAGTAATTATACTGCCTGTAGCGTGTTATTATATCGGCCGATTCGTGGCTACCCGGATCAGTGAACGGCTCGGCGGTTTAACCGGGGATACGTATGGTGCTATGAATGAGTTGCTGGAGGCGGCATTGTTAATCGTGCTGAGTGTGCTTCAAGGACTGTTCTGGCTGTAACTTTTGAAGTATGAAGCAGTATGAAAGTGTTACGCATGAGGTTGGGAGCAAGGTGATCTGGAGATAACACGGAGACAGGGGGAGAGAGCGTGGAGAATAGGCCATCACAACCAGCGGCGGTACTGATGCTGCAAGGAACGGCTTCCGATGTAGGCAAAAGTGTCATCACAACGGCATTGTGCCGGATTTTTAAGCAGGATGGCTTCAAGCCTGCTCCGTTCAAGTCACAGAATATGGCACTGAATTCCTATGTGACGGAAGATGGCAAGGAGATTGGTCGGGCTCAGGGGGCACAAGCTGAAGCCTGCGGTATTGAGGCGACAACCGACATGAATCCAATCCTGATCAAGCCGGTGCGGGACATGCATTCGCAGATCGTGGTACGTGGTGTACCATTTGCCCAGATGAGTGCATCGGACTACCGTCAGCATTTCCTGCCTGAAGCAAAGCAGACGGTTATGGATGCGTTGAATCGGCTACGGGATACCTATGATATTGTGCTGATGGAAGGAGCGGGCAGTCCGGCCGAGATCAATCTGAAGGACCGGGATATCGTCAACATGAATCTGGCAGGCTGGGCCGATGCGCCGGTGATTCTGATCTCCGATATTGATCGGGGCGGAGTGTTTGCTTCCATTGTAGGTACGCTGGAGCTGCTGGAACCCCATGAGGTCGCGCGTGTCAAAGGGTTCATTATCAACAAGTTCCGCGGTGATCTGTCCCTGTTGCAACCAGGACTCGACTGGCTCGAAGAACGGACAGGCATTCCAGTATTAGGGGTATTGCCTTACATAAGAGATATTCAGATTGAAGCAGAGGATTCAGTGGTGCTGGACTCCATGCGTCATGGTAAACCCGGCAAAACCGAGCTGGATCTGGCGGTGATCCGATATCCGCGAATTTCCAACTTTACAGACTTTGATGCACTTTCCCGTGAACCGGATGTGAATGTACGGTACGTGACCTCGCCAGAGGAATTGGGTAGTCCGGATGCCATTCTTCTACCGGGTACAAAGGATACCATAGGTGACCTGGCATTTCTGCGTGAGTCTGGGCTGGAGCAGGCGATTGCCAGTCAGACCGAGCGTGAGCATGTTCAGCTGGTAGGAATATGTGGCGGATACCAGATGCTGGGACGTCATCTGAAGGACCCGTTTGCTGTGGAGGCGAATCAGATCCAGGAAGCAAAAGGACTTGGCTGGCTCCCGCTATCGACAACGTTTCTTCAGGAAAAGCAGACCGTCAGAGCTTCCGGACGGGTGCAGCCTGGTCACCCGATTCGTCTGTATGGTGATCGAGATGTAACAGATGCTTCATTATCTATTAATGGATATGAGATTCATATGGGGGTTACGGAGTGCCACGAGCCTGAGCGTGTAACCGCGTTGTTTGAAATCTCACATCCAGGTGGTCAACCTTTCCAAGAAGGCTGGGGCTCAGTAGATGGCAGCGTGTGGGGAACCTACCTGCATGGTTTGTTTGAAAGTGATCAATTCCGACGTTCGTGGCTGAATGCCTTGCGTGAAGGAAAGGGACTGGCTCCACTTCAGGAGACGTATAGTGCGCATGAACGTAAGGAGATGGAGTTCGATCGGGTAGCCGAATCGTTGCGTTCGGCATTGGATATGAAGCGCGTGTACGAGATTATGGGTGTTCAGGCACCCGAGTGAAACAACAATACCCCCATGTCTGACAACCCGTTCTCTAGAAACGGAATGTTAGCGGCATGGGGGTATTGTATATCCTATGATTATATGAGGTTTAAAACAGGTGATGATAGGTTAATGGTTAACCTGTTAGTTTATTTTGAAATTTTTCATGGCGGATTGAAGCTCTACAGCTTGTTCATGCAGATGACGAACTGTATTCGAATGGGAATCCATCTCGCTGAGCTGAAGGTCTGCTGTTGAAGCAATCTGTAACATGCTCTCACGGGATTTGGTCGTAATCTGTGCCGTTTCTTCTACGGATGCACTCACTTCTTCAGCACCAGCAGATACTTGTTGTGTAGAAGCAGAGACGGTCTGGATGGTCAGATTCACGTTCTGAATCAATTCATTCAGCTGTTGGAAGGCTGATCCTGCTTGTTGAACGACAGTTGTGCCTGAACCAATCTCCTGGGTTACACGGTTCATGGCGTCAACGGAGCGTTCAGCGTCTTCACGAATGGTACCCAGATAATCCGAAATTTCTTCGGTTGCTGTCTTGGATTGCTCGGCAAGTTTACGAACTTCTCCAGCAACAACAGCGAATCCGCGGCCATGCTCTCCGGCACGTGCTGCTTCGATGGAGGCGTTGAGTGACAGCATGTTAATCTGTTTGGTGATTTCAAAAATGGAAGCAACAATGGTGCCGATAGCTACCGAACGTTCATTCATAGTTTCCACATAACGCAACGATTCGCTTGCTGTCTGGCCTACACGCTCCATCTGCTCAATGGCATTCTGAGCCAGTCGGTTACCGTTAACTGCCTCGTTGGCTGCTTCACCAATCTGGTCAGACACTTCAGCGGAAGAAGAAGCAATATGCATGATACCCTGCGTAATTTCTTCCATAGCTCTGGCGTTCTCGGATGCGCTTGACGCAATGCTGATGCTGCCTTTTTCGGCATCTTCTGCGGAGCGGCTGGAGTTTCGAACCATACCGGACATCGATTCAACCCGCTGAAGCAGGTCATTGGAGCCTGACACAACTTCATTGGAAGTGGACAAGGCACGGCTAATCATTTCTTTCAGGTTATGCGTCATCGTCTGGAAGCTTGCGGCAAGCTGGGCAATTTCATCCTTACCTTTGATCTCTAGTTTAGCGGTCAGATCACCTTGGGATATTTGTTTGCTATGTTGGACGAGCTTGATGATTGGTTTGGTAACTCTTTTGATCATACTAGTGGAGATAAGCCAGCCGAGCACAAACACTAATGCTGTAATCCCCAGACACAACCAGAAAATCTGGGTAATCTTGTCTTGAATGAACTGGGCATCCATGCTCACAGCCATAATCATGTTACTTCCTGCAATGGGGATAAAGGCTGCTTTATGTACACCAAAGGAATCGGAGTAGACCTCACTGATTACCATTTCTTTGTTCTCAATAGCTGCATTCATTGCGGGTTCTACACTAATCTCATCCTGGGCTTTCATGTTTGAAGAAGGGTTGGCCACAACGACTTTGGCTGAGCCATCTTGAATAGCAACAACGTAAGCCGCATCCAGATTATGTTCTTTTGCTTTATCTGCCAGGTACGATTCCACGGTCATGGCAGCACCTTCAGAACCGGCTCCGCCACTCTGTACCTGTAGGATTTTGGAAGCTGAAGTATTTTTGTATATATCCTGAATGGACGTGTTTAGGACTTTGTCAAACTGCGGGAGCACGTAGCTTTGAATAATATTCATCGAAACGGCGTAGAAACTGATACTGAACAACAGGGAAGCAACCAGCAGAACGAGGAACAAGGTGCCTCTGATTTTACCGGCAACGGTGCGATTACGAAACATATGATCATCCTTTCACGTCAAGTTCATTAACATTGTCGCTTTTCCGTATTCATAAGACCTATCTACCAATGAAGAAAGACCTAAATTATACATTGAGAAAACTTGGGAATAAGCGGATATACCTATATTACAAAATTAACCGGAGGTTGAATAGAACAATTTTCACGATTTGGTGTATTTTTTTTCAGAAATACATGAATCTATTACATGCATATTACATAATATCAATTAATACCTACCAGAATAGTTTGTTATATGTTATATTGTAAAATGTCTTTGTCGGAAGTACAAAAGATAGAAGAGAAAACCGGATATGTTCCGGTTACACACATGCCTGAGGAGGATTTAAAGAAATGGATACTTTTCTAGTCATATTGAATGTAGTGGTTATGCTTGTTTTACTTGGCATCCTCTACTGGATGCAGAAAAAGCATATCTCCTTTACGAAACGCGTATTTGCGGGTCTGGGACTGGGGATTGTTTACGGGGTTATTCTTCAATTGGTGTACACATCAGGCTCTGATGTAGTTACAAAATCAGTCGATTGGTTCAATCTGGTCGGTTCAGGATATGTTCGTTTGTTACAAATGGTCGTGATCCCATTAATCATGGTGTCGATCATCTCAGCCATTATGAATCTGAAGGGCAAGCAAAATCTCGGCAAGATGAGTGTTTCCATTATTGCCATTCTGTTGATCACCACAGCGATTGCCGCAGGTGTCAGCATTGTAACGAGCCTTGGCTTTAACCTGACTTCCATTGAGATTCAAGGAGGAGACCGGGAGAATGCGCAGATTCAGAAGGTGGAGGAACGGCTTGTTGATGTGAAGGATCAGACAATCCCGCAGCAAGTGCTGGAATTCATTCCTTCGAATCCATTTGCAGATATGACAGGAGAACGTCGTACATCCACACTGGCGGTGGTTATCTTCTCCGCGTTCATCGGTGTAGCCGTACTTGGACTGGATCGCAAAAAACCTCAGCAGGCGGAGACGTTCCGCGGTATGGTTAATGCGGTATATGCGGTGGTTATGCGAATTGTTACGCTGGTTCTGAGGCTTACGCCTTACGGGATTCTAGCACTGATTACAAAGGTAACGGCGACAACCAATGCGGAAGAGATATTAAAGCTCATCAAATTCGTCATTGCGTCCTACGTGGCCCTCATCGTGATGTTTATTATTCACCTGATCATTATCTCGCTGTCCGGGTTCAACCCGATTACGTATTTGAAGAAGGTGCTGCCAACACTGGTATTTGCCTTCACATCCCGTTCAAGTGCAGCAGCGATCCCGCTGAATGTGGAGACACAGACGAAGAAACTCGGCGTATCGGACGGCATTGCGAACCTGTCTGCAAGCTTTGGTGCTACGATTGGGCAAAACGGCTGCGCCGGGATCTATCCGGCCATGCTGGCGGTGATGATTGCTCCGACGGTCGGCATCGACCCGCTGAGCTGGGACTTCATTGTGACTTTGATCCTCGTAGTCATGATCAGTTCGTTTGGTGTGGCTGGCGTTGGCGGCGGGGCAACCTTCGCTTCCCTGATCGTATTGTCCACCATGAATCTGCCTGTGGCTCTGGTTGGACTGCTCATTTCCGTGGAGCCGCTGATCGACATGGGCCGTACAGCGCTTAACGTGAACGGGTCCATGACTTCTGGACTTGTAACCAGCAAAATTTTGAAAGAAAACGATCGGGACACGTTTAACGATCAGAGCCGTGAGCTGGATTCTGCGGCTCAGGCTTAATTACAGAATGGATTAGATAGAAACTCACATTAAGATAGCTAGAGCCGTCTACAAATCAAGTGAGAAAAGCCGTCCTTCGGAGGAATCCGGAGGGCGGTTTTTTTACGGCAATCAAACTATGCTGTGCACAGTGGTGAAGCAGTCTTCTTTTTCTATACACGGTGCAAGGGCAATAGAGGTAGGAAAAACTAGTATGGTCGAGAGGGACACGGGAGGAGTATAGGCGGGTTCGTAGTCACTCAGGCACACTTGGAGTTATTTAGTTCTGTTCATGGGGCGAGAAATGTGATAGAGTATTCATGTTTTGGCCCTGAGCCAAACCGCGGTTCGTAACCATCCCGCGTAATCAAAACTAGGAAGGCAGTGTATGTATTTATGTTTAACTTAGGGTGGGGAGCAGTTTTTGTTCTCGTAACTTATGGATTTTTCCTGTTGTGTTACCGCTTGTTCGGTAAAAAAGGTCTCTATGCCTGGATTGGTGTGGCTACGGTTATAGCCAACATTCAGGTGACCAAAACGATAGATATTATGGGAATCGTACTGACGTTAGGCAACACGATGTATGTCAGCATGTACCTGACCAGTGATCTGCTCAATGAGAAATATGGACCAGGTGAGGCACGCAAAGCCGTATGGTTCGGTTTTTTCACGTTGATTATGACTACGGTTCTGATGCAGATGGTGTTGTTTTTTGAACCGGCACCAACGGACTTTGCACAGGATTCGATGAAAACATTGTTTGGTCTGCTGCCACGTCTGGCCCTCGGAAGTCTGACGGCATACTTCATCAGTCAGTTCTTGGATGTACGATTGTACTCCTGGTTACGCAAGGTAGCCCCAGGACGCAATCAGTTGTGGATACGCACCAACGGTAGTTCGATCATCAGTTCATTCGTGGATACACTGGTGTTCTGCGCGATCGCGTTTGCGTTCATCTACCCTTGGGATGTTTGGCTGGAAATCTTCCTGACGACGTATATTATTAAATTTGTATTAACTGCGGTTGGAACGCCGTTTCTGTATGCTGCACGCAGCTTTAAGTTTAAGGATGAGGCTTAGACAATATCGTTATGAGCGTGTATCATTAGCCAACGATGATTTCAACCAAAGGGGAATCGAACATGTACTCTACACTGCGTTATACACTGGAAAGCAATGGCACAACCTACGAGAATGATAGTATTAATGCCTCGTTATTGGTGGAGTTGATCTCCAATCTGGAATTGCATGAATACGTAGTACTTAAACCTTCGGAGGTGGTGGAGGGAAGTATGTATATGCAGGCTGCTGCGCTTGAGGAACCAGGGCAAATGGTGGCAGAGATTCGTTTGCAGGAAGGCGAGGACGGTTTCCGGCATTACAGCTGCAGCACAACAGATCCAACCGGGATTATTCAATGTTTTCTGGATTACTGGGGGAAGCAACAGCTGCCACAGCTGGAGTCTTGGCAGGATATCACGCATGAGTTTGGTTAATGGTAAATGAGTGAGCAGGAATAAGATTACGTAGAATGCAGACGGAGTAATCTAGGATATGCTTTGTATTAATTACAATCCCGCAACCCATGATATTCATGGATTTGCGGGATTTTTGTGTTCGCGTGTGTACTTGCTACTTTTTCTGTATACAGGCCTGAGGCGTACGCGAAAGGAGTATATTATTTAGAAGATACAGTTCAGCACAGTTTCGTGCAGTTTAGTTCATGATGCATAAATATCGGCTGAGCATTAATGTATCTGGGCTGTTTTTGACATAGATCCAATTACATTAGTCGGTAAGGATTTGCAGTTCTTTTGGATATGTTGTCAGAACTTCCACACCAGTCTCGGTCACAATGACATCATCTTCGATACGGACGCCGCCTGCTGCGGTATATATGCCCGGTTCAATCGTGAATACGGTACCTTCATTCAGGATGTCCATATTCTCTCCATGGAGAGAAGGATACTCATGTACGTCAATACCGAGTCCATGGCCTACTCTATGCATAAAACGTTCGCCGTATCCCGCTTCTTCCGTGACCTGGCGTGCTGCACGATCCACTTCGGCGCAGGTAATGCCTGGTTTCACGATTTGGATAGCAGCTTCGTTCGCTGCGAGCACAGTGTTATAGATGGTTTTGAGTTCAGGTGAGATGTCACCAAAGGCGAATGTACGTGTGATATCCGAGGCATATCCTCCAGCATAGACACCCATATCAAACATCAACAGGTCACCATGTTGCAGTTTCCGTTCACCTGGTGTACCGTGTGGCAGACCTGTTTTGGGTCCCGTGAGCACCATGGTATCAAAGGAAGGGCCATCGGCACCCAGCTTTTTCATCTGATACTCCATCTCGGCGACAAGTTCAATCTCGGTTACACCTGTACGAACATGAGAGAGGCCTTGACGTAATGTTTCTTCAATCAGATGAATGGCGTGGCGAATGCGGGCAACCTCATCAGGTGTTTTTTTCACACGTAATGTGCGAAGCAGGGGGCCCACATCTTCAAAGCTGGCAGCACCTAGAGCGGCGGTCAGCTGTTCATAACGTGATACTGTCACATATTCTTTTTCGAGACCTACTCGTCCCAGGCGCCCCTGATAACGATCAAACAAAGCGTATGGATTATCCGTATCCGTGTGAGTGGCAATATTGGATACCGAGGAAGCGGCTGCGGCAGCTTCAGCATCGAGCGCAGGTACAATCAACAGGGGCTCTTCGCCGCGTGCGAGAACCAGACCTAGGAAGCGTTCATGCGGATTGCTCGCAAATCCAGTTAAATAGTAGATATGTTTTGGATCTGTGATCAGCATGGCGTCCAATCCTTGCCCGGACAGATCGGCTTCAAGACGAGATAAAGGGTTTTGATTCATAAGTGTAGTTGTCCACCTTTCCATTCATACTATCCTTCTATTATAAAAGATTATGATGGAATTCCAAACTGCGGTGATTTCATATCCTCGGAATACCTTGAATTCTCGGTTTAAGCGGCTGGTGTGAAGGGTAATACAGGGCGAAACCGCTTTACCGATGAATAATAACACCTCAACTATAGCGAACAATACATCAACAATACGTTGAAGCTTGGCTTATTTATTTTATACAAAAGAACGAAATACGAAGGGAGATGTAATCATGAATAATCGAGTAACCGTTCCGCTGTATGCTTCATTATTAAGTGTGGCACTGTTAACCGCGTCATGTTCTTCAGGCGAACCTTCTACGGGAGGAACAGAGCAGACGTCTCAGGGACAGGGAACAGGTCAGGGACAGACAGCGAATGGAGGTAATAACGGTGCAAGTGGAAATGAGAGTGGAGCGCAGGGAGAGACGGTTATTCCGTATCAGGCTTCTGTTCTGGTTGAAGGATTGAATGCACCATGGGAGATTGTGAGTGTGCCTGATGGTCGGATGTTTGTAACGGAACGCCCTGGTGCGATTCGGGTCATTGAGGATGGAAAACTTGCTCCTGAACCACTGATTGAATTCTCAGCCCCGTTTAATGAAGAAGGTGAAGGAGGTCTGTTGGGTCTTGCGGCTGATCCGGACTTCGAGGATAACGGTTATCTGTATGCATATCACTCCTATCTGGAAGGCGACGACATTGCCAATCGAGTATTACGTCTCAAGGTGAATGATGGCAAAGCGGTCATAGATCAAGAGCTGCTTGGTAACATTCCAGGCGGAACAAATCATAACGGTGGGCGGATCAAAATTGGCCCGGACAAGTTGCTCTATATCACGACAGGTGAGCGTTATGAACCGGAACTGTCACAGAACAAAGATAGCCTTGGCGGTAAAATATTGCGGATTGGTCTCGACGGATCGATCCCGGCAGACAACCCATGGCCGAATTCACCTGTATACAGTATGGGACACCGCAACGCACAGGGACTGGCATGGAACCCGGACAACGGTTATCTGTATTCTACCGAGCATGGGCAGCGGAATCACGATGAGATTAACCGGATTGTAGCTGGAGAGAATTATGGCTGGCCTGAGGTGGAGGGAGACGACGATGGCAACGACGCATATCAGGCTCCGCTTGCACATAGTGGGAATGATACATGGGCGCCGTCTGGTGTAGCTTTTGTAGAAGAAGGTCCTTGGGCTGGATCTCTGATTGCTGCGAATCTGCGTGGAGAGCAGTTGCTGAAGGTTACTCTTTCGGAAGATGGCACACAGGTGAAGAAGGTGGAACCCCTCTTCGAAGATGAATGGGGTCGAATTCGCAATGTGAGTGCTGGCGAGGACGGGAAGTTATATGTGCTTACGAACAATCGGGATGGACGAGGATCGCCACGAGATGGAGATGACAAGCTGATAGTGCTTACTCCAGAGAGTTAAGTCTGGAGTCAGGGGAGATAAAATCAGTGTTGCAGGACAGTGTCGAACCGGATTGGTATCCCCGTAAGGGTGAGGATGAAGTAAGTTTAAAACGAACGGTTACCACTCAACTTGAGTCAAAGCCCTGAAGTGCCCTGAATCTGAATCGCATTCAATAAAATTTTTCTAACGAACCTGACGCACCTTGAATAGAGGTTTGGTGGCGTTCGTAGTCTGAGATTCGTTACAAACAACACCAGTGCAGTAGTAGATGCACATGGTTAATTAATCAAAGGAGCTGTCCCCGTCAAATTCATGACTTATGGGACAGCTCCTTGATTGTAATGTATGTGTCATCCTAATCTTGAATGAGCTACAACGCACAATGCCCACGAAGAGAACCAGCGTTAATAGGAAGCGTTATCGTTCCAAAAACACTCACCAGTCCGCGTTCTTTACTACTCTGCGCTCTCTGCAAGAGTGGCAATTCGCTGAGCCGGGTCATTCATGTACTCTCCACCGTGATAACAGAGGACTTTATTGAGCTTAAGGTTGGTCAGTTTCTTCAGGCTTCGCAGCGCTTCAGGCATGTCCGGTGTCGCTTGTGGTGCAGGGCCAACCAGTTCATCATCGACCACACGAAGTTCATCGGCAGCGAGCAGGAACTGTTGCTCCCCGAAATACAGGCAGATATGACCTGGTGTATGTCCCGGTGTATGAATGACCTGTGTACCACCTTGAAGGGGTAACAAGTCTCCGTCCGCCAGAGTTCTGCTGATGTTCACTTCAGGCAGCTGTAAGAGCAGTTGGTCTGCCAGTGCCAAAACGGGCGCGGGCAGCAGAGCACGACGTTCAGGCGTGAATTTGATCAAAGGTTTCTCACCTGTTAGATATGGAATCTCATCGGCATGTGCCCAGATTTCCAGATCAGGGATGGCATCCAGAAGAGCACCCAAGTTACCGATATGATCGATGTCCTGATGAGTAATAATCACACGTTTGACGTCCGAGAGCTGTACGCCCTCTTGTTCCAATGCGGATTGAAGTTCAGCGAATTGTCCAATCATGCCTGTATCCACCAGGGTAACGCCATCTTTATCACGAAGCATGACGGGGAAGATGGGGCTGTTCCCGGAAGGTGTGGGAATCTGGAGATTTAGCACAGTAATCGAAGTTGATGGATGGCTCATGGTTATCCGGACCGTAGTCCGGTACACCTCCTTTTCTTTTTAAGCGATGATTGTTGTTATTCAGGGCGATTATATTTCAAGTGTTTTCTATATTTTTTTACGGTATGGAGCAGCGCTTCGAACGTTTCTTCCTCATTACTGCCATCCTTAACGATGGTGACAAATGAGAAGTTATCATGAACAAGTTTATTCCTCGTCTGAAACACCAGGCTAAGGGCTTCAGCGAAGTGTTCCTTTTCGGATTCCAGAGCAATGAACTCTTTACTCAGTTCGGACTGAATAATCTCCATGTTGGAGCGTGCACGGTAGGCAGGAGTTTTCATCAGCTGGGTCGAATTAAACTTTTTCTGATATACGTCTCTGTACAGTTGATGTAACATTTGTTCAGTAATGGCGCATAGTTCGATGACGAGTGAAGCATATCTTCGGTTTTTGCGTTTTCGGGTGAGATCACGTGTTTCTTCTTTGTCCAAAATACCGTATTTTTCATACAGCGTAGAGTCAACGTTCTGCAAGATTTCCTGATATTCCTGTTCGAGTAGTGCGATTTCAAGTTTGGCTTGTTTTTTTACTTTTTTAAAATCTTCTTTGGTCAGCATACTTGTCCTCCCATGAAAACCGAGATGTGATCCTATCATTATCTCATATTGTCCGTCGTCGCGCCTCTAATTTCGGAACCTCAGGTTCAGAAGGGAAGTACCTCATGTCCAATCAGACAGCCATTGTAACAGGAGCTAACTCAGGTATGGGGTTGGCAACCACCATTGAACTTGCAAGACAAGGATATCGCGTAATCATGGCATGCCGCAGTGAGAAGCGCGGACAAGAGGCTCTTCAGGAAGCTGTGCGTCAGTCCGGCTCTTCTGCGATTGAATTGATGTTGTGTGACCTGGGTTCACTCGAAAGTATACGCCAGTTTGCCCGCACATTCCGCGAGCGTCATGATCGCCTTGACGTTCTGGTTAATAATGCAGGGGTAGTGATGGTTAAGCGGAAGGAAACCTCAGATGGGTTCGAACAAAGTATCGGGATTAACCATCTGGGGCATTTCCTGCTGACCTTACTTTTGATAGAACCTCTGAAAGCCGCGAAGCAGGGACGGGTTGTGAACGTTTCGTCAGGTGCTTACAAGGCCGGCAAAATCCACTTCGAAGATCCACATCTGCACAAAGGTTATAATCCGATCAAAAGTTACGCCCAATCCAAATTGGCGAACGTGCTCTTCACTCGTACACTGGCTCGCAAACTGTCAGGTACGTCTGTCACAGTGAACTGTCTACACCCTGGTGCGGTGGGAACGAGTATTGGCGTAGATCGTAATACCGGATTTGGCACACGTATTATGGCTTTTGCAGGTAAACTTCCATTCTTTCTGTCCCCTGAAGAAGGGGCGCGAACGGCTGTTTATCTGGCCACAAGCCCTGAAGTCGTCGGCATCACCGGGCGTTACTTCTATCAACAGAAAGAGCAGCAGCTGAAGAAACATGCCGTTGATGATGCTTCAGCTGAGCGTTTCTGGACATGGAGCGAAGAACAGGTTGGGCTAAAGCCTGACGAGAAGTTGTAATTCAGCACAAGCTGATGAGTGACCCATGAATAGAGTCGTTACATCTTTTATACTTTTGCCTTCACAGCTTGTTGGATCATTTCAATAACAGCTTCAATACGTTGGATGCCTTGATCTCCCTGACCGTATGCACGGACAGAGGCGGATGAGGCATTTTTCTCATTCTCACCAAGTACGAGCGAATAAGGCACTTTTTCCATCTGGGCTTCACGGATTTTGTACCCGAGCTTCTCGCTCCGCAGATCTGTTTCTACCCGAATGCCCGCAGCCCGGAGTTGGTTCTGTACTTGGAGCGCATAGTCTACATAATGATCCGATACAGGTAGGAGTTTCACTTGTACAGGTGCAAGCCAGAGTGGGAACGCTCCTGCGTAATGTTCAGTCAGGATGCCGATGAAACGATCGATGGAACCGTAGATGGCACGATGGATCACGACAGGACGGTGTTTCAGACTATCTTCTCCAATGTAAGTGAGGTCGAACTTCTCCGGCATTTGAAAATCAAGCTGGATTGTTCCGCACTGCCAGCTGCGTTTCAGCGCATCGAGGATATGAAAGTCAATTTTTGGTCCATAAAAGGCACCGTCTCCTTCGTTAATGCGATACTCCACGCCTCGACGATCTAGTACATTCTGCAAAGCTCTTTCAGCTTGATCCCACAGTTCTTCCGATCCCATGGAATCTTCCGGGCGAGTGGACAATTCAATCTTATATTCGAACCCAAAGATGTTGTACATACGTCCGATCAGTGAGATCGCCTGATTAATCTCGTCCTCGATCTGCTCTGGCATGACGTATAGATGGGCATCATCCTGGCAGAATGTCCGCACACGCATCATACCGTTCAGGGCACCTGAGAATTCATGGCGGTGAACCTGACCAAATTCCATCATGCGAATGGGTAATTCGCGATAGGAATGAAGTGTGTTTTTGAAGATCAGCATGTGCCCAGGACAGTTCATCGGTTTCAGTGCAAAAGTAGCATCGTCCACTTCCGAGAAATACATGTTGTCCTTGTAATGCTCCCAATGGCCGGATTGCTCCCACAGCCGGTTGTTCATCATGAGAGGAGTCCGAACCTCCTGATAACCTTCCTGTAATTGCAGCTCACGCGAGAATTGCTCCAGTTCAGTGCGAACAGTCATGCCTTTGGGCAGATAAAAGGGCATGCCGGGCGCTTCTTCGGAGAACATGAACAGTTCAAGCTCTTTGCCAAGTTTACGGTGATCCCGTTTCTTCGCTTCTTCAAGCATGTGCAGATGTTCATCCAGTTGGGCTTTGTTCGGGAAAGCAGTGCCGTAGATGCGTTGCAGCATCTTATTATCCGAGTTACCCCGCCAGTACGCACCAGCCACATTTAACAGCTTGAACGCTTTGATTCGACCAGTGGATGGAAGATGGGGACCGCGACACAGATCGAAGAACTCTCCTTGATCATAGATTGAAAGTTCGGCGTCCTCTGGCAAATCCTGAATGAGTTCAAGCTTGTAGGGGTCCTGGATTTCTCCGAAGATACGGAGGGCTTCCTCCCGGCTAACGACCCGTCGACTGATCTTTTCATTCTCCTGAATGATTTTGTTCATTTCCCGCTCGATGGCAGCCAAATCACCGATGGACAAGGCATGCTCCAGATCAACATCGTAATAGAATCCATCTTCAATGACTGGGCCGATACCCAGTTTCACTTGTTCTGCACCGTAGATGCGTTTGAGTGCCTGTGCGAGCACATGTGCTGCGCTGTGACGATAACGATATAGACCTTCCGCACTGTCCAAAGTAACGATAACAAGTTCGCAATCTTGCTTGAGCACCCAATCGAGATCGACATTTTGACCATCTACAATACCGCCAATAGCCTGTTTTCCCAGGCTTGTGCTGATAGATGAGGCAACCGCACCTACAGTGATGCCTGCTTCGTAAGAACGTATCGCGCCACCTTGCAGATGGACCTCAATGGAATGACTGGATGGTTGAAGATCATTTGCTTGGTTGTTAATTTCGTTACCTGATTTGTTGCTTACTGAGTTACTGTTTTCTTGTTTGCTCATGTGAACCACTCTCCATTTCTTAAAATGAAAGCGCAAAAAACACCCGTCCCGGAAAAGGGACGAGTGCGCTTGGCTCGTGGTTCCACCCTAATTTTGGTTATGGTGCACCCTGCTCTCGGCCAGCCGCCGGAACAGAAAACATCATAACCCTCATTGGAATCCGTTATCGGGGATCAGGCGGTGAACTCTACTGGCAGCAAGCCAAACATCCGAGGGAAGTTCGAAATGCTGAGGTTCGAGGTCACGGCTGCAGAGGGGTAATTCCGGTCCGTTCGCTGAAGAAGGTTTCACCAATCCCCTCTCTCTCTGGGCAGCACGCAAACGAAATCATGTCTCTGGTCATCGCCAAATATGTTAGATCAACTCATTCAAATTATTCTGAAATGTGTTGCATTCAATATTAATATATTGGAACAGGTGTTATTGAGTGTCGATTATATAGACTGAAAATGGAAAGGTCAAGCGGAACTTTTTAATTGGTTTCGGACGGCCCATCCCATATTAAGCGAATGATCGTTCCTTCACCAGGGGTGGACTGTACCTCAATACGACCATTCATGGCTTCAATCAAACCTTTGGTTACCGCCATGCCCAGCCCTGATCCAACGTCCGATGTACCAGTATCTGTACCGCGATAGTATCGTTCAAATAACTTCCATACCGTCTCGGGGTCCATGCCTCGTCCATTATCGGCAAATTGAATGCTGAATTCATCTACCTGCTTACCAGAATGCACACTGACAACCAGGATGGACTCGGGTGGATTATGAAGAAGGGCATTGGCAGTCAGATTATCCACAATTCGTTCAAACGACGGAATATGGACAAATCCATACACAGGCACTTCGGATGGTTGGAATAGGATGCGACCTTCCCCATATGCCGGATTCCGTTCGGCGCGCTGGATCAGATCACCGAGCAACGTATTTACGTCTGTCTCTTCCACTACAGGTTGATATCCTCCACTGCGTAATCGATAGGTCATGGCAAGGTCGTTGACAAGCCTGTCCATATACATGGACTTATCGAGCATTATGCCTGCGAATTCCCTGACTTCCTCCGCGGTCCAGCTATACTTATCCGCCTCAAGCATATGAGCATATCCCTGAATGGAGGAGAGGGGTGTCTTCAGGTCATGTGTTATGCCAGCAATCCACTCCTCCCGCAGAGAATCGGTCTGTTTCCGAAGTTCTTCATCTTGTTTCAATGTGTGAGACAAGGCCTGCATGGAGCGGAGCACCTCAGCATACACGTGATATTTCCGTTTCCATTTTCCGTTACGACGCTGACTGCGAGGCACTCCTAAAGCTCCGGTGGGTTCCTCGTAATGCCCTCGCTCCAGACGCTGTAACCATTGGAGCATATGCAGCATGGGTGAGCCGAATCGATTGGCATACCAGAAGGCAAGCAAGATGAGCAGAATGATGATGGATACAATCAATACAACCAATGCCGGTTCCAGAATAAAATTGTAGGGGTTCTGATCACTGTTCACCGCTGGATCACCAGGGATGCTAATCAGCCAGGTAGTTTCATTTTGTTCGTCGTACCACGTTGCAACAGACATACCTGATCGACTCGGATAGCGAACTTGCAGAACAAGTTCCTGAATGGTGTATTCGCTAGGTACGCCCATGTCCGGTTTGTTATAGGAGGAGAGCTCGCGTCCTGACGCGTCCAATACTTGAAGATAAGCATTGGCGGCACGGAGGGCCTCCTGTTGGTCGGTCTTAAGATCAAGCTTCCCGTTGGTGAAAGCAAGGTCTGAACGAATCTTATTCATTAAGGACTTGGCCGGGTTACTCTCACCATATAACAAGGTGAATTCCTTCCCGTTTTTCTCCCGGATTAGCATGACGATCTGATAAGGGAAGGGCTTTTGGCTTTCCCAGTATGCAATCAATTCTCCCGGTTTATAGTGAGTAGGAACATCGGCCGGGGTGTGGTATGCATCTATGGCGTAACCTTGTTCATCCAGAACTTGCAGCCAGCCTTGATATTTATCTACTTGCTTCAGCAATTCGGGGTCATATCGGATGGTATCATCCGGCATGATCTCTGCTGTATTAATTAATTGGTCCAGACCGTTGGCAGCAAAATCATCTACCAGATTCACTTCATTTACCTTTTGTACGACCCAGTAAGTGGCTACAGACCCAAGCAGGATGATAAGAACAACTGCACCGGCAAGCATCCCGATAAACCGGGTCATTAACCTGCGACGAATACTCATGGGCGTGACACATGTTCCGGCTGAATCAGTTTGTAACCCAGACCCCGGACGTTGACGAGAAACACCGGATTGGAAGGATCGGCTTCAATGCGCTCCCGAATGCGGTGAATATGAACCATCACGGTATTATCATCACTAATGGCTTCAGAGCCCCAGACTCGCTCATAGAGGTCTGATTTGGTGAAGATTCGATTGGGATGTTTGCAGAAAAAGAGTAGCAGTTGAAACACAAGTGCCGGACAGGGTACGGGCTCACCTTCAACCCGAAGTTCACCAGCCCACTCCAGTACCTGGAATCGTCCAAAATCGTACACGCCTTCCGATGTGCAGCGAGATGACGTATTTACGTTAGATGGGTTGTGATCCGAGATCGCTGCGGTTTTAGAAGGTAAATAACGCTTCAGTAATGATTTAATTCGAGCAACCACTTCCAGAGGATTAAAGGGTTTGGCAACATAATCGTCGCCCCCAACGGCGAACCCGGTTAATTTGTCATAATCCGTTGTTTTGGCCGTCAGAAACAGGATGGGAGCATCGGTGACCTGCCGTAGAAAAGGACAGATTTCCAGTCCGCTTTTGCCAGGAAGCATGATGTCGAGCACGATGCAATGATACGTCTTGTTGTTGCATGCCTCAATGGCAGCTTCGCCTGTTGTAACGGTATCAATATCGAGAAACTGCTCTTTGAGCAGAACGGTTTTGAGCATATGCAGAATAGCCTGTTCATCATCCACAAGCAGTAATGAGACGTTATCCATAGTTTAAAAATGACCTCCTGATCCTTCCGTTGTGTGTATTGCTAATCATACCATCCAAGAAGGCTGTATAGTGTATGAGCTATCTTAACGGAATCTTAATTATGCAGCCTCAAAAGGCGTTGCAAGTTTAACTACATGTAAGATGGGGTTAGACGAAGGATAAGACTCATTCTGTACACTTAACTGGAAAGTATAACGATTAACGGAAAGGGATGTTGAGAATGAACAGAGAAGGTCATCTGAAATCAAAACAAAATACACAATTGAAATTGCAGAATAAAAGGGGGTGGAAGGTGCTTGCGATTACCCTTGGAGCTTGCGTGATATTGTCTGCTTGCGGCAACAGCAACTCCATTACTTCCGACCAGGCGGAGCAGCAGTCAGCCGAACAGGCATCCAATACAAATAAAGAGGGTGAGAACACTCATCAGGAACAGGATTCTGCTTCAGCAGGAACTGCAATGGTTACACCCGACAATTTTGTTGATACCCTCATGAAGGGTTCCAGTGAAGATATTTACCGTCAGTTGAGTCCTCAAATGAAGGAAGCGATCACACTTGAAAATCTTAAAACGTCTGCTGACGAGTTCCTGGAAGGAGTAACTTCCCTGGATCAAGTGTTCGCAGCTGAGATGAACAATCTGACCGAGTTCGCCTGGAAGGATCAAACAGGGACAAAAGGGATTCGAGCCTATTTTACCGAGGCCAATCAGATTGATGGTCTGTTGATCCAGCCGCTGGAAACCCATAAGAATACAGATCAAAAGTTCACCAAAACTGAATTCCATTTCCCTTTAAAGGGTGAATGGTATGTGTTCTGGGGAGGTAACGATGTGATGTCGAACTATCATTATGAGCATGAAACACAGCGCTATGCGCTGGATATCATTCGTTCAAAAGAAGGTTTTAGCTATAACGGGGATGCCAAGGTGAACGCAAACTACCATGCTTTTGGTCAACCACTCTATGCTGCTGCGGACGGAACAGTTGTCGATACCAAAAATGACATACCAGACAATATACCCGGCGTCATGAATCCCGAAGAGCCAGCGGGGAATTATGTGGTGATCGACCATGGCAACAATGAATACAGCATCACAGGACACATCAAGGAAGGTACTGTTTCGGTCAAAAAAGGAGATAAGCTCAAGCAGGGAGACCCTATCGGTGAGCTTGGTAATTCGGGGAACTCCAGTGAAGCTCATCTGCATTTCCAGGTGTCGGATGGCCCGGATCTGTTCACATCTCGCTCAATTAACATTCGTTGGGCAGACCAGACTCAGCAGTTAACTCGTGGGAACACAATTCAGGGACTTCCAGAGTAATGATGGAGTAATTCTCTGTCAGAATGTTAGAGGTGACGAAGGCTTCTATTTTCCATTATAATATCCTCTATGATAATAGAACGATCTGGAATGATGGAGGAATAGTGATGAAACTGGAAGATGTGCAGATTGAATATGCGCGCCTGGAGGACTTGCCGAGGATTGTGGAAATTTATAATTCTACCATTGAGGGCCGTATGGCAACAGCGGATTTGGAGCCGGTGACGGTGGAGCAACGTTTGCCTTGGTTCGAGGAACATACACCCGATCATCGTCCGCTTTGGGTGATGAAGCAAGCAGGACAGGTGGTAGCTTGGGCAAGTCTCAGCTCGTTCTATGGACGCCCTGCGTATAACGGAACGGTGGAAGTCAGTGTATACGTCGATCAGCAATGCCGCGGAATTGGGGCTGGCGGACGTTTGCTTGAAACGGTATTTGAGGCGTGTCCTGCACTTGGGATTACGACCATTCTCGGATTTGTCTTTGGGCATAACGAACCGAGTCTGGGGTTATTGCGCAAGCATGGTTTTGAACAGTGGGGATATTATCCCGAAGTTGCCGTACTGGATGGTGTGAATAGAGATCTGGCGATTTTGGGCAAAAAAATATAAGTGTCGTTCTTATTCGTAGGATAAGAACATTGAAAACCTTCAACCTAAATTAATAGGATTGGAGGTTTTTTGTCGTTCAACTATATTCTTTGCTATGTGAAAGTAAGGTTGTGTTTATACGCCAAGCTGCTGTTTGATCTCTTGGATCTGTCCCAGATGACGTTCCTCATGATAACTTGTAAAGTCAATCCATTGGGTTAGATCCATCTCACCAAATACGGGATGAGGAAAGGACTTGCTGCGCAGCAGGTCAGGATCATGATCCAATGCAAAGTTATTTAACGATTGGTGAGATTCGTCCAGATCATTGCGTACGTCTGCAAGTGCTTCGGGCGCTGCTGGAGGCTGAAGATGGGGTGGTGCCTCTACGGAGCGGCTGCGGTCCAACGATAATTCATATGGTTTTTTGTCCACAGACACCGTCTGTTCCTTCTCGAGGGCCAGGCGGGCTTGTTTTCCAATGACATTTTCCATCAGATTCAGATGACGTAGTACTTGCATAATACTCCACTGTTCGGGTGAAGATTTTCGGTTCAATTGTTCTTCTTCGAGTCCTGAGATGGCTTCCCAAATTTGGTTGCGTATATTGTCATTACGAGTAAACATCGTGCAATCCTCTCCTTATATACGGGTTCTATGATGCGGGTAGTCTGTGTATGTTCATTACCCAAAATGTGGATGCTTATTCTTGAAGCATTGAGAATGGAAAGAGTGAATGCGAACCTAGGCAAGATTAGCCTTTGTTAGATGTGATTTGTGCCAAATAAAAAAAGCCGTTCTCCATGAACGGTTCATTTAAATCCATCCCAAGTCCAAAAAAAGATTGACGGGCAGACCCCGGCAAACTATAATCGGTACAAGTAACTTGATATGTAAGGAGTCCTGACATGATATGTTAGTAATCGACGAGGTGTATCACCATACAGCATTGCAAATATCATCGTCCGATTTATTGTACCTTATCGAACGGCTGAAGGTCAAAAAAGAAAATGAGATCCAAACGCTCAAGCAGAAGATCGAACAGTTCGAACAGAAGCGTCGAGCGGAAGAGGTTGCTTATCAATCGTTGTCGCCCGTACGCAAATGGTTTGCGGGCCGCCCAGCATCCCATCATCAGGCGGTAGAGTATATGGTGCAGGTGAAGGAACGTTTTCGCAAGATGGAACAGATTCGCAGACGCATACGTGAATTGGATCAGATCGCAGAACGAATTAAGCATCCGGACAGCATTGAGCGGGACGAGATTGAGCTTGCGCCCGATACAATCCGTGAACTCAGACAGCTTAGTGAAACGGAGGATGTATAAACATGACTTTGGAGACGTTAAGCACCGGGATTGATACGGTCTGGGTCGTACTGAGTGCAGCGATGATTTTATTGATGGAGGGTGGATTCGCCCTGCTCGAGGCTGGCTTTGTGCGTTATAAAAATAGTGTGAACATTATTATGAAGGTTTTTGCTGACATTACGATTGGAACGTTGCTGTTCTATGCTATCGGTTTTGGACTGATGTATGGTTCGGACGTTGGCGGTTTTGCGGGAGTAACGGGATTTTTCCTGAATGGGGATTTGTCTCACCTGGACGTACCGGTATCTCTGGAGACATTCTGGTTGTTCCAGGCTGCCTTTACCATTGCTGTTATTTCCATCGTTTCAGGAGCGGTAGCCGAGCGGATCAACTTCCGTGCCTACCTGTTGTATATCATATTGATGACGGCGATTATCTATCCAATTGGTGGACACTGGGCATGGGGCGGCGGCTGGCTTAGTCAGCTGGGGATGCAGGACTTTGCCGGTTCGGCTGTTATCCATGCACTCGGCGGATTCTCGGCACTGGCGGCTGCGATTATTATTGGCCCGCGTAAAGGCAAATACACGCCACTTGGCGTAAGTGCCATTGCACTCCCGAGCAATCTGCCACTGGCATCTGTAGGTGCATTTCTGTTATGGTTCGGCTGGTTTGGCTTCAATGCTGGTAGTACACTCAGTGCGACGGATGTAAGAATTGGTCACATTGCGATTGTTACGATGTTATCTGCGGCTTCGGGTGGTGCGGTTACGTTGTTGTATACGTTATTCCGCTTCAATCGTTCAGATGCGCCATCGGTCATTAACGGTTCACTCGCGGGACTCGTCGGCATTACGGCAGGCTGTGCTTTTGTTGGTGATGTAGCAGCGATATTCATTGGGGCAGTATCCGGTCTATTGATGATGGCAGCCACTAACTGGCTGGACCGTCGGCAGATTGATGATCCAGTTGGTGCTTTCCCGGTGCATGCTGCATCCGGAATGTGGGGCACGATTGCTGTAGGTCTGTTTGCTACGGATGGTGGATTATTTATGGGCGGCGGCTGGAGGTTGCTGGGTGTTCAAGCACTTGGCCTTACAGCCTTAGTCATCTGGGGATTCGCCATGACCTGGATCGGGTTAAAGTTGATTGGCAAAATTGTGCCTGTACGTTCGACAGAAGAAGAGGAAGATTTGGGTCTGGATATCAGTTATCATGGTGTGATGGCAGCCCATCAGGCCCATGAATTCCTGGATGGTGAGGAGCATATGCGTGCTTACCAGGAGAAGTCTTCTGATCCAAATCGTTAAATGGAATATAGAATTAAGGAAGTAGACTGACAAGGAATGTCAGTCTCTTTTTTCTATATAAATTGGACTGCACATTTACACGAGAACGTAGAGGACAGAAAGAACCTGAAGAATCGAAGAGTTCGCCTTTATCCCCGGATTTTTACCTTTGCAAAGGTGAATCTAAAAAATTCTGGGGATAACAGCGATCGGAAGGTTGTTCTGTCATCGGAGTGGTAAGTGTAAAATATTCTTAAGTTCAATTTATATAGAAGCAGGGAAAGACGTCCGGGCGGAAGAATATACAGGTGTGAACCTGAATATGTCTCAGCATAGGTGTATTGTCAAAAGGGGAGGATCTATATGATTAAGCCAGAACAATGTGAACGTCTGACCAGAAAAGCCCGTAAAACACTTGAGGAATATGGTTTGGGAGTTGCTGCCGATCTGCTGCTGTCTTCAAGCCGCTGGGGAATTCGCCTCGATGTATCCACACTGGACGAATATCGCAGAACAGGAAACTCACGTGTGGGTGGACATCCGGATTTGCCAAGTCGCATGGAATGGCCCGTAACACAAGAAGGAGTTCTAATGACTTTCCTGGCCCAACTGAACCTGGTGGATTTGTCGCCGTATACGCCGAATGATGGGCGCGGGACTTTGCCTGAACGTGGAATGTTATACTTTTTCATTGGCACGGATGAATCTGCTTGTCCCATTGAACATCGTGTGATTTTTGAGCCAAGTTCTCATAACCTGATAAGGCGAGAACCTGAGGGTGATACCGCGCTGGATGGAGCACCGTTTGTTGCACATTCGGTGACTGTGCTGCCTAATCTTGAGTTTCCTACATATGCATATATTGACTCCAACGGGCTGAATGAGCTCTCGCCGCCGAGGCTTGAGAACGATGAGGCCGAAGCGGAAGTGAGTCTGTATGACCGTTACCTTGAATTCGAGTCGAGTTGGAATCATCCAAGTACGCTGAATTGGGGTGGGATGTTTGGATATCCTGACGGGCAGCATCCGGATGCCGAGCATCGTGCCTTGTTACAGATCGCACTGGGAGAAGAGTACGATTATAATGAGCAGGAGTGTGAGAAGAAGCTGACCAAGCATTACGGCGGTGATGAGGATCGGACATGGCAGGAACTATCCGATACGCTGCTGCTGTTGAAGATAGATACGCATGATGCTATTGGTTTCCAATGGTGGGATTGCGGGGAACTGCAATTTTTCATTCGCAAGTCTGACTTGGAGGCTGGACGATTCGAGCAAACGTATTGTTCGTTATACTCAAGTTGAGCAAAGATTTGAAAACAAATAGGCAACAAAATGTCCTGAATCCCGTCTATAAGAAGGAGGAAGGACTTTTTTGTTCGTAGATTGTTATATAAATTGAACTAAAGAATATTTACACTGCACACTCCGATGACAGAACAACCTTCCGATCGCTGTTATCCCCAGATTTTTTTTTGATTCCTTTTATAAAGGGGAAATCCGGGGATAAAGGCGAACGCTCCGCTTCTTCAGGTCCTTTCTGTCTTCTCCGTTTTGTGTAAATATTTTGTTCAATTTATATAGATTTGGGGTATAAATTAAGGAGGGATATCTTGGTTGATAACCGATCATATGTTCCGTATAATGGGATAAAAAGGAAGTGTGTCTGTTGATTCAATCTGCGTTCAAACATATTGACGTGGCCGTAACATCGTTGATTGATATATGTGATCAGTTGTCGGAAGAAGATTTGGCTTTGACTCCAATTGAAGGTAAACGGCCTGTTGGAGAATTACTAGCCCATCTGTCTGTGATCTGCCGAGCGGATGTTTATATTTCCGAAGGTGCATCGGAGGAAGAGATGGCTCAATTCTATGCAGAGAATCAGGCGCATTCGCTCGGTGAGATCAAGCAGGCTTTGATTGATAACCAGATGTATCTATACCAACGGTACAGGCAGTTTAACACGGAAGAGTTATTACATGTGACGGATTCGTACTGGGGAGCTTCCTATAGTCGGCTGGAGTGGTTACTTGAGATTATGGGGCATGTATATCATCACAGAGGACAATTGTATACGATGCTGACCCTGACGGGCAAAGAACCCGAATCAGTACTTTTTAAATAGAAACGGATAGAATACATATAAGCATGTTATAGGAAATATCATGGGTTAAAGTGGGAATAGACCGACGATACTACACGCCATACGTGAAATAACGGAGGATTCGGGACGTGGAACAACACGATACATGGAATGCATCGATGGACAATACGTTAATTGACAGGTTAAAACAGATTCCTGAACTTGGTCAGGCCACGCGGATTGAACCTGTTATGAAGGGTTATTCAGCAGATACTAAATTCAAAATGTTTATCCCTGGTCAAGGCCATGTGCTGGTGAGGGTGTATGATATTGCTGAGGAATGGATGAAGCAAAGGGAATATCAATATTTGCAGAGCATGCAACAATTAGGTGTACTGTGTCCAGCAACGTTGGGCACAGGTAGATTGGATGAGAAGAACGGATATATGATTCTTAGCTACATTGAAGGCGAAGATGCTTCCGAGAGACTGCCTCAGCTGAATGAACAGCAGCAGTGGGCGGTTGGTTTGGAAGCAGGAGTGCAGCTACAGCTGATTCACCAGTTGCCGATGGAGGGACAGATCGAATCATGGTACATACGCAAGAGCACCAAGCATCAACGTTACGTGGAGCGCTATAAACAGTGCCCTATCGTGATGAAAGAGGATCATGTTATTCTAACGTTTATTGCAGACCATCTTGGTTGGATGAAAAATCGTCCAGATGGATTTCAGCATGATGACTTTCACCCGAGCAATCTCGTCGTTAAGCAGGATAAACTCGCAGGAGTGGTTGATTTTAATCGTTATGATCAAGGTGATCCCATTCATGAATTTTTGAAGCTGGGTTTGTTTGCTTCGGAGATCAGTATTCCATATTCCATAGGTCAAATTCAGGGTTATTTCGATGGCAATGAACCGGATGAGTTATTCTGGAGATTGTATTCACTGTATACGGCCATGGCGCTGGTGTCTTCTGTGGTGTGGATTCAGCAGGTGAAGCCGGAAGAGACACATGAGATGATGACCAAGATCGAACGTGTCCGTGAAGATCATGATGATTTTCGCAGTTTCATCCCTCGGTGGTATACTTTGAACAGGTAAGGGAAAAGCATAGCCAACAGATTATGCTAAGGTATACCCGGATCAGAATTATATTTGAGGCCAGGCAACGAAGTGGAACTTAGGCACAAGCGGTTATTACTGGAGACGTTTAATATTCGGTATGAGGAGGATGAAATGAACAATAGACACATGAATTCGGATGGAGAGCTGCCTGGCATCTCCGGATTAGGCGGCTGGCTCATTTTAATCCAGATCAGTCTTTGGTTTGCGTTGGTGTTTCTCATCTCGGATGTATCGCAGGTGAATGTCATCATGGACCCTGCCAGATGGGAAGTAGGCCGTGGTGTCGATCCTCAGATTTACACGGAGATGATCCGTCCACTCCTGTGGTTTGGTTTCATAAGCAGTACCATTCTATTGATAATCGTTATCGTGAATCTCATTCTTTTATATAAACGGAAGAGACAGTTTCCACGTATGATGATGGTGATGTACCTGATGAATGTGATCATAAGCATCGTGACGTGGATTCTGATTGCACGCAATGAAATCCCAAGAGAACAGCATGTGCTTGATGCAACTCCGGCTTTTCAGTTGATCGTACGATCACTTCTGACATGTTGTATCTTTATCCCGTATTTCCTAAAGTCGGTACGTGTGAAAAATACGTTTGTGAAGTAAATAGACTTCTTCGATTGTCTCACTGCACTATAGTGCTCTATAGGATAGTGACACGTAAGGCCCGTTGCTATACAAGAGATCATCCTGTATGCTAACGGGCCTTTACGTGTGTTGAATATATGAAAAGAATAATCATTTCGATGATGATTGTTCCCGAATTGAGGCGGGAATTCGGCGTATCATCTGGTTTAATACCTCGGAGAGCACCAGGCCTACGGCAATAGCTCCGGATAACATGAGTGCTTTGGCGGCCATCTCCATAGCGGCACTGTAGTCATTTTGCACAAAACTTCGCATCGCATTATACGCCAGTCCACCAGGAACGAGAGGAATGATGCCTGCGACGCTAAAGATGATGACAGGTGCGCGAAACATGCGAGAGAATACCTGGCTGATGACACCTACGGCTATGGTCGCTGCAAGTGTAGCAGGCACCGCATCCGCTGCATATTCAAGCACGATATAGATGATCCAGCCGATCATGCCGACAAATCCACCGTGGAGCAGCATGCGCCGTGGTGCGTTGAAGATGATCCCAAACGCGGCTGAAGCGACAAAACTGGTCAAGGCTTGTTCAATAAAATGGAGCATATCCTGCATTCCTCCGTCTTACATAAAAAGTGAAAATACAACTGCAATGCCGGTACCTATGGCAAAGGCGGTCAGAAATGCCTCGGCTCCCTTGGATAATCCGGAGACAAGATGTCCGGCCATTAGATCGCGTACAGCATTGGTAATCAGCAGCCCCGGAACCAGTGGCATAACCGAACCAATAATGATTTTGTCCCGTTCATGACCTACTCCCATGTAGATCAGGAGAAAAGCGAGTAAGCCAATAACAAAGGATGCCGTAAGCTCGGCAAAGAATTTGACCCGCACCAACCTGTGAAAGGCAATAACGGCTGCATAACCTATGCCCCCGCAGATTAACGCCGGAAGAAAGTCGCTCCAGCCCCCGCCAAACATAATGGTAAAACAACCACTGGATAACGCTGCGGCCGTAAGCTGCACCGCCGTTGAATAGGAGGAGGGCTTGCCTTCGATCTGTACCAACAGATCATGAGCTTCCTGAGCGGATAGCTCACCTTGCCCAATGCGGCGGGAGACTGCATTCACCTCAGACACCTTGTCCAGATCCGTCGTACGCTCGGAGATACGAATCAGCTTGGCGGGTTCGGTTGCATCAACAGAGAAGAAAATGCCTGTCGGAACAACGTAACTGTGCGAATGGGGTAAACCCAGCGCAGCCGCCATACGTTTCATCGTATCTTCCACACGGTAGGTTTCACCACCGCTTTGCAGCATGATTTTGCCTGCGAGCAGACAGATTGCAATCACGCGGGATTGTTCAGTAGGGTTGCTGCCAATCATACCCGTCTCGGCTTGTGATACGGGTGATGAATCATGACGTATGTATTCCAACCGGATCAAGCTCCGTTTCATATGAGATATGGGGTGGTGCGACACCATTGTATCATATTTCACACGCTCGCAAGGAATCATACCGCACCATGGCCGGGACCATAAAAAAGCTTCGTTCCCAAGACTTGAAGATCTCAGGAGCGAAGCTTCTTGGAACAGGTTCGGATATGGAAGTACAATACCCCTACATCAAGAGTGTGATAACCAACAATTCATACAGCACAAGCGGCAAAATCGTTGGTCCAAACAAGGCGCGCGGTTCAGGATATCCGTGCATCGGGGTAACCTGGAGATACAAAATTCCCCGGTCTGCACTGATGATGACACCTTCCCACACTTGCCCATCGATATTCTGGACGTGTACCTTCTTGCCTATATGCTGCCGGGCTGTATGATGAAGCATATTCCGCACACTTTGCACGGATTGAAGCATCGGTTGATTGGCTTGATACACGACACGCGCGGATGGCGTGGATGTGGATTCAGACATGATGCACAACCCTTCCTCAAAATAAGTTCTTACTTCAAGGTATGCATCTGCCTATAAAAGGTGATTACACAAACGCCATCTCAAGGCTCCCGCGTCCATTTTCATAAGCGACTTTGCCCAATGCTCCATTCACAAAGGTGAGCTGGGGCGGAACATGGCCGAGATCCACATCGTACAGTACAGGTACATCCAGATCCCCAAGTGCAGAGGATAGGGCATCGGTAAAATTGAAATCGGCTGTATCGGAGTAACCCGCAGGTCGGCCGAACATGAAACCTTTTACACCTGCAAACCAGCCAGCCTGTCTCATCTGCCACAGATGACGGTAGATATCCCCCGCATTCATCTCACAGCTTTCCAGATACCAGATGGTACCTTCGTCTGCACAGTACTGATCCAAATACGATTGGACGGGTGCATACGGCGTACCAATCAGACTGGAGATCGTATCCATACAGCCACCGATCAGCCGACCGGAGAACGACACAGCGGTATCTGCATCTTCCGAGTGGCCGAGCTGTTTCCATTGCGAAGGTGTATCCAGGTTAAATCCAGGAGATTCCGGTTTCCATGCCGATTGATAATGTGTGGAAGACGATTGTGTGATCTGTCCGCCGTATTTGGTCTGTAACACATCAATCCAGCGCGCAGTCACGGGATCGAGGGCGTTTGATCTTAGATCAACATAATTGGTGCCATGTGCGGATGCTGTTCCGGTGATCAGGGTATAGGCGAACAAGAACGTACTGATATCCGAATATCCCATGACCCATTTGGGCGGTAATGTTTTCAAAGCTTCCCAATCCAGCAGGGGCAGGATATCCATCAGAAATTCCCCGCCCCATGGAGGGATAATCGCTTGAATATTTGGATTGCGGAAAAATTCATTCATTTCTTCGGCGCGTTCCTCTTTGGAGGCACTCACACATTTGGTGTTGTGGCGGAGCGACGGGCTTTCCAGCACGCCAAAACCAAGGCGCTCCATATTACGTTTGCTCTCCTCAAGATAGTGGTATAGGGATTCGCCTACACCGCTGGAGGGGGCTGCCACACCGATCATGTCCCCTTGCGCGAGTGGTTGCGGATAACGGATTGAACGATTATTCATTGTGGAAACACCCTTTCTTGTGAACATATCGATTTAATGTAGCTGTTTAATATTTTCATTATAGTGCATGACAACGTCGAGTGGCTTGCAATTATGGCGGTTACATTTTCTTTAGGGAGTCACAGGAATTTCAATAGAGAACGGTGCGCGAATTTGATCAGGGTAAGAGAATATTTCCATTGTCAGATTTCCTTTGGCTGCGGCTCCATTTTTAATGACAACTCTTGCTTCAAAGACGGAAGGGCTCCAGCCTACTTCATTAATGTCGAAAGGGTTTCCTTTACTGTCCTCAATGTTGGTAAATGATAGCCCCGAAGTAGCATTTTGAGCATCTGCAATTGAAAACTCGAGGATCAGATTTTTGCCCTGGACCGTGCTTTGCAGCAATTTCAAACTGGATGGGCCGCCTTGTATTTCACCTGAAGATGGATCAATGCTGATAACCAGTTCTTCCTTATCCACCGCTGAAAGGCCAGACCCTTGCAAAGTCAGTTTTTTCGGAGTGGAGAAGTACATGCTTTCGAAAAAGACGGAACTTCCAGAGCCTGAGATAGAAGATGAATCTGTTCGCCATGCTCGGCCTTGCTCATCTACCAAGTGCAGATCACGAATGTTAAAGATTGTTTTGGTATTGTTCCGATCATATTCGATATCAAGTACAAGGCGAGTGGGATACAGAATGGCCTGTTTCACATGGATACGCTGCCCGTCCACGGTCATTGTTTGGTTTACGGGAATGATTTTTTTCATGCCTTTTGTTAAGCTGTGATCCACGGGGAAGGTGACTTTCCACTTATTATTCGGTTCCTTACCTCGTTCCTTAAATATAACGGTCAGCTCATGTGGCGGTAAAGATTCTATGAATGAGATATCGATTTTATCCTCATAAATTCCACTTTCTGAAGCTGGATTAAGAGAGGAATAGCTAAACGCAACAGGAAGGTCTTTACCGTTCTCATCCAGCAAATCAATGTCATAGTTGAATTTCTCGGAATCTTTCATGCCTTTCATCGTGTAGAAAATAACCATACGTGACTCGTCTGTGATAATGCCATCAACGGTCAAGGAAGTACCATCATGCTCGTCGGTGACACCGACCTGCTGTAAGAGGGACTTATCGATGGCCATCATTAATCCTTTGTCCTGGCGAATCATACTCACAATGCCCTCCATTCCGGGCAATTGCTCCACGAAGGATGCAAAAGCGGGAGAGACACGGATACATCCGGTAAACAGCAGGATGAGAGCCGCTGCCGAGATGGAACTCATATACCAGCGCAGCCGGGACTTGCGTTTGCGGGCAGCCTGGCGGATTCCGGACTGAACAGCCTGATAGGCGGCATCCGGTACAGGCATGGTTTCGTATTCCGTCTTTCGAGCATTCAGACGTTCTTCCAATGTGTCGAATGAGTTTTGTTCATCCGTCATCAGGATACATCTCCTTTCGTTTCAAGTTGATCACGGAGCTGTCCGAGTGCCCGATGTAATCGGGATTTTACAGTTCCGGTCGGGATGTCGAGAATATCGGCAACTTCAGTTAAGGAGAAACCTTCGAAATAACTCAGGATAATAATCTGTTTGCAATCCCGGTCAAGGGTGGATACGGCGGCAGCAAGATCGGGGTCCGCAGGACGATCCCAACTGCTGGATTCAATAATCTCGGTGACGGGACTGAACCGACTTTTACGTTTGCGTTCGTCCGCACAGTAGTTGAGCAGTATGCGGATGAGCCAAGTGCCAAAGTAGGAGGGCTCTTTTAATTTTTTGAGTTTATGGAACGCCCTGAACGTTGATTCCTGAATCGCTTCGAGCGCATCACCTTCGTTATGCAGGTAGGCATATGCGATACGGTACAGTTGGCTCTGATGTAATTCCATTAAGGCTGCAAAAGCCTCGGCATCCCCTTTTTGTGCGGCGATGGTGAGCTGAGAAGGGGTCACATGGCTCCTCCTTTCATCGATATGTTGAGTATTAGACCGTGTAAAGCTTCAAACGGTTCTTGTTTTCTTAGAAAAATATGTATGTACCTGATTTCTATAATAGTTGAACTACGTATTTGCATGAGAACATACAGGACAACAAATAACCGTCAGACCTTCTCTTTGTACTCCAAAAAGAGTCCTGACGGTTATTCGCGGTACTGCTCACGTTATCTAATCATTATTGCTGATGCGCTGTAACGGCTGCTAGCAGACATGAAGCTGTAGACGTGTTACCACGCTCAAGTGAAATATCCAGTGCGGTTTGGCCCGCTAAGTTTAGCGCGTTTGGATCAGCTCCATGCTGGAGTAACATCTCAATAAGTTCGATCTGATCCGTATGAAATGCTGCGGAGTGCAATGCATATTGTCCATCGCTGTCCAGAATACTTGTGGATGCCCTATGTTCGAGTAAAAGGCGGATAACTTCTGGCGAACGTTCTCCCGCAAGCGCGGCATGTAGTGCAGTATTGGACGGAATAAAGGAAATCTTTGAATGAGAAAGGGTGTTAACATCTGCTCCATGCTCCAGAAGGAGACGAACTACTTCTGCTTGTCCATAATGAGAGGCATATCCCAGCGGAGTTAACCCATCCTGATTTTCAGTATTGGTGAGTTCCGGGTGAGAAGCGAGCAATAATTGCAGGTTGGCCACATCTCCAGACTGTGCAGCCTGAAATAGTTGATTAATCTGTTCTGCATGATTCATAAGGAATACCTCCATCTGATGAGATAATTTAATTATAGATGTTCCTCTTCAGAGGTTCTTCTTCATAATCACCTTTTTGCCCGCAGCTGGGAAGGAGAGCTATGGAAGCGTCTAGTGAATAATGAACTGAACGAACCGAGGCTTTCGAAGCCCACATCATAACAGATTTTAGTTACAGACCTGTCCGAATCAAGCAAAAGCCGCTTCGCAGCCAATAGTCTGCATTCGGTCAGATAACGATGGGGTGAAGTACCAAACAACTTTTTATAACTGCGTAGAAAATGATTCACGGATAGTTGTGCAGCCGCTGCAGTCTGTTCTAGCGTTAACGGCTGATCATAGTAGGCGGAGATATACTCATGCCCGATATACACTCTTCGGTACAACTCTTCTCTGGTTGAACGTCTGATCATATCCAGTTCGTTGATCTCTTGCTGAACATTACGGTGTAGATCCAGCATGTGAAAAGCGAGCTGATGAAGCTGCTCCGCTATTGCCCAGGAATCCAGTGTGTCTTGACTGTACAAATTCCGCAAATCATTCAGAGCTGCGCCAAGCCGATTATCCATGGCATATGTACGTTCTACCCACTCAATCTTGTTAGAGGATGAATAACTATACGGCTCATCAAGTAGACGAAGATCACTGGTCATTAGATTCCGTCCGATCTCTTCCACATAACCGGAAGGGAAGAAGATACAGAAGGATTCAACTGGAGTAGATGAATCAATGTGGAGACTATATTCCTGACCCTCATTCAGAAGCAGATAGTTCTCATTATTAACTGCGAAGTGACCGCGGCCCGCTTCATAGAGCGTTTTTCCGTTACGGAATGTTTTCAGTGATAACGAGCCGCTGCCTTTCCAATCGAATTGGGAACTCGATTCATGCAGAATGAAGGGTACAGGTCGAGGAAGAGGAATCTCCAACATTTGCAAGCACCTCCAAGCTTAATTCTGGTTATATAACTTCTTCGCAGCTTCCAGCCCAGGTACGGCAAAGCAGGCGAGTGGAGAGGGCAGATCATTCAATGGGAACCAACCGATCTCACCAATGGCTCCGCCTTCTTCCAGATTACGAGCATGACCGCCAATCACCTTGGTGGAATAGAGCACGGATATCCAATGTTCCTTATGTTGTGGCTGGATCGTCTCCGCCGTACAGAGCAGACTGTCGATGGCGATATCCAGATTCACTTCCTCCTTGATTTCACGGATGACGGCAGTTTCCAGTGATTCGTAGGGATCTACTTTCCCGCCGGGAATACTCCAGGTGTATTGCTCGGGTTGACGATTCCGCCAGGCGAGAAGCACTTCGCCCCGTTCATTCAGGATGACCGCACCTACGCCGATGCGAGGTGAAATTTCAGATTCACCTTTTGGAACAGAACTTAATTCCGACAGAGGCAGCGCAGCTTGTTCGTTCCCATTACGTTGTGAAAAACCACCCGCTACTATATCCCCAGATTCAGGAGTACGAGTAGACTGGAATGACAAGGGAAGCCCAGCCTGTGCGGACCATTCTTCAGCAAGGATACTCATTGAGATCAGGTCATAATGCATGCCATCCCGCAAAACTGCTGAACGCTGGCGACCCTCTTCCCGGAATCCGGCTTTTAGGTACGCACGTCTCGCGGCTTCATTGTATTCGATGACTTCCAGCGCAATCCGGTTCAGGTTCAATTCGTGGAATCCATATCGAAGAATCAGAGCCAGAGCGTCGCTTCCGTAGCCTTTACCTCGATCATTTTCTTCGCCGATACCAATGGCCAGACGAGCAGAGCGATTGTTCCATTCAATCCGGTACAGGGCTGTGAAGCCAATGAATCGGTTACCCTCCAGTGTACGTAATGCAAATTCAAATCCGTTGTCTCGGCGGACAGAGGAAGACCCTGTCTCATCCGGCGTTAACGGGATCGCGATATCGGTATCCATGTTGCGCAAGTATTCATAATCGTCTGTGAAGCGGGAGAGACGCATGCAATCTTCCGGGCATGGGGCCGCTAATCTGACTTTGGAACCTTGAAATCCATTTAAATGACGTGGAGACATGTTGCACCTCTTTTATTCGATATGAAATCAATCGTTTCTCCCCATTATACTACGAACAGAAGCGGATACCGAAAAATGGCACCAAACGAGCTATACTCAGTGGAAAAGAACCATAAAAAAAAGCAGCCGTTTCAGGCTGCTTGTACATTCATTATTTCAGATCATTCAATAAATTCTTCATTTTTTTGTAATGTCCACTGACCCGATCAACCATGTAGTTATACATGAGCTGGTTCTCTGAAAGGTCCGCCATTTCCTTGTCAATGTCAACGTTATTGTTGTTATTGTTCATCGTAGTTTCGTTGTTCTCGACAATTCGGTACTGTACGATGGAAGAATTGGGATCACTGACAGGGAAGTGTTTGTTATGAGTCCGCTTCATGGCGAGCTGATCTGTTTTGCCATTTTCAACGATACGTCTCAACTCTTCCTGAAATTCTACCGTTTTCTTTTTGTAGTTGGGTGTGTCTGCATTGGCAATGTTATTGGTGATGGCATTGTGTTGTGCAGTAAGCGCTTGTAACAGTGATTCGTTACGTCTTGTCGTATTCGTTTCGATCACGGGCTCAGTCTCCTTCACTGTAGATTGTACAGTTACTTCTATAATAAGAAATAAAGTTGCACACTGTCAACATAACAAAGAAAAAGACAAGCACATGCTGGAGGTTCCCCGATAAGAAGAACCCTGCCTTCATGAAATCTTGTCTTAGATTTTGCCCTTATGGATCAGCGTTGAACAACCTCTTTAAGAGGGACGATTAATATTTTTGCCGTAATAGATCTCGTCCATCTCCAGCTTCAGCCACTCCGTAATCTCCTGTTGTTCCTTCTTGCTGAGCTTATCCTTGGTGTACCCAAACAGATAATTATCGAGATCAAATTCCCTCAGTTTACACTTGGTGTGAAAAATATTCTCCTGATAGACGTTCACGTCAATCATGTCAAAGCTGCTCTTGATCTCGTCCGGAATATAATTCTGAATCGAGCCGATCTCATGGTCAATGAACAGCTTGCGTCCGCTTGTATCCCGCGTAAAACCACGCACCCGGTAATCCATCGTCATAATGTCCGTATCAAAGGAGTGGATCAGATAATTCAGCGCCTTAAGCGGTGAGATCTCACCGCAGGTGGAGACATCGATGTCGGCACGGAAGGTACTGATGCCTTCACTGGGATGAAATTCAGGGTAGGTGTGCACAGTGATATGGCTTTTATCCAGCTGCATGACAACGTTATCTGGCAGAGGGCCGGGAGATTCATCGAGTGATTCTTCAGGGATCTCCACAATCGGACCTTCCGAGACAAGCATCGTAACACTCGCACCTTGAGGCACGTAATCCTGCTGGGCAACATTAAGAACGTGGGCTCCGATGATGTCAGAGACATTGTTCAGAATTTTACTCAGCCGGGCGGCGTTATACTGTTCATCAATATATTCAATGTAAGCTTCGCGTTCGTCTTTGGTTTTGGTATAACAAATATCGTACATATTAAAACTGAGCGACTTGGTCAAGTTGTTAAATCCATGCAGTTGAATGCGCTGCTCTGGCGTAATTGTCATGGTTGCAGTTCCCCTTATCCCATACGACATATCATCGCAGTTATAATACTACTTATACCCAACCTGCCTCGAAAAAAAACATATGTACGGCATTCAAAATACGATTCCCCTCTGATGAAAGCTATGCATGAATGGACTTCAGATGATCTACATTTTTTCAGAATGAAGAATCGTCAAAGTCTATAATATCGTTCATGCGCTCATCCTCAGCTACAGATTGAATATCCTCTGAAGTGACACTGATGATTGTATAGTCCTCGTTCTGCTGTTTCTTCACGGCTTTTTCCTTCACAAAACGGGGACTGCCTTCCCCGGCATCTTCATCATAGACGAGCAGAAGACCGTCGCTTTTACGGAGCAACAGATCATCCCGTGCAGTGAACTGCCACGGCCCGATATAAGGTTGATTGCTAATCGCACCGTAATAGTCCACACCCGAGAGGATGGAACGGTAATACTCCTGCTTGTCTTCTTTCCATTGCTCCTCAGGGTTCTGAAAGGCAGTGATGATCGACAGCTTCAGATGTGGATACGTCTTCTTTAGATCAATCACCACTTCGCAGGCCCACAGGTCCACACCGTACTGTCCCGGCGTCAGCACCCATTCCAGGCCATCCTCGACAAGGGGAGTGAGTCGGGAGGAGATGGCTTTTTTGATAAAAGGAATACCTTCATGTTTCTGTCCAAAAATCTGCAATTCATGTGCCCGGTAACCGGTGATCAACAGGTTTTTCAGTGTCCGTTCCTCCTTTCAGGCATGATCAATTGATCAGTGAATTTTCTATATATGCACACATTAGTGGTGCAGTTATTTCACAGGTGGAGTTTCTGCACGGAACGGATACAGGAATGGCTTCGGAATATCCGTTTCGAATGACATTAACTCATCCGTTGTAGGGTGGATAAACGAGAGTATACGTGCATGAAGTCCGAGACGGCCAAGATCTCTTGTGCGTGCGCCGTATTTTCTGTCACCGGCAATCGGATGTCCGAGATCTTCCATATGCACACGAATCTGATTTTTACGACCTGTCTCCAGACGCACTTCCAGCAAGGAGAACTCACGGTTCGATTTCAGACGTTTGTAATGTGTAATGGCATGTTGTCCATCATTCGGACGAGAACTGGAGTACATTTTCAGCGTTTTGGTTTCCTTCAACCAAGAAGAGATGGTGCCTTCTTCTTTGGCTACTGAACCTTCAACAAGGGCAACGTAGACGCGGTCCTGCACATTTTCTTTCCAGTTGTTTTGCAGCTTCTGCTGCACCTCTTCACTTTTGGCAAACATCATCACACCCGATGTATCCCGATCCAGACGATGGACAACAAAGATCCGGTTGAGCGGATTGGTGCGGCGTACATGCTCTGTCAGTTGGCGATAAGCCGTGAGGTCATCTGTCTTGTCTGCGGCAATGGACAACAGTCCGGCTTCCTTGCGGATCACAATGATATCATCGTCTTCATGCAAAATGTTAATACCCGTTAAGGACGGAGCAGCGACTGCACCTTCTTTTCGAATGTAGACAATCTGACCTGGCGTCAGCGCTTCATTAAACTTGGTTACGACCTTCTGATCCACGGATACCTGTCCACGACCCAGAATGGACTTCACTGCGTTCCGTCCTGATTTCAAATGCTGCAACAGGAAGTTCAACAGTTCATCGGGTTTGGTCACTTTGTACTGGCGTGGTGGTTCCTGCTTGCGATAGTAGGAATTACCTGGTCGTTTGGATGCGCTGGCATTTTTGAGTTTGTTGCCTCCAGCTTTCTTGGGTGCACCCGATGATTTCGCGGTTATTGGCTTCTTATTCTCCTCCGTATTACGAGATGCGGAAGCACCTGATGTTTTGGCAGATGAGAAGTTGGACTTGCCGGACCGTGCTGAAGATGAACCTGTATAAGATTTCCCCTTGGCCGAGGCCGATGTCTTGCCTGTTGGACGTTTGCGTTTATTCATGAATAGTAATCTCCTTCTGAACAGCCTGTACCGCTTGTGTGCATACGATCCGTTCATTTTCGTTATGCAGTTCAATATACCATTAACAGTCGACAAATAAAAATAGGTTCATACAATCTGCTATACATCCAATCATAAGAGTAGTGAGATTCATAGGATAGGGTATCCCATAGCATTGGAGGTGTTACTCATGGGCGTGTTTCTCGATATGAGAACTTCGATGAACTCGGCAACCGTAGGACAGCCCGGTTTGTCACTGTCAGAATCCCCGACAGCTTTCGGCACCATTGGTCTGCAGACGCAGGGTGTGGTGAATCCCATTATTACGTTGAACGGGACAGTAGGTGTTACGGGAGAACTGGGAGATACCTTTGTTGTGGAGCTTGTGCGGGGTTTTTTATATGATCCTTTCTATATCATCTACCGTGCTGAAGGTACGATTGGACAGAACGGAGGTGCCGAATTTCATTCGTTCACAGCTCAGGATCTAGCTGCACCACCAGCATTGGAAAGTGTGTATACTTCGTTCATCTCGGGGGTGTCCACAGCAGTAAGAACCGGGCCGGAGATGTTATATGGTATTGCAGCCACCGGTTAGTAGTGAAAGGCGAAATATAACAGGCAGAGTGCTTCGTCATCACTTCCGTTGACGGCAGAGTTCGCTTCATACCCCAGAAACGCAAGACAATGCAGCGATAGGTTTCGACTAGCGCTCAGCAAGAAACCCCCGGCTTAAGAAGTCGGGGGTTTTTGCCGTACAGCATCTGCACGTTTCAATACAAATCACGAATCTAAAGTTTGGAACTGTCCATGATCAGTTGGCACGGCCTTTCAGAATGATGTTGTTGGCTTTGCCAAAATCGATAGCAACTTTGCCTGCGAGTGCGGCTGTTCGCTCCGCAAGGATAACCGCGTTGACGCCACAGGAGAAGAGAGCGACATCGAAGGTCTGTTGATTATTCTGAATCCAGTGCAGCGTTTCATCCATTTGATCATAGCTGTCGAAGGGCAGGGCAGTCACAATGTTTAGATTATAGGGCTCACGTTCGAGCATCACACGCAGTTCCTCAATCTCACGGGTAACGAGTAACACACGCTTGCCTGCAAGCATCTGCCAGAAACGCGGGTTCTGCGCCAGTTCCCGATTGACACAGGCGTGACAAGTCAGTGGAGGAGAGATGCCAAAGTGTGCAAATACCATGTCGGTCAGGGGTCTTTTGAGATAATCGGGAGCATTGATGGTGCTGTCACCACGAGGAAGAATGCCCACGATATCGGCACGTTGCAAGGAAGCGGCGACTTCATCCCGTAGTTTCGGGTTGGGAAGACGAAGTCCCTTTTGCCCTAGGTTGGCTTTCTTGGCCCAACGCTCCTGAAGGACTTGTTCCGTAGGCCATACGGTTTCTTGAGACATGACGATATTCTCGCCATCACCGACTCTTACAAGAGACAGCGGTCGGTGTTCCAGAAGTGCCGCTTCGAGCTGATCAAGCACACCTTCCATTTCAAGATAGATCGAATTCATTGATGGGTTGCCTCCTTTGAAAATTGAACTGTTCTATTCTATGTTGCGAATACCGTAACGATATGTACGTTTGACCCAAAGGGCGTCATCTTCAGTTGTATATCAATCTATTTATATGAAAGTTAGTACATCTGTCGGTACCGCTTCTATCAACGTTTCATACGATATAGAGTGCTGGATTCACAAGCGAGATGTGGCTTGTAAGCAATCAGATAGATAGAAGATGGTCTTCGTAGGAAGACAGCATCAAAACTATGAAAACAGTCTGTATCCGGTAAACGGAATTTGCAGCGTTCATGAGGAGGAATGTTATGTCCAGGAAAGTTGTGATTGAGATTAACTTCAACAATTACGGGATGGACCCGCAGCGATTGACGCGGGAATGGCTGGAACGTCGGATGAGCATCTTCCGCACGTTCACATTGCATTGCCTGAAGGCACAGACGAATCAGGATTTCCTCACAGTGGTGAAGTTGTCCAAGGAATCCGGGGAATTAATGCAGGAGATTCTGGCGGGTCAGGAGCCGCTTCCCTCCAATATTCGTTTTGGAACCAATATCGAGAGTGTGCGTGCCATTTTGGCGTTTGCCAAAGGTACGGAGCAGCTCTATATTGCCCGTCTGGATTCGGATGATTTATACCATAAAACTTTTGTTCAACAACTCTACGATATTCAACCGCAGCAGCAGACGATGGCATTGATTAACCAGAACGGATATCTGTGGGACAGTGTGAATAACGAGATGGCACCAGCGTTTCACCGTTCTCCGCAATTCTATGTCTACTTATATAAGACAGCCGAATACGCAGCAGGATACCGGGTCAAGCTTCCGGGCAGAGGTACACATGGCAATGTCATTGAACTGCCGCACGAGCTGCTTGCTCCGCGCAATTATGTCAACATCGTGCATTCGAGCAATACTTCAACCAAAAAGGTACCGCCCAAAGACCGGTTAAGCCGGGATGAGATGGCACAGGTACTACGCGAATTCATGATCTGATCAGGGAGGGATTCATCCATGATTCAAGGACAAACGATTCTGATCACTGGAGGAACGGGCTCCTGGGGTCAAAAGCTGACTGAGGTACTGCTGGAGCAGGACCCGGCTGAGATTCGCCTTCTGTCACGTAATGAATACGCCCAGATTGCGATGCAGCGAGAGTTCAACCATGATCCGCGTCTGCGATTCATCATTGGGGATATCCGCGATTATCGGGCAGTGGAAGATGCATGCAGAGGTGTGAATGTGCTCTTCCATCTGGCTGCGCTGAAGCACGTTCCGGTCTGCGAGGACCAACCTGATGAAGCGTTCAAGACCAATGTAATCGGGACGCAGAATATTATTCGGGCTGCGATACGCATGCAGGTTGCCAAAGTCATCGATGTGTCCACCGATAAGGCGGTAGATCCGATTAACGTATATGGCATGACCAAGGCTTTGGGTGAAAAAATGATGATCCGTGCCAACTGGCTAAGTGAAGGTACCCGGTTTGTCTGCATCCGCGGGGGCAATGTGCTTGGAACCAGCGGCAGTGTTGTGCCTTTGTTCCGGCGTCAGATCGATGAAGGCAAAAGCCCGACCATTACGGACAAAGGCATGACCCGTTTTTTCCTGACGCGTACCGAAGCTATACATTTACTGCTTAAGGCGGCTGAGGCGGCCGTGGGCGGAGAGACTTTTGTGATGAAAATGAAAGCTTGCAAGATGACGGAACTTGCATCCGTCATGTTGGAACAGGCAGGTCGTCCATCCTTCGATTATAAGGTGACGGGAATACGTCCAGGCGAGAAATTGCATGAAGTGTTGATCTCGCCCTTTGAAGCGCCGCGTACGTACCAATACGATGCGCAGTATTATGTCATCCTGCCGGAGCACAAGGACAAGAGCCTGACGGATCAGTACAGCAGTCTGCCACGTGTGAACTTCTCCGAGTATCGCTCGGACAGTGCCATGATGAACAAACCAGCGATTGCCCGGTTTTTGCGTGCAGGTGGCTATATCGATTAGGGTGTGTCTCAAAACTCGCTCGGAGTTTTCAGACACGCCCACTGAGGGGAGGCGGAGCGTTTGGAGGTGGTAGGTATGGAAGAAAATCATCAGCACAACCAGCACGAAGGTAATGAAGAGTTACAGCAACGTAACCTTATACAACATATTAATGACCGCTCCCTAAAAGCTGTTGTCATTGGTCTAGGCTATGTGGGTTTACCCATGGCTGTAGAGATAGCACAGGCCGGTTATCAAGTCCACGGGATTGACATCGATACTTCCAAGGTAGCTAAGCTGAACGCCGGGAATTCGTATGTCATAGGTATAGAAGATGATGTTGTGCAGTCGCTTATGCAGGCTGGATTATTCACGGCAAGCACCGATTATGCAGCGGTGAGACAGGCGAATGTCATCGTGATCTGTGTGCCCACTCCGCTGACTGCCGATCATCAACCGGATATCTCGTATATCTCGGCCGCGGTGGATGGCATAACTCCGTATTTGCAGGAAGGCAGCCTGGTTATATTGGAAAGCACGACCTATCCGGGCACAACGGAAGAACGCGTGAAACAACCGATTGAAGTGGCAAACGGCTGGCGAGCTGGAGAACAGTTCTACGTCTGTTATTCTCCGGAGCGGGTAGATCCGGGCAGTGTTCATTATGGTGTGAAAAATACCCCGAAGATTATTGGTGGTTCGACACCCGCTTGTCTGAATTATGGTAAACAGTTCTACGGCTCATTCCTCAACGAAGTTGTTCCGGTTAGTTCAACAACGGTAGCGGAGACGGCAAAATTGTTCGAAAATACATTTCGTAGTGTCAATATTGCACTCGTGAATGAGTTGACCCCGGCCTGTGAACAGATGGGTGTAAACATCTGGGAAGTACTGAATGCGGCGGCAACCAAGCCGTTTGGTTATATGCCCTTCTATCCCGGTCCCGGTATCGGCGGACATTGTATCCCAATCGATCCGATCTATCTGTCCTGGGCAGCAAACCGTCAGGGATCGGAGCTGCAATTCATCCAGCTGGCGGATGCAACCAATCGGCAAATGCCAGAGAGAGTAGTGAAGCGTGCCTCGGAGCTGCTGAAGCAGAATGGTGTATCTGTGCGGGGAGCACGTGTTGTACTGGCGGGTATGGCTTATAAAAAAGATATTGACGACTTGCGCGAATCGCCAGCATTGGACGTTTTTCGGCTGCTGAGCGTAGCGGGCGCAGATGTGGTTTTCACCGATCCAATGGTGCCTGTCTTCCGGAAGGATGACGGTACGATGCTCCAGTCTCGGCCTGCTGTACCGGAATTGTGGACAGGAGCTGATCTGGTGATCATCACCACGGATCATTCGGCATTCGATTATCAGGAGATGGCGGATCATGCAAAGCTGATTTTTGATACACGCAATGCAACGGCCGGATGCCACGGGGGAAATATTGTGGTGCTGGGTCAGCCTGTACGGCGAGGAAACACGGGAGAAACCTATGGCGAATCATGACCGGGTGAGTGAACGCTATTACGGCGAGATCAATTCGGAGGATTCTCATGAAGCGACGAGAACACGTATCCACTGGATGTGTCGTGCGGCGACAGGCAAACGCATCCTGGATGTCGGGTGCAGTCAGGGCATTACGTCCATTCTACTGGCACGTGAAGGATTTCGTGTCACTGGCATTGATTTGGAAGAAGAAAGTGTCCGATATGCGCAAGCTGAGCTTGCCAAAGAGTCTAGGCCAGTTAGGAACAATGTGGATTTTCGAATGCTGGATATTACGCAATGGAAAGTACGGACGACCTTTGATACTGTGCTGCTTGGAGAAGTACTGGAACATTTTGCTCATCCGGAGACGTTGTTGGTCCAGATTCATCGGCTGCTGCAAGAGGATGGGACGCTGGTTGTGACCGTACCGTATGGATATCATCCGTTCTATGACCACAAGCAGACCTTCTATGCAGGAAGCCTGGCGATGACCCTGATGCCGTATTTTGAAGTCTTGAAACTTGAAGTTCATCATAAATATCTATGTTGCGTGGCCCGCAAACGGCGGAGTACACAACTGCATATGTCGCCGACTTTGGATCAATTGATGGAGTGGATGGAACTGGATCATGTCCATTTTGCCGAGGTGGAACATCAGCACCTCCGCGTAATGAAGCAGCGCAAGAAGGCACTGGACAGTGCGGTGGAGCAGGTGAAACGGCTTCGCCGTCAGGAGAGTGGAGAAGTGTAACATGGGATACGATTGTAACAGGATAGGATATAAGAAGGCATGTGCCTGAGAGATTAAAATTACTGCAGGTACACCGGAACTATGTACTTGAGTTAATTAGAAAATAGGGGAACTTGCATGATCGACAGTTCGCAATACGCGTACGACAGGAAGGGGCTCAAAACGTGATCACCATCAGTCTGTGCATGATTGTGAAGAACGAGGAACGCACGCTGGCGCGCTGTCTTGATTCGGTTGCCGGCATCGCGGACGAAATCATCATTGTGGATACCGGTTCATCGGATCGTACGATGGACATCGCTGCGCAGTATACCGACCAGGTCTACACGTATGAGTGGAAGGAAGATTTTTCCGCTGCGCGGAATGAGTCATTCGCCAAGGCTACGCAGGAGTACATCCTGTGGCTGGATGCGGACGATGTGCTGCTGCCTGCGGAACGGGCGAAGCTTGCGGTGTTGAAGCAGCAGCTGCCGTCCGAGGGGGAGACGGCAGCTGTGATCTTGAACTACACGCTGGCCGAGGGCCCGGAGGGAAGTCCGCTCGTGACGGACCGACGGCTTCGCTTGGTCAAGCGGGATGCCGGGTGCCGCTGGCATGGCCGGCTACACGAGCAGCTTAGCTTTCCGCGGGGCGAGGTCATTACGGCAGATATTGCCGTCACGCATCGCCGCGAAGCGGGACATCATTCGGCGCGAAATGTGCGCATTCTGCGCAAATGGATCGCCGTAGAGGGCGTAGCCCAAGGTCGCCTGCTGTTTTATTATGCAGGCGAATGTTATGATCGCCAGCGTTATGCGGCGGCGGCACGCGGGTACGCGAAGCTGCTGGAGCAGCCAAGCGGTTACCGCGAGGATCGCCTGATTGCCTGCGCGCGGCTGGCGGAATGTTATGAACGACTGGGTGAGCCGGGCCGTAAGCTCGGAGCATTGCTGCAGTCGTTCCAGTATGATCTGCCACATGCCGACTTCTGCTGTGCCATTGCGTCCTGTTTTCATGAGCGGCAGGAGCCGGTCTCGGCGATCTACTGGTATATGCAGGCGGTGGACGTGAGCAGCCGCGATCCGGGTCTGCGCCCGGTGCCTATGGCCTGTCGTACATGGCTGCCACATGCCCGTTTATCCCTTTGTTATGCTCATCTGGGCAACTGGGAACAGGCATTGCTGCATAACACCAAAGCCCGTGAGTACTTGCCCAACGATCCCGGATTGCTTGCGAATCGCCAGAAGCTCGAAGTTGTGGTACGCAAAGAGATGAAGGAGCGGGAAGAACGTGGTGAAGTGTCACCGCATAAGTAGGGAGACGAACTGGGACAGATGAGGACAGAAGGGTTTGAAGCGGGATTAGGAAATAGGGGGAATAGATTGAAGTAGAAGTGAAATAACAACAAAAACTAATTCGTTGCTGGTAGGATGCGATAGGGCGGATCAGTGAAAATAAGGGTTGAGTGGAAATAGAATGTAAGCCACAATTGCGAGCAGAAGCAGAAGCAGAAGCAGAAGCAGAAGCAGAAGCAGAAGCAGAAGCAGAAGAGGATTAAGAGGTAGAATAGATATAATAGATAAATTATGATGCTGCCATATGTTTAAAGTCCGATAGCTACGAAGTTGGTAGTGACTGAGCTTATGCAGACCACAATGAAGCATAAGTTGATAAACGATAACTTGCAGAACAAGAGCAGCCCCGCTCAACCGAAAGAGTCGGTGAGTGGGGCTTTTAATGCTTATCTTGCCGCGTGTATCTCCTGCCATGGTGTAATGAAAGTAGCATTTGGTGAAATTTTCACAAGGCATACAGAGCGTTGGGACTTTTGACAATGCGGTGCAGTGAGGATTACTCATCAAGATGAGACCTTGAGTGTTCAGAGCCGTCATATTAGCTGTTAAGTTTCTTTATTTTTCGGGTGCTAGGCATCGCACAGACTGATCTTTCATCCGTAAGCTCTTGCATGCCCAGCCCCATCCATCATATATTTCGTTCATCGATGTTGAGGGTGATGGTCTCATCCGTATATTCATTCCAGTTTTCAATCCGGAGTGTGTTTTCACTTTCCCATTCGAGATGGTTATTTCCGTGGTGCTTGGCACGAAAGATTGTTTTTACCGTGGCACCCTCAGGTGCATTTGTCTTCTTTACATCGACCCAGATTGTAACGCCGCCTGCCGCACCACCGTAAGGTACACCGTAAATTTCGGCAGTATAGTCACCATTACGTGAAGGCATGGAATAGCTTAATTCTCCTTTCTCAGAACGGTCAAACGTGGAGAAGTAAGAACGGAGCCAGAAATACAGGAATACAGTGGCAAACAGTACAAGAATCAACAATGTAAATGTAGTGAGAATAGGGTGTCTACGTATCCAAGGTTTGCGAGAATCTGTATGGGATGAACTTGAATTAGCTTGAGTATTTAAGTCCATAAGGTTGATCCTCCAATTGCACCTTACAGTGAAATTTGCTTTGCAGGAATATAAATGTCCAACTCTCCGTAGTGGTCCTGAGCCAGACTGCCATCAATTTTTTCAAAATAGTAGGGATCACTCTTCTCGTACCCCGAATGGCTCTGCCAATATTCATCGATAAATGTCCAGACACTGTCCAGATGATCAATATTGATGAGACTTGGATGGAAATCACAGACAAATTTGAATACGGCATACTGGTTGGCCGGGACCTCAATTCCGTCCAGTTCTTCAGGGATATGATCCAGACTGGTGACCTCTACAGACGGCTGATATGTACTGTAATCCTCGTTAATTTCATTGGTAAATCCGATATATACGTTGGGTTGCAGCACGTTAGGAATCGAATGAAAGTGTTTTTCAAAAAAGTCGTTGCCTGCTGAATTGGCTTCATAGTGCTCTTCGTTATCTGCATACCGAATGTGGGACCGTTGCCCAATGAGTTTCATAGCCGGTTTTCGTACATACGTTGGTTTGAAAATATATCCATATGGAAGCGTTGTGATCATGGACGAAGTCATGCGGGCTGTGAATTCAAGGTTTCCAGCTCCCTGTTTGCGATACTGCAGGGGTGTAATGCCGAAGGCTTGTTTGAAAGCACGGATGTAGGATTGTTCATGTTCAAAAGCGTAATGTCCGCTGATATCGATAATCTTCCAGTTCAGATTCACCAATTGCTCCAGGCTGCGTGCCAATTTGCGTGAACGAATGTATTCTCCAGGCAATTGTCCGCTTACATGTTTGAACATGCGATGCAGGTGGAATTTGGATATATGAGTCACAGATGCCAGATGATCCAGCGTTAATTTGTCTTGAATATGGTCTTCTATGTAGTCAAATAGCTTATCCAGTGTGTCTAACAGATCGTGTTGCATATCAATCTCCCTACTTCTAATAGTACTTACAGCAATAAATGTTCATTTTTTCCTTATCACCGATGATATCATAACCAAGTACATAATTTAATGACAAGATTGGAGAAAGCATCCATGTTTGCTGACAAAAGAACTTATACAACGTTAGGCATGTTAACTCGATTATGGACACTAACGGGCAAGTACCGTATGTTCATCATTCTGTTACTTTTCGCCGCATGTCTGGTCTCCCTGATTGAGGTCGGTTATTTGGAATCGATCCGAAGACTGGTCAAAGGCGCGACTGAAGCACAGTTTTCGTTACTCTACTCTGGGTTGATCATAGGCGTTAGCATTGTAGTATTACGATTGATTGTAACCGCATTCATGACGAGGGTCGAGACGTTATTCCAGCAAAAGACATTATTGTCTGTGCAGTCTCTACTGCTCTCATCCTTTAGCAACACAGAGACACGTGACCTGGCACATTATCATACAGGTGACCTAACCTCTAGGGTCTGGACTTCAGCCAAGGAAGCACAGAAGGGGATCAACCAACATGGCATTGAACTCGCGAAAAATATCATTCAGCTGATTCTTGCCTTTGCTTACTTCAGCTGGGTGAACTTGCCGCTGTCGTTGGCTATCACTGCATTCACATTGATCTATCCTCTTGTAACGGTAGGACTTGGTAAACGTCTACAAAGACAGCATGATCAGTTGAATGCCAGCGCAGCGTCAAGAGATGAGATACTGACTGAAATCATCCAAGCCCCAGTTGAGATCCGAAGTTACGGACTGGCGGGTTATGTACACCATCATTTTAAAGATCGAATGGATCAGGTGTTCAGACATACGATGTCCGTATCTGTGTTACAACGACTTTCGGAAGTAGCCGGACGGGTCTCAACGTATGGTGGCATGATTCTGATTCTCTATCTAGGCGGCATGCAGGTCCTGAATGGACATATGGATGTAGGCGGACTGGCAGCTTTTCTGGTAGCAAGCAGTCAGTTAACACGTCCGATTGAATCGTTATCTGGGCTGTGGAATGATTTTATTGGTTCGGCTTCTCATGCATCCAGAATCTTTGAGGTGCTGGATTTGGAGAGAAAGAACACGGTTGCTAATACCGGTACAAATACATATGTACGATCCGAACCGGGTTCAGGTGAAATTGAAAAACAATCTAAACTGGCTGGCATTAACGTGCAGCATGTGTCTTATAGGTATGCGGAGCAAGAAGAAGTGTTAACAGATATTTCTTTTGAGGCCAAGAAAGGAAGGCTTACTGTAATCACAGGGCCAAGTGGATGCGGGAAAACCACGTTATTGAAATTAATAGCCGGATTAGATACACCTGTTACTGGTTCGATCCAGGTCATGAATCAGAAGAATTCACTGAAGGATATGCACAAAGTTCAGACAGCGCATGTCAATCAGGTATATGTTCCGCAACAAGCCTTTATTTTCACAGGTACAGTGGAAGAGAATATTGTTTTTGGACAAGAGGGGATATCTGCCGATCAAGTAAAGGTTGCGGCCCATATGACGCATGCACATGACGCGATTATGCGTCAATCGCTCGGCTATGGGACAGAGCTTCAGCCGCAAGGCGGGACGATGTCGGGTGGTGAGCTTCAGCGTATTAGTCTAGCCAGAGCGCTGCTGAGGAACCCGGATATTCTATTGTTGGATGAACCGACGTCATCCCAAGACCCGTGGCATGAGCAGCGATTGAATGATCTCTTTGCCCGAATCACTGCTGACAAAGGCACAACGGTTATTGCAGTTACTCATCGATTATCGCTGATCGAACGGGCGGATCAGGTCATCTATATTCAGCAGGGACGCGTCGAAGATACGGGGACTCATCGTGAATTGCTGGATCGTCCAAACGGATATCGAAGTTATATTGCGGAGCAGGATACGGAAGTGGAGGGACAGCATGAGTAACAAGATCGAAGATGCAGCATATACCGATGAAGTTGAAATGAAGAGCAGTCATGAGAAAAGTGGAGCATATGAGATAAATGAAAATAATGAAAATGAAAAGTCTGAAATAGAAGCTCATCATCAGATGAACGAAAGTGATGTTCCAGATGACCCAAAGCAAGTTGTATCATTGGCAACGGTATGGCCCGTTATTTTTCGCTGGATGAAGCCTTATGGATTAGCTGTAGCGATCTTGCTCATTTTTATCGCAGCAGATGCTGTCTTTGATTGGGGACTTGCCTTTGTACAGGGATTCTTCGTGGATGCTATTCATGATGGGGGAGAGGAGCAGTTAAACGCTACAGCGTTGATCTTTATCGCCATTCTGGCAGGGTTTATTGTATTGCTCGCGATGCATCGTTATGTGCTGGTATGGCTCAAGGAATCGATCCAACGGGATATGTCCATGGATCTGTTGAAACTGTTAAACCGGATGCCCTATTCCTGGGTGCGCAGACAGAAGTCCGGGGATGTGATGCTTCGTATCAAGGAAGACACCAAGCATGGTGCAGAAGTTGTGGAGGCTATTGCAGAGGGTGTTACGGTTGTACTCATCATTGCTCTATCGCTGGGATACTTGTACAGAGCAGATGCATGGGTTGCGGTTATTGCCTTGGTGAGTGCAGGGGCAATCTGGTTTACGGCGAGGTTGTATGATCAGCGAATTATACATCTGTCCGATGAGGTCGAATCCAGGGAAGGCGAGTCCCAAGAACAGATCCAACAGTATGTTGAAGGGATACCGGTGATTCAAGCCTATAATGCATCACCGTGGTTTCTCGCTCGTTTTCGGACACAACAGCAATCACTGAATCGTGTTCAGGCTAAGTTGCAGATGACCCTGAGCATGTCGGATAACGTGGCGATGGCGGTGTTTGGTCTGGCTCAATTGGCAGCGTTGTTCCTTATTGCTTTGTCAGCGGCTAGGGGAACTTTGTCTCCGGGCATGGTTGTTGCAAGTAGTCTGCTGTTTGAACTGGTGGTGTGGCCAGTACTCGGCTTGTCCAGCCAGTGGAGTCAGATGCAAGCCAGCGTGGGTGCATTTGGACGTATCTCTGCATGGTTGAAATTGGCGGAGAACAAGAAGACAGACGCATCCAATACTAAGCACGAGGAGCTTACACAGGGAATTTGTAACCAAGATCAAGGGAGTACACAAAAAGGGGCAAATAAAGAGAACGAAATTGTTATGCTACGTCTTCAACAGGTTACGGTAACCGATGAAAACAGTGGTCGGAAGATTTTGAATCAGATTACGTTTAATCTGGTTCCTGGTGAACTGGTTGCGGTAGTTGGCGCTAGTGGTGCTGGCAAATCTACACTGTGCCAAGTGTGTGCAGGGCTGATCCCGCCAACAAACGGAAGCATATTGCTGGGTGATAAACATGTTGCAGAGTATATAGAAATGGATAACCAATCCAGACTGACGTCTATGCCGCAGACACCAACTTTTTTCACAGGAACGATTGAAGATAATATTCGTCTGAGTTCAGACGTTACATTGGACAGAGTGAAGTTTGCGGCAGAGCAGGCAGGTTTGCATGAATATATTGAGGCACAGGAAGGACAATACGCAGCAATGTTGCATGAGAAAGGGGCCAATCTATCTGGAGGCCAACAACAGCGACTGTCGCTTGCCAGACTCTTTATGAGGTCATCTGACCTGTATATTCTGGACGAACCAACGTCATCACTGGATATTCAGACAGAACAGAAGGTGATGAATCACTTGTTGAGCTTTATGAAAGGCAGAATAGGATTGCTTGTCACACATCGCATGGAGGTTGCTAGTCAGTGCTCTCGCATCCTTGTGATGGAACATGGCCGAATTGCCGAGGATGGAACGCATGAACAACTGATGCAGAGGAAAGGATTGTATTATCGTATGAATGCAAGAGGTGGTGATACAACATGAATGAATCTGGGGTTAAGAAAGTAATGGATACGCTGGAGTTCTTGAGTCAGGATCGGGAAGCACGTCGTTTGTATGAAGAGCGGCAGAAATATTTGCATGACGAAGCTTCTATGATTGAATGGGCTAACTGAGTCTGAGATACAGTCATTGAAAGGCTAGGAGCGTATACAGTACAAACTAGTTGTTAATTAAGCTCTTATTGTATGTTGAAATGAATGCAATCGTTTTGTCCAACTAGGGCAGGACGGTTGTTTTATTTTGATGAAGGGGCTTCAAACGTTTTACAGTAAAACGCGGTTGCTCATTCGGGGCTGGGCCGTTAAACTAAAGGGAGCGGCGTTTGCTTGACGGACAAGTCATGAGAACGCCATTTTGTTGTCAAGGAATCGGGATATGTGCCGCTTTCGGATGTCAGAATCGGATCGGACCAAGCTGGTGGAAAAACACCGGTGATAAGTAAGGAGTCTTTACATGAGTGTGCAAACACCTACATTAGAAGAAGCGCAGGGTCTCCTGCAAAAATATTATGGCTACCCCGACTTCCGTGAGGGACAGAAAAAGATCGTAGCCAGCCTGCTCGAACGTGAAGATACGTTGGGTATTATGCCAACCGGGGGCGGTAAGTCGATCTGTTATCAGATTCCCGCTCTGTTATATTCGGGTCTGACACTTGTTGTCTCCCCGTTGATCTCATTGATGAAGGACCAGGTCGATGCGTTGACGACCGCCGGAATTGCTGCCGCGTATATTAATAGTACACTTAGCGGCAAAGAAGTGAATGATCGCATCCGCGCGGCGCAGCGCGGTGAGCTGAAGTTGCTCTATGTCGCGCCTGAGCGACTGGAGCTGGATTGGTTCCGCGAGGAGATGGGCTATTTACCGATCTCTTGCGTTGCCGTGGATGAGGCCCACTGTGTATCGCAGTGGGGGCATGATTTTCGGACAAGCTACCTGGCGGTAGCGCCGTTTGTGGACAGTTTGCCGGAGCGGCCGGTGGTTGCGGCCTTTACGGCTACAGCGACGCCCGAGGTTATGGGCGATATTCTGCGGCTGCTGCGTTTGCAGGACCCGCAGACATATGTGACCGGACTTGGGCGGGATAATCTGGCGTTTAGCGTGCTGCGCGGCGAGAGCAAGAAGGACTTTGTCCTGAATTATGCGCGCGAGCATGCCAGCGAGCCGGGCATTGTGTACGCCGCGACTCGTAAGGACGTGGACGATCTGCATCAGCGTTTGTTGCAGGCGGGATTGCCCGCAGGACGCTACCATGCCGGGATGACGGACGATGAACGGTCCCAGAGCCAGGAAGCTTTTTTGTACGATGATATCCGAGTGATGGTGGCGACCAATGCGTTTGGGATGGGGATTGATAAATCGAACGTGCGTTACGTTATTCATAACAGCATGCCGAAGAACATGGAGGCATACGTGCAGGAAGCCGGACGTGCAGGCCGGGATGGAGAGCCAAGCCAGTGTATTCTGTTATTCGGGGCACAGGACATTATCACCCAGAAGTTCCTGATTGAGCAGAATCCGATGGACGGCGACCGCAAACAGAACGATTACCGGAAGCTGCAACAAATGGTGGATTACTGTTACACGACGCGTTGTCTGCGCAGTGCGCAGCTGGATTATTTCGGTGAGGTGCATGACGATACACCTTGCGGTACTTGCAGTTCCTGTACGGACGACCGCGAGTTGGTAGACATGACGATTGATGCACAGAAAATATTCAGCTGCATTCACCGCATGCGTGAACGGTATGGTGTATCGCTGGTCGCTTCGGTACTCAAAGGCTCCCGTGCCAAAAAAGTGCTTGATTATGGCTTCAACTCTCTGCCAACCTACGGCGTGATGGGTAATCGGACAGAACGTGAGATATCGGAGATCATCAACGTGATGGTATCCGAAGGGTATCTGATGCTGTCTGAGGGACAGTATCCAGTTGTACGTCTGCAACCACTAGCGGTGGAAGTGCTCAAAGGCCAGCGTGAAGTGATGCAGCGTGTTGTCCGCAAGACAGCAGCAACGGCTTCGGGTACGAACTATGGTGGACGTCGCGGACGCGATGCGATGCCATCTGCGGTTAATGAGACGGTATTTGAACAGCTTCGCCTAATCCGGCGTGATCTGGCGGCGAAAGAGCATGTACCATCGTACATTATCTTCAATGATGCGACCCTGCGTGAGATGAGTGTGGTATGTCCACAGACAGAACGTGACATGCTGGATATCAAAGGGGTCGGTGAGGTCAAGTATCGCAAGTACGGACTGCCGTTCCTAGAGTTTTTCCAGAAGCAATCGGGCGAAGAAGTGGATACGGATGACGATGCTTTTTACGAGTATGAGTAGGTATGAGTGAGTTATGATCAATTATGAGCGAGTTTGGCTGGTTGGGATGAAGTGAGGATTGTTTTTACGTTCGCGCTTTCAGGTCTTTGAAGTTCATGACGCGTAAAGCTTAATTGATTAAAAGTTGATATATATGCTTCGTGCAAGTCGATGATTTATCCATGATACGGGAAAAGTGTTTGGCACAGGTTCGACGCTAGAGTCTCAAGCTTCAAAGCTCAAGACAGTAATATGTGGATATCGAATTTTGGATGGAATGCGAATGAGGTATTTTACAGATTGAAGTGAGTTTGAAGTTGGTTGTCGTGTCTCTGTAGAGTGGACAAATGGTGGCGAATTGTCTTTCAAAGGGTGGACATTGGCGTTAGGAATGGCTGACCGCATCTTATACAATATGTAGGTTCGATGTGCTTTTTTTATACTGTATGTTGTGGTTTGGGTTTAGCGAGGTGTATATGTCTTTTTGAAAAGAGTGTCCACTCTTTGAAAGACAAAAGTTGGATATGTCCATGAGACATGGAATGGCGAGTTCAAAAGAGGTTTAGATGAACAGCATCCGGGGCAGGATGGCTGTGCAGCTTTCTTTTTACCAAAAAAAATATGGTCTGGGTGTCCAGGCAAAGGTTGTGAACCATGAAGGTTATTCTTTCTACATTAAATGCAAAGTACATCCATACCTCCTTGGCCTTGCGGTGTCTGAAGGCGTACAGTGAGAAGGATTTTGATATTGACCTGGCGGAATATACGATTAAGGACCCGGTGATGAACATTGTATCTGATCTGTACCAGCGTGGGGCGGACGTGATTGGGTTCTCGTGTTACATCTGGAACATTGAAGAGACGATCAAGGTCATTGATAATCTGAAAAAGGTTATGCCTGACGTGAAAATTCTGCTGGGCGGACCGGAGGTGTCCTACGACACGGAATATTGGATGAACCGGATTCCGAATGTCGATTTCATCGTGATGGGCGAAGGGGAAGAGACGCTGCATCAGCTGTTGACGGAGCTGCAGGGGAGTAAGAAGTTCCACTTTGTGTATGGCCTGGCGTATCGCAAAGGGGAAGAGGTCATTCTCATGCCAGGACGCCCTAAGGCGGATCTGAATGATCTGCCGTCACCACACCGATTTGAAGAGGATATCCCGGATCTCGGGAAGCGGGTTGTTTATTTTGAGACCAGTCGGGGCTGTCCGTTCAGTTGTCAGTTCTGTCTGTCCAGTATTGAGGTCGGCGTGCGGTACTACGATATTGAGCGGACGAAGTCGGACATTCTGTACCTGATTGAGAAGGGTGCGAAGCTGATCAAGTTCGTGGACCGGACGTTCAACATCAAGCGGGATTATGCGCTTGAAATGTTCAAATTCCTAATCGAGAATCATCAGGGGACGGTATTTCAGTTTGAAATTACGGCGGATATTATGCGTCCTGAAGTACTGGATTATCTGGCAGAGAATGCGCCACCGGGCACATTCCGCTTCGAGATCGGGGTTCAGTCCACGAATGATCCAACGAATGAACTGGTAAAACGCCGTCAGAACTTTACCAAGCTGAGCCGTACGGTGAACAAAGTCAAAGCCAGTGGCAAAATCGACCAGCATCTGGATCTCATCGCCGGACTGCCGGAGGAAGATTACAATACGTTCCGCAAGACGTTTAACGATGTATTTGCACTGGGGCCGGAAGAGCTTCAGCTCGGATTCCTCAAAATGCTGCGTGGTACGGGGCTGCGTCTGGATGCGGAGAAGTACAACTATACGTACATGGATCACGCGCCGTATGAGATTCTCGGCAGCGATGTGCTGCCGTTCAGCGACATTGTGCGCTTAAAGCGTCTGGAAGATGTGCTGGAGAAATACTGGAACGCACACCGGATGGACCATACGCTGAAGTACCTGATGGAGCAGGAGTTCAACTCACCGTTTGATTTCTTCCAGGCGTTTGGTGATTACTGGGAAGGTCAGGGGTGGCAGAAGATTGGTCACCAACTGGAGGATCTGTTTACTCGTTTGCACAGCTTCCTGGAGTCGCGGAATACGCCGCATATGGATATCGTACTCGGCTTGATGAAACTGGACTATTTCCTCGGCCACAAATACAAACCACGCAAAATCTGGTGGGAAGATCCGCTTCAGAAAGACCAGTGGGCGGGTTATATGAAAACGTTGGCTGAACGTCCGGAAGATGTTCGTCTGCCACGTGTTGCCGGCGCCGCAGGCACGGCTTGGTTGGAAAGCAGCGGCACGGGTCCGAGTGCCGCTGGGGCAAGTTCGGCTGCTGCCGAGGAAGACTCTGCCGCAGATGCGGCGGGTGTAATCGGCAGCGAAGCCGGGGTTGCAGCGTCGCTCACTTCGGGCGACGCAACAGGGTCCGCCGCGGATGGAGCGGCGGACATGGTGGACGGCAACGCTTCGCGTGCGTTGCCGATGACCTCGGCCATGACCGCACAGACGGTCATGGGTGCCCGTGCTTTCGCCGACCTTGGTCTCGGCGAAAAGGAACTGCAGAAGCACACCGTATTGGATGTGCTTCTGTTCCGGCTTGAGCGTGTGCTAGCTGGCGCCAGCCCGCTTGCCGCGAAAGGCCGGACGCTGCTGGTCGTTGTGTACCAGCAGCATGAAGGGCAGCAGGCGCAGTATTACACGCTGCCGCTGGGAGAAGAAGCCGCTGCCATGTAGATGCAGCGACCTAGGGGTTAGCTGCATGGCCGATTGGCGGCATGCAGCGGGAGAAGCGCCACGGCTTAGCGGTCGTGGCGCTTTTTGTACGCATAACGGCTATGCGCTCGTGATGCTGCAACGGCGAGCACCGCGGTTATGGACGCCGTGCCATCCCGTGAGGTGCTGCCCCATTGGGCGCAGCACCTCACCCTTACGCGGCTTGCCACTGCATAAGCCGCGCTCCGCTCCACCTTTTAAAAAATCATATGTTTCGAAAGCATCGGAAGGTCGTCTAATTCTCTATGGGATGAAGAAGGGCCTTCCTTTTGTTTTCAAGGTCACGCCAGAGGAACTGGAAGAAGTCAAACGAGAAATCAAGGCTCATATGACCTATTACAACCACTACAGATACCAATGGAACTTAAAAAAGGATGACCCTTATAGGGTACAGTTTAAACGAAGGCCTACTTTAAGTTGATTTACATATTACTGCATCAATAATACGGTTATCGGTTCGAGATCATGGTACAGTTGAAAAAACGATCCGTTTTATCAAAGCTTGCGGCTGTTACTTGGGGATGTGATCGCAATGGATAGGATGATGGGAACAACATTTGGAAGATGAACGGGTTATTAGAATAGCACTAAAAGCAGGCCCAGAAGCATATTTATTGAAGTCACATCAATCCCAAACATGGCCCAACCAATCAAACGTTAAAAAAGGCTCAACAGTATGGCTGCTGATGTATAAACAATGATCGAACTAGGCAGAGAAACACTAAGGAGGGTTCATATGAAAGCTGTGATTTGCACCAATTACGGACCGCCAGAAGTGCTACAGATGAAAGAGATGGAAAAGCCTAAACCGAAAGACCATGAGGTTTTAATTAAAGTTTTTGCAGCCACAGCACATATTGGCGATACCCGTATTCGAAGAGCTGATCCATTCTTGGTGAGACTTGTATTCGGCATGCTCAAGCCCAGGAAAAATTTAATACTTGGCCTGGAAATATCCGGTGTGATTGAGTCGGTAGGGAAAGACGTACAATCCTTTAAGGAAGGAGACAAGGTCTTTGGGCTTACAGGGTTTTGTGGAGGTTATGCCGAATACATTTGTTTACCTGAAAAAGTGAAAAACGGAACCGGTGAAAAAAAAGGAATGGTTGCAATAAAGCCCAACCATTTATCCTACGAAGAAGCTGCGGTCGTTCCATCGGGAGCACTTACAGCTTTGAAAAATTTGCAAAAAGCAAAAATCAAGCCAGGTCAGAAAATATTGATCAATGGAGCATCCGGCAGCCTAGGGACGTATGCGATTCAACTTGCGAAATACTATGGGGCAGAAGTCACAGCGGTGTGCAGTAAAAGTAATTTTGGATTGGTAGAATCTATAGGAGCGGATAAAGTAATCGATTATACCGAAGAAGACTTTACGCAATCAGAAACTAAATACGATATCGTTTATGATGCCGTAATAAAAGCCAAACCCTCACAATGCCAAAAAATCCTAACACCCAATGGTGTTTTTCTAAACAACAGTCGACTTCCGAAAATGGAAGCAGCCGATTTACTCTTTCTCAAAGAGTTGATCGAGGAAAACAAACTAAAACCGATCATCGATCGAACCTATGCTTTGGATGAAATTGTGGAGGCCCACCGATATGTGGATACCGGGCGTAAGAAAGGCAATGTGGCAATAACGGTCAGATAGAATGAAGGATGTATATAGGAATCAGCTTTACGCTGAGGCCATGTTTTAGGGAAAAAGGTGCTGAAGATCGGCTGAGGAAAAGGTCAATCCCTGCGATACCACAGGGAGCGTAAAGCCACTGATCTATGGGGATGGATCTTATGCAGCATGAAGGGCATCAGGCGCAGTATTACATGCTGCTGCTGGGAGCGTAAAGCCGCTTCCATGTAAATGCAGCGGCTCTGGGGTTAGCTTGCATGGCCAATTGGCGACATGCAGCAGAGAGAAGCGCTACGACTATGCGGTCGTGGCGCTTTTATTGCATGCATCACAGCGTAGTCCTCCGTAATGCTGCTGGTATGATGAGCACCGCGGTTATTAAAACGCGGTGCAACCCTATGAGGTGCTGCACCCATTGTACGCGGCACCTCACCCTGACACGGCTTGCCATTGTATAAGCCGCGCTCCGTTTTACCTTTTACATCACTAAAAGCATCATTTAGGTCTGAGAAAACATCGTGATATAATTAAACCAAAACCGATTAGGGCAGGAGAGCTATAGAAAATGGATGATTTTACTAAGAAGCGCATTCAAAAGATTATGGATAATTACACCCAAAATGCAGTACCCGAGCACGTGAAAAGCCAGATGAAGATAAGTTATAAAATCAGAGGAAATCATGTGACGTTGATTGAAGAAAGGCAAGCCTTTCGAAGCGAGCAATGGGTACAGATGCCGGTAGCACAGTTCAGATTGGATGAGAAGGCATGGAAAGTGTATTGGCAGGACAGTAAAGGCAGATGGCATTTCATCGATGATATCGAACCGAACGAAGATTTTGAAACACAACTCAAGATCGTTGACGAAGGTCATAACGGAATGTTCTGGAATTAATTTTTCGAAAAAAGAGTTGGAGAGTTGAGTAAGATAATTAACATTAAAAGATATGAATGTCAAACTTGAAACCATTGAAGAGACGGATTCATTCTTTAGCTGGCATTCATCTTTAAAGAGAATTTGGAGGCCACAGAATGGACCTGAAGACATACCTGGCAGAGCATTTTCCAAACCTAACATTGGAAAAACCGCCTCTTTTCTATGATTGGGATGTTGCAATACGATTCGAACTTGGCAATCCTCTGATGTTTGGAATGAATACGGAGCATTACATGGAACGAGTTTATTATCGATCACTTGAATTATTTAAGGCTCTTCATAATCAAGAAGATGAAGTCCTATTAATAACTCAAGCTTATTTTGCAGATAAGCCTAAACACAAAGTGAAGAAGTTGAACCTGTATAGGAAATATATCAAGAAGAAAGAGCCGATTAGAGCCTTGAGACTTGAGATACTTTCAGGTTTGGATTGTGAACCGGATGAAATCCCAGACCCAAGGAACAACATGTATAGGTACTGGACTAAATGTAGAGTTGAGGACTTGAAATATAATCAGTTAATCAGAGCTATATGTAATCATGATGTTGGAATTAAGCCAATGATTTATCATAGGGTGTATTTCATTAATATTAGTAAGAAAACGATATTTCATATCTATGATGATAGAGGTTGCGATGTTATTTCAGCATCAAGAGAAGAGCTAATGGATATTTATAAAGAATTTAATGGTTGGATTTTAGATTATGATCGAGCCAGAATTAACAATGTATTTCTAGGATAATGGGGTGGATGATCCAAGATAATTTTCTGATGTTGATCGCGCAGGGATAATGTATTATTTGAAACACAGGTTTGGAAAGAACTTCAAGGGTGTTCAGATGTAAGGAGTTAGGATTATGGATAACAAAGAAAAGAAGTTACTCATTGTTATGATTGTACTTGCTGTAGTTGTATTAGGAGTTATATGGTACCTGAAAGTAGGCTATCTATTAAGGAAACCGGAGATGCCCGAAGCAAATATTGCAATTCAGACTCAAATGGTGGATGGTGGTGCGATCAGTTTACGAAATGCTGATTACACGGAAAATCAAATCAAGGTTGGATATGAAGTGAAAGGGTACAGTTTGGAGGAATATAACATTGCTTGTGAGCTTTATCGTGACGGACATTTGATTTCAACTTCTGGCTCAACAGGTGGAGGTTTGATAGAACTGGACGAAAAGCATTATTACTTCATTGGTTATGAGAATATAACTGAGATGACTTTGCCTGAATCTATACATCTAAACGTGGAGATTAAAGTGATACCCAATGATTTTAGACAAAAATCGATAACTTCATCCTATGACGTAAGCCTAGATAAAGAAGTGCAATAGATAGAAGAGGACTGCTATTACCGGTGATTAAGACAACTGTTAAAGGGATGAGTGTTGTATGATAAAACCTTAATTCAAATGGTACTTCTCCATAACGGAATCACGGAAAGTTTCGTATTTTGATAACGCTTGTGCAGTGGAGGATTGAGGCACACTATATTGAGTTATCCCTTCAAGGCTGAATTTGCCTAAGTTATCATTGATCAATCCATAATTACCAAAGGAATTTTTCATCAAAAAGAGCACACTTTGATCACCCTTCTGCAGTTCTACATAGTCATCAACTGTATATTTGACGTCTCCTTCGAGGCTAACGGGTTCAATGATTGTCAATTCGTTCTGATCTGAAGGGAAATCTTCGGGTTTCTTCAATATCTTTTCAATCTTGATGTTTGTGTTGGTGTGAAAGGATTGCATGGTCCCATCCTCAAATGCAGTAATAACATGCTCTCGATCTCTGAAATCTTCTGTTGCATAACCAATAACGATCAGTTCAGCAAACGCATCCAGCTTATCTATTTCATGAAATATTAAAGAGTTGGCTGAAAGGTTGACGACTTTATGAATGGGCACGTCCGGTTTCGATTGACCATTTACGTAAGCGATTGCACCAGCAGAGATAGCCAATACGAATAAAGAGACTAGAACAACCTTCTTTTTGAAAAAAGACATGATCTCATCCTCTCTGTTAGATTTAGTATATTGAAAGTATTTTGCTTCATTTCTACTATACACATATTTGAAAATTATTGTAAATTGGTTGAGCCAAACTAAAAGTGGTAAAGCGGTGGAACAAACGAGGAGATGGTACGAATGGATCAACAAGAATATGGCCGCTATTTATTATCGATGGGCGGAGAAGATATTGAGCGAGAAGATGATGAACAGGTTGAGGCAGACCATCTCTACGGATTTTTTCAATGGTTTATGCCATCGGGAGCAGGGATTGAACGTGTGTTTGAGCCGATTCCAGAGAGCCAGTGTTTTCTGGACAGAATACGTCTGATCTATGAGATGTTGAATCCAGAGGAATTCGCTGGCGAATATGTGCCGGGTTATTTCAATGGTGGACATGAGGATGCTTCCGTGGAAACGCTCCGTGGTCTAGGGGAAGAACTAATTCAAAGATTGAAGAGTCTGTTCTCCATGGTGCCGGAGGATGATGAACTAGCAGACGTAGCTAAGAAAGCATACGGGGCTTTGGGTTGTGTAAAGGAAGTGGTTGCACTACCACCAGGGGAAATTAGCAAGTTAGAACAAGGACTGATTCAAGGCACGGATGAAGAGGATAGCGAGGTCGTTTACGAAGCACTTGGTGACCTACTTCGCTCACGCAAAGATTACAATGAAGCTATCGAAATATTGAGCGAAGCCTACTATTCCATCGCTTGCGATTATTGGGTAGCCTATTACTTGCAATGGCCCCGTTATCAAGGTTTGCAAGAGGCGGAAAACTGCTTATATCCATACTTTGAGCTATACTGCTATGGCTATAATCTTCATTGGACACAAACGAAGCTATACATTGGTAAACGTTAAAACGTTACGATTGTTTGTATGATTGATATGGTATGAATTGTGGAGGGGACAAAATATGTTTGCTGATCTATTTAACAGACGCGGTATTACTTTACCTGCTACAATCGTTGAGGAGTTAGAAGTTCATCTTCAGAAACAGAAGGATTACAAGTTTTTTCTCCGATTAATGCAGCGCGACGAGATCGTTGAATCATTGGATGACATGGCTGGAATAGAGGTGTACCACAATATGATTCCTTTATGGACAGATGATCATTCGAACTACATAGGCTTACATGTGGAAGGTGCATGCCAGTACAGGATAAGTTATATCAGCCATGAGGAGACGGATATAGCTCCAGCTTATAGAAGTGCAGGCTCATTCATACGTGAACTGGAACGAAATCCTCATCAGGATTGGGATGAATTGAAGAAAGACTATCCCAGCGATATTGAACTTAGTAGAGATCAAATGAATGAAGACTTAAGTTGTATTCATGAATTGAACGATGTAATTGAGTCTGATCCACGATTAAATGAGGATGTTCGTTGTCAGTACATTTATTGCATTATGGCATTAACCCCGCAAAGCCATCTGGATTCTCTGATGAAATATATAGATGATGAAGATATGTATGTTCAAGAGAGAGCATGCCAGATTATGGGGTTCCATCGTTACACGCCGGCTAGAGAAAAATTAGTAGAAGTCTCCAAAAAAGGAATGCATAATGGGAAACTAGCGGCCAAACGAGCATTAGCCAAAATGAGAGAACAACGAAAAGAAAATAAGATAAAATAAATCTAATGATAAGGGTGATAGATATGGAAAAAGGACTCATTATATTTTTGAACGGAACATCAAGTTCGGGGAAAACAAGCATCGCGATGGAAATGAAGAATCAGGGAGACATTCCGTTTCATCATCTATCTGTAGATCAATTTCTGCATAATTATGATCAATTCATCGACACTACATATCCAGATATGAAACCAACAAGAGAAGTGGAACACCATGTGATGACAGATATCCTGTTCGACCCCATCAATTCGTTGTACTGTGCAACCATTAAGCTGTTTTCGGAGATGGGTTTGAATGTCATCGTGGATACGGTCATCAGCAATGACAAGTGGTTTAACGGTTTTTATGATTTACTATCGGATTATCCGATTTTGTTTGTAGGTGTGCAGTGCTCGAAAGAGGAACTCACCAGAAGAGAGCAGAGCAGGGGAGATCGCGAGATTGGACTTGCCCATTCCCAGTTCGACTACATCTACTCTTATGATGAATATGATCTGGAAGTGAATACGGAAGAGCTTAGCTCAGCTGCATGTGCGGAAAAGATATTAAGTTATATGAAGTCTGATCAGGAATACTCGGCATTTAAGAAGTTAAGCAGAAGAGAGGTGAAAACATCGTAAAAGAAATGAATTCAAGACCAAGGCTGGTAAGGTGGTCAAAAAATTGGAGATGGAGGATCAGACCTCAAGACAATGTCTGTATTTTGCAAACAAATTTGGATATGGTTCACTTGAAGTAGTTTATAATCAGCTTAAGGAGCAAGGAGGAGTCGAGCATGATTATTTTCAAAGCAACCCAACTCACATTAAAAGATCTTCATGCCAAACCGGAAACCATCCAAGACAGCAATGCCTTCTTTAGTTGGCATGTAAACTTCTTCACGTTGTATGGCAGAAAACACTATGTGTTTATGAATGATTTGTCCAGGTTAAGCTTAACGATCTATGGGATTAGAGCAAATCAGGCGAGTAAACTGGCAGGAATCTTTAAAAAGAATTTAGAGGACTATTTGGCCGTTGAGAAGCTTCCTGACCATCTGGTGAACTATTATTTGGAAAAATGTAACGAGAGCACGATCACCAAAACGGATAGTCGAAGTGTTATAAGTACCATGAATGAAATCATGCTTGTGATGAAGACGCTTGAAGTTGAAGATAATGATTTTCGTGATAAAGATGAAAGGCATATGTGGAATAATAGATCTATGTATAAACCCATCGACTATAAAGAACCCATTGAGGTATTTGTTAAAGAGCTTCAAACACGGTTTGAAATGGAGAGTTAGAGAAACTGGATTTTCATCGGAGACCTCTGATGCCAGTAGCAGTATAAGATGGATCATTGGTGGGTTATTCCAGCAAACCACATCTGATCAAGTCAGACGTCATGAATACGGTAAAATGAGATCAGGAGATATGTTAAAATTACAGAAAGTAGAACTAACTCAATAACAGGAGGTAGAACACATGAAATGGCAAGAAGTCAGAGAACTGTTCCCTGACCAATTTGTTCTGGTTTCTATCATTCATTATCATGAGGAAGACAACAAAAAAATAGTAGATGAAGTTGCACCAATCCGAACCATATCAGAACGAGATGTAAATAAAGAGTTTTTTCAAGTAGAGCCTGGTAACGTCGTGTATCATACTTCAAATCAAGACTTTGTGATCAATCTTCGCAGAGATCCATTAATGAGAGTGAGACGTAATACGAATGAAAATTAACTATGATGGTCAGTTAATTACAACGTCACTCACCGTTACATTTAGAGGCAGAGTATTAAGAATAGATGATGTAATTATAGATACAGGATCCTCACATACGATCATTAGTCCTGATGTTTTAGAGGAAATCGGTGTGACCTATGAAACCGGCGATTCGATATATGAAGCATACGGGATTGGAGAAGTATTCCTTTCTACACCAAAGTCATGGACAGGATTGAAATAGGAACAAAAAGCATTGGGAATATAGAAATAGATGTAGGTATATTAGCTAAAGAACATAAAGGGCTTCTCGGATTGGATATTCTGAAACAACAAAATTTTATAATTGATCTGAAAACATTAGAATTACATTATTGAAAATAAAATTGTAGTAATGAATGAGGCCTATTTATAGTGCGTTTCGGGTAATAAGATACATATACAAGTGGTTTTTACCTAACAAATTTTGTTAGGTTTTTTATTCTAGAGCCTACGCGCTTTTCAACAGTTGAATTATGCTCTTATCCCATTACTCCAATCCGTAACCAACACTAAACATAAGCACTATTCGCTGCCATGAAACCGATTGTCCGTTCTCCAGTTTGAGCACAAGAAGCATGGTTTATTTTCTCCAAGGAGCTATTGTCTTTCTCCGCACCATGTCGCATTAGTCCGGCTCAAATGTCGCAAAAGTACATGGTAGCGCAATGCAGAGATCGTTTATACTCTCTTTATGTTTCGATAATGAAAATCATTATCAGTATTATACATAAGGGGGATTCATCATGAATCAAGGAACAAAGGGGCAGGCTGCCGGAAGCAAGGCATATGCTGCTCACAAATCACGATTATTCATGGGCTTGATGTTAGCCCTTATTCTTGTCCTGACGGCTTGCGGTGCCGGAGCAGGTACAGATAGCGGTAATCAGCCTGCGGCAACGCCAACGGAAACGCCTTCGAATACAGAATCACAGACTGCCGGAGCTTTCCCTGTTACGATCACGCACATGAAGGGTGAGCTGACGCTAAACGAAAAACCACAGAAAATTGCAGTGCTTGATGTTAAGTTTCTGGATCAAATGTTAGCCGTTGGTGAGAAGCCAGCAGGAAGTGTTATTGCAGGAGGGAATACCGATTTTCCAGAATATTTAGGAGACCAACCGAATGGCGTAGAAGTTCTGGGTACACGGGACGAGCCTAACCTGGAAGCGATTGTAGCACTCGACCCAGATCTGATCATCATGACCGACTTTCAAGAGAAGCAATATGAGGGTGTAAGTAAAATTGCTCCTACCCTGGTACTCGATTTCTACGAAGACTGGCGGGATACGTTAGCTACAGTGGCTAAGATTACAGACAAGCAGGACGAGGCAGAGAAAGTGCGTACAGCGTATGAAGAGAAAATCGCCGGGCTGAAGACAAAATTGTCAGAGAAGCTGGGTGATGAAACGGTGGCGATCATTCGTCCACGAAAAGAAGGAATTCGTGTTCACGGTATTGAGCACCGCATTGGCGGTATTATGTACAATGACTTGGGGCTGAAGATGCCTGCTTTGGTACAGGAGATTAATGAAGATGGTTCCGTTGAAATCTCGATGGAGAAGGTTCCTGACATTGGGGCAGATCGTTATTTTGTGCTGTCGGATGAGCTGTTTGCGGCAGAGGCAGAGGCGATGGTGAGTAATCCAGTGTGGAAGTCTCTTGATGCTGTGAAAAATAACCGCACGTATGACGTAAACTCAACACTTTGGATTGCATACTATGGTCCGCTTGCGATTAATCTTATTGTAGATCAGGCATCGGAAGCCCTGCTCGGATCGAATTAATATGACCCATTATCTCTCGACAGACTTATGGAAAGAGACAGTGGAGGATTATTCAATCTTGCTCGGTGAGCCGCCTGAACGTAGTGTCCGTACCATTGCTCTAAGTGAGCTGCATGACGAAGCGGCATGCCGAGAGTATATCGGTTGGTTTCAGGAGTATATCGATGCGCCTGACATGAAGGTTGCCGCTTCGATGTTAGCCAAGCGAATTGGTTATCTGTGGACGGCTCCACTGGTGACCGCGATGACTTTTCATCATCAGCATGTCTCGTTTCAGCTGGAGAACAGCTTTCTCTATCATCCGGCGCTCTCAGATCATGAGGGCGGTACACGATTTCCTTTTCTAGCGGTGAATGGGCTTCAGGCTGAAGGATTATCGGGAGACAGGGCAGTGTGGCGGGAAAAGGTAGTCGAGGAGATGTTTGCGGTACAGCTTACACCCCTGTTAAAGACGCTTGCTGCGATTGCGCCACTTTCGATGAGTATTCTCTGGGAGAATATCATGGTACGTATCGGCCGACTATTCGCTCCTGATGAAGCCGAGACTGAGCAGGAAAGTAAGATCATTCGAGAGGACTTTTCATATCTGACGCAGGTGGCATCCGGGGAAGTGTTTGGTGAGAGGAAGAATCCGTTAACCCGCTTCACCGATTGTAAGGACAATGTGCATGTTGCCAAAAGCGAGCGAATTACCTGTTGTTTCTATTACCAGATGTCAGGCGAATATTGTCTCAAATGTCCGAAAATTGACAATGAGAAAGAATCTCAACTAAAATGACAACAGCAACAACTTTACCTTTGCTATTGTCAGGAGATGAGAGAAATGCCGCTGCAAGAACAGACAAGTCTATGGAGTGATACGGCGATCAAGATGCTTGATGGGTATAGCGGTACTTTGCAGACAGGCAGCGTTTTACACGAAACGGATTTAACTTCAAATGTGCTGCTGCTGGCATATGGAGGGGAAGGGGAGCTTGCAATGAATGGCGAGGATAGCCACATTGGAGCTTCTTTTGCCTGTCATGTGGTGAAGGGATCATCCTTTACGCTGACGGCCAGATCAGAGGACATTCATTATATTGTTATTATGTACAAGGCTTCTTCCATAGAGGGAGCCTCTCTTGTTGTGCCTTCATATCGCAAGCATCCGCTGCGCAGGTCATTTGTTCAAAACTCGGTAGCCCATGCGGAATGGATCGAAAATGCCGAAAAAATCGTTGCCAAATGGCGCCGCGGTGAAGGACTGGAACGTTTTTATGCCAACGCTTTGCTCCAAGGAATGATCTACGAGCTGATCATGGAGTATGAACGTGGTCAAGGGGGAGCGGAGTCCGACATGGTGGATGTAGTCGCTTCTTATATCACATCGCACTATCGTCAAAACTTGGAGCTAAAAGAGCTGGCAGCCCTGGCGGGCTGTAGTGTAAGACAACTGCAACGACGATTCAAACAAGAGAAGCAGCTTGGACCGATGGAATACGTCATTCAGCTGCGTATGGAAAGTGCCTCACGCATGCTATGTCACACGGATGCCTCCATCGGTGAAATTGCGGACAAAATGGGCTATCGCGATATGTATTACTTCAGCAGAGCATTTAAAAAATATCATGGCGTCCCACCGCTACATTACCGGCATGCCGCCGCTTCGAGAAGAGATGCAGACTATGCGAATGCTTTGCTGCAAAATCGTACAGCTTCTTCCTATGAATCAGCCGAAGGCCCGGTCATCTGCCATATGCGCGGGGAGTACACCGTCACCGAAATACCACAGCGTATCGCTGTCCTCGATGTGCAATATGCTGATCATTTGCTTGCACTGGGCTTGTCTCCGGTAGGAAGTGTCGGACTAGGAAGTACCGTGTTAACGTTCCCTCCATCACTCCGGGCAGGACTCCAGCATACAGCATTACTTGGTACGTATGAATACCCCGATCTCCCGGCAGTAGAGCGACTTGCGCCGGATCTGATTATTTGCACCGAGGTGCATGATCAGCATCATGAACGGTTAAGCCAGATCGCTCCAGTGCTCATGTTCAAGCGTAATGAAAACTGGCAGACCATCCTGAGTCTATTCGGTGAACTGACAGGCAAGCGAGCAGAGGCCAAGCAGATTATCGCGGATTATCATCGCCGAACAGCTTTGCTGTTCGAAGAACTGGCTACGGTACTGGCTGGTAAAAGCGTGGCCCTGATCCGTCCACTCGATTCCCTCGTGCGCGTCCATTCTGCTGCTCATCGCACAGGCGCTGTGCTGTACCGGGATCTGGGTCTGCCCGTTCCGTTATTTGTTGCAGACACCACCGACACGGCCTATCATATCTCGGTTGAGAGATTACCTGCAGTACAAGCTAGCCACTACTTTTTGCTGAGTAATGAGTTTATGCAGGATGGTATATCTGCGACAGAGCAACGTGTCAGGGGGATGCTTGATGGGGGTGAGGAACAGCACATACATTCTGTTGATGCTGCAACATGGATCGGCTGTTATGGGCCGATAGGTGTTAACGGGATTGTGGATCAGATTGAACAGGCGTTGTTGGCTTGATAGGTGGTTGCCGGCGCTAGCCCGTTTGCAGCGAAAGACAGTACGCTCTACCTTTTTTAAAGTTGATAGATTCCAGTGTATCGGAAGGTCTTCGGATTCCCTATGGGATGAAGAAGGACCCTTTTGTTTTATTACTATAACGAAAGGTTCCACTGCATACTCGCGTCCTGTACAACCCTACATATATTCAGCGTATTCAAAGCCCATTGGATCGATTGGATAAGGGGTTGAGAAAACTAATAAATCTCCCTTATTCGCCAATTTCCTTTCGTAATTGTAACAATATGGGTTATCATATACGTAGTTCAGGCACTAGTAGGAGGTGATTCAATGAAAAAAAATATAGCAATAATCATACTAATGGTTGGATTGGTAATAAGCATGTACTTCAACTATCAATTCAAAGCGTACAAAGACAATCAGGAAGTTGAATACACGGTTAAACTAAATCATGGAACTGAAATTGGTATAAAAGAATCAATCTATAATTTAGATAATGTGATAAAAAGCTTAGAGGACGACTCTTCCAAGGAAACAGCCATACATGCCTTAGGAAATGTTGCGGTATCTTTGAAAGTTGGTGAAGAATCATTCGTCTTTCTGAAATCCGACTTCAGGGAAGATCAATTATCATCAACTTATTTAATCTATAATGTGTTTAGAGATATGTATACGCATATAAGGGTAGAAATCATAGGCGAAATTTTATCGAATAAGGTATCGCTAGAAAAAGAATCGAGAAATCAACTGATTAAGGATATAGGAGTGCTTAAACAAGATTTGGAGTATATTGATAGTCAATTTAACGAGGATATTCTGAAAGAACAAAGTCCTAAGTGGATTGAAAACAAATGGAAAGAGTTAATTGGAGAGATTGTAAATAGAAATACGGATTATAAGTTATATGAAAGAATGAAAATGAAATACAATCTATAAGTATTTTGTGAAAGGTAATGAGATCTAAATAACAGCATATCTACGCTGCGTTGCTTCCACTTCTTGGTCTGCCGAGGGTATTCGAAGAAGTGGAGTCAGCAGGTACCCCTGCGCTACCTTACTGAATTGCGGCAAGTCGCTGGACTCTTCGAGGTAGTGAGGGTTTGTAAATACAAGAACACCTTGCGAGATTATCAATAAAACTTTTTGGGGAGAACTGATGAAACCATTACAAATTATCAAAATGCCTCCATACTTTAAGATTCTAAATTGTAATATCACCGAGGTTCTAGATGGATTATTAATAGAAGATAATTCTATTTTATTTTTAGACATTTACCATGAAGAAGATCTCGATACCTACTTATCTAAAAATAAAGTATTAAAGTTAGATAATGTGATACAAATAATCGATAACTCCAATAAGATGAGTTTTATACCATATATCAAATCCAAGAAAGATTTTAATCAATATAGGTATCAAGACTGGGACTTTTCTTGTATTGTCTTTGATAAAAATTTAAAGAGTCTTTTCTACATAAGAGGGATAGAGGACGCAGGAGAGAACGGAATTAGAATAAAAGAAATGGAGCCAAACTTATATAATAAATATTTTTTAAATTATCAAGAATAGGAAGTAACTCTTACGCAGACGAGAGTTGCATATGAAGTAATTTAAAGAGATATTGATAGATTATATGGTATAACGATGCAGTTACTGCTGACTCACTAAGTGAAGTGAAAGACTATAAGGAGGGACATAATGAAGCTCTTTCGTGGAAAAGAAGCCTTAATTCAAGGTACTGACCTTATACAACCTTCAATATATACGCCTCTTGGAACAATTGAATTTTCACTTGCTGCCTCTGGCGAATGTTATCTTCCTACTCACTGTTCTCAGCTCAAACATGGCGGATCACTATACCAGTATTACTACGACTCGTTTGATTGCGAGTTAGTGCTCTGTAATCTGAACCATAATCTTTTTTCACCTCAGGAAGTAGAGGAATGCTGGGGAGCCGTATTTAGAATCAAACCCAATGCATATCATCAGATAAGCACTTGTAGCTTTTCTGCTTTGTGGAAAGAGGGATACAGCTGGGAAGATTACGGATCTGACACGGGAGAAAATCTTGAAGCTGTCGAATATGAGAATGAACAGTACCGCTTACACATAGGAACCCAAGAAGAACCACTGATAATGGGAAAAAGAAACCAAGGTGATATGATTCCTAAATCTCTTGCTTTGAACTCTGCTTTTGAGAAGTATAGTTTTGTCTTACATTCTGATCAAGGCATTGAAGTATCTATGACAGAGATTGATTCCCACCAGATATGCCAAGTACATTTTTTAATAGCGTGGAAGAGAAAAATAAAAGAGGATATTTCTACTTGGTTAGCTGTAGACCAGCCTACGAAAGAAATCTTAAAGGGAGAAGATATTTGGTAAACTATAAACGAAAATAGTATATAAAGAACAAGAGATACATCCTTGATCAAGTAGTGGGAGAAGTGTGGTACTTTACCTATATATATAGGATAAATTTTGATATACGTCTAAGGTAGAAGGAGAGAATGTAAATGAACAACATAAACTCTCATAATTGCAACCTAAATATAAGGTATGACCTGCCTGATGAGGTGTGGGCTAAAGTTTCTAAAGTATATGAGCGCATGCCAGGGTGGATTGGTTATAAAAGTGGAATTCCATATTGGTTTGGAACTGAAGAGGATGATGTCTTCATTGAAGCATCCGTTGAGCCTAGTGGATTATCATTTTATGCACAGATGAATAACGATGATTGGACTTCTTGGATAGAAACGTTCAAATTAGAAGCGTCAAAAGTATTAGGTTTTGATGTTGGTGAACCCGAAGATGGATATATGTGATGAAAAAGGAGGATGAACAGGTGAATGAATATGGTGCATTACTTGAGTCAAACGGTCGTTATGCTTTGAGGTTTGAACGATTTCTTCATCAAAATCCAGAAGATGTTTTCCTTGTGATCACGAAGCCTAGTTCCTTCGCCCAATGGTACCCTTTCGCAACAGGAGAGATGGATCTGAGAATTGGTGGCAGGATTGCCTTCGATGATGGTGAAGGAACGACATATGAGGGAAGCATTACAGAGTTAGAAAAGCCATATGTTTTTGGTTTCCGTGAAGTTGATGATCTGATTAACATTTCATTGCAGAAAGAAGATAAAGGGTGTCGAATGATCTTTACCCATACGTTTAACGATAATTCATGGGCAGTGAATACCGCTGCAGGATGGCATAGATGTCTGGATGTATTGGTTCAAATTATCAATGGTACAACCATTCAGTGGCACGATAACTCCACTAAGCTGCGTGAAATCTATAGTGAAGCATTTAATATGGAAGGTTAACAGAATAAAAAAAGTTATTCCATTATACAACACCCCACCTATACGTAGTTCAGATATAATGCAGGATGTGTGGTTGTATGGAGGGAGATTATTCTAGATGATTCGAAATACAGTAAGAGCATTGATTATCAAGAATGACAATCTTCTATTAATAAAGAAAAGGAGAGCAAATATAGGTATTTATTATGTACTGCCTGGAGGAGCTCAAGAAGAGAACGAAACATTGGAACAGGCTTTAAGTCGCGAGTGTATGGAAGAACTGGGTATTGAAATATGGAGTAGTAGGTTAGTTTGTGTAAGAGAATACATGTCGCGCAATCATGAATACTCTTTCATAATGAAGGAAGTTCATTCTATTGATTTTATTTATGAGTGCAGCACTCAATTCCTAAATAATGAATTAAGAAGCCTACAAGCTGATGTTGGACAGGTTGGGATTGAATGGTTACCCATTAATGAAATTAAGAGGACAGTGTATAGGCTAGAAGAATCTTTAGAACATTATAAATTTCCTAGAACAACCAATGAATTCTTTAAAGAATATTTTTCGGATCAAGTAATAAAACCATATTCTAGCGTAATATTTGAAAGTAGTCTATAGAAGACATCACCATCTCATAACACCATATTCACGCATCGGACATTTTCCCTTGGTCGCCAGGAGGGATTTCGGGGAAGCTGAATCAGGCGGACAACTCTGTACTGGCTAAGTCCGTCTGATCCGCGCTTACGCGCTTAAGCCAGTGAGGGTTCGTGAATACACAACGTTTACGTGAAATGCCGGAAATCACTTATTTAAGAGGGGGAAGCTATGCAGCAAGTGGATCTAACCAAAACTCTTGAAGAGCTAGAAGACGATAGGTGGGATGAACCGAACTTTGCTTCTCGATTAGTTCTCCGAGCAAATGAATTAAGAAAGAAACCTCTCTGTGAATTGAATAATGAGGATTTAAGGCTTTTGATCGGGCAACAAATGAGTCTAGATCTTCTTTTACCTCTAGCTTTGGAGAAATTAGTGGAGAACCCATTAAGATCAGGAGATTTGTACATGGGGGATTTATTTTGTTCGGTGCTCAAGGTAGGGCAAAAATATTGGGAAGAACATAGAGAACTGAAGAACGAATTAGATGAAGTAATTAGAACATATGAAGAGGCGAGAAAGACATTAGAAGAGTACATAAATAAATACAGAAGTGATCCTTTGTAAGGATGTTCAAGTATGTTTGCTTCAACCAGCATATGGAACTTTATCGTTCCATCTTAAAGGAAATATCCAAAACATCTTGAAAAGGAGATATCGAATGATTGAGCAATTCTCAAGAAGTGGAAAACTTCAAATCTTATTAAAGACAATAGGAACAGATCCCAAAAAGTACCTTGATGAAGAGATCATTCAGTATGTAGAGAGATTCCAACCAAGTCAAAATTGTGAGGGGGCCACTAAAGGATACTTCTCTATTATTTCGCATATATGTTATTACAGACCTGATCTTGAACATCCGCTGATGAAAATTGCATTAAGACCTCTGTATTACTTAGGAGTTGAAGATGCGAGTGATGCAATTAAGTGGGTGCAATTTTATGTAAGCGATATAAGCAATTATTATTATACATCCAAGCAAGGAGACGTATGGATTAAAGAGAGTTTAAATAGTAAGCAAAATATCGCAGAAAAGATTTTTAAAGAAATAGATCAGGAAGATAATGCTGAGTAGAGAGCTTGGGAATTCAGCGGACACCTCCGACAACGTCGAACGTCGTGAATACGTAAACGTAACAGGAAATTAACAAGTCAAAAAAAAATAATGATAACTTGCGAGGCATTATGAAATTAATAAAATTAAAGCGCAGTAAAACTGAAGAAGATATAAGAAGAGAATTAGTAGGATCGCATGAGTCATTATTTAATGATGAAATAAGATCAGGATTGTTTTCAGTTATCAAGAGGTTTTTTCCACAAATGGAAACTGCCTATATCTTATTTTGGACACCTGAACAAGGGGAAGACATATTTTCGTTGCTGATTAATAACGATACAATTGCAAAAGTAGAAATTGATCGTTACGACCCTAATATTGAACCTATAATTGAAAGCAAACAGCTAGACAATGTCTATTTAAAAGGACTTAGGAAATATTCACAGATTAGATTAGCGATTGCACTTGAACTTGCAAATATGGATCTGCAAGATGAAGAAAAAAATTAAAGGAGTTTCCAAATTGAAGAATCCAAAGCGTTCAATAATTTTAATATTTCTTTTAATGATACTAGCCCTAAGTGGTTGTATTTCAAGCAGTGTAAAGACGGATGAAATTGTTGAGGATGGGTTGAACATAAACTCAATTTCATTTGGACTGGGAGAGAGCGAAGAAGATGCAGGTATTACAGTCGTAACATACAATTTCAATCTACGGAATAGAACCAATAAATCAATAATCCTAAAAACAGTTGAACCGATCATAAGTAAGGAGATTCAGGAGCGATTGATCGATAGAAACATTAAATTGGACATAAATGAGAAAATTGATGGTGATACTTCGGAAGCACTGACAGGTACTTTTAAATTAGATACAAAAGGGCTTGATAAAGAAGGAATAATTAAGTTAAACATTAATGTTAAAGAATTTAATATAGCATTTGAACAAGTCATAGGAATAAACGAACCTTAAGGCTCATCAATATCGGATAACAAAGTGTTAATGATGAGGGATAGGCTTCCTTTTTGCTGTAAATAGTGGTGTTTTCCTTAAAGGAGGATTTTAAATAATGAGAAAACGGCATTCTATTGATAAAGCGGAATGGTCAGAAACAAGAGAGACCCGGTATCACAAAGACTGCAAGGATATTGTATTTGAATTTGGCGATAGACTCATTGAAGTGGATGGCACGGTTTATTTGAAACGAAAAGAAGTCGAGATTAAGGTAATAAAACCTCTTAAACGAAAAACATTTTGGTATGAAACATGGCTAAAGATCAAAGAAATCTACAATACATAGTCTAATATAAATTCAACATGATCGCTTAAGAGCCAGTGAAGGTTGATTAATCATTTGGTGAGTGATATTTGGAGGTAATTGAATGACGATAATTTGTCTCGAAGGTGCCAGTTCTGTAGGTGAAAGTACCACTTGTCAGCAGTTCGCTACACAGTATGATGCATTTATTGTTCCAGAAACAGGGTTCCTTTTTGAATCTCCTCAACTTGAAGGTAAGGAACTTATGATGTGGTTGCTGGAGAGACAAATCGATAGATGGCATATAGCATATGAGAAGAATCGACAACATGAGTATGTGATTTTGGATGGCGATGTATTTAAAATTTGGTACAGCTGGATATATGGTTATGAGCACCTATCTTTAGATGAAACAGCGAACTTTTTTAGAAAGAAATTATTGGAGAATGAAATATCATTACCGGATGCTTATGTACTATTCTGGGCTGAAGAAGATGAGCTGCGCAAGCGAAAGGAGATGGATCAGACAAGATCTAGAAGAAATTTTGATAAACATCTACGCATGATTGAACCTCAAATGAGATACTTCCATTATCTTAATGAACTAGTACCAGGATATGTGGGGATTCATAAAGCAGAGACTGTAGCAGATAATATACATCATATTGTAAAGCATAGCGAGACATTACCGGACATAAAAAAACGCGAGAGCGAGATCTTTGATAGAGTAATTGATTTTTACAAGAGTACAACTCCTTAATCTTAGTGTGGCTTTTGATATCAGATCTCACAGCTACTCTAGCTGTGTCTTGGAACTGAACAAATACTGCGAACCAAGGAAAAAGAAATATGCGAGGTGAGTTATGGGCGTAAGAAAAAAATATAAACGTAAAATCGTTCGCTCCAATCGATTATTTTATTGGTATGTTGAACCGGATATTGACGATGAAGGGATAATCAAATTACATATCGTTTCTGAGGATAAGAAGTTAATCGTCACTTATGAAGTGGGACAACACAGTATTAGGAACAAGACTCCATTTATAGTCATCATCGGAGAAGAATTCGAAGGCTGGACAACAGAATATATAGGATTCAGAAGAGTACTCACACCGAAATGGAGCGATGAGATCATCACGCCAAAATTGATAGGTGAAATCATTGATTGGTGCCTCTTGAAAGATAAAGAAACAAAAGTCGTTAATTGGAAAGGTGAAATTCTCCCACTTCTCTCCTGAATGGAGTGTAATTACATTGGAGAAATAAATTAGATTCGTGGACTCTTTTGAAAACGTATACGTGGAAACAAGATTATGTAATCAATATTTAAATAAAAGGAGAGTAACTAATGCAGATTAATCGTGGATATCACACTGTTAACAAAGTAATCGCTTGTGTTCTGTCATTCATATTTATCATTATGGCAATAGCGGTACCTGCTCACGCTGAAGAGAAACAGGTTGAGACTACACCATCCAGGATTCCTTTATCCAAGTTAGAGGAAACGATTGATGCTTATGTTGCCTCGTATGAGAAGTACACCGCTGCCGTTTCGGTTGTGGCTATTAAAGATGGTGAAACCATTGTGAATAAGGCATATGGTTACGCAGATATTGAGAATCAGCGAAAGGCGGATACCTCTACTGTGTTTGAATGGGCTTCCATCTCGAAACTGTTGGTCTATACGAGTGTGATGCAGCTTGTTGAACAAGGCAAGCTTGATTTGGAGACGGATATCCAAGAATATCTCCCAGAGGGATTCTTCAAAAAGCTGAAATACGATGAACCAATTACCCTATTGAACCTGATGCATCACAATGCGGGTTGGGAAGATCAAACAGTGACCGAAGTGTATTATTACGAAGAAAATAAAAATTATGATTTAGGAGAAACGTTGCGTAAAAATGAACCGAAACAAATCTATAAACCGAATAGCATAGTGGGTTATTCGAACTACGGCGTTGGTCTAGCTGGTTACATCGTGGAAGAGATAAGTGGCCAACCTTTTTATGAGTATGTCAATCAACATATTTTCGAACCACTTCATATGAACGACACCTCGATTCATCCAACGGGACAAGATCATCCAGACCTAGTACAAAGAAGAAATGAGATTGAAGGGTATACAAAAGATTTGAAACTGATCCCTGAGAACAGAGTATATGTTACGTTTTATCCGACAGGGGCAGCCATCGGGACAGCAGAAGATTTAGGCAAATTTCTTGCAGCGCTGATGCCAGTAGATGATAGTAATGTATTATTTAAGAACAGGGATACGTTGAACGAAATGTTGTCGACAAGTCTATATTATGACGGGACTTCTACTCCGCGATTTGCTCATGGATTCGTTGAGATGGAATATTGGGTGCCTACACTGATGCATGAGGGGAATCTGAAAGGGTTCTCAAGTAAAGTTGTCTTTGATCCCGCATCTAAATTTGGGATGGTCGTCATGACAAACCAGTCTTTTGAGGAAATTTATTATTATGGACTTATTAAAGAAATTTTCGGTGATAACGTCAATTCTAATATAATTACTTCGGAGGGAGGAGGATATTTTCAATCCACACGACGGCCTGCTTCTAGATTTACCGATTTATTCAGGCAACTTGATATAACAAAATTTTCAAAAGCTGAGTTAAGTAGTCTTTATAATGTGGTCGAGCATAATGGCGTTGTTGAGAAAATTTCCTTCACTCCTTACATGGATTACTTGCCTGTATCGAAATGGAAGGTGAACTTGATTGTAATATCTTTTATTCCTGTCATACTAGCCATCCTTTTCAGTGTGACTGCTTTGCTCGTCTATTGTATCCGGATGCTACTTTACAAACTAAATAAACGAGGAAATCTTCGGATAGATTTTAATAAATATCATCTTGCAATTAATGTTGCAGGTGCGGTACTTCCTCTTAACCTTTTAATCATACACACAAGACTTCCAAATTATCCCGCTCATTCTTCGATACGAATTAATTTAATGTTTAATCTACTTTATGTGGTTCTAGCAGTGGTGTATCTTGGTTTGCTTATGTATAAACTGCGCAAGAACAGTTATAGCAAAAAGCAAAAGGTGATGTACATTATGTCAGGCATCTCGGCGTTCCTCTTGGCTACTTTTATTGTGGGATGGAATTTGTATGTTTAGAGTATTGTAGAAAATACGATGTCCTGTAGAATAGGAGTTCAATCTATATTGAATATCGGGTACATGGAAAGAATAATTCGCCTGAATGGATACTGGGATATTTCTGCAAATGACTGGGATGAGTGGTTTGGTTTTACTGAAGAACAAATCAAAAGCAAGACCGATAACTCGGAGAACGACAAATTATCTTAGTAAGCGCTACTTAACAAAGGAACGTTGTCTGAATTCTATAAAACTTATAGATTCATGAAACTAGTGATCTTATGAACATATATAATGAGATCGCAGTTATTTTTAATGTTAAAGGAGAGTAGCTAATGCAAATAGATCGAAGGTATCGCTATGTTAACAAAGTGGTCGCCTGTGTTCTGTTATTCGTGTTTCTCATTATGGGATGCGGGGTACCAGTATACGCTGAGATAGAGAATGTGGAGACCACGCCTTCCAGAATTCCGTTGTCTTCTCTAGAGGAGACGATCGATTCTTATGTGGCTACCCATGAGAAAAACACCGCTGCCGTTTCAATTGTGGCTATCAAGAACGGGGAAACGATTTTTAGTAAGGCCTATGGCTATGCAGATATTGAGCAACAGAGAAAGGCGGACAGCTCTACTGTTTTTGAATGGGGTTCCGTCACTAAACTGTTGGTCTGGACGAGTGTAATGCAGCTTGTCGAGCAGGGAAAGCTTGATCTACATACTAATATTGAGGAATATCTACCGAAAGGGTTTCTAAAGAAGCTGGAGTATGATGCCCCCATTACGCTATTAGATCTTATGAATCATCAAGCGGGTTGGGAGGATAGGATGCTTGAGTTATGGTATCTATCCGAGAATCAAGTTATGGATCTGGGAGAAACATTGCAAAAATTTGAACCAAGACAGATCTATGAACCGAGGAGTGTATTTGCTTATTCAAACTATGGTGTTGCTATGGCTGCCTACATCGTAGAAGTGCAGAGCGGACAACCTTTTTACGAATACGTGAATGAACATATATTTAAACCACTGGATATGAAAGAAACTACGATTCATCCGTCACATCAAGATCGTCCAGACCTCGTGCTGAGAAGGGATCAGATTCAAGGCTATACTGCTAATGCCGAACTTATCCCCAAAACCAAAGTATACATGAACATATATCCTGCAGGAGGTGCCATGGGCACCGCAGAAGATGCAGCAAAATTCCTAGCAGCCCTGATGCCAATCAATCGTGGTAATTTATTATTCAAGAACAAAGAAACCTTAAACGAAATGCTGTCAACCAGTCTGTATTATGATGGAACTTCTATCCCTCGAATCGCACATGGATTCATTGAGGTAGAGTACTGGACACCTGCACTGGAACACGGTGGAAATACATTGGGATTTTCGAATAAATTGATCTTTGACCCCAAATCTAATTTTGGGTTAGTGGTGATGACCAACCAGTTCGAAGAAGAGGTATATTGTTTCGGTCTTGTCCAGAAATTGTTTGGGGATAATTACAGCACTAGCTCTGTAACCTCTGGAAATGATGGATATTATCTCACTACACGACGTTCCGGTTCTGGATTTACGAAGCTCTATTCGATTCTTTTGCTGAAAAAGTATTCCACATTTGATCTTAGTAACTTCACCAATGTTGTTGAGAAAGATGGTGTCGTTGAGAAGGTCTCCTTTACTTACAATGATTATGTACGTGTATCAAGCTCAACGATGATCTGGATCATTGCCTCTTTAATAGCTCTTGCAATAGCCATCGTATTCAATTTGAGAGCTGTGATTGGCTATTTTATCCGATTATGTTTTTACAGATTGAAAAAATGGGAAAGACCCGGGACAGGGTTTGATAAATATCATGTTGCCATTAATATTGCAGGTCTGGCATTCCTACTGAATACTACAGTACTAGCCATGCGAGCATTGAGTTTAAACGCCTCTTATTCTTCATTACGAATTCATCTCATCTTTAACCTGATTTATGTGATTCTAGCTTTAGCATATCTTGTCTTGCTAATCTACAAACTGTGGAAGATAAGTTACAGCAAAAAGCGAAAGGTTGTATATATCATGACCGGAGTGTCGGCTTTCCTATTTGCTGCTTTTATTGTGGGATGGGATTTGTACTTTTAGAAGGGCACTCATGAAGATGTATTGGAGTGAAAGACAGCAGTTCCTCATCTGGGACTGCTGTCTTTGTGTTTATATGCTCTTTGGCTTTTGAAGAAACTGTAAATGACCACTAGAATATTCAATAATAATAGACCTATATATCCATCTGTTAACTTTGTACGTTCAATCCACTTGTTCACTAACTCTCCAGAGAGAGCTTGTTTTCCTAAATATTTATTTATATCATTCGGATGGATTTCATCTATATATATAAGTGGAAACTCCATGCTGTTGGAAGAAGCAGCTAGCGGCGGATAGAACTCTACCTATTTCTGACCTGCCCATCGATCATACTTATAATGCAAGTCTGCGCTGGATTCAAGATTATCCCACCTGAGAAAACCCAATATGATTAGAATACAAAGTGTAAAGACGCTAAATATTAGCTTCTTGTTATTCAAATATACCCATCCTTATGTGTGTACTACTAACAGTACCGTTGCATTAAACAACTTTATCATTCGTTATATTCTAACAGTATTTTCCGTTATCTGTAAGTGGATTTTTCAATGAAATGCTAGTAAGTAAAAAAAATCGATCAAAGAATCGTAGCAGCAGGTGCTAAAGGTACGAGGATAAATTCGCAAAACGATTAGGGTGTAGAAGGATTTCGAATAAGCTGGACAACGTGCAGGGATTGCAAAAAAAGGTGAGTATTCATGCGCTTCGCCACTCATTTGCTGGAAAACGGGAAAGTTCTATGGTACATCCAGGAGCTACTCGGTCATACGAGTGCACGACAAACCAGCGATATACGCATGTTAGTATGAAAAATATTCATCGTATTCAAAGCCAATTGGATCATATGGATATGGGGATTAAGCATCCCAATAATTCTCCCTTTTTCACCAAATTTTTCTTCGCAAATATCACCGTATAGGTTATCATATACGTAGTTTGGATATCAGGCAGTATGTGTGGTATTTACGAAGTACATAGATTAGATGTTATAGGAAATCAGCAAAAAAATTAAAGCTTATATAAAATGATAATAGAAAACATATATACATATATATAATAAATAAAAGATTGCAGACAGAGGAGAAGTAACATGTTGGAGATCTTGCAAGTTCCATATGGAGATAAAATTATCTTAAGCAGTTTGATCCAGTTTTATAGATATGACTCAAGTGAATTTGATGGACATGAATTGAATAATCATGGAGCCTACCTTTATAAGTATTTAGATCATCAGTGGACAGATGAATATCGTAAGCCATTTTATTTAAAGATCAACGGAGAGCTGGCTGGCTTCGTTCTTGTATTAACGGATGTCCCTAAAGAGTATGTAAAGGCAAGTATGGCAACCCACACAAATGTAATTAGTGATTTTTTTATTTTATAATGCGTAAATTTAGAAATAAGGGATATGGAAAACAAGTAGAATATTTTATTTTCAATACCTATAAAGGGACATGGGAAATACGACAGACTCCACAAAATAGACCAGCAAATCTATTTTGGAACAAGGTAATTAATGAGTTTACAGATGGGGATTACAAAGAATTTATATTAGATAATGAAAGCTGGAATGGACCTGTTCAAGTATTTCTAATGAAAGAATAGATGCGGGGTTATTCGTAGAAGATGCTGACATCCTATAACCTCATATTTACGCTGCGGACATTCGTCCTGGGTCCGACATTCGTCGGACACTCAGCATACGCTGTGTCGTGAATACGGGAACGTTAGATGAAAGATAAGTAAAATCCATTCTTAAAAAATAAGAGAGAGGTTATTTATATGGGAGTAGCTTATACATTAGATTGCAAACAGTGCTCTTACAATCAAAATGTTTTTTTAGGAATTGGTTTTAACTACATAGATTTGAAAAGTATTTTGGAATGGTATGAACAAGAAGAAGGGCGGCAACAAATCTTAAAATATATGAATGATGAAGATACAAGTTTTGAATGTTATGACGGGCTTTATGTTTGTCAACAATGTGGATACTTATTAAATCGTACATTTCTGCATATAACATCAAAAGATTATTCTTATACAAATAACCTTGAGTGTCCATATTGTCATATGCAAATGCCTAAAAAGCCTTTGCTAGATGAAATAGAAGAAAGTTTTCTAAAGTGTCCTGACTGTAAGGACGAAGAATTAGAAATACAAGCATATATGGACTGGGATTAAATACTTTTGTGTCAATCATAAAAGAGCCCCTATTGAACATTTGGAGAGCAACTCAACGAAGACTTATCCATCATCTAACATCATATTCACGCTGCGGGACATACCCTGGGTCCGGCGTTTGCCGTACACCCGAGATACGTCGGGTCGTGAATACAGGAACGTTATAAGAAATCGACGGAAGACCTGGAAAACCATATTACATATGAAAGAGGGAATTGGACATGCATATAGAATTTGATGAATATCTTATCACGGATGACAAAAAAATATTGGATTTTGAAACCATCAGTAGCTTCTTGTCAAGAAGCTACTGGGCGAATAGAAGATCAAAAGAGAAAATTAGAAAATCATTTGAAAACTCAGAATGTATTGGTGTCTATAAGGGTGAAAAACAGATAGGGATAGCTAGATTGGTTACAGATTACACAACCGTTTACTGGTTATGCGATGTTTTCATTGATGAGGAATACAGAGGGAAGGGAATAGGCAAGAAATTAATTGAAAGCATTACAACAGCAGAAGAATATAGGAATCTATTTGGTATTCTTGGAACAAGGGATGCACATGGGTTGTATGAAGGTTATGAATTTGTAAAGGACAATGGCAAATTTATGGGGCGAACGCCTGACTTTCTAAGAAATTAATAAAGACATTAAAACCAAGGTGTAGATAACTCAAAGAAGCCATCAACATTACATTTTCGCAGCGGGACATTCGTCCCTTGGTTCGCCGGATGCGGTTGGGCAGTGGATGAAATCAGGCGAACAACCCTGCAAGGCTAAATGGCGAAACGACCCGGCGCATTCGCGCCTTAAGCCTTTAGGGTTCGTAAATGCGAGAACGTTATCGGAAATCAATGCAAACAATATTTGTATTAGCGAAAACCAAAATTGAGGAGGGTCAAACGATGGAGGATAATTCAATGAAAATAGATTACAGTCAATACTTTTGGCAGGATGATAAAGTCAGATTACGTGCAATACATTCAGCAGATTGGAAAGGAGATTATATTAGTAATTTTGATACTCCTGCACGTCGTCTTCTAGAATGTTCGACAGAATTGCCGCCTACTATTGCGGGTTCAAAGAAATTTGCAGAGGAAAATGCTGATTTTTCCTCAACAAATGGAAGAATAATGTTTACTCTTGAGACCTTAGAAGGCGAAAGCATAGGAGGTATCAATCTTAATAGTATTGATGAAAGAAATGGTACGTTCAGTATCGGAATAGTAATCGATAAAGAATATCGTGGTATGAGTTATGGTACAAGAGCGATGAAGATTCTGTTAAGGTACGCATTCCTTGAACGAAGGCTTAATAAATTCAATGACTATGTTCTTGAGGGAAATGAAGCATCTGCAAAGATGATGGAGAATCTCGGATGTATTCAGGAAGGCGTACGGAGACAGGTCGTCTATATCAATGGCAAATTTATGGACTTCATTTTGTATGGATTAACGAAAGATGAATTTGTTGAAAAGCATAGAGAAGAGTTAAACCTCTAGAACTGACTTCCACCGGACAAATGTGAGTTAAAACGAGGAAGGCATTGACATCCGATAACAATATATTCACGCAGCGGCTTCTTACGGAGCCTTGGTCTGCTGGATGGATTTCAGGGAAGCGGACTCAGCAGACACATCCGAATTCGTCGGACGTTGTGAATACAGGAACGTTAGATGAAATAGCCTAAGACCGTTTATAAACGTATAAAAATATAATAGTAATAGAGGCGAAGACATGACAGACATAGATGACAGGACTATCGAAGAAGTTATAAAAGTGCTAGAGGACATGATAAATGAAAAAATACCCATACACCAAGGATGTCATCTACTCTCTGGCATGTATAGCTCAGGGAATGATTTGATTTGGTACGATTTTGTTGAATATTATGACAATCTAAATGATATACCTTTGCCTGATGAATATAAATTATGGAATGAAGAAGCGTTGAAAATAAAACAAAAGAAATTGGATGAGAATAAAACAAGAGTATTAAGTATGGCGAAAGAATTGCTAAATGAAATTAAAGGACTTTAAAAAAATTGGTTTCAAGGAATAGGGCTACATCATCTAACATAATATTCACGCTGCGGACATCCGTCCTTGGTCTGGCAGGAGCCAGACACCCAGCAAACGCTGGGTCGTGAATACAGGAACGTTATGTGAAATACCGGAAACCATTTATTTAAGAGGGTGAAATCATGCAGCAAGTGGACCTAACCAAAACCCTTGAAGAGCTTGAAGGCGAATATTGGGATGAACCGAATTTTGCTTCCTCATTAGTGATCCAGGTACATCAATTAAGGAAAAAACCTCTTTGCGAATTGAATAATGAAGATTTAAGACTCTTGATCGGACAACAAATAAACCTAGATTTAATTTTGCCATTAGCCATAGAGAAATTGATACAGAACCCATTAGAATCAGGAGATATGTACACCGGTGATTTATTTTGTTCGGTGCTCAAAGTAGAGAAAGAATATTGGAACGAACATAAAGAATTAAAGAACGAATTGGATGAACTGATTAGAACCTATGAAGAAGCGAGAAACATAGTAGAAGAGCAAATAAGTAAATACAGAAGTGATTATTTGTAAGTCGATTCAGGAAGTACGGTACATCACATAACATAATATTCACGCTGCGGGCATACGCCCTTGGTCCGGCATTCGCCGGACACCCGACATACGTCGGGTCGTGAATACAGGAACGTTAGGCGAAATTCACTAAATAAAAAAGGAGAGGTTTCTTTTGAAAAAAGCTTTTTTATTACACCCGTATGAAAATGTGAATGGTAATTTGCGATGGCCTTCCAAGAATCATTCTGAACAGGTGAAAGTGAGTGAGTCTCTTGAAGAACTTAGAAAGTTAGGGTATTGGGCAAGTGCTTTTCCTGAAGGAGATGGAATTACGTTTTCTAAAGACGAGTATTCTTCACAACAAGCATTAGCAGACATTGTAAAAACATTCAGTTGGCTAGAGATAGAGGAATGTGAGTTGTCTGAATTAAATGAAAAAATGAGAGTAGTATTAATGGATCAAAAGTCAGTATGTAATATCTTAGTACCAATCAGAAGTCTCAAAATTGAAGATTCGTTTCAAATAGGAGAATATAAGTTTTGGTCACCTTATGACTTAGAAAATCCATGGATTGATTATTTTGGCGCGTATCATCTATACAGTGAAGTAAACACAGAGGAATGGAGTGAAGAGTTAAAAACTGAAATGGATTTACTACGTTTTCCATTAGTAGAATTAACAATCGAAGTAAATGAAGCTGATCTTGTTGGTTTGGATAACAGTATAAATTCCGAAGTTAATCTGATTCGAATTGCAAGTGAACAAGCAGATCGTGGCTTAGATTTATTGAGGATTACTCATTGTCATTATAAGAGAATTGAATATTTGCCAGATCGAGCGGGGCAACTTGCCGATGGTTTTACGGCAGCTTATATCATTCCTGAACAGCAAGAGTACAAAGAAAAATTATTAGTTCATATTGTTTATTCTATGAGAACTACGAATAACTGGTTAGGACTAGAAGCGGAATATATATCTGATCCTTTGGTTGAATGGTTAGCGAGACTACTTAAAGGTAAGACGAATAATGAAATCGAAAAATCTGTTCGAAGTGCTGTAATTTCTATGAGTCAGGCTTTCTATACGATTTATGATGAAGCAAGATTTTTGTCCTTGGTATTTTCCCTTGATGGTCTTTGTTCTCCTAAGCGTAATTGGACTGGCTGGAAACATAGAAGTTACATTGCTGCTGTTACCTCTGTAGGTAATATTAATTCGTATGAAAAAGATTTGAGGAAGTTCGAACATTTGTATACAAATATTCGAAATAAATTAGTTCACGCTGGTTCTTCTTTCATAGATATTGAGGGAGAGAATCCAATGTCTGTGTCACAAGACATACACTCTTTAATCATTCGGACTATTATGACAATTCATCAAAAAGGGATTACTTCTATTGAAGAATTACATGACCTCGCAATCACTTCACTCCAGAAAAGTGAATATAAACAAGTTACTGATAATGTGATAAATGATTATGATCTTATTAGAGGCAAGCAAACTCCACAAAAAGATAGACCTAATTGGTAAAATAATTATAAAAATTAAAGAACACGTGATCTTCGCCTAACATAATATTCACGCTGAGGGCATACGCCCTGGGTCCGGCATTCGCCGGACACCCGACATACGTCGGGTCGTGAATACAGGAACGTTATAGGAAGTTGGCGCAAGATATTAGAACAGGGGTGAATTTAATGTCCAAAATTTTTGAAGGCTGGAAACATCGTGATGCTTTACAAGACGAAAATAAAAAATATATAGAATTCGATTGTGGTCATAAAGCTCCAATATTTAAAGTGAATAGTATTCATGCTCTGAATACACTAGTCGGATACTGTAAGCATATTTATCAAGAAGATGGAAACATATACTTTCGAGGACAGACATCTCTGTATGGATCTATGAAGCCTAGTTTGTATAGAGGAATAACAACCTTTAAACCATTAAGTCGACGACAAGAGAAATTAAATTCATTGATTCGAGAAACTTCTTCTAAAATGCGTTTATTAAACAAAATGGATCATAAATTAATTGCACCATTAATCCAGCATTATGGAATACAAACTGACTGGTTAGATTTAGTTGATAATTTATGGGTAGCACTATGGTTTTCGATTCATGAGTATATAAGACCTGAATCTAATAAAAGACATGAATATGTCAGGAGAATAAGTAAACAAAGTGGCTCTACATATTTATATTTGATGCTTTCTGATGCAGTTGAAAGGCACAGCAAGATACCGGGATATTATAAAGGAAACATTTCTGAAATTGTTGATCTTAGAGCAGCAGCTCCCTCCGTTTTTTTGAGACCACATAATCAACATGCAATCTTGTTAAGGAAGAAATGTAAATACAATAGAAGCTGCTGAAATGGCGGAAATGGTGAAATTAGTAATCCAGTTAGATCCAGAGGCAATTATTGAATGGCTAGGAATGGGGCGGCTTCTAACAGTAGAGAACATCTATCCTTCACCTGTGTATGACCAAGGATATTCTATTCTATTGCGAGATTGTACAGCTGATCCAAAGGATGGAATAGGATGTATTACTTCAATTACTCATGAAGCATTTATTTAATTAAGTAAATGGAAATTGATCTAGAAGAACGGGGAAAATAGATTAACTTCAGTTAAAATAATATTCACGCTGCGGGCATACGCCCTTGGTCCGACATGCGCCGGACACATCCGACTTCGTTGGACGTCATGAATACAGGAACGTTATGTGAAATACCTGCAAGCAACGGAGGAATTAAAAATGACCGTTATCTTCGATGTGATAATTCCTAAAATACTTCCAGGAATAATAATATCTATTGTAACTTCATTTATTACTGTTAGATTATCAATGAAGCAATTTTATACTCAAAAGTGGTGGGAAAGAAAGGCAGATACTTACTCGAAAATTATTGAAGAACTATCCTATTTACAATATTACTTTAGCGAGCTATTTGATGAGGGTATACAAATTAAGAAAATTAATAGTGATGTCCATGATGAACTACGGAAGAATTTTAGTAATTCAAAACAACAAATATTTAAAACTTATGCTTCAGGTGCTTTTATAATTTCTGATAGATCGACGAAAGCATTGGAGGAACTTGTAAGAAATATTGAACAAGAAAGCAGTAATGGTGATTATGTTGGAGACATTGATAGATGGTATGGTGCAGTCAAAAAATGTATTCAAATTTTAGAGATGAGGCTAAGAAAGAACTGAAAAAGAAATGAATATATTTTGAATTGCTAGGAAGGCAGATACTTCATATAACTTGATATTCAAGCTGCGGCTCCTGCGGAGCCTAGGTCTGCGAGATGGATTTCAGGGAAGTGCTTCGGCAGGCAAGCCCTTCGGGGTTCATGAATACAGGAACGTTATCCGAAACCTCCGAAAACATAATAAAGGGGAAATTCTAATGACAGATAAATCTATTCATCATTTTATTGAAGTAAGAGATAGTTTTGAATCTCTTCAAAACTATAACATGGAGTATAACATATATAATAGAGGTGTGATAACAGATAAGAATTCCATTTGGCGATACATGGATTTTTCAAAATTTGTTAGTCTTCTTGATAAAAAAGAGTTATTTTTTTCAAACCCTAGTCTTTTTAGAGATCCATATGAGGGTGCGTATTCTGAGCGAGATTTTGTGAATCTTATAGGGGAACCTTACTCTTACATCCCCGATTTAAAATATGATTTTGATATTAGAAGAGAGAGTCTTATTGAGAGAACAAGAAACATTCTTAATTATGTTGGTGTCTCTTGTTGGCATCTCAACGAGGAAGAATCTGCGGCAATGTGGGACTTATATCTCGGGACTTCAAATGGAATTGCTATTAAAACTTCTATTAGTAACTTGATTAACTCATTTGATCACAATGAATACGATTTGTTTTTCGGAGAAGTCCAATATATTAATTACCTACAAGACATGGCGAGTCAAAACGCAATTGAGACACTCTTTTATAAGAGGCAGTCATTTAGTCACGAAAATGAATTTCGCTTAATTGTTTTTGAAGATCCTGATGAGCAGTTTTTCAGTGAGTATGGAGTAAATGTTCAATGTAATTTAGAAGTACTAATTGATGATATATATGTGTCTCCGACAAGTCCATCTTGGTTTAAAGACGTAGTACAATCAGTAACGAATAAATATGACTTAGAAAGCAAGAGAGTAATTCAATCTAATTTATACTCAGGACCACGATCAGTATTTTAGACTTTCAGTTATTCAGGAAGCGTAGTCATCGGATAATACTGTATCTACGCTGTGGGCCATTAGGCCCTTAGATCGCAAGAAGCCGTAGGCGGAGAAGTGAAAACAGATCACAACCCTGCGAGGCTAAGTCGTCCGACCCGGTCGCTTACGTTCCCTTAAGCCTCTCGGGTTTGTAGATACAAGAACGTTATGTGAAAGGGATGCAAAAATTAGTTTTTAAAACAGCTAAAAAATAAGAGAGGGAGAAATATCATAATGAAGTTTAGCTATAAGAATTTCTCCTGTGACACCGAGATTTATTACAAAGATAAGGACATAACAGTTAGATTTTTCGATAGCTACAAAGAACAAGAAGAAGATGACATAATAAATTTAGTTATAGTTGACCCTGGGTATGGCTATCTTTGTTTGAAATATAAAGGAGATGCTGCACTCTTAAGTGGATTCCTAGATGAAGATTTCTTCTCATCAGATGACCATATAGATGCAGCAATTAGTTTTATTGAAATCTTAAGTCCAAATTCAAAGAATATTTATACCCCATATCATATTAAACTCTTTAATCAAACCAGATTTATTGAATACAATGGAGAATACTAAAAATAGATCGTAGGAAATTCGAAGAAGGCATCCCCATCATATAACATAATATTCAAGCAGCGGCTCCGCTGGAGCCTTGGTCTGAAGTATGGATTTCGGAGAGGCATTTCAGCAGACAACCCTACGGGTTCATGAATATAGGAACGTTATCGGAAATCGGACAAAGAGACTATAGAAAATGAAAAGAGTGAAATTACTTTATGGGTTTAGCTGTAAGTTTCAAATTACAAAAAATCATAGATGGCAAAGCGATTTATAACTATGGCTTGAACTTCAATAATTTCGAAGGGGAAATAGAAATAGATTTAAGTGAAACAAGTAACTCTTTAACAGAAGATGAGAATCGAGCAAAAATTAAAGCAATCTTAATTACTCCTTGTAATGGGGAATGGTCAAATTCTGGTCTTGCACTTAGAGTAGTTTCAAAAATTTATAGGAGCTACATAAAGGAACAAAAGTATATTGAATCGGGAGGACACTATGCGGGATAATTAGTGTGCATGTTATCCACTGAAGTGTCCGACATCCGATAACAATATATTCACGCTTCGTACATCCGTCCTTGGCCCGGCATATGCCGGACACCCGACATACGTCGGGTCGTGAATACAGGAACGTTATCTGTAATCGAATTTTCTGGAGGTTATTCATTGATGATTATTCTAGGACAAAGTTCTGATGATAAAGGAACTCAACTTGAAGAGCTTACAAAGCGTATCTTGTTAAGCAAAGGCTATAATAACGTAGTTACAAATCATATAGGTCCAGGTGGTGCGGAGATAGACGTTTCTGCGGATTTTTCAAGACCTGGAATTGTAGGAAATCACACGAACCGTTTGATTTGCGAATGTAAAGCCTATAAGTCAGTAATTGATACAACGAGTTGGATGAAATTTTTAGGGAAAGTTTTCATGGAGGAAGCTAGAGCTAAAGGTGAAGTACTAGGATGTTTTATAGCTTTATCAGGTGTGAATGGGAATGTATCAGGAAGTTACGATGAGCTATTGAAACATAGACAAAATGTAGCTTTAATCACTGGAGAAAATCTCTTAGAAACTGCTAAAGAGCTTTATAATGTTGCTGATATAGAGAATGTTACTCGTATCATTAATAATTTTACGGATCGAGCAATTCGCATGATTGATATTTGTTATTATAGGAATTCTATTTATTTTGTTATTGCATTCAACAATGATGAATATACATTGCTCGATTCGAGTGGTGAGGTATTAAAGACTAGTGACGCTCATATTCTTTCAATGGTAGAAGAGTCTCTTTCTGCAGGTTCTTATGTGAATATAGAAGAAGAACAAAAAGCGAAAAGAAGATCTATGTTTATTCAAAAAGCAATTTTGACAGAACTCATGTTAGAAAACGGAGAAGTGAACAAAAGACAAATTAACAAAAATTATAAATGATAAGTATGTCACTTGTGAAGAAACAGAATTTAATAAAGAGATCCAATTATTAATTGAAAAGAAATTTGTATGTTGCGAGGAAGCTTTATTTTACATTAATAAAAATACTGATGATATATTCGTTGAACTATTTCGTTTTTTACTCGATGGTATTATAATGACCGGCGCATTAGGTTGTGAATATTATGATGGATTAATAACACATCAAGTTTATTCCAAAAATTGAGGAAATTCAAAAAGGACTAAAGATAACTGATGATATATTAGAAATTGTATTGTATTTAATAAGAATTTCTCCTGCAGCCTTAATAAAATCTTTATATCCAGAGCCAATGATAGTGTCGCATTACGAACAGCAATTAAAAAGCCAGCAAATTGAATTATTTGATAAAGAATACTTCGTCCAAATGATTTATGAAGGATTTCTAAGTGATTTCAATAACCCTAAACTAAGCAGGTATTTTAGGGTTATAAGAGGAATTGCAGAAGTTGAAAAAGGTCAAATAATTAAAATTAAGAGCAAAGAAAAGCTCTTGTTTAGTAATGAATGGGTAGAAAGAAAAGCGATCGGACAAATGACAGACGAGTACGGAGGGAAATATGTAAGCTTGCTAGTTTTAGGTAATCAACCAGAACCATGGGAAGAAGCAAACAACTAAAAAGATAGCAAACTAAAAAAAATGTTCTCAAAGAAAATTCAACAACAGATAACATAATATTCACGCTGCGGACATTCGTCCTTGGCCCGGCATACGCCGGACACCCAGCATGCGCTGGGTCGTGAATACAGGAACGTTAGCTGAAATTAATGTAGAACCGTCATAAACCCTTTACTAAGATTTAGAAAGGATAAACATGTATAAGTTAATAACTTTATTGATTTAGTAATTCTGTTGGGATGATCGGATGATACGCGAAAGAGCTTTGAACAAGATGACTCAATAAATAATAATCCCTTAAAGGAGGAACTAAGCGAAATGTATACCTATAAAGCTATTACTGAAGAAGATCAAACATTAGGATTTTCGAAATTTCTGGATACCGGCATTTTCGAAGGTAAAGAAAGTGCGAAATTTAGAGGATCGCTTCTTACTTTGTTTGGGGAACCCTTTTATAAGTCAGATAATGCTGAAGATGCGTACCATTATTTAATTGAAGTAAGCCATAATACAAGTAAGTGGAATTTTATGGTTTATGAAGGTCCTTCAGGACCTGCGATTGGTTATGATAGCAATGAAAATCAACCAAACGCAATGGAAGCCTCAAAAGCTTTGCTAGAGAAAATTAGAGGAACAACACCTTCTGATTTTAATGAAGTCGTCTATTACGAAGACTTCGGCTCGAAAATTACATATGGATCTAAGAACGGAGAATGCTTTTATAAAGAAGAAAACGAAGAAAATCATTAGAATTTGAGGATATTTCATAGAGGACATTAACTTCAGCTAACATAATATTCACGCTGCGGACATTCGTCCTTGGGCTGGCAGTCGCCAGACACCCGACATGCGTCGGGTCGTGAATACAGGAACGTTAAGCGAAACTTCTAAGAGACAATACTATAATAACAGAAGCTAAAACGGTGACATTAAAGGAGTATCCAATATGGTAAATTTTCAAATAAAAAAAATGTTTGGTAGGACTATTGATAGCTATAAAATAATCGGTCACTTGGGTACTGGTGGAAATGCAGATGTGTTCAAAGTTCAAAAAGATAATAATTATTTTGCAATGAAGATGTTGGTAGTGTCAGATAATAAGAGTTTTAATAAAAAATATAGTCGATTTAAAGATGAAATTTACGTAGTAAAAGAAAACCAAAAAAAAATAACAGGAATAATACCTATAATAGATATTTACCTTCCAGAAAAACCTGCTGTAGATAATCGGCCTTGGTATACAATGCCGATAGCCATACCATTAAGTAAAAAAAACAATAAAAGCATGGAAGATGTCATTTCGTGCGTTTATGATTTAAGCAAAATATTAGTTTCGTTACACGAAAAGAACATTGTGCATAGAGATATAAAGCCAAGTAATATTTATTACTATAAAGATAAATGGGCTTTTGGAGATTTTGGATTAGTAGAATATCCTGAAAAAACTGAATTGACAGAAAAAGGCGAGTCTGTAGGTCCGAGAAATACTATCGCCCCTGAAATGAAAAGAAATGCAATACAGTCTGATGGTAAACCTGCAGATATTTACTCTTTAGCTAAAACACTATGGATACTTTTAACAGATGTAAAAGACGGATTTGACGGTCAATATTCGCATAAAGTTGATGATTTCAATTTAGATTCAAAAATATGTTTTAAAGCTTATCAAAAGAAATTTACAGTTACTCTTCATACATTGTTAAAAGAATCAACTTCAAATACACCTAGTGAAAGACCTGTAGCAATAGAATTTAAAAAAATGTTAGAGGAATGGTTTATTTTAAATCAGAATTATAAAAAACGTAACATATTAGAGTGGGAATTTTATTTAAGAGATATTATACCTTTTACTTTGCCTGAAAAAATATCGTGGACAAGGCTTGAAGATATCTGCAATGTATTAAGTATCATTTCAAATACCAATTTAAATCATATGTTTTTTCCTGGAGGAGGAGGCATGGATTTAGATGAGGTTAGACCTTCAAATGAAGATGGATTTTTAGAACTAAAAGTCGGATATTTGTTGAAACTAAAACCTAAAAGATTAACTTTAAACACTTTTGATGCCTCTTTCGATTGGAATTATTTTTATTTAGAAACAGAAGAAATAGAGTCACCATTTCCTGAAAGATACACAGATGAAAAATTATACGATTTAGAACTGGTTGAAATATCGCCAGGAGAATATTTAGAGTATGAAGACCAAAAGTTAACTGTTGGAAGACAAATATGTTTACATCTCAGCGGAGGGTTTGTTCTGTTTGCAAAAGGATCTTACTATAATTCAATTTCTTCAACTTATGATGCTAGGCATAATCGTGGTACTGCAGAAGATTTTAGAAATTATATTCAGATGTTTATAGATAGGCTAAAGTTTGAGCAAGAGCATCCAGAGATTGCAGAAAAAAGAAAGGAAGAGGCACGGAAGAGATTAGAAGAAAAAAGAAAAAAGGAAAGTGAATTATTTAAGTTAAAGCTTCAAAATTTCAAAGAATTATGGGAAGAAAAAAAGGCTGCCTTGGATATACCGAATTTATTATCTCTCACATCTAATAAAAGTAAAATAATTTATAATATTAAGTTTGAAGAAGACCTTATAGAAAAACGTTATTATTTTTCTAAAAACTTCGAATTAGTACACTATGCTACAGGTTGGTACGAGGCAATGAATAAAGCAGATGAGATTTTTGAGGACTGCCTTGGAATAAACGATTTTAATTTAGTTCTAAAGTATGTTGAAATCATTGAGAATCACTTTTCCCATTTAAAAAATAATAAATTTGATATTCCATTTAATATGCATTTTGAAGTAACTTGTTTTAGGACAAAACAACCAGCTCATATTTTTTCGAAAAAAGAGCTTTTAGACTTAATAAATATAGCCACAAAAAATGATCGTATATGTATAGATTTTGATGACCGATTACAATTAGCTTCAAATAAAAATGAATTAAAACTCCATCAAAAACAGTTTCCGGTAATTAATACTATGCCTGACTTGGAGTATATTGAGAATGACAGCAGAGAATTCAAATATTTATATTTTACTCTACTTGAAGCATGGGAAAATCATCTTGAATGCAATGAAGAGCAAATAATTAGTGACTGGGATTTTATTGATTTGATGCGCTTTGATGTCGAAAAGAAGTATGAAGAGATAGAAATAAAAATGAACAAATACCCATCATAAAGCGTTTGAATCTTAAAAATGTATCTATAAAGCAAAAAAGATACAAGGAGAAGCATCGCTTAACAATATATTCACGCTGCGGACATCCGTCCTTGACCCGGCATTCGCCGGTCACCCAACATTCGTTGGGTCGTGAATACAGGAACGTTAGGCGAAATTGCGAAGAGAAAGGAAGAAACTTTATGGAAAAGCATGTTAAAGAGCTTTTTACCTTGAAAGTGCTTAATGAGGCGGCTCAAAAGTTTAATATTGTTGAATCAAGTCTTCAAGATTTAGAAGGATTTCAAAACTTTGTTTATTTTGGGAAGTCAAATGAAACAAGTGTTGTTCTCCGGGTAACACATAAATCACATCGAAGTGAAGAAGAGATTTTATCTGAAATTGATTTTATTAATTACTTGTCTAAAAATAATGTATCTGTTTCAAAAGCTGTGAACTCTATTGATGGGGGATTTGTAGAGAAAATAGATAATGGGGAATTTTATGCAACTTCTTTTGAGTTTTCTAGTGGACGAAAGGCTAGAATTGCTGAAGAAAGCAATTTGTTCTATCAAAGAGTTGGTAATTATACAGGAAGAATGCATAATCTTTCAAAGAAATTAAATCCAATAGATGATTTAAACAGGAGACAATGGCATGAAAAAGAGTTCCTTATCAATATGAAAAAGTATTTACCCGCGGAACTTTCTTATGTAATTGACAAATACGAAATTCTGAAAAATGAACTCAGCCGGCTTCCCAAGAATACTGATTCATATGGAATTATCCATGGAGATTTAAATCATGGGAATTATTTGTACATAGACGATGATGTAGTCTTTATTGATTTTGATGAAGCCGAATACAGTTGGTTTGTTAGTGATATTGCTATTCCTTTATTCTATGAAATTCCGATCCCTTGGGTAGTAGATGGAAAACAAAGGTTAGAGATAACCAAGAGGTATTATTATAATTTCATGGATGGGTATGTAAAAGAAAATACAATTGATAATGCATGGTTGAAATTAATACCTGATTTTATTAATCTTAGACAGTTTGGAGTAGTTTCAGCGATTTATAGAAGTTATAATTTTCATAATTATAACAACTGGAGTGATTGGGACAAGGAAGCATTGAAATTTTATTTGAATAATATCGAGAATGATATCCCTTATATTGAAATGGATTTTTGTAGGTAGTTCAATGCGGCATCGCCTAACATTATATTCACCCTTCGGGGCTTACGCCCTTTGGTCGTCCAGATGTATAATCATAGGAGATAACCCGGACGACACACGAGCCGACCTAAGATAAGAGTTATCTAAGGTCGGCTCGCGTCGTGAATACAGGAACGTTAGGCGAAATCTAAAAAAGAGGTGAATGATTATGTATTTAATTTATATCAAGTCGTTCGTTAGTATTTCTGACTCAATCGCTGAATTAATTAGAAAGCAAATTGAAATTAATGAAAAAGAAAAGATCAAAGCTAAAGAAAGATTAGCGATTTGTATGTTTCTAATGTCTGATTTAAATGATGAAGATCATCATTTAGAAAACATAGAAGAAAATTTAAAAAAAATTTATGATCCAGAATATATAAAAAAGATTTCTGATTTCCAGTCTTCTAATTTAAGAGGAGTTACTAATAAAGATAAAAAAAAGAACCAATGGTTTGATCACATTAATGAGCAAGGCTATTGGAGAATTTCAACATCAGGTAAAGAGAAGATTAGAAAATATTTTGAGAAAATAGGAATAATATTTATCAGATCTAATTACACAGAAGAGCTAATTGAGTACGTTGAAGATTCGAATGGACTTATAGAATATATTGGAGAGAAAAAATATAGAGACAGTCGCATCAAAGTTAGAGAAGGTCAACCTAAATTTCGTGCGGAACTCATGGATGCATACTCTCAGAAATGTTGTATAACCGGAGAAGAATGTATACCTTTACTTGAAGCAGCTCATATTAGAGGTCATATTAATAAAAATTCTAATAAACCCTCGAATGGTCTACTACTACGAATTGATTTCCATAAACTTTACGATAAAGGTTTGTTATACATTGATAAGAATTACATTGTTCACATTAGCTCAAAAATAAAAAATGAAGATTATAAAAAGTACGAAGGAGTAAAAATTAAGCTTCCAAATAACAGAAGTTATTATCCTAATAAAGAATTATTAGAATCTAAAAGAGAATTTTTCGAAAAATTAATATAAAGATTTAGACATCGCCTAACATAATATTCATGCTGCGGACATTCGTCCTTGGTCCGGCATTCGCCGGACACTCGACATGGGTCGAGTCGTAAATACAAGAACGTTATAAGAAATCGGCGTAAAGAGTAAACCCATAATTAATGCAAATACATAGGAGTAAATCTATGAATTACAAATATAGTCTATTCAACGAGGATGGCAGTTTAATTATCGGACATTGCGATAATATTGCTGGATTGTTAGAAACGAACATTAGTGAAACTGCGGATGAGGATTACTACGATCTCAGTTTTATTAATTTTCATTTCAGCGCTGACTTTAAACAGATTTGCTCAAACGGAAAGTATCCCATAAGTAATATATACATACTTATTTTAGATCATTGTAGTAATAAGATAGGTGATTATTATTTTGTATTGAATACTAAGAAAGTATTTACTTCTTCAGATTTAAAAGATGGGCGAGATGTTAATATTGCTGGTTATCTTCCAATTGCTCTTTCTATGGAAATTCTAAGACTCTGGGATCTTGGTAGAGAGTTAAAACAAAAGAATATTTGGTCTCAATTTACTAACCACCAGCGCGAGATCTGGATGGAGATAATCAGAAATCGCGATAATTGTTGTAAAATCTCCAGTAATATTCAGGACATTAATCAAACGTATTATGTTGATGGTCGACATATCATAGATAAGATTTCTTTTTATTTCGCGCTGGGTGAATCCATCAATGGCCCTGGAGGTTATTTCGGCGGATGTCTGGACAGCTTGTCAGATTGCTTGTGCGGAGATTTTGGTGTGAAACCACCTTTTACGATTGAAATCAATGGATTCGCTGATAAATGCGAAATAATTGAGAATATTTTTGAATTGCTTAACGAACATAATGTTACAATCAAACTTTAAAACAAAAAAAGTGATTTTTTGAAAGTTAATCGAAGAAGACACCGACATCTTATAACATAATATTCACGCTGCGGCTCCGATGGAGCCTTGGTCTGCTTGAAGGAATGCGGAGAAGCAATTTCAGCAGACAATCCCTGTGGGGTTCATGAATACAGAAACGTCATGAGAAATAAAATTAAAGGGGAAACCAAGAGTGGGAAAAAAAACTAACTATATTTCTTGTGGATGGGTCAGAAACAGGGCCTAGAACAATTGAAATCGGTAATTGGTCAGGTAAGGCTTTATATTCACAGCGTTCTTCTTTGCCTAAAATCATAGAGCGACCCGAATTTAATAGACCAGGAGTCTACATTCTAAAATCTTTACCTAACAACGACAACTATAATGAACGCATATACATAGGTGAAGCAGAGAATCTTAAAAAGAGATTAAAGCAACACTTCAAAACGACACAACACATTTAAAAATTGAGGATGAGATTAATGGACGAGAAACAAGATAAGCTTCTTCGAAAGATCTGGATTGTTATTCGTTATCTCCTTTTATCGTTGGATTGATTGTGTCTATAAACGTGGTGGATATTTACTATATCAAATGATTGGATCGGATTTTATGGCACCATTATTGGCGGATTAATAACCTATTTTAGTATTTACATGAGTATGAAAGGTGTTAGAGGACAATTAACGACCCAAAAGGAAGCAAATGACCTAACAAGGTATCAACTTAATAATGAGAAAATTAAGATAGAAGAAGAGCGAAGATTGAGCGTTAGGGCTTACATAAATGAATTTTCTGTGGATTCTAAGGGGGCAATTAGCTACTTAGCTGTTATGTTTGATGACCATCGATTAGAAGAGCATACTTATCAAGATGATATAATATTAAACATTAAAAATATTGGTCTAGGACCAATCATATCCTTAAAAGTTATAGTTATGAAAAGTTTTCAAGCTGAATTCTTGACACCATTCCATGAAGAAACTAAGTCTTTAGAAAAAGATGGAATAATGATAATAACCATTAGCTATATGCATAGTCAATCATTTTTGAGTAACAATCAGCAAGTCATATTAGAATACTAAGATATCTTAGATAACTTGTATACTCAAACCCTTTACATTTACTGTCCTGAAAAAGGATTAGAAAAAACAATAATAAACAATATTTCAAAACAAGAACTAATTACCAGTGAGAAGAAGATCAATTGATCTAATACAACAAACCTGGGTCTTCGTATAAAATAGTATTCAAGCTGCGGGTGGTCCTGTATTCGCCGGACAGCCAGCATACGCCGAATCATGAGAAAGGAATATTATCATAAAGTTATCCTATTGCCTGTTCTTTTGCCTATTATTTTGCCTATTATTTCTGCTACCTATACAAATATATTAAATAAATATACTAATGATTTAACTACATTTTTAACAATATTTTCTATATTGTTGATAGTTATTTTATTTGCATTCATTTACGACTTTGTTTAGATTTATTTACGATGATTTTATCAATGGAGATTATTAAAGATATAAGACTATAGCAAATGACTTGCGAGAATTACACTTTAAATTATTATAGTTTTATATTAGAAAAAGATATTCAAAGTTTTTTTTATAAAAATATTCGAAATAATAGAATTTAAGGGGCTAGATTATGAGAGAGATTAAATTCTATTCAAGAAATGACTTGGCAAGTGGGTTTGTCTTAAAAGAAATCGAAAATTATCTAATAGAGGGTAGAGCAGAAAAAGAAGAACTAAATATTAATGATCTGATTGAAATATATAATATAAAACAATATTTTAAGCATAAGCTATACCTCCTTACTTGGACTTCGAATGAGATAGAAAACTATGAGAAGCAAGTTAATATTTATTTCAAAAAGATTGGACGTTTTTTTCATTCCATTAACAGTGAAAACCTAGCAGATTTTTATAATAAATTGGAAATAGAATACAGAGAGGATTTTTGGGCACTTTTTGAAAAATTCAAAGTATACGAAAGAATTACTGATTTAAGCTTTAATCAATTTTTAACCGAAAATAATATTTGGCTATATCAACTATTAAGGCACAAAACGTTATTTGAACACTTTGGTAATGTTATTAAGGAATATATGTTGAGTGATCATTCAGTAGCAGAACTACTGTTAGATGAATATGAAATGCAACATACAACAGATAAAGAAAAGTTGAATTTCCCAAAAGAGCTAACATACTTGGATAAAGAAAGAATCATTCTTAATTACATTAATAGCGAAAGTCCTAATTTGAATTATTTGCGGCTTATTGTGAATGTACAAAGTAATAAAGACAAACTTCTGCTCTCACCGAGAACTATATTAACCGCGAAAAAAAGAGTAGAAAAAGAAGAAGAAAGACTTTTTCCTGAAGACTCGGGGATGCTAGTCGAAACTACCGTAGGTTTTTCTAAAAATCAGGAAGAAGTTGTTATTTCTAATATAGATGGGCTTTCAATAAAGACTATGTACAGTACAAAATGGTTTGAAAACAATACCGATTATGGAACACTATTAAATAACTTTATATATTTATTCGAATTTGTTGATTATCAAATGAGATGTAACTTTGTAAACAAACCTAATCAAATGGGGGTAATGGAAAAAATTCTTTATTCTCGTTCTCGAAATGCTTATTTGACAGGAATGGTATTTAATCAAAAGGATTCATTATCTTTATTACAAACAAACTGATATTATAATGAACTGTCTAGCCTAGGAGTGCGTATTGAGTTAGTAATTGAATGGTTTTTTAAAGAATACTTGCGGAATGAGTTCTTAGTATCAGATTTTGATATTAATATGCCATCAAATCACTCTACATTACTCGAGAAGTGCACTAATATAATGCCAGCGGTAGAGTCTGTTCTAAAACAATTTATTTTATACGTTGAAGAAGGTATAGTTGATTTCGATTTACTTGAAATACGCTCTGAACATCTTATATATAGCAACATTCCTTCACTAGTAAATAAAAAGTATGCTTATGGTAAAGGCGAGGAGTTTGACTACGCATCTTTTCTCTTTTTTTCTGATCAAAGTGGACTTGGCTATAGTAAAAAAAATCAGAGTAGCTACAATAACTACTTTGAATTACTATGCAATCAACCTCTCAAGTTAGCTGATTATCCAGAATACTCTCATAGCAAAATTGAATGGTTGATTGAAAAGAACTATCTCAAGAATAATGAAGAAGGATTCATTGTTTTTGAAGATGAGTCTGTGGTTTTGGTAATAAAAGATTTATATATTAATGAGGTAGTTAACTATTGGCGAGCTTCACTAAAAATGAGAAATGCTTTGGATAAACTTGAAACAAAGAATGTAGTTGTTTTTGAAAGTTCGTTGTTGTCAAAACCTGAGCAAGAGTATGTAAATTATACGCTTAATAAGTCACAGTTTAACAACGGATTGGATTTAAGGAATAGATATAGCCATACTCAACCTAAAAGTACTGAGAATGATAAAACGCACGAGTATAACTATATGATCTTCCTAAGATTATTGATTTTGTTTGTGATAAAAATAAATGATGATTTTTGTATAGAAGATATGTTATCAAAAAGAGAAGCTAAATAGATATTTAAATGCTTTGGTAGATTTAGCTCTTTGTTCTCAAATGATTAGTACAAAGTAAAAATCAACTAATAGACTCATTCAACAATTGAAAGGTAGTATTTAAACTTTCTTTAGTCGGTTCAACAATTTACTTTCTTGAGGAAAATAGAGAGCTTCTAGAGAATGCCTCATATCATTGAGAAATCTTCGTATATATCCGTCCCAAAAGCAATGGCCTGGGAATAAGACAATCAGTATTAAGTTGCCTGTCGAGTTTTAGGCAGGCTTTTTTAATGCATATAACAATCGGAAAGATGGTAAAAGAGTGGATATTTTCGTGTGTATAATCAAATGCATTCGTTTACAGGAAATTAAGGTTTAAATACATAAAATTAGAAAATAATTTATTCTTCCCCAAGCAAATACCCCACAGAAACCTCCAAAGCTCTCGCAATCATTACTACTTCATAATCCTGAACAAGACGATACTGACCCTCTAAACGTGAAAGACTGGTCTGACTGATGTCCAAACCCAATGTTTGCAATCTGGCGAGAAATTCTCGTTGTTTGATGCCCTTACTTTTACGAATAGATACGACTCGTGAGCCGATAATATTTTTGTCACCAGGTGGTTCTTGTCTATGCTTCATTATGTGCACCTCTCATTTCAACCAAATTGTATGAGAAATAATGGTTGTTTTAATGTGGATATCGAATTAAAATAAAATAAACCGATAATCGCATTAAAAGTCACTGCTCACGTCTAGCATTAACAAGACATGACGCAGTTTAGACCCATCAGAGAGGTGGATGTATGATCCGGTTGCTTGACTTATTGGAAGAGGAACGGCGCAAGCTTAATCAGCTTGGTGAGGCATCCTTGAAGCAAGCGATTCCGTTGTGGGAGAACCCTGAGGTTCAGGAACAGAGCCGAAGGGTGGACGAACTGGTGGCACGAGTTAGTGAAATGAGGGCGAAGCATAGTCGAGGGGTACGATGATGAGCGAGGTACATAATGCGTAGGGGAGGAGAAGCAATGGATTTTCCACGGTGGTTGCAACGAGCGATTCAGGCAAGGCTGGATGAGGTGTCTTCTCGGATCGAGCAAGATCCTGAACTGAGTCGAGTACGTGGGGGAACAGACGAAGCATTTGAAGTTTTGTTTGCAGGTAAAGATGTCGAGCAAACACCTGAATATACCGAGTGGGAGAATCGTTATATTGTCAGCAAAGGCATAGAAAATGAGAGGTTGTATATGCAGGGACTACGAGATGGCATTCAGCTCACAGTATCCTTGCTGGGTCAGTCGATGCCAGAGGAGACCGATACTGAGGCTTGATCCACTAAGCGAACCCATAAGTCAGGGGAAGCTACCTCGAACTTAACTTAAAAACCGGAGCCGAAGCGTGAATCTATCGCTTCGGCTCCGGTTTTAATGCTCTACTTTTCCAAATTCTAAATTAAGGAGAGGAGGGATTTGAGTATGTGTTAAGCTTAAACAAACAAAGGCAGAAGTGAGGTATGGTTATATGAAAAAAAGATCTAAATACTTAATCCTGCTTTTTATGTTTATTTTGATTGTGTTAATTTTTTTTTTTAAATACCAACAAAAATAGAGCCAATGAGCCAGTGGTTAATGGAAATATCATTCACGTCAAAAACTTTGATCTGGATGCCAAATCAACGAATTTAAAGACAATGACACAAGGATCGATATTCGTTGAGAGTGAGAAGCAGCATATTGATCATATCAAAATAGTAGCCCATGTAGAGATTGACCCCGCTGACTGGGGTGGTGTTGCATTTTATATCCCTGATCAATGGAGTGTCTCCAGTATCACCAGCAGTTATCCTGAACATCAATCGAAGTTGAAGCCTGCTGAGTATGTATCCACCTGGATGAATTCTTCTGATGACTCTTCATGGGGAACGATGATTGAGATTGGGAGAGAACGAAATTACATAGCAAATGGCGGAGGTAGTGGAACGATTGTGATCGAATTAATTCCGGATAAAAAGGGGAAGTCCACCTCTGAGTCGATTGGTATTGAGGTCGGATCAGAAGAAAAAAATGATCAAAGAGTTATGGGTACAGATTCTGTTGAAGTTCCTGTATTTTAAAGTGCTGGGTAAACTAGATACAGAAAAACAAGCCGAAGCGATGGCAATGCACGCTTCGGCTTGTTTTTTTATTCTTTTATTTTGACCCATGTTACTTCTTCAATTCTTACTTCGCACTCACAGACTTAAACCATTCATTCACTTCTTGCGTGATCTGATCTCCGCCATTGGATTTCCAGTTGGCGACGAATTGGTCAAAGGCATCAATTGGCAAATTGCCATAGATGATTTTGTTGAAGGTTTCCATCTCGGACTGGCGGAGCAGGTTCCATTTGGATACCATGGTTGGTGTGGCTGCGCCAGTGAAATAGTTTTGTTTACGGATGTCGATCTGGGACATAACGACTTTACCTGCATACCAGTTTTCCGGTTTGCGGAATTCGGCCATTTGTTTCTCGTAAGGTGTTTCAGGCTTCTCGCCGTTGGCCAGCTTCACGAGTGTTTTCATGTACAGATCCGGGATACGTGCTGGGCCGGTCAGGAAAGGGAATTCGTTGGAGAAGTCTTTGATCTTCTCTTTGTCACTGGTCGGTTGTCCGTCAATGATATCCCAGTCGTAACCTTTGGCGAAGCCGTATTCATACTCACTGCCCGCAGCCGGGTTAGCCAGGTTATCGAGCAAGTAGTTGTAGTACAGGAAGATGGCTTCGGGATGCTTCGCATCCTTGTTGATCATGATACTTGCGTTGACACCAGAGTTCTGCCACTTTGTACCGATCTTGCCGTCTGGGCCAGCTGGAACAGGGTAAGCTTTATACTTTGAGCCAGGTACGTTCTTCAGCAGGTCAGGTGCAGGCCAGTCCGGTACCCAGTTGGCGCCAGGCAGAATGCCCGCTTTGCCAGCTGTCCAGCTCTCAGCGGATTTGCCTTCGTCCCACAGAGCGGAGTCAGCGTGGATATAACCTTTATCCATCCATTCAGCCAGCTTGGCAAGGGCTTGTTTGGCACCCGGGTTAACGGAGCCGTACTCGAGGTTGCCGTTTGCGTCTTTGTTCCATTGCTCCTCGATTGTGCCGTATGCACCGAACAACCAGTCGAGCTGACCCATCCAAGTGTTGGTGTTATTTTTCAGCGAGATCGCCAGCGGGAATACTTTGTCTGGAGACAGACCGTCCGGGTTCTCGTTCTTGAATTTGTCCATGATGTTCTCAAGGTCTGCGATGGTTTTCGGAGCTTCCAAGTTCAGCTTCTCCATCCAGTCCTCGCGGAGCCAGAGCAGTGTATCGTCGTTATCGGTGTACTCCATGATCGGCATGTTGTATTTCTTGCCGTCCTTGGTGAACGGATACCACAGTTCAGGATGTGCTGCTGCGTGATCTTTCAGGGTCTGACTCGCGTACTTGTCGAACAACTCATCGATGGCGATGAATTGACCGGAGTCGATCAGCTGATTAGTCAGTACCGCATTGGTGGGTACGGATACAAAATCAGGCAGCTTTTCGCCAGAGGCGATAGCCAGTTGCAGTTTTTGTCTGTATTGATCGTCATTGGCCGGATACCAAGTATCTTTATGCTTCATACCCAGCGTTTCCAGCATCCAGCGATCGTGCACGTTATTTTCTTTGGTATCTCCTTGCACGTATTTCTTCGGCATTAATACCGAACTGAACTCGATGGGTGGGTCGTATTTTCCTTTAGCAAAAGCAGCTTCTGCTTCAGCTGAGCCGACAGTTCCCGGCGTATTATTACCATTGTCACTGGCTGTCTCGCCACTGCCGCACGCAGTGATCGTGATGAGCGTGATAACCATGAGCAGTGACCACCATGTTTTTTTGAATTTGATCATTGTTCAATCCCCCTACGGTGTATGATCTTTACAATGTAACTGTACCAATTTGGGCGGGAGGGCATCTATATGAGTTTGTTAGTTTTGATAGGACTCTATTAGTGAAAGTTCAAAAAATTCGGTTTTCAGTACCGAGAAGATGGGATAAAGCTAGAAATGGAGTAGCGGAGCGTAGGGAAACTACGTGAGCAACTACAATGTTTCCAAAGGAAACATACTTCGTAAGCCTCCCGCTTATTTCGGCTGAATTCCATATTCGATGCTGATGATGCCGTGAGGCATCCTTCGTAATCAAAAGCCGATTTTTTGAACAACCTCTAAAATGTTATTTATGCTGGTCTCTGTACTCTTGCGGCGTAACGCCGAATTGACGCTTGAACACTTTGATAAAATAAGCCGGGTCCATATAACCAATCTCCACGCTGATTTCGTACACTTTTTTGGTGGTCGTGACCAGCTTGTGGCAGGCCCGATCCATGCGCAGGCGTGAGATATAATCACTGATGCCTTCGCTCGTTTCGATCTTATAGATTTTGGACAAATGGGTCGGGTGCAGATTGACATGGTCAGCCAGCACACGCAAAGACACATCCAGATGCAGGTTCTTATCTGTAAAATCCTGAATCTTCTTCACATACTCGGAACGGATGTCCTTGATCTCGTTGGACGTGCCTTCCTTGAGTTTACTCAGCACACTAAGCGACCATCTCCGCAGTTTGCTGATGGTAGCGAAAACTTCCCCACTTTGCAAATCCTCGACATCATTTCCCATTAAAGTGGTCAGAGTCAGCTTGTTCCGATGGGCAATATTGGTGAATGAAGCCGTAATGAGAAAACCAGCCTCCATGCAATGCTCCCATGATTCCGACCATTTCTCATCCAGCTCTGCGCAGACCGCGCGTATTTTCTCTTCCGCTGCATCCCACTGTCCGCTCTCTAGCAAACTAATAAAGGTGGGCGGGGTATACAGTACATCCAAGGGACCTTGTGCCGCAGGTGTCTCGACATCGCTGACACGCATGACGAATTCGCGTTCGTCGCCAACAATCTGCCGGAAGTAGGCGGAAGCCTGACGGAAACGATCGTAAAGCTGATCCGGAAAGGTGAACCACTCGGTGATAACGATGGAGAGGGAGCCTTTCAGAAACTGTTTTACTTTGGATTGAAGCTGAATCGACAGCTTCTCCAGAATGGTTTCTTTGCCAATATCGCCTTTCCGTTCTTTCAATTGAAGCAAAAACACGAGATATCCGTGCTCCTCCTTGACGCCCCACACTTCCATAAACTCACCCATAATCTCTTCCGCCATATTGATGATCGCATATTCGATCAGGGTCTGATCATTGCTGTCGTAGTGTCCGAATTCTTCTTCCAAACGAACCAACATTAATGCGGCATCCCCGGTATGAAAGGGCAGAGCGTAATTGGCTAGTTTCCGATTCCATTCCGCAGCGGCGATTCGTTGTCCCTGTAACGCCCCAAGAAGCAGTCGTCCCTGCAAATGGGGGAGATTCTCTCGCAACGTAAACTGCGTTCGTGTCAGTGAACTGACAAGTTCCCATTCGTTGTTCAATTGATCGATGGCCTTCTGAACAGCCCCCATTAATTCATCGTCTGTCGGTGGCTTCAACAGATAGTCTACAGCTTCAAACTGGATGGCTTTTTTGGCGTAATCAAATTCGGAATACCCGGATAACAGAATACATTTTATTTTTTTGTCCCGGATGCGGATGCGTTCGATCAGTTCAATACCTGTCATTTCAGGCATCTGAATGTCTGAGATCACGATATCGATGGGGTGGGTGTCGATCATTTGTAGTGCTTCGTGTGCCGAGTATGCTTTATGCACATGTTCAATTCCCAGCGTATGCCAAGGCTTGGTCATGGACAGGTTATCGACCCAGTGTGCTTCATCGTCTACGATCATCATTTGCATGGTGTATTGTCTCCCTTGGTGGTTGAACCCAGACAGCTGTACACTTGCCACTCCGATGACAGAATAACCTTCCGATCGCTGTTACCCCCAGATTTATTGAATGAATTTAATAATGTGTAAATCTGGTGATAGCTTATGCTTCCGATGTAGCTTTCTTTCAGAAAGCTTTCAGGCAAGCACTCCGTTTCTTCAGGTTTTTTCTGTCCTCTGCGTTCACGTGTACATGATCTTGTTCAAAATTAAATCGTCAATTTATTGTTTGTATCGTATCAATTCGTATCGGTATTATCTTTATCGGAATCTGTATCCTCTTTTGGTATCTCCCAGATGATTTCGGTTCGGAATCCGCCAAGTGGGGATGGGCCGAATAGGAGGTAGGAGTGACTGCCGAACAGGTGCGTGATTCGTTGGTACGTATTCCAAAGGCCGCAGCCCATTTCTTCTTGTAAAGGTTCCTGCATCTTCAAGTTTAGCGCTTCGTATTGTTCCGGGCTTAAGCCTGGGCCGTCGTCGTCGATGTATATTCTGCCAAAACCATTCAAGCGCTCCCCGGTAATTCGGATTTCCCCGGATGAATAGGACTTCGCCACACCGTGTATGACGGAATTCTCCACCATCGGCTGAAGCATTAATCGCGGTACCGACTGGGCAAGCATATCCTCAGGGATATCAATGTGATACTCAATGCGACCATTACGCAGCTTCTGGATATCCAGATAGTTGATCAGCAGCTTGATCTCTTCTTGTAGCGACGACGTCTCCCGTTCCATACGGGTGGTGTAGCGATAATACGCACTTAGGTTATGCGCCATGGAGACGACGGCTTGCTCGTCCTTCATTTGGGCCATGTTGATGATATAACCAAGACAATTATATAGGAAATGCGGATTGATCTGCGCCTGTAATTGCTTCAGCGTAGCTTCCCGGGCTCTAATTTTCTCATGGAACACATTCTCGATCAGATCTTGAATCTGATGGGACATATCGTTGAATCGGCGGAACAGGAATGAGAACTCATTCTGGTTTTTGCTATACAGTCGGACAGAATAATCCCCTTGTTCTACACGGCGTAAACCTTTGATCAGCTTTTTGATCGGATATTGAACATTTCGGTACAGCAGGATTGACGCAGAGATACCCACCACCAGCAGTAAAATCATACAGGTGTAGAACAGATTCTGACTGAGCGAGATGGGTTTCAAAATCTGATACAGCGGGATGACGTCAACCAGATGCCAATCCAGATAGCTGGACTTCACGGAGCTAACCAGATATTTCTTTCCGTTCAGTTCGACCACGTCCTGTGTGGTATCCTCTGGCGAGTGCGTATCCAGATACTGAGTGAGTGCTGCGGATAACTGTTTGTCCGCGCTGCGATTCAGAATGGGTGCATTTCCTTTGTGATATAAGAAAGGATCACCTTGTCCGCCTGCTTTATACGTATCCAGCATATTCTGAATGTTCTCATAGCTAAAGCTGGCTTCAATCACCAGATTGCTTCCAGTGAGCATTCCTGGTTGGGCAAGGGAGTCCGTAAAGAACCAGTAGAAGGATTTCATCTCATCTTGTGATTCGGCACTTTGGTCCCCATAGGTCCATTGTCCGCTCATATTTTTTTTCAAATACGCCTCATCATATCCGGTAGTTCGATTGTAGTTGGCGATGACATCCTCATTCTGCTGTGAATACACCGCATATCGGGTAGGCCATATATCGGTAACGCTCGTCTGAAGCGTCATTTTCTCCTGAATCACATAACGGGTCTGCATCCGGTCATATCGATCATCCCACATGTTCAGGCCGTTGAAGGCTCTGACATTGGGGTCTCGGGAGAGAATTAGGCTGAAATCCATCATCTGATTGATTCGGGAGTCGATCTGACTGGACAGAAACGTGAGCTGTTTTGTGTTGGAGATCTGCAGTTCTTTGCTGACGACATCATAGGTGACGTTATTCGAGTAGGTGTACATGATTAGAATGGGGATGAACAAGACCACAATTAACAAGTTTATTTTGGCAAAAAGACTGAATGGGGATCGAGTCTTGCCTGGAAATAGGTTTAAGCGCTTCCATATATGCATAAAAAGTCTCCTTCAAATTCGTGTGTAAACAACCTCTTCTGATGATACCCTAACAAAACACTATCAAGCCTAACAATGTTATATAGCAGACCTCAGAATGGCTTGATACTATTTATATCAGAGAACCCGATCACACACAAAAACTTTTTTTGGGAACAGGAGAAGCGCTATGGAGGCTAAATTGGAGGGTAAGCGGATCCCGCAGGCAAACGTTGGGAACAAGCTGGATAAAAAGAGAAAAAAACGCTACAAACAGCCATGGATTCTGCACTTTATGGTGTTGCCGGCGGCCATTATGGTCTTTATATTTTCATACATTCCGATGTCCGGGATTTTGATGGCATTTCAAGATTATAAACCTGCACTGGGATTTTTTAATTCCGAATGGGTAGGACTGAAACACTTCAGGTACATGTGGGAAAATGATTATTTCCTGCAAATTACGTGGAACACGTTGTTCTTTGCCTGCTCCAAGATTGTCATGAACCTGATTATTCCGTTTGTATTCGCCTTATTACTTAATGAGGTACGGAAGATGGCGCTGAAAAGAACGATTCAAACGCTTGTGTATCTTCCTCACTTTCTGTCCTGGGTCACGCTATCAGGCATTCTGATCGACATTCTGGCCCAGACGGGTATTGTCAATCAGTTCTTGGTATCCGTATTCGGCATCAAACCGATCTTCTTCCTGGGGGATGGCAGCTGGTTCCGCTTCACAATTATTGCGAGTGATGTCTGGAAAGAGTTTGGATTCAACACAATCATCTTCCTCGCGGCACTGTCTGGCATTAACCCTGCACTTTATGAAGCAGCTGAAGTAGATGGGGCAGGACGCTGGAAACAAACGATGTATATTACCATCCCGGCACTGATCCCCATTGGGATCGTAATCGCAACCTTGGCACTGGGTAATGTGCTTAACGCCAACTTTGACCAGATCTTTAACTTATATAGTCCGTTGATTTATCAACAAGGAGATATTATCGATACGTTTGTGTACAGAGAAGGTCTGCTTAGTGGGCAGTTCAGTTTCGCTACCGCTGTGAATCTGTTCAAATCGGTCATCAGCCTGATCCTGATTGTGATCTCGTACCGACTGGCTTACCGATTCGCCGGATATCGAATTTTCTAGAAAGGATGACAAACGAATGTACCATAAAACGATGCCTTACCGCATATTCAGCATATTCAACAATGTGTTACTGACCATCCTTTCACTGCTCTGCTTGCTGCCTTTGTATCACTTGCTCATGGTATCACTTAGCGCATCTGCACCTGCAAATGCTGGTCTCGTAACGTTCTGGCCGATTGGATTTACACTGGAGGCGTATGCCAAGACGTTCGCCAATACCAACTTCCTCTCCTCCTTATGGGTATCCGTGGAGCGGACGGTACTGGGTACAGGACTTGCGTTAATCGTTAATACGATTGCAGCCTATGCGCTATCCAAAGAGACGCGGGTGTTCCGCGCACGTAACATCTATCTGTGGTATTTTGTCATCACGATGCTGTTCAGCGGTGGCCTCATTCCAGGGTACATCCTGATTCTGAAGCTGGGACTGATGAACACATTGCTGGCCTTGATCCTGCCGGGATTGGTTGCGGTATTTAACATCATTCTGTTGCTGAATTTCTTCCGTACCGTTCCGAAGGATCTGGAAGAAGCGGCATTTATCGATGGCGCAGGGCACTTTAAAACGTTTATCAAAATCTATCTGCCTGTCTCGGTACCCGTTATTGCAACGGTTTCACTCTTCATGATGGTTGGGCATTGGAACGCGTACTTTGACGGGATTATCTACATCCGTGATGCGGAAAAACTTCCACTCGCGACATTCATGCAGACGATCATCGTGCAGGCCGATATGTCGAAGCTTGATCCAGAAGCGGTGAAGAACCTGTCCCAACGGACCATTCGGGCTTCGCAGATCTTTATCAGCGCGCTGCCGATCCTGCTTGTGTACCCGTTCCTGCAACGTTATTTTGTAACCGGGATCGTGGTTGGTGCTGTTAAGGAGTAGTTGAATGTAGGGAATGAATAGGATTGCAAAATGGAGTCACTGAACTGGGGAAGGCCAGGGAGGTGGCTTCTTTTTGGTGTAAATATTTTCAATCCTATTAATTTGTTGTAAGATAGTACCAATTCATAAAGAAAGTGAGGTTAATCGTTTTGATACCTCCATATGTTGTAGACCTCTAGGTACGTTACTACTCATACCTGATTCTAGGTAAATCTAAAGTGCGTGCCGGGGATCTTATTGTTCAATGATAACGATGAAATGCAAGCATGGGAATTGCAACAGCTAGACAAGCACTTGGATACATGGAAGAGAATTAAAAGAGATTTCGACCCCAGAATCAAGAAATTAAATGAGTATCGAAATCACAGAAAAACCAAGCATTACTATAATAATGAGGTTAAGGACATTCGAGGACTCACCCAAAGAAGCTTTCGAAAACAATTCAAACAGAACATGCTTCTTGAAGAATTTTATCGTCCAGTACCTCATGATTATCGAACGTATGGTTGGTTGTCTTACTAAGTTGTCTTAAGTTACTAAAATGGAAAGAGAGAAGAAATTCTCTCTTTTTCTTTTGAAAGAATGATGGACAAGAAAAAGAGTACAGGCTACTTATAAGGGACATGAATTTTAACACGGAGGAGCAAAAATCATGATCGACAAAGAATATTATGTAAAGCTTAGTCAAGAGGCAAATGAGAATTATACGTTTTATAAGGAAGAGGCTGAAGCATCGATACATAGAAGAGAATATACCACTAGCAAGCGTTATGACATCTCTCTGTATTGGTATGCCCGCCAAGGTGAAATCTCTGGTGATATCTCAGATGAAGAGACGGATACATATTATGAGTTTGATAAGGATGACAGAATTAGAGTCTCGGCTTGTGATGATTTAATTGATGGGTATGCTTACATTACTTATGAAGAAAATAAAATGACCACTAGAACATATGTGGATGGGATTTTGGATTCCATCAAAGAGTACTTGTTGCAAGGTGAATTGATCCATCAGTCAGTGGAGTATTTTCCGAGATTTGATAAATTAGAGGTTGAAGACTACATCTACGAGGGGAATAATCTGGTTCAAATATACCAACCTCAATACGAAAATAATGCTTATTTTGATCACCTTCTTCGAACCTATTTCGAATATGATGAGCAAGGCAATCTCCTGCGAGTGTTAGATGGGACCAGAGGTGTAATCTACGTAAGGATGCCATCTGAGGAAGTTTTAGTACTCAGAGAAAAGGTAAAAGAGGAACTCATTCAAGCTTTAAAAGAAATCGTTAGCGATCTCTGTGAGAATCAGTCAGGCAAAGAATATTGTTTTATGTCAATCTACTTGCATGATGAAGTGCATACGGTATATTCACCTATTTTCCATCCTGGCTTGCAAGAAGTAAGAGAAGAGCAAATAGAAGAAAATGATAATGATGAGGAAGAATATTATTACACGCTCTGGAATTCAGGAGATCATCCGATGAACGATCAACAAGAACTTACGGATCAACATTTAATTCAGAAACTTAGAACTCTTATTATATATTGGCGTAGCAACGGAGATTGGTGGGAGGAAGGCGTGAGCTTGTGGAAGGAAGTCGCGTATGCCCTTAATGAAAAGACGAATTGGTCCGATTATCCAATACTCACAGAGAACTTTGTTGTATTCGTCGAATGGGAAGCGATGGATGTTATGAGTGGAGATTTGCAAGAAAGCATCCCTCCAGCGAAGTTACTGAGCTTGCAGTCTGATCGCTTGGCTCCAACGGTTTAAAATAACTCGTAAAGATGGATTTCAAAGCTTTGCTATCTCTTCCAGAGCCGTTGCCTACACTATCCTACCCTGCTATAATTTCGATATATCTATCGTATTGGGGGTTATGACGTGGCAATATGGATAATGCCGGATTGCTCGTTCGCTAGAAAGCCTTATGCAAAGCCTGAATAGGGGCGGACTTTGTGTAGGGCGCGACAAAAATGAGATTGTTGCCCTGAAATCAATATCAACATAATGTTACATCCCGCAGGCTTTGCACCTTATTTGTTCTTCCAATAAAAATAAGGGGCTGAACGCCATGCAAACACCATTTATTCAGAATCATCAATTTAATTATATTCAAAAACAAGCTGATTTCCTGCTCAAAACGCTACGCTCGGTTGTGGATCGAAAAGTATTGGAAACCGTCCGTTATACGGTCGGCACCAATGCGGTGAGCATCTTCGATGAACTCACTCCAGAGCAGAAGCAACTGCTGGAGCAGTTATCCACGTATGAGACGACACATGAATTGCAGACGTATCTGAACGGGCTGGAATCATATCTGATTCCATATCCGCATGTATCAGCGAAGCAGATTCAGAAGTTGTTTCCAAAGGCCAAGAAGCTTAAAGTGCCGGATCTCGAATCCATCGATTACGCACATACAACCTATCTGAGATGGACTGACATTGCCACGAGTCGCTTGTTCATCGTGTACCCGCACAAAGGCAGGTTCCTCGGTATTGAGGGACGGATTACACCCACGAACAAAAAAGGGTATTGCATGTTCTGTCATCGTCATCAGGAGCTTGGATTCTTCAACGTGAAGACCAAGGCTCATTCGCCGGACAACTTTTCTTCCATTGCCCAGTACGTATGCATGGATAACACAGCTTGCAACCATAGTATTACCGATATCTCTATGCTGGAGAAGTTTCTTCTCTCGACAGTAAAATAATGCAAGACACACAGGCAGGGTCGCTCTTCGGAGCGACCTTTTTGCCGTGTTCAAGCGTAATGATTCGCCATTGAACGTACCACTAAACTTCAGAATTCATATTCGGGTCAGGGTCATACCTTTTTTTTATACGATCATGAAGTCGGAATATCGTTGGCATAGTTCAGTCCCAAGTGATGTGCTTGGTTCAGCAGTGCCTCATAATGCTCAGGCTTGGATTCCAACGTTTCATATAAATACTCAACCCTCGATTGGGACACCCCACAGTAATCGGCAATACCCACATTGAGCAGGTTGGCGATTGATTGACCATAGTTGCGCTTCTGCATCTGTTCTTCCGTCACACCCGAAAGAGCGATCCACAATATCTGCTGATGAGGGAGCTTGTTCGCGCCGTAGGCAAATCCGTTGTTCATGACACGATCCACATAACCTTTCAACATGGCTGGCAGATGCCACCACCAGAGAGGAAACACAAAAGCCACAGCATCGTGTTTCTTCAATCGCTTCATCTCGGTTTCAACCTCATGCGAGAACACCTGATGTTCTTGGGTATAGTCTGGTTCATCCATTTCTCGGAGAATTGGGTCGAAGCCAATCCCATGCAAATCCAATATCTCATAACCGTGACCGGCATCGGTAAGACCCTGTGCAAAACGTTGAGCTACCTGAAAGGTCAAGGAGTCTTTTCTTGGGTGGGATACTACAATGAGTACGTTCATCTTATCTTTCACTACCTTTCTGGAATGCAGTCTTGTAGCCATAAATCAGTGGCTGATGCTATTATAAACAGGTATGAAAACATCTGGAAGTACGCACTTTGATGTTCTATAGGAAGAATGAAGTGCCATAGGAACATCAAAGTACCCTAAATGGATGCCTCGAAATAGGCTCAAATAATTGAAAGAAGAGCAGTGAAATTTTATTTTCACTTGGGATACAGCCTGATTATGGAGGGGTTCAAAAATGACGGAACATGGAGAAACGAGCGCGCCAAAGAAATATAAAGTAGGCGTGGAAGCAGCCTTGGAAGTGATGGGCGGGAAGTGGAAGCCATTGATTATTTATCATTTAATGACCGGACGTAAACGCACGTCAGAGCTTCGACGATTAATCCCCGACATTACGCAGAAGATGCTGACAACACAGCTTAGAGGACTTGAAAAGGATGAAATCGTACAGCGAAAGGTATATTCGGAGGTACCTCCCAAAGTGGAATATGAGTTAACGGACTACGGCTGGGGACTTAAGCCCGCCCTGGATCATCTATGTTATTGGGGAGAAGAGCATCTGGATAAAATCCACGGGGATAGGTTTAAAGTATTGGAGGATTTCGATTCTCAGGAAAGTTGAAGAGAGGGGCACGAGAAGGTGGATGGTGCAGAGCACGTGAAACAGGCAGTTCCCATTCGTTGTGAAGGCGTGGCTGTAGTTCTATTGAAGAAAAGCCTCGATCAATACCGTGTACTGATGCTGAAGCGGGCTGGTCGTATGTTGCATAACGAGTGGTGTTATGTTGGCGGCGGGATAGAAAAGGGCGAGAAGGCATGGGAAGCTGCACTCAGAGAAGTTCATGAGGAAACAGGTATTACGGAAGTCAGGTTGTATTCTGCCAATCAATTCGAACAATATTATTCACCCATGGAGGAGTATATCTATACCGCTCCCGTATTCGTAGGATATGTGGATGAAAGCCAGGTTGTCCGGTTAAATCATGAACATATCGAGTACCAATGGATGACGTTTGACGAAGCTAAAGAAAATGCGGCTTTGCCCGGAATTGATGATATTTTGGATTTTGTTGAGAAGCATTTTGTCAGAAAAGTCCCTTCCGAGTGGCTTCGGATTAATGGTTAGAATAATTAGGAGTTGGAACTCATCACATACAAGACGATTTATCCAAGAGCATGGTTGAGCCTACTATGTATGTTGGTCATTGAAGCTATGTTTTTCAGAAATATTATTTATGATGAAAATGGTATTATGAAGTACTTCCTGATCGTTATATTGACCTTTATTCTCGGTTATATCGTTTTTCTGCTCTGGCGTTTGTTTTTCACTAGACCCAGTATTACGCTGGAAAGCGATCATGTGATTTCTATGAAACATCAGAGATATGATGCATCTCAGATTGAGTGTATTTATATGAATTACAGACGGATTGGCATCAAACTCTATGGTAAACGGTTAGTGCCGATGGATCTATGTTTTTATTTTCAACGAGGTCAGGAGTCTGCAGGCGTAGAAGCTGTGCATGAATGGGCGGCGCGAAACGACAAAGAGATCAAACACAAATTTTTTCAAACATTGGGGTAGAGCAGTGCGTTTGTGAATATAAGGAATCGTTGAGGAAGTGCAGCTTAATTCTCGTCACAAATTAAAGAGGTCTATGCTTTAATAGCAAAGTAGATTCTATAAATCAGCAGGAGAGATGCCCATGAGATATCTAACGAAAGAATGGTATGAGCTTTGTCAGCAGACACATTTTCATTTTGGTTTAAGAGTACATAACGGAGCTTACGAGTTCGATGAAAATCTATTTTTAAGGCTGTATAAAAGAAAGGAAAAAGCGCATGTGAAACAGGAGCGAGAGTTATATAACTTGGACCCACGTTACATGCTGGAGCATGATGGTCAAGTACTTACTCGCGTAGACAAAGCTTTCGGTGAGGAAGAAGTGACAGAAGAGGATCAGATCGTATTTCACATGCAGCCAGAACAAAGAGCGCATATCGAGAAACTCATTGCAGAATATGATGTGCGTCCTCCGTTTGATGAGAAGAAATGCAAGGAAGAGTACAAAGAATCGATGGAGTCGAGTTTTCAATACAAGGCGGAACATCTGCCACAGGAAATCGTTGAACAAATTGCGGATATTCGTGTGTTTACTTTGGGATATTGCACGAGAGAGATACTACAGCAATTGAAGAAACAGAGTGCACACAATTGGAGACGTGTGGAACACACATCGAAAGAATTTAGAGAAGTGATGATGGCACAGAATATCCCCGATGAAATACATAGCCGGGTTCAATATCATGATTGTACGGTAACGGAACTGTTGACGATGGATGAAGTGGTTATTCGTTTTGACACCCGTGGGGGCTTCACCAATATAAATAAACTCACGCTGGTTGCACCCGAAATCATCAAGCAAGAGGGTGAGATTGTAGGCAGTTACTGGCTGTATCAAGAGCTGTATCGGATCGATAACGGATATGAACTTCATGTTCTATTTGATGGAGAGAATATGCCTGAGCTGATTGTTCGCTGTGCTGATATTCTTGCCGAAGAGGAAGAATGAGAGAGACCAAGAGGATGAATATGGAGGAAATAGAGATGGAATGGACCACCAGTACGTTTGGTTATCTATCTACTCACGTATTTGTCGTGGGCATTGCATGTTACTTCTTTCCTGATTTTCTATACAAAATATTTGTCCTGATGAGATATCGAAAAATTAAACCGAATTACGAGTTTGAGGATAACCCACCTAATAGTGATATCCCTAAACATATCGAAATAATATTAAAAGTACTAGGTACCATTATGGTGATCCTGGGGATTGTATGGTTTTGGTTTTCAGAAGAGTTTTACGACTTATTATTTTGACAGCAAGGAGTTGGACACCATTTTGGAATTTATCTGGGCTTTAGTGATCTCAATTATAAGTTTAATTGTCGTTCTTATCTTTGCTGCAATTGTACGTTATGCGATAGATTCATCCAAAACATCGCAAAAGCTGGATGTCCTAGTTAAAGAAGTGCACTATTTGAAAACTGAAATTAAAAAATTGCAACACCATAATCAGCAAGATGGTAGCAAGCATATTATTGATGAGAAAGTTTAGATGAACGACACGACTTGAAATTTTTCTAATAAGGGAACAGACCATGATGAAACCACAGGGAAAAGTACAAGCTGTTTTTATAGACAGAGATGGAACAATTGGTGGTACAGGTCATTTTATTCATCCGAGAGATTTCAGATTATACCCAAATGCTCAAGAAGCAATTATGCATTTGAAACGAGAAGGAATTATGGTACTGGCTTTTACGAATCAATATCGAATCTCACGTGGAGAAGCAAGTGTTGAGGATTTTGAAGAACAATTTCGCGAGTACGGATTCGATCACTCCTATATATGTCCACATGAGCAAGAATGCAGTTGCAGAAAGCCTAAACCCGGAATGTTATTACAAGCATCAGAGGAACTCGGTCTGGATTTATCCAAATGCATCGTTATTGGAGATGTAGGAGATACAGACATGCTTGCTGCCCATGCCGTAGGAGCGACCAAGATCATGGTGAGAACAGGCTGGGGGGAATCTTCATTAACCAAATTCAGAGACAAATGGATGGAGACCGAACCTGATTATATCGCAGAGGATATTTGGGATGCCGTACAATGGATCCTTCATGGAAGGGAATTCAGTAAATAAAAGACAGGAGGTAACGGTGTATGGGCATGTCAGACTATTACAAAAACCTCAGGGAAAAGATCGGCAACGAGCTTATTTTTATGCCGGGTGTAGCTGGGATTATCCGAAATGAACAAGGGGAGATTCTGTTCGGTCGTAAACATAACGAATCAACCTGGGGGTTGATTGCCGGAGCAATTGAGCTTGGTGAGACACCGGCTCAAGCGATGGCTAGAGAGGCACTGGAAGAGACAGGTCTAGTTGTTGAACCCGAGAAGATTATCGGAGTATACGGGGGTGAAGCAAGAAGGTTTACATACAGCAATGGTCATCAGGTTGAATATTTGACTATCGTATTTGAATGCAGGATCAAATCCGGGCAACTCACGCCCGATAATGAAGAGATGAAGGATCTGCAGTTTTTCTCCGAGGATCAGCTCCCAGCCATGGCAAACCAGTACCCAGATTATATTTTTAGCTCCAACCAAGAAGAACGTGCCCATTTTGAAAAATAATCCAACCCACTGTGCAACTGGAATTTAAACTCACCTTATCTTCAACAAATGAATCAAGATCCTAGTTATATGAGGGGAACCATATGTTATGTTAATTAATCCAACGATTAATGAGATCAATGACTTATTCAAGAGGCATTATATCAACGAAGAGATATCTGAAATTCAAAGTTTGTCAGGTACCACAGCTGGACGTGTTTATCGGTTGAGTACGGATCTGAACAGGAACTATATTCTGAAATCAGATGAACCCGAACAGATTCATATTGCCCAGCAGTTTTTGGATACGTATAAGAATTCTTCGTTACTGCCTGAAGTTTTGTTCACTGATCTGGATAACACTTATTTTATCTATACGTATATGGAAGGCACGACCCATTTCAATCGGGGACAGAAAAGAGACTGGTTAACTCGTCTCGTGAAAGAGCTGTTCAATACATATGTGCGTTCTTCAGATACGAAATCATGGGGCAGAATAGAGTTCCCACTGAGGACATGGAAAGAATTCAATCAGATTAGTATTCATGAGGCAAAAATGAATATCGGAAGTATTTTAACAACAGATGATTATAATCTGGTTCAATCCAAAGTGGATCGTCTCTTTCATGAGGAAGAAGAGAAGTTTCTTTTACATGGCGATACGGGGGTTCATAATTTTGTATATGATCAAAATGAACTCATCGGCGTCATTGATCCATCTCCAATGGTTGGACCTATCCTCTATGATTTCTTGTATGCTTTTAGCTCCTCGCCAGATGATATCAACACCGAAACATTATTTGCTACATTCGAACTTCTGGAAAAAGTAGATATGGATAAATCCAGATTAATAGAGGAAGCTCTGATCCATCTATATTGCCGAATTGGGCTGAGTAACAAACATCATCCGGATGATCTGCCTGAATACTTGAAGGCGTGGAATGAATGGAAACGACTATGTCAGGAATTTTGAGCTAGCAAAGTATTTACAGCTATCGCAAATGCCTTAGTTCAGACTATACAAGAAAGGAGAGATATCACAAGTTGGATAACAAAAATAGTTTGCATAGTCCGAATGCATGGACCTTCGATATACTTCATGGCGACTTACTTGCCAGTAAAGAACTTATCTATGACAAGTGTGGCTTTGGTTGCTCACAACCACATGAAGAAGCACAAAATGCTGAATATGGTGCATATGTGTTCACCATAAATTCTCTCTCCATTCGATTTCGCGTCGCCAAAACCACGCCAACCAAGATCGGACAATTTGTTACCCTATGGCAGCGGAGTGAGGATGGAACGACACAGCCATATGATGGATCAGATCCAGCAGATGTGTATGTCATTAGTACGCGCGCAGGCAGCCACTTTGGTCAATTTGTATTTCCAAAGCATGTATTGTTACAGCGAGATATCGTATCGGATCAAGGCAAAGGTGGCAAGCGCGCCATACGTGTATACCCGCCTTGGGACAAACCAACAAGTAAACAGGCTCTAAAAACGCAGCAATGGCAGCTGGAATACTTCCTGGAAGTACCTTTTACCGAACCGTTAAACTGTGATCAAGCCCGGGTACTTTTTGGACCCAGCGATTAAAGTAAGCGAAACAGTAGCCCAGCATCTCCAAACTCTTCTCCTCTGAATATCAGCTTTTCACCGATCTTTTTGGCATATCTCCTCTATTCGTTATTTCTCAGTACTGAAGCGTGTGCTATGTCCTCCATTTGTTAAAAATAGTGAACGTCAGTTCATTTAATTTTTTTGAAATTTGTGCTTGCCTTAATGTGAACATTAAGCCTTAGGATGTAAAAGAACCGGCCAAATGCATCCAAAAATGAACATAAAGGAGGAGTCAGCAGTATGGCTTTCTCGATAAAAGAAGCTTCGGAGCGGCTGGGTTGTCCTGCACATAAAATTCGTTACTACGAGAAGGAGGGACTGCTCCCTTACATTCAACGGGATCAACATGGAAATCGGATGTTCGAGGAAGAACATCTGGATTGGATGAGACTGATGTCTTGTTTCCGGGCAACGGGTATGAAGGTAGCTACACTGAAACATATGGTTAGTCTGGCGCTGGATGGTGATTCAACGATTCCACAACGGAAAGCGATCCTTCACGAATATAAAGATGAATTACATCGCCGCCAACTTGAAATTGCCGAAGCACTTGCAGCGGTGAATAACAAATTGACCATCTATGAAGACATAGAAACAGGAAAGCTACCTTCAGAGAGCAAGTTGCTAGATCAAATGGAAAGCATCGGCAAAGACTAATATTAACGGATGGAGAGATGGAGAATTGAAGCAAAGAGTACTGGGAAATAGCGATATCGTCGTATCTTCAATTGGACTGGGAATTATGGGCATGTCTCCAGGGATGTACGGCGAAACCAATGATGAGGAGTCAATAAAGACCATCCATCACGCGCTGGAGATTGGCGTTACACTGCTGGATACAGCTGATGTGTATGGTAATGGTCATAATGAAGAACTACTGGGGAAAGCGCTGAGAGGACGTCGCGATCAGGCCATTATTGCTACCAAATTTGCGTATACCCCAAACTATGAGACGTTGAATGGTCATCCGGATTACGTGAAAAAGGCTGTAGAAGCAAGTCTTCGCAGGCTGGACACCGACTATATTGATCTGTATTACCAACACAGGGTAGATCCTCAGATTCCGATTGAGGAAACGGTTGGCGCGATGGCTGACTTGGTTAAAGAGGGGAAAGTCCGCTGCCTTGGATTGTCCGAAGCATCGGCTTCCACTTTACGCCGTGCACACGCCGTTCATCCAATCTCTGCGTTGCAGAGCGAGTATTCCCTGTGGAGCAGGGATATTGAGGACGAGATTCTACCAACTGCGAGAGAACTGAATATTACCCATATTGCTTACAGTCCATTAAGCAGAGGGTTTATCACAGGTGAGATACGGAAATTCGAAGATTTGGATGTTAATGATCTGCGCAGATATATGCCGAGGTTCCAAGGAGACAATTTCGCCAAAAATATAGAAGTTGTGGATAAAATCAAAGAGATTGCGATGGAGAAGAGTTGCACGCCTGCACAATTGGCTTTAGCTTGGACAATGGCTAGTAACGCATTGCCGATTCCGGGAACGAAACGAATCAAATATTTGGAGGAAAACGCGAACGCTGCAACGATTGAACTGACACCTGATGACTTAGCCCGCATTGAAAAGGTAAGTCCTCAACATGAGGTCCATGGAACACGTTATATGAAAGAAATGATGACTCAGCTTAACGGGTAAAAATGAGGCAAAAAAGGAAGTATGATTTAGTGCTATATCCTGTATAATTTAGAGAACAATCAGGTTTGCATTTCTGTAGAGAATGAAGGATCTACGATTGGAAAATAAGGTATCCCTATTATGGGAGTGATTCTGCTGCCACTTTGAGTACTGGAGTGTGGTCATGATTGTATTGACATCAGCAATCGTAGTCACCGTCTTGATTCTGATCGTTATTCTGTTTCAGGTTGCGTTGGCAGTGGGTGTGCCATGGGGAGAGTACGCCATGGGTGGGAAGTTTCCCGGGAAATACCCCATCTCCATGCGTTTTGCCTGCATAGCTCAGATCGCAATATTGGCATTCATTGGGATCATTGTCCTGAGTAAATCAGGATTGCTTTTGCCAGGATGGTCTTCATTCTCAGATATCGCAATTTGGTTTATCGTTGGGTATTTGGTGCTGGGGACCATATTAAATCTGATCACGAGAAGTGTATGGGAACGAAGAATCTGGGCGCCCGTAACGTTGTTGATGCTGATAACCAGTATAATCATTGCCATTTCATAACAATGAGCAACAATAGAATATACTAAACGAGAGCCCTGGCATGTATGCCAAAGGGCTCTATGAATTACTGCCGTTCCTCATTTATACTAATGATAGTTTAACCCTACATAGAGAAGATCAACGGAGAGGAGCGGTTTTATTATGCCGATCTACTACTACCTTGTAGCAGTTTTATTAGTTGTAACAGCCTATTTGGTTCGACGTAAGCTCAAGATTTTCCGTCCAGCAGGAAGACGCAGAAAACAGACGAAAGTGACGTACAGACGAAAAAAAGCACCATTGAATCTTGGACTTCGAGAAGAAGTCTCTTATCAGCAAACCATTCTTCAATTGGAGAAGAGTTACAATAAGCATTTTGCCAATAAACTCAAGATCCGAATTCAACAGGAATATCCTCACATGAAAACGCTGGAGTATCGGTGGAAATTGATAGAGCTTAAGCGATATTTCATTATGGCTTCATTACTTAAGCAGGTGCCCATGTTCAGTGATGAAGTTGATGATTTGTGGCATGAGATGCTGATGTTTACGAAATCTTACGCTGATTTTTGTGCAGAATTCATGGGTTCCACGGTGCACCATGAGCCGGCAATCACCCGCCGCGAAACGCCAGGAGCACGTGCATGGTTTGATTGGGTGTACTGTCAATTATTTGAGTTCACCCCCTACAGTGCTGCAATCTGGGGTGATTTTTTCACTTACCCATTAACCAGTGATGTACAGAAGCTGATCGCACAGGGAGATCAATCTGAACTGGTGAATGAACTGTTTCATGCCAGACGCAAGCAGGAAGATCCTGAAGCTGCTCAGGTGATTGCCTACTTAATTGATCAACTACGTAGATCCGCAACGCTAAGTGAAGACGAGCTATCTCCAGCATTTTCCGGAAGTAGCGATGTAGCTCTCGTCATGGCTAGCGCCATGGTGTATTACTCCATGCATAACGAGGCGACATATGGGTTACACATGGGGCGGCTAGAACAGGAAATTCTTCCACAGGAAAAGGCAGCCTATGGTTCCTCGTCAAGCAGTGGCTGCACGAGCAGTTCCAGCTGTTATGCGGATCAATGTACAGACAATAGTAGTTCCTCGGGAGGATCTGGATCATCTTCCGACTTTTCTTGCAGCTCATCCAGCTGTTCATCTTGTGGTGGTGGCGGAGATTAATGAAGTATGAAGCTAGCGAATGAATGGAAAAAGAGAAGATGTCGATGATACAGCGGAATAACCTGTCAGAAAAGAAGGCAGGGATGTGTTCATCAAGCCGTAGGACATACCAAAAAATTATAAAAATCAAAAACAGGGCTTTCCCAGTGATGGGAATCAGCCCTGTTTTCATTTAGCAGTTTTTTTTTAGTAAACATTCAATGGTGATGATGTGCGTGGGCATCTGGTGCGTCGCCTTTGACCGTACATAATACCGAGGTATCATGCAGATGTTTTTCGGATTCCACTTGGAGCGTCACATGTTTGATTTCTTTATGTTCCAGCATATGTTCGATCTTCTGAACCAGGATCTCGGATGCATAGACATCCATCGTTCCATCCACCACGATATGTGCGGTCAGCGCATTCAGGTTACTGGTAATGGACCAGACATGCACATCGTGTACACCTTTGACCCCATCGACTTGTTTGATGGTCTGCACCAGTTCATTCACATCCACATTGGCTGGAGTGCCTTCCATCAAGATATGCAGGGATGATTTGGTGACATAGAACCCACTACGCAATACCAACGCCGCGACAATTACACTCGCAAGTGGATCGGCCCAACCCCAGCCAAAGAACATCATGAGCAGGGCTGCCGCAATGGCCCCAACGGATCCCAGCATGTCGCTGATGACATGGAGATAAGCACCGCGCATATTCAGATTATTTTCCGTATCGCTACCACGCATCATGATCCAGGCCACCAGAATATTAATGAGTAATCCAATGATGCTGATAATCAACATGCCTACCGTTGCAACCTCCGGCGGGTTGATGAAACGACCAATCGCTTCGTAGAAAATGTAGAGCGCAATGGCGATTAACGTGATTCCGTTTAACGTAGCGGCCAAAATTTCAAATCTTCTGTACCCGTACGTTTTGCCGGTATTCACCGCTTTTTCACCAAAGGTGAACGCCAGTAAAGCGATCCCGAGTGCAATGGAGTCAGATAGCATATGGCCTGCATCCGAGATAAGTGCGAGACTGTTGGTGATGAATCCACCAATGGCTTCGACGATCATATAGATGGTAATAATAATGAAGGAAAACAACAGGACTTTCTTGTTATTGGTGGTGTGAGCGTGGTTGTGTCCATGATCGTGCCCATGGTTGTGACTGTGATGATGTCCGGACATTTATATCCTCTCCTTTGGAGCGAGGCTCCTTTATGTAATATGATTTCTAGTGTGACTATAACTGAGCTTAAGCAATGTTTAATCGCCTACAAATGAATATATGAGCGCTTGTTCATATGTTATGGTTTTATTATAGTTGCGCCACATAATAGTGTCAACCAGATTCAAGAAAATATAAACATGTCCAAGGTGTCTCCATGCATGTGCTGGCGAATGAGATTGCTTTTATGCTACCATCTGTGCAGGATCAAAGTGAGATGTACTCGCTACATAGAAGGGCGGACAACGATATGAAACATCTGCTGCTGGCAGACGATGATGCCAATATTCGAGCACTTCTGCGGCATGTCATGACCAAGGAAGGGTATCGGGTTCATGAAGCGCAGGATGGATTGGAAGCGGTCAGACTGATGCAAGAAACGCCGATTGATCTGGCGATCCTCGATGTGATGATGCCCGGCATGGACGGACTGGAGTTATGCGATTTCATTCGGCAGCATTACGACATTCCTATCATGCTACTGACGGCACGAGATCAGCTATCCGATAAGAGAGATGGTTATTTGAAAGGAACAGATGAATATGTGACCAAGCCATTTGAACCGGAAGAGTTAGTCTATCGGGTAAAGGCGTTATTTCGTCGGTACCATCGCACATCCAGCGATATTATCCGTATGAACCGGATCGTCATTGACCGTAACAATGTGGAGGTTACGGACGGGCAATCCATTCTCTTTTTGCCGATGAAAGAATTTGAATTACTCTCACAGCTTGCCCAGTATCCGGGCCGTTTGTTCTCGCGGGATGAGCTCATTCGGCTCGTATGGGGAGCGGATTACGAAGGAGATGACCGTACCGTTGATGTGCACATCAAGCGGCTGCGTGATCGTTTTGCCGATTATACTGACGATTTCATCATCCAGACTGTACGGGGCATTGGTTACAAGATGGAGGTGAAAACACCTTGAGGACCTTGTATGTCCGGGTATTCCTCATTACGATTGGAGTGATTATGGTCAGTGGCATATTGGGTTTTCTTATGTCGAATATCTACTATCATACGAAGCTCAAGGATTTCAATGACGAGAAGCTGGTGGGCATCGCGACGCAAATGAAGCAATTTGTGGAACAGCAACCTGGCACGATGGAGGATTATCTGAACAATGCCGCCGCACTCGGGTATGAAATCTATGTGACGGATGGAAAAGGCAGCGACCGATTCTATGGCCGCGAATTCCGTGAGAAAGATCTGGATAAGCAAGCTGTAGAACTGGTACTAAATGGTGAGGTGTACCATGGCGTCGCCCAGTTTCCAAGCAAACCGTTCATTACCGGTTTCTTCGATAATCAATTAAGCAATACCGTGGGTGTTCATCTACAGTTGGGCAATGCGAATTACGCTCTCTTTATGCGCCCGGATGTAATTCTGCAATTCGGTGAGCTGCGAATCTTTTTTGCATTGATTGGAGCATTGACGATAGGCATTAGTATCCTGATCTTTCTGATCAGTACCCGCTATCTGGTCAATCCGATTGAACGTCTATCCGAGGCGACCAAGCGCATTGCTCAAGGAAAATATAATCTGAAATTGCCTACCGCAAGGCGGGATGAGATTGGACAACTGGCACAGCATTTCATGACCATGAGTCGTGAATTGGAAAGGGTAGATCAGGCGCGACAGCAGTTTGTATCGAATGTATCGCATGAGATTCAATCACCGCTGACCTCGATTCAGGGTTTTGCCCAATTGGTGGCGGATCGGGATCTGCCTGAACAGGAACGGGAGCACTATGCATCAATCATTGAGGAGGAGAGCCGCCATCTCTCCTTGCTCAGCAAACAACTGCTTCTCCTGTCCTCTCTTGAACAAGGTAACGAAGATCTGTCCAAAGTAAAGTTCTCTTTGCGAGATCAATTCAGGCAAGCGGTTCAGGTGCTGCAATGGCAACTCGAAGAAAAAGAACTTCTGCTTCGGATATCGGTGCCCGAATCCATCCAGCTGGTTGGCAATGAAGTGCTGCTCATGCAGGTGTGGATGAATCTACTGGGCAATGCGGTGAACCATCTACCACAGGGAAGAAGCATCGAGATTCATGCCGAGCAGACAGATAACCAGTGTGTGATTCAGATTCGGGATACAGGAGACGGGATTGCTGCGGAGCATCTGCCTTTCCTGTTTGATCGATTCTATCGGGTGGATCGTGCGAGGGAACGTTCTTCCGGCAGAACTGGACTTGGACTTGCCATCGTACAGAAAATTATCCGAATTCATGACGGTACAATCGAGGTTTCCAGTTCACCTGAGGGTACGGTCTTCACCGTGACACTTCCGCAGATGTAATCTGTTATTCATTTGCCGTTCATTTTCGCCTCCTATACTTGGGTTATCAAGAGGGAGGTCACAGAACATGTACTTGGCTATTCGGGAAATGAGGTATGCCAAAGGGCGCTATGCCTTAATCGCTACAATCATGGTGCTGGTTTCATTTCTGGTACTGTTTATTACAGGTCTTGCACAGGGGCTGGCGTATGATAACGCAGCTTCGGTCAAAAATATGGCAGCAACCCACTTTGTGCTGGAGCAGGATTCGAATCATCGGTTTACCCGGTCACAAGTGGATCAGGATCAGCTTAATCAAGCACGCTCCGTGGTAGGGCAAGAGAACGCGGAGCCACTAGGTGTGAAAATGACCACTGTTAGTCCAACCGGCGACACAAAAAAGATCGATGTCACGTTGTTCATGGTAAATCAGGAGGGTTGGCTTGCTCCAACCGTTACCGAAGGAACTCCTATTACAGATCAAACAAACGGGCAGGTTGTGGTAGATCATAAGTTGTCTGAATCTGGCGTCACGATTGGCACTGTTCTCGTCGATCAAGCTTCGGGAGCGGAGTGGACCGTTGGTGGATTTGTACAAAATGAGTCCTTCAGTCACTCCCCAGTGGTGTTCCTGAATGAACAGGAATGGCTTACGCTTCAAGGAGGTTCACGAACTTCGCAAGGTTCAGCAGACACCAATGCCAATGCTCCGATATACAATGCTATTGCGATTAAGGATGGGGGCGATCAGGTAGACCGCTTGAGTACTGCAATGCCTAATACGGAAGTCATCACAAAGTCGGATGCCGTATCGGCTATTCCTGGATATAAGGAAGAACAGGGATCGTTGCTCATGATGATCGCTTTTCTATATGTCATCTCGGCGTTTGTGCTTGCGGTATTCTTCTACGTTATCACGATTCAGAAAACAAGTCAGTTCGGCATATTAAAAGCGATCGGAACCCGGAATGGTTATCTGGCAGGTAGTGTTTCGTTACAAGTATTGGTTCTGTCGGTTGGCAGTTTGGTGATCAGCGTGCTGTTGGTTCGACTGTTCGAGTCCATCTTGCCAGCATCGATGCCGTTTCAATTAGGTTTATCCACCCTCGCTCTGACCTGTGTGTTATTCATACTCATGTCTGTGGCTGGTTCATTATTCTCGGTGTGGAAGGTTACCAAAATTGATGCACTTGATGCGATTGGGAGGACTGCAGCATGAGAAACCGATTGGTATTGCAGGGAATTACACAGACCTTTGAAGATGGCGGCAGCAAACGCGTGATTCTGGACAAACTGGACCTTGAAGTAGCAGAAGGGGAACTAGTGGCTGTGATGGGGCCTTCCGGCTCGGGCAAAAGTACATTCCTGTCCATTGCTGGTGCACTTCTTGAACCTACGGAGGGGCAGGTTCTACTGGATGGGGCTTCTATTATGGGCAAAAGCAAACAAGATATATCCGATATGCGGCTTCAGCAGCTTGGTTTTATATTTCAAAGTGCCAACCTCATTCCGTATCTGAAAGTAGAAGAACAACTGATGGTGGTCGCGAAACTCGCCGGAACGGATAAAAGCAAGGCGGAGAAACGTGTCAATGCGCTGTTGGATACGGTAGGCTTGACCCATCGGCGGAAGGCGTATGCGGAGAAGCTGTCTGGCGGGGAACGTCAGCGGGTCGCCATTGCACGGGCGTTGATGAACGATCCGGCTGTCCTGCTCGCGGATGAACCAACAGCCAGCCTGGATGCGGAACGTGGACTGGATATTGTCGGCATGATTGCACGGCTCGTGAAAGAGCAGGGCAAGAGTGCAGTGATGGTTACACATGATGAGCGGATCTTGCCGCTCTGTAGCAGGGTTCTTTTTTTGGAAAACGGAAAACTGGTGCAGCATTAGACGATTAGGTGAATTTGTCAGGAACGGAACGATCTGATGTGGTTAAGGACGAGAAGGTCATGTGTTTCCTCAAGGGGAAGGTGGCCTTCTTTCTTCATTTTCATCTATAATTGGGAGAAGTATATAGATGAGAGATTTTATTTTACATAGAGAGGAACGGTGCGGATGAGCAGCTTGAATGCAGAACAATTCCCGGCGCTGAGCACGTCAATTCATTGGGGAATTATTGAGGCAGAGTTCAGATTAAACAACATTGTAGATGAAACGCTGGTGAGCAATATTAGCATCATTCCGTTTGTCGGGGATCAATGTGTTGTTTTCCAACTGGATAATGGAGCTTGGGAGCTTCCTGGGGGTACGCTTGAAGCGGGTGAGCATTACATGGATGGACTGAAGCGCGAATTGATGGAGGAACTTGGGGCTGAAATGCGGTCCTATCAGATTTTTGGCCAATTCTATTGCGCATCCAGTGCGTTGAAACCGTATCGACCGCATATCCCGCATCCCCATTTTGTACGAATCATCGGATATGGAGACGTTGAACTTGTTGGTGATCCGCTGAATCCGGAGGATGGAGAGCAGGTGGTTGCGGTGGAAGTCGTAGAGATTGATGAGGCGATCCGAAGATTCCAGGAACAGAACAGATATGACATTGCGGAGATGTACAAACTGGCTCATATGCTGCGAGAAGAAGCTAAATAGTCAGGCAAGGACCAGATGATCTAATTCCGATATCTTACGGAGGTAATGATGATTCGAGATAAAATTAACGAGCTGCTGGATGCATTACCCGAAATGGAACTGAACCGAGCATATTGGGGGATTGAGCGTATCCATCAGGAATATATGTTCAAGAAGAATTTGCAGGGTAAAGGGGTTGTCGTGTCCGAACTGTATGAGGAATCCGAAGGGATTGTACAGCAATGGGACAGCGTGTTTGCCCATAATATCGATGATGTGGTCAAAGAGTCTATCCATTATAGTGAGTACAAGTGGCATTTGTTCAGTTATGAACAACAGAAATGTCGGACACATGATCAAGCACGAGATGCTTTCAATGCCGAGCCGAAAGATGAAGTATATGTGATGTATGAAAGTGGGGGTTGGGTGCTTTTATACGAAAACGCGAATCGGATTATTGCAGCGGATTTTGATTCGGAGCAGGATATCTATATCTTCGACCGAGCGTTTACATGGACGTACGTGCATACGCACGAATCCATGTGTGGCCCTTATTTTTATAAAATGGAACAAGCATGATTTTGAACAAAAAAAAGATAACAACGTATTAAATAAAATTTGCCTTGGGAGTGATATCTAATGCAGGAACTTTTTAAGAAGATCATCAAAACAGAAGTCAAACCCGTATTTGCCAAACACGGTTATTCCAAGAAAAATCTGAATTTCTACAAAGCGGATGGAAACCTCGCATATAAGTTCAACATTCAAAGAGCAAAGTATAACACCAGTCGTCAAGTCCAGTTTTATGTTAATTGTGGTGTTCATTCCACCGAACTTGCGGAGTTGCATTCCGTTGGATTGAATGGAGACATATTGGAGTACATATCTCATTTTACCTGCCGAATCAGAGCAATAGCCCCTTCCGCTCCGGCCCACTATACCTTAACGCCTGATATCGATCCGGAAGCTTTATCGAAAGAACTGGTGTCACATTTGGAAGAGGGCATGTCATTCCTGCACTCGCTAACAGGGGCCAGAGATATAGTCCATTATTATATGGACAAGACAGCGCTACATTTAAGCGAAGTAACCTTCCGCTTCCTGCTAAAAGCCGGTGATACGGAAGAAGCCAAGCATTATTTACAGCAACTGCACGCCAAATACGGAGCCGAAAAGCGCTGGACGATATTAGAAAAGAAATATGCAGCCGTTTTTGCCGAGTACGGATTATAGGCTTTGCTCCAGACAAATAGCCAAAATGAGAGGGGATAACATATGAACGATACTCAATATAATTTAAATTTTGAGAAACTGTGTAATGAATTACAGCTTGGTGAATTGATCAGTTCGCCCAAACCGATTTCAGGTGGACTTCTTCATCGAATGTACGCCATTGAAACGACGCAAGCTAATTATGCAGTTAAGGCATTGAATCCCCAGATCATGATAAGACCTACTGCTGTGCAAAATTATATTGATTCAGAAAAAATCGCAAGCGTGGCAGCTGAACATATCCATGCTCAACCTGCAAAAAGGTTAAAGGGTGCTTCTATGCATAACATTGATAATCAATTCTATCTAATTTTTGATTGGATTGAGGGGCAACGCTTGGAACAAGATGAAGTTACTATCAATAACAGTTCTCTGATGGGAACGATCCTTGCAGATATTCATAAAACGGATTTTAGACAACTAGAATTGCATAGTTCACAGGTGACTAATTCTAAAAAAATAGATTGGATGTTTTATCTGAACAAAGGAAAAAATGAGAATTCGGAATGGATTGAGATTTTGAATTCCAGTATGGATAAGCTATATGAGTGGAGCATGAAGGCTAAGAAGTCATCTTCAATGTTAGCATCTGAGAATGTTATTAGTCACAGAGATCTGGAGCCTAAGAATGTGATGTGGAGACAAGACATACCTATTATTATCGATTGGGAATCGGCAGGTTATATTAATCCTATGCATGATCTGGTAGAAACAGCTGTGTATTGGTCAGTAGATAACTCCGGAAGTATAAACAAGGAAAAGTTCTTGGCTTTTATAGCTGGATATGAGAAGCAAGTGGGGAGTCTAACCGCCAATTGGGATGTGGTTCTGGATAATGGTTTTGCTGGAAAGTTGGACTGGCTCGAATATAGTCTTAAACGGTCACTGTGGATTGAATGTACGGACATAGAGGAACAGTTAGTAGGAACATCACAAGTCATTTGGACTTTAGAGGCTCTAAAACAATACGAAAATATGATTTCAGATATTAAGAACTGGTTGAATACTTGATTCAGGAGGGGATGCCATATGGCCAACGATAAAGGAACACTCAGAACATGCGAACAAGGCCATTCGTATTATAAAAAAAGTGATTGCCTAACCTGTCCGACATGCGAAGCTGAACGTAAACCGACAGAAGGATTTCTAGCCTTGCTGTCAGCTCCCGCCAGACGTGCCTTGGAGAATGAAGGCATTACGACACTACTGCAACTTGCGGATTACACAGAGAAAGAAATCCTGAAACTACACGGAATCGGACCATCTGCCATGCCTAAACTTCGAAACGCATTGGAAGAAGAGGGATTGTCTTTTAAGAAATAACCCTCTTCATGTGGTTTCACTAATCCAAACCAGAAGCAGAAGTAATCTCCTCCATCGTTACCCGATACAACAAGTTACCTTCACTAAGTAGCAGACGATGTTGACGAAAATCCTGCCGTACCTGCTTGAAGGGCTGATCATCTTCATTTAGCAAATCAATCTTCTGCCCCTTGCTTAATCTTCCGGGCTTCTCCAATTTCTTAAGCACAAACGTCCCATGTTTACCGTACCCGCCATCGAACAAGTAATGATAACCATCTGTACTGAAGCCGGAGGAACCAGAGATGTTTGATTCATAAATGTCACTTTGGGTTCACTGGTGCCCCCTGAGATACAACCGAGTTCGAAATCGGTGTAGAAGTAGAACCAGACCTGGTTATCATTTACGACATTCAGTGCGTAACAATCCGCAATGTCTGCTGCTTGGTTTTCGTACAGCTTATTACCGTGTCCATCCCAGGCCAGCAGACCGTATGATCCAATTGGATTGCTCCATCCGTAGTTACCAAATATCCCTTCATCAAAGTAGCTGGTCCAAATCGTTCCCTTCTCTGTGACCTGTACACTCTGAATACCGTCTCCCAGCAAAAACTCGCGAATTGTATTTCCGTCTAAATCACACACTTTGGCGTTTAGATCATACTTTTCATTCCCGTAATTGGCACATCGTGCTCCGACGAGCAGCAGATGATCATGTAACGGTTGTACATAATGATAATTGAACGTCTTCCCCCAGATGACAACTTCCTCTATAGTTTCATCTGTCACAATGAGCAATTTGTACGTATAGCTTTGGTTTAATGTGGTCTGAACGAACATACCTCGTTCTCTTTCGGGAATCTGATTCAGCAGCAGCACATAGACAAGGCCATCACCGCCCCACTGGGTGGAAACGATATCGAAGCCCTCGACATAATTTGAAATGTCGGCGAAAGGCAAAAGTTTTACTTTGGGATTGGGCATATCCATATCCTCCTTCGTAGTCGAATACAGTGTCACCATCTGCATCTGTATAAGAGGATTATGACGTACGTGTACTTTGCTGAACGTGGCGGAAGTATAGCGAAAGCCTTATTTGGTTTTTACTGTATGAGTATGATTTGAAATGGCTGCTTCGTCCTTGACATATGTAGTACAATAAGGAAGTTGTGTAAAATTCCATATAATAGGAAGGCGGAGAGATCGCTATAAGGAGAGTGTGAAAATACATACAACGCACGTGAAGTAAGGGGTGAGAATCACCCGTAGGTTCAATGTGCAATATTAAGATGAAGACTCATCTCAGAAAAACAAAACTGGCTAAGGAAGTGTTACGAAATGGAACCACATATTCAAGAGCAAAAGGCAGATTACCGTCCACTAGGCGTCTCGGGATTGGGTGGTTGGCTGATTCTCATCCAGATTGGATTATTTCTAACGGTAATACTGCTTGTAGTGCAATTATTTCAACAGATAATACCCACATTCACAACGGAGACTTGGGAAATGCTAACCTCCAAACAATCGGACTACTATCACCCGTTATGGGGTCCGGTACTTATTTTTGAGATGGTGTACAATACGCTGTTTTTATTATTCAGTGTCTACACAATTTTTGCGTTTTATAGCAAGAAGGCAATATTACCCCGTCTGATGATCATCTTCTATGGTCTCAGTCTTATTGTTGGAATTATTGATTACCTATTATTACTCCAGATTCCGTTAGCAAAAGAATTGGAAGATGGAAGCTCGATCAGAGAAATTGCTAAATCTGTAATCACTTGTGCCATCTGGATTCCTTACTTTATCAAATCAGAGCGAGTTCATAACACATTTGTGAGATAAATGGTAAGCAGGAAATACCCGATCTTGGATAGAAGCTATCTGAGGTCGGGTTTATTATATATGCCGGGCTAGTGTCATACAGTGTAAAGAAATATTGTTCATTAAATAAGTGAAAAGGGGGAGAGAAATCTTGAAAATTTACCTCGTAAGGCATGGGATGGATGAGGGAGGGTATCGAGGCGGATGGAGCGATCGTGGACTTACGGAGCAGGGAATCAATCAATCCAGGAAATTGGGAGAGCATTTGCATCATCATGCTGAGGAGTACAACATACATACGATTATTAGCAGTGATCTGCCTCGTGCAGTACAGACTACACGGGAAATGGAGAAGAGATTAAACATGCAGGCTAGCCTAATGAAAAATTGGCGGGAGATGAATAACGGAGATTTGGCAGGCATGCTCCATAAGGATGCTGAGGAGCATTACCCAGGGATTTATTTCAATACTCTTGAGATGGACTCCCCGTTTCCGGGAGGAGAAAGCCCAAGGGATTTTTATAGCCGGATAAGTACAGCTTTCGAGAGTCTATTCAGGGGTTTAGAGGAGAAAACAGTAGAGTCCAATGTTCTATTAATTACTCACGGCGGAGTGATTAATATTCTGTATTATCTGCTTGAGAAGAAGGAATGGAGCAATAAGTCCAGCTTTTATCCCATGGACAACACCAGTGTACATACCGTTGAAAAGGGAAGGCATGGTTGGAAACTTAGCAGCGTAAATGTGTTAAGTCATCTAGATTAGTTGTTTTTCCATGTTAAAGAGAAGATGGAGGCGATGACATGAGTGATAAACCCATTGAACTGCTACAACGTTTGAAGTCTTTATCCGGCCCATTTCCAACGTGGGATATGGGGCAGTTACCGGATCGGCCCGGGAAGCTATTTTTGGAGTGGTTGAGATTGGCGGTTGAGAATAAAGTGAAAGAACCTCATGCCATGACGATTTCAACCGTGGATCAAGACGGTTATCCTGATGCGAGAGTATTGATTTTGAAAAACGTAATCGACGAAACGTTTTATTTTGCCTCCAGTTCGGAGAGTCGCAAAGGGCAGCAGTTGAAGGAGAATCCTCATGTCGCTCTGACATTCTACTGGCCTTCCCTTGGAAGACAGATTCGGATAAGGGGAATTGCCGAGGATCGGGGAGATGAAGCGGGCGCTGATGATTTCCGCAAACGTTCAGCTGGAGCAAGAGCAGTTGCTATGACAGGGCATCAGAGTGAGGTTTTGGATAGCGAGGAATTACTGAATAGTTCCATTAAAGCTCAGAAAGAAAAGATAAGACGTGACCCTAGTGTTGTTACACCTCATTGGCGTTTATATGCCGTGAATGCACAAGAGGTGGAGTTTTGGCAGGGAGATTCGGAGCGCAAGCATGTACGAGTTCAATATGTAAAGCAAGATGGGCAGCAGTGGAAGACACTCAAATTGTGGCCTTGATTTTACAACAGATGAGCTAGGTAATACGGACCGAACCGCTGTGTGTTTCTTTTTCCTAACAATCTGAGGGAGGATAAATCTATGAAAACGATTGAAAACTTCTTCGAACCATTTCCGATATTAGAAACCGAACGAACGCTGCTCCGACCGCTTAGCTATGATGATCTGGAGGATATGTACAGTTACTGCGTTGTACCTGCTGTATCGGAGTTCACCACTTGGGATGCGCATCAGAGCAAAGAAGACACCAAAGCTTTTTTAGATTTTGTCATGAGTCGTTATGAGACGGATCTAATAGGTCCATGGGGGATTGAAGATAAACACACTAAAAGATTGATTGGTAGTTGTAACTATCTAGGGTGTGACAGCGATAACAGGAGAGTTGAACTGGGATATGTGTTATCTGATCAATTTTGGAATAAAGGCTACATGACCGAAGTAGTGAAACGAATCATCCAATTTGGATTTGACGAAGTGGGGCTCGAGCGAATCCAGGCCAGATGTTTGGTGAAAAACACAGGTTCCGCCAAGGTCATGGAGAAGGCAGGCATGCAATTTGAAGGTATGCTAAGGAAATACATGAAGGTAAAAAATGAGCTTCAAGATCTGAAGATGTATGCTATCGTAAAAGAAGACTTCTATACTCGTGTTAAATAAAGAACGTGTTATTGAAAAGTCGTGTGTCATTTATCATGCTGGCGAGCCATGGATTTTCCTATAATCCTGAATTTATCAGTGATACACAATAAAAGCAGAAGTAAGAAAGAGCTTGAATATCTGCTTCAAAAGGTCAAGGTATCGTATTTTATATTGTCTAATTCATAATTCAATAATTATATGCCAAGCTTTGGCCCATTCCTGATCGTTGGGGAAATGGGTTTATGTTGTTTTTAACAACCAACGTACATAATGTCATATCGTCAACCTGGTGCCATCCGCTATAATCTTCAAGTTATCCAAACGTGGATTGAATGAAGGAACCAGGAGGTACAACGAATTGATAGCCAAAAACAGATATAAATCACTCGAACTGGAGACACCCGGCGTATATGAGCTGGAAGGGCTTGAGGTGGGAGTGACATCGAACTGCAACTATAAATGCGACTATTGCTGCGCCTACAATCGGGATGATGGAGCGTGCATCAATAGTCAGGAAGTCATCCGTATTATTCGTGAGCTTCCTCGTCTCAAGCGAGTGCGATTGTCCGGGGGTGAAGTCACTCTGAAATATCAGGATTGCCTGGAGATTGTGACGTACTGTGCAGCACATGGCATTGATACACAATTGAACAGTAATGCCAGCCTGCTGAATGAAGAACGAATCATCGCGTTGCGTGATGCAGGCTTGTCTAACATTCATATCTCGTTCAATTATACGGATGCGGAGTCGTATGCTGCGTACTACCGTGTGCATCCTCGCATGTATGAGAGACTGGAGCAGAATATTCGTTTGTGTACGGAAGCTGGTCTGGAGACGGTGCTGGAAACGTTACTATTTGAAGGTAATCAAGCGAACATGCAGGCCATTAGCGATAAGGTGTATGATCTGGGTGTGCGCATCCATGAGATCCAGAACAGCATTAAGATGCCACATACGGATTGGAGCCAGATTGTATCCAGAGAGTCGCTTATTCGATCTGTAACGGAGCTGATTGAACATAAGAAGCCGGATACAACGCTCTATTTTACCTGTATGGATCGGTTTGCTGAACAGTTGAATTTGCGCGAACAACCTGGGGTGTATTTCTCTAATTGTGTGGATGGCACGAAACAGCTGCACTTGCACGGCAACGGGGATATTCTCATCTGTGAGTTATGCCATCCTGTCGTGATTGGTAACATCTATAATGGAACGTCGTTGAAGGATATCTATTCGCAGCAGCCCCCGGCGTTAATGGAATTTTTGGAAAAGCGGCCTTGTCCCGCATACGATGCTCTTTTTGCAGACGCATAACAGGAAGACCTGATGAAGATATGTGATATGAATGTTGAACGAGATATGTACACGATATTAGTGGCCTTAGGATTGTATAGATTATAAATCAAGGTGATCTGGTTTCCTCAATGGGAAAACGGATCACCTTTTTTATTGAACTATTCATTTACACAATAACGGAGAGGACAGAAAAAACCTGAAAAAGCGAAGCGTTCGCCTGAAAGCTTTCTGAAAGAAAGCTGCATCGGAAGCCTACGCTATCCCCGGATTTTCCCCTTTAGAAAAGGGAATCAAAAAAATCTGGGGGTAACAGCGATTGGAAGGTTGTTCTGTCATCGTAGTGTCAGTGTAATAATCTTTAGTCCAATTCGTGTGGTTTCAGATTCATTTAAGTTATCCGGCCTAATATGGCCTTAAGAACTTAGATGAAGAGGTGAGCTTCACATGATGAAGATCTATGAGAAACCAACCCGGAAAAACCCACATAAAAGACCGATCTCCCTAAGAAAGCGCCGATGGCTCATCATCACACTTGTCATCGTGCTTGCGGTAGGTGGAATCCTGTACAGCCTGGCTGACCGTTACCTGATCCGGCATGTGCAGGTGGTTGTAGCAGATGAGAACACGGCGATGGCATCAACGGACAACACCAATGATTCCAGCAGTACTTCGACGATCCCGACGGAAGTGAATGCAACATCGGATGATTGGAATTACTCGAGTGATGATATGAAGGTCAGTATTGAAAAGGTACAGACCGGTTCTGGCTCGGATCAGATTACGTATTATGTCGCCGATGTTCAGCTGACGGATGCAAGCAGCCTGCGAACTGCGCTGGCGGACAATAGTTTTGGAACGAACATTACCGAAAATACGTCAGAGATTGCCTCAGCCAACAATGCGATCTTTGCCATTAATGGTGACTATTACGGATTCCGTGATGATGGTGTCATTATCCGAAATGGAACGTTGTATCGGGACAGCCCAACGCGGGATGCGCTTGCCCTGTTCAACAATGGAACGATGAAAACATATAACGAGAACGAGATTTCTTCCTCGGAACTGCTGGCCGAAGGTGCAACCAATACACTATCCTTTGGACCGATTCTGATTCAGGATGGCGAGATCGTCAGTGATTTTAGCAGTGTGAAAATCGATAACAACTTCGGTAACCGCTCCATCCAGGATACAAATCCAAGAACAGCGATCGGCATGATTGCTCCGAATCATTACGTCTTTGTGGTGGTGGACGGACGGCAGGATGACAGCCGTGGCATGACCTTGGCAGAACTGGCCGATGTCATGAAAGGTCTTGGAGCAACCGAAGCCTACAACTTGGACGGAGGCGGTTCATCCACGATGTATTTTATGGGCAGAGTTGTCAATAACCCGCTGGGGCGTAACCAGGAACGTGGTGTAAGTGACATTTTATATCTGACGGAGGGACAAGGATCATGACGATATTAATTCCATCATACGAACCGGATGTACGTTTACTGAATCTCGTTCTGCAACTGCAAACATTTAAACTTGGACCCATTGTGATTGTGGATGATGGCAGTGGCCCAGGGTACCGTGGGATTTTTGAAACGGCAGAAGCCTATGGCTGTACGGTCCTGACACATCCCGTCAATCTGGGTAAGGGCAGGGCGTTGAAGACGGGTTTTCAATATATTAAGGAGTACGGACCTCAGGGCGGTGTAGTGTGCGGAGATAGTGACGGGCAGCATCTGCCACACGATATTAAGCGTATCTTCGAAGTGCTTCTCGCACAAACGTCACCGGGAATTGTACTTGGCAGCCGTCGCTTCAGCGGGAAAATCCCAGCACGCAGCCGTTTTGGCAACACAGTCACCCGGGCAGTTTTTTCGCTCACGACAGGTACCCAAGTATATGACACGCAGACGGGTCTTCGAGGTTTTCCTTACTCCATGCTGGACTGGCTGAACCAGATTCCGGGGGACCGGTTTGAATACGAGATGAACATGCTGTTAACGGCACACAAGGAAGGGTATGAGATTACGGAGGAGTTTATTGATACGGTGTATCTGGATCACAATGAGTCCTCCCATTTCCGGCCGCTGATGGATTCGTTCCGGATCTATATGCCAATCCTGATGTTCAGCACATCTTCGGTGCTGTCCGCTCTGATTGATTTTGGATTGCTGTTCATTATCCAGTATTTCACGCATAATCTGTTTCTGTCGGTTGTTGCAGCAAGGCTGTGCAGCTCCATCTTCAACTATACGATTAATCGGAAGTACGTATTCTCCACAGGACGAACCTCTAAGGTTCGCCAGTCTTTGCCCAAATACTTCTCACTTGTTCTACTGGTGCTGCTATTAAACTACGGTTTACTGTATTTTTATAATGAAAAACTGATTATCCCACTGCTCGCAGCCAAGCTGTTGACCGAGGTGTCCATCTTCCTGTTCAGCTATTGGGCACAGCGCAGATTTGTCTATTAACACAGAGAGAGTGGGCATATAGGTTGCTCTCTTTTTTCAATCCAAACCGTTTCAAAAGAATATCCTGCGCTTTTTGGTTAACAAAAAAGGTCGAGAACAGGGGTAAGCATACCCTTGCTCTCGGCCTTTTAAACTCATAGGAGAACGAGCGTTACATCAGCTTCTTAATCTCATCCTTGAGGATTTCGGACTGGGTGCCGAAGATGACCTGCACAGCTCCACCACCGAGCCTCATGACACCGGAAGCGCCAAGCTGTTTGAGCGCCCGATCGTTGACGGCTTTGTCGTCCCTGACAACTAGTCGGAGGCGAGTGATGCAGGCGTCAATGCTCTCGATATTATCTGTTCCCCCGATCTCGGCGAGCACTTTGCCAGCCTTGGTGTCGGCAGACGCAGCCACGGCTGAAGTATTAGTGGGGGGATCGGCATCATAAGCGTCATCCTCGCGCCCCGGCGTTTTCAGGTTGAACTTGATAATCATGAACCGGAACAGGAAATAATAGACGACCGCAAATGCGAGTCCAACCGGGATCATGAGCAGCGGATTGGTCGACAGCTTCATGTTCACGAGGTAATCGATCAGACCTGCCGAGAAGGCGAAGCCCAGCTTAACATTCAGCAGGTACATGATCAGGGCCGCCGCACCGGTAAGAATAGCGTGCACCACATACAGCAGAGGAGCCGCGAACATGAAGGAGAATTCGAGCGGCTCGGTAATACCCGTTAAGAACGAAGCCACCGCTGCGCCGATAAAGATCGAAGCGACCATTTTACGCTTTTCAGGCCGGGCTGTATGAATCAAGGCTAGCGCCGCCGCCGGAAGAGCGAACATCATAATCGGGAAGAAGCCAGACATGAACATGCCTGCTGTAGGATCTCCGTTGAAGAAGCGGGTCAGGTCGCCGTGCACGACTTCCCCGGCTGCATTGGTATAATCTCCGATCTGGAACCAGGCGATGGAGTTGAGGACATGATGCAGACCGAGCGGGATGAGCAGGCGGTTGGCGATCATAAACACCATGGAGCCAATGCCGCCAAAACCTACAATCCAGGCGCCAAAAGCGCCGATGGCATCCTGAATCGGGCTCCAGACCATGCCGAACAGGATGGCCAACACCAGCATGGAGCCGGCGGTGACCATCGGCACAAAGCGTTTGCCGGAGAAGAAGCCGAGCCAGTCAGGAAGCTTGATATTATGGTATTTTTTATACATATAGGCTGCAAGCAGTCCGGCAAATATACCGCCCAATACGCCCATATCCAGCTTGACATCGTCAGGAATGTAACCGAATACACCTGGAACGGCTCCCAGAATCCGCGTCAGCACCATATAAGCGATCAGGGCGGAAAGCGCGGCGACCGCATCCCCCGCCAGTCCGATTGCCACCCCAATGGCAAAGATGAGCGCAAGGTTGCCGAAGATCGCCCCCGCTCCTTCATTCAGGAATGGAACTACATACTGATTAAGGAATCCCCCGATCACGGGACCGAGCGGAATGTCCTTTTCATAATTTAGAAGACCGAGGCCTTGAAGAATACCTGCCGCAGGCAGGGTTGCTACAGGAAGCATCAGGGATTTTCCCAGCTTTTGCAGTGATTTCAGCATATTGTTCTTCCTTTCTTTTTTTGATTTAGCTTATTTGGACAAGCTGACTTTCATGATAGTTCCCATGCCTGCTTCTACGCTGCCATACTCTGGGTGCGACTCCCACGGTTGTTCAGCCGCATTTGCAACGATGACAGGGGTGATGACCGGATAACCGGCCGAAGCGATCGCATTCAGGTCAAATTCAATTAGAGTCTGACCGATAGTGACCTGATCCCCGGTCTGCACTTGGGGTGTGAAGCCCTGTCCTTTCAGGCTGACAGTATTCATACCGATATGCAGCAGCAGCTGCAGCCCGGAAGCATGTTCAATCATTACGGCATGGTGCGATTTGATCAGGTGTACCACAGTGCCGTCGATAGGGGCGACCAGCCTGCCTTCCTGGGGAATCATTGCGACGCCCGGTCCCATAAGTCCTTGTGCGAACGCTTCGTCAGGCACTTCTTCCAAACTGACGCAGGTTCCGGTTAATGGGGAGGCGACGGATATTGTTTCAGATGTTTTGGCAGATTTGTTGTTTTTCCATTTCCAGATCATTGTGTGTTGTCCTTTCTGTTGTTGGTTTTGGCATGGGTTTGAAAAAGCCGGTATAAATGCATTGCGAGAAAAGCCGTTTCTTCCTCAGGCACTTCTGTACCCAAATCCTCGGCCATTACAGCGCTCAGTTTTCTAGCTAGCTGGTATTCGGACGTATATTCATTTTTCACATATTGTGCGAAGGTGGGGGCCGTCATCGGCTGCTGATACAGGCGTTCCATGGAGAAGCGCAGGTGTATCATGAGTCTTGCCTGGCTAAGGCTTCCCTGATCAAAGCGAACGCCACCCTCCTCTTCAATAATGGACTGAAGCTTGCTGATCACATTAGATACCTTAACCAACTGTCCGACAGGGACGTGATTTACGGAGGAGTACACATGGTATGTCAGGAATCCCGCCTCATCCTCCGGTATATCTACGCCAAAAGCCTCTCCGATCATGGCCGCCGCTTCCGAGGCGATTTCGAATTCTTTCGGAAAACTGAGCTTTGTCTCCGTAAGGAAAGGATTCAGAATCTCCATCCCGTTGCGGATACGATATAAGGTGAACTGAATATGACTCGGAAGAGCAAGATAGATCTTGTCATTCAGCTTGCCGGGAAACTGATCAGCGATGAGACGGATAATTCGGTCAGAGATGTCGATGACATGGGGGTCCAAATCCCTCATCAGCTCCTGAGCCTGCCCCCATTCCTCCCGGTCTTCCAGCCGGAACCTTTTCTCAATCCGCGGATCATCGGACTGCACGGTGCTTTCCACTTTGAACGCAAATCCCAACCCTTTGCCAATCAGTACATACTCCTTGCTATTCTGGTGCGACCGGGCCAGAACAATATTGCTGCCGACGACCCGCTCCACCTGCAGAATCATTCCTTTACTCACGGTTCACCGCCTCCTCGTTTCTAAAGTTAACGCTTACATGCCTCCGGAACGCAAAAAGAGCCAAGAAGCGAGTATAGTCTCATGTTCGCTTCTTGGCTCATGCCCTCTGGGGTGGTAACACGCCAATTCATTTTATGTTTTTATCAGAACGTTCTTCCTACATAATATATAAGCTGATCTGCCAACGTCAACCATAATTTTGTCATCCCACTGTTCGTCGTTTAATATAGGGAATGTGTAAACGAAAAGGTACCTGTCATAGATGGAGCCAAATCTAACATGAATAGGAGTATGCCTATGTATCTTCGAAGTGTGGAACTCATGTCGGCCAAGATCGAGAATCGGGATCAATATCCTTTTGACATCCCCGCGATCCGATCCTTGGAACGATTGGAGCTCACGAATAACGTTACTTTTTTTGTAGGTGAAAATGGTTCAGGGAAATCTACGCTGCTGGAAGGCATCGCTCATCAATGTGGATTCAATACCGCAGGGGGTGGCAGGAATAATACCTATGAGACACATGCTTCGGAATCCTCGCTCGGGAATTATCTCAGGCTGGCCTGGTTGCCCAAAATAACGAATGGTTTCTTCATGCGCTCTGAATCGTTCTATCAATTCGCATCACATGTCGATGAGATGCCGGCGTCGCTTCAATACTATGGCGGGCGTTCACTACATGAACAATCACATGGGGAGTCTTTTCTCAGTCTGTTCGTCAACCGCTTCAGTTCCAAAGGCATCTATCTGCTCGACGAGCCCGAAGCCGCATTGTCCCCAGGAAGGCAGCTCTCTTTATTGCGTATCCTTCATGATCTGTCAGGTACTTCGCAATTCATTATCGCGACGCATTCACCGATTTTGCTGGGATATCCGGGGGCAGAGATTTTAAGTTTTGACGATAACCATATTCAAGAGGTAGTCTATGAGGATACCGATCACTACCAGATTACCCGCAGCTTTCTGGAGAACCGCGACCGGATGCTGAATGAATTATTTAAAGATTAAATGAGATTGTGATACCAAGAGTAAAACTACATTTTGTATGAGGAGAGATAGGATGAAAGTAGGATTCATAATCATTGATATGCAAGAGAGTATTGTGCGAAAAAAGATGGACCAGACTTCGATAGACGATGCTTGCGAGTACATTAACCATGTAGCTAACGTACTGCGCTTGAATGATCATGTGGTCGTTCACGTGCAGGATGTGGAGGGTATGGAGGAGGCACCACCGGAAGAATATCGTATTATTCCCGAGGTGGATGTGAATGAGAAGGATATCATAGTTACCAAGGAAGCTTCCAATGCTTTCTGGCAAACTGATCTGGAGCAGGTGTTGAAGAGTCACGGAATTGAATTGGTGATTATTGCCGGGTTTGCCGCAGAGGAATGTGTTCTATTCACCTACAACGGTGCGATGGAGCGAGGTTTCCGGCCGGTCATGTTGCAAAACGGAATTCTCAGCACTCATCATGAAGCGGTGACTTCTACGTACAGAGATCGCAATGTGATCTCATATCCTGTGGTTGATTATCTATATAAGTTCAACTAAAGAGGTTTACACTGAGCACTCCAATGACAGAACAACCTTCCGATCGCTGTTATCCCCAGATTTTTTTGATTCCCTTTTTAAAGGGGAAATCCGGTGATAGCGTATGCTTCCGATGCAGCTTTCTTTCAGAAAGCTTTCAGGCGAACGCTCCGCTTCTTCAGGTTATTTCTGTCCTCTCTGTTTTGTGTAAAAAGTTTAGTTGAACCTATATAATTCAATAATCATTAGCTAAGTGCTAATGGATACTTGGTGAAAAATAAAGACAAGACCAATAATCGGACTCTGTAGGGAGTCTTTTTTTTGCACAAATGTACACTTCCACTACGACAGTTAAGATTACTCCATGGTTTAAACCAAACTTTGCCTATATCTGCTGTGGTTGAAAGGATATATTGAGAACAGGGCACAGCAAACTCGTTGTGGACATCGGTAAGGTTATGTATTGATCACTAGCCAACTCTTTGACTAAGGGAGATGTGCAATGAAGATGAATGTGCAAATTACGAGTATTTTCGCAGAACAAAAGGAATTGTTTCTCAACCTGTACAACTTGTATTTATATGATCTGTCTGAATTTTCTGGCGAGGATCTACTCGAAGAGGGGGAATATGATCCAACGAACACCTATCTATATCTGGAACGCGATGAATTACATCCATTTTTGATTCAGTATGAAGGAAAGGTTATTGGATTCGTACTGGTGTGCTCACCTCCATATGTGCCGGAAGGTGTGGATTATACCGTGCAAGAGCTGTTCCTGGTCAAAAAGTATCGCGGACAGGGGCTGGCAGCACAAGCGGTTGACTTGGTTTTTGCTCAATTTGAGGGTAAATTCAAAGTGGAACAGCTTGCTAATAATGCAGCAGCAGTTTCATTCTGGAAAAAATATTATGAGCAGCATCAGATTGAATATACTGAGTCTGAATATAACATTGAGATTGACAACATCGCTGGCAGCCACCGAATTTTGTCCCAGACTTTTGTGCGTGGGAAAGAGATAGATCCTATTTAAAATAGAAGGTGATTAGTTTGATTATTATCATAGCAACCAAGGGAAGTTTGAAGTGGGTTTCGGGTGTATTTCAGGCAGAAGATTTAGCTAGACAGTACATGGATCTAATACCTGATGAGCTTAAGGCATTCCAGGAATTCATTCAGATAGAGAACATCACATATCCATTTTATATTATAGAGCGTCAGGATTCTCCATTTAGGTTTCTTGGTAAAGATGAGATGATTTCACTTTTTGATAAAACAGATGTATCAGAGGACGAAGATGAGGTACACTTCAATATCTACACGGTGGATTCAGATTATAGACCAAAGAACCCTGGAACAGATTATATGGGAACACTGAGGCATGATCATGTGACCAATGAATCTATAGAGATGTACCGAGAAGAAGGAACAGCGTTTCTGAGTAGACGAAGGATTTTATGAATGTAAGGAAGTTTTTATCACGGTCCTATTTTACTTCTCCTGATTTGGGAGGTAGATAGGATCTTTTTCAATTTCCATTTACCAATACATGGGTTATGATGAATTAAGAGGGTCTATGGGAGTGACGTGTAAGGGGGAAGTACGCAGGAATGCCAAAGCATCATTTTGTTATCGAAAACAAAGAGCGAGTAAACGGGAATATTCATACTTCCTACTCATGGGATTCAAAAGGGAGAATACATCGAAGTGGATTAACCACAGAGAATCATGCGACCTTGGAAGACGAATTCATTGCGTACATCTATGATTCCCTTTGCTGGTTGGATACATGGAATCCATCTACCTGTATGAGATGTAGTGGACTGAACAACTATGGAATAACCGTTATTGAAGAGCAGGATGCTTTGTTGAAGTTTCATCAACTGATTCGAGCCTGGATGGATCTATTCAGCCATGCGACGGATCCGATCGTTCTTACAGGGAATTACAGCATTGCTGGAGGCGAACAGAAGGGCTACTACGAGAAACTCGTATACAACAAAGTCGAATTAATCAACGAATTAAACAAGCTTGCGAACATGGCAAAGTACGCTGAGGTAAATGAGAAATGTATTGTGCATTTCGGGATATGAAATTTAACTCTTTTAAGACCAATTGACTAAAGAAAGGAGTTTTTATATTGCCTTGGCCTATGGTACATTTTGCAATTGCATCCGCGTTGATATCCGAGCCATCCCCTGAATTGTTACTGGGAAGCCTCGCTCCTGATTCCATCCACGTAAGAACTAATCTTCGTACTGAGAAGGCAAAAACCCACCTCATGCCAGAGGCAGGAAGGTTCGCAACAGACGAAGAACTTAAAGAATTTTTTGAGTCCAACAAGAAGTTAGCTTATAGGGATCCCAAATTCATGCAATATCTGTGCGGATACATCGCCCATATCTATACGGATCGCGTGTGGACTTTCGATATTTATCCTGAATATGAAGTCCACCCCAATGGAAGAAGCGTGTATACACAGGATGTCACGAAGCTGGAGTTTATGATTCTACGGAATTGGAACGAGGCCCATGAATGGTTAAATGAGCTGAACGTGGGAAAAGCATTTGGTTTAGGTGGATTGCTGGAATCTGAGGTGTATCAGTATAGGGAGGAGAAACTTGAGTTTTTAGCTAACTCTGACTACGAACCTTTGGGCGACTTAAATATTTTATCCATGGAAGCTATGGAAGAGTTCATACATAAAACTGCGTTAGCGCTAAAAGAATTGTATACAAAATGGAATGTGTATGAAGATTTACGCAGCACTGTGTAAGCAAGGGAGGGATTTACCTGAAGGTATACAGGAAACAAGTACGCAAAATTGTAGTGAATGATACACTGTTCCTGTACGTTGTGGATGAGCAAGCTTACGATATCGTCATTCGGGTTTATTCGAATGCGCTTAAATCTACATTTGTAGAGTTCGATGTTGCTTGGGAAGATACATGGGATATATTTGTCTATGAACCAAAACTGATAGCCAACCTTATTCAATATGCTATAAAACAAGAGTGGGACTACCAAGAGAAGAATAACAAAATGAAATTTAACAATGCGACCAGCATTGTAAGAATTCTAATGGCAGAGAAACAAACACGATCATAAGGAACTTGAACACAAATTGAAAGCAGGTCTACTGCTCTACAACTCAAATTAGAAGATATATGTACTGAAAGGCATAATTTCCAGTTAATCTTGCATCATAGAATCACATAAAGGAGGAAGGACATGGACATCGTTATGACGCTTGAACCGCACGGATGGCTGGATATCCTGGTTAAACCTAATCAAGGAGAACAGATAGAGATTCCGGTTTCTTTTTTGTCGGATGGGGTTGAGGAGATAACACGTCAATTCGTTGCATTGCACAAGGGAGCCACAGAGGTAACCATGACCATGCAGACCGAACCTGGAGAATATCGTTTCTGGATCAAGAAACGTTCACAGGTAATCGTTCAATTTATGGTGTATGAGATGAGTGATAACTTTAGCACGGAAGCCGTTACAGAGGGCCGTTTACTTATGTCCGAGGAGTTAACCTTGGTCAAGTTGACTAAGCTGTTCTACAGAGAGCTAAGCAAATTGAAGGAAATGGGACTGGAGGAATATCACAAACGGTGGAGTTTTGATTTCCCTCTGGATGCCTATGAGCGGATAGGAAGGGTCGTCCAGATCCGATGAAATCGAGTGTGTTTGACGAGAAGGAGGGGTGACGTGGCAAACGTATACAAGGGAAGATACTCCGCTCAGATTGAGGGGGAATTTGTTGTTTTTATTATCGGAATGAGGGTCAATCGTTTGTGGGCTATACACAAATGGCTGCCTGTCTTTAAGTCCATGGGCCCGATGATTAAAGAACTGTATACGAATCCGGAGAGCGGATTTCTGAGTACAGAGTATTTTATAAGCTGGCGTGGGGTGACGTTACTACAATACTGGCGCTCTTACGATGAATTGGAGAAATACGCACGGGGCGGACTACACTTGGAAGCTTGGAAAAAATTCAACCGATCCATTGGTACTGACGGAACAGTAGGGATTTATCATGAAACATACAAGACTCAGTCGGGTTCCTTCGAAACCATATACGCCAACATGCCAAAGTTCGGATTAGCTAAAGCGTCTGAACATGTGCCAGCGACAGGCAGGATGGAAACATCCAGACGCAGAATGGGCGGAGAGAATGACCCGGCAGTGGAAGCACCAGAGAATCCTTAAACGTTGAACAGAGAGGAGAATGTTATGAAGGCTAGAGTGCAAGCAGAAGATGTACATTCAAAGCAACTTAGCTGGTTGTGTATTAAACCGATGCTTGTTTCTGTACGGGGCAGAGATATGGCCGCCAAAACAGAGATATACCGACAGTTACACGAAGGGCAACAAGCCTTATTTCTGTTCTATTCCTATCACAATCACACGAAAAGTCTGGCAGAATTTTATTGGTTTTCGGCGTATAACATCATCGAGATCAAGAGTTGGAATGGGATCAAAAAAGGGATGCACTTTTTTCATTTAGCTGAGATGGCGACCGTATTGGACCAGATTGAAAGTCTCATTACGGACAAAAATAGAGTGGGTGAAGAGTGGCGTGAGGTGTTAGCAACGGATCTGGATAAGGACCCGATTTTGCTTCAGAGAACAGAGGTGTTATATGCGACCTATCAGACCGTGGCGCAAGCAACAATTGCACATATGAATGAGATGATCCTGCAAAATCAGGAGATGTATCTGGAGATCGTATAAGGATAACGTAGCACCTCGAAATAATAGAATAGCTCATGCCTTGAATGCTCTGGATGAGTACATGGAAGAACTGCTCCTATGGAGTGGTTTTTTTATTGTCTACGTAGTGCCGATGCAACAAACCTGCAAAATCATGCAACAAAACGCAATACAGTGGGATAGTCATAACTATGCTTGTAATATGAGTTGTGAGAGGAGGGCAACACGTGAAAGTCATTTTTGAAGAGAACACAGCAATTGAAAAAAGGGTGGTCAAAGTCATAACTCATCCTGAAGAGAGGTCGAAGTGGGATCGTATTGAAAAAGCGATCGGCCAATCGGAAACTCAACTAACGGTCATCCATGCCAAGAACAATCGCAACGTACAGATTCAACTGAGCTCGGTGGTCGCCATTGAGTCAGAGGATCGGATGTGTTGTGTACGTGTGATTACAGGCGAGAGATACCTGCTTAACAAACGTTTGAAATTTGTGGAAGAAGACCTGGATGACGTTCATTTTGTGAAAATTAATAATCAAACGATCATCAACACACGGTATATCACCGCATTCTCTGCAACAGATCATGCTCGGATTAAGGTAGATCTGAGCGATAGCTCCAGTTACTTTGTCAGTCGATTTTATATTAAAAACTTTAGGGGGAAATTATCATGATGATGCAGCTTAGGCTTTCCTTTTTTCAAGTATTCACCGTTACTTCACTCTGGGTGACCTTGCTATTGACCCTATTCTATAATGATCAACCTATCGAAATGGGCTATCTGTGGAATATTGCCGGCATTTCAGCTATTGCCGCTGTGTTGTTTGGCGTGATGTACAATGCGCTCTGGAACCATTTTACGTTAAAACCGGTATGGAATATCGCCATTTCTTCCACATTCAATATTGCAGGAGGCATGGGGATCGTATGGTTATTCTCCACGGAAATGTTCCATTTGATTGCTCCCTGGTTCCCCGGCATGTGGTTGTTATCCATTGTGCTGCACATCATCGCTTTCTATTTTTATGCTAGAATGGATAGCAGGAAAAAAGCGGAAGAGTTAAATAACATTCTAAAGTAGCTAAGGGGAACAAATATGAACGAGGAAGAAATGTTGCAGTTGTACGGGGTGGAACCTGATGAGGTACACCGGAAGGAGGGGGACTATGCCAAGTTTGCATGACAACATCATCTTAAGTTACGAAGTTGATTTAGAGAACAATAGAATCAGGATGCGCACTCGTTCAAGTCATGCTGTACCGAAAAATATGGATGTCTTATTCTCTGGTGTAATGGCTCATGCGTTTGATATATCGCTCCATGGCAGCATTATTTTGGATCTGGATGAGTGGGATATAGAGCATTTTATTCCTTATAATCGAGAGTTGTTAGAATCGGGAAAGGGTAGTGGTTGGCCTGTCAATTATGATTCCTATGACGAATTGCAAATCCGGCTCATAGAGGAGAAATACAAGTATATGGTGATCTCATCCTCGTATGGATTGAATGGGTGGGTTTTGGCGAAGGGGATAGATATTTCTGTTCAAGAATCGGGTGAACGGGTTGATGGGTGAGTACACCCAGCATGGTAGCAAGAGGGGCGCAGGACTAAAAACGTACATTGTTGTGTTTGCTGTCCTGCTCCTTATTCTAGTCATGACCCATCCAAACGAAGAAGATTTTGTTGCATGGCTTGCAACTGAACATTATCCATTCTTCGTATAATGTGAATGAAGGCAGGACGTTTGTGCAGAAAATCGATGGTGAGGAAAAGACGCTTCATTATAAAGCTGGACATATACGGCATAGGGGGATCTATTCAACATATAGTTACCGTTTTGCGGATAATGAAGAAAACGAGGCCCAGATTGAAGCGGTCGGCATAATGAATATGCTATTTAATAGATAGCTAGATTGATTGTGGACAGTTACAAAAATTGAGTGAAAGTTCTGCTAATAACCACGCGCTTTGCATGATATAGCTTGTGCAGAGAAACGTGGTTTTTTGCATGAAATGCGCTAGAAACAGAGATGGTTAACTTCGTTTATTCGCAAATTCCACATTATGGGTTATGATGTACCTTGAGAGAAAATTTTACATACAATAGGAAGTCTTCGTTCTAAATTAAAGGTATTTAAGCTCTTTACTAGGGGAGTGTTATCCATGATTGAATGGAGGATTGATGATGAAAAAGTTAACCGTAGTTTCATTATTACTTCTACTTCTGGTGGCCTGTCAGAACCAGGAACACACTGAAGATGCACAACTGGATGAAGAAAGATCGACATCCCAAGAGAATGAAGACATCCCACCAGAGTACCTTGATGAAACAAACTATACAGGGGACAAATTGGAAATCGTCAAACTTATGAATACCCGTCTGCGTTATTTATACGAAGAGGATGAAAAGCGATATATGAATCTTTTTGATCCAAAATCTCCTATATCAGGTATGGGAAGATACAAAGTTCTCAAAGTTACTTTTATGAGCGATATAACTATACAGGAGCAAAGGAAGCTCTACCAGGCAGTGGTGACGGTTAACGAGTTAAAAGAGAACAACGAAGAGTATAACAATACGATGGTGTTTTGGAAAAAGAAAGAAGATGGCGATTCTGCGCAATGGGTTATTGCGGATATTGATTAATAACTTACTGTCTGACACATGGAAGATCCATATCTTCACACAAAATAAAGGGTGATGTAATGATGACAAGGCGATTAATACTGATTGAAGGATTACCGGGTTCAGGCAAGTCAACGGTTGCCAAGATGGTATCCGAAATTTTGATAGAACAAGGCAAGAAGGTACAACTATTTCAGGAAGGAAACCTGGATCACCCTGCTGATTACGAGGGCGTATCTTTTTATTATACAGGAGACTTCGAGGCTTTATTGAAAACGCATGAAGAATACAGAGAGATTCTGGAAAGTAATGCGATTGCCCATGATCAAGGTTTCCTGATTCCATACCGTAAGATGAAAGAGCAATGGGGAATAGAGCTTCCCGATCACATTGTACAGGATATTTTCAGCCGAGATATTTACGAAATTCCTTTTGAGCAAAATGTGAAGCTGATCACCGAGAAGTGGCAAGATTTCACCCAAAACGTGTTAAGCACGAATGATGACTGCATCACGATATTTGAGTGTTGTTTTATCCAGAATCCACTAACCATGGGTCTTGTCAAATGTAATCAATCCAAAGAGCAGAACGTTCAGTATGTATTGGAACTGGGGCGATTCATTCATGCTCTGAACCCGCTTCTCATCTATATCGACCAGAAAGATATATCCTATACATTCGATAAGGCGGTTAGTGAAAGACCAAAAGAATGGTCAGAGGGATTCATTAATTATTATACGAACCAGGGTTTGGGACAGGCACAGGGTTATCAGGGTGTTAAGGGTACGGTACAGGTTTTGCAGGAAAGAAAGAAGCTGGAGTCCGAAATCTATGGCTTACTTGAGATGGATAAGGTATGGCTGGATAATTCGGATTATGACCTCGAGGCTTGTAGGCGCAAACTAGAAAAGATTCTGTAATAACCTTAATGAAATACGAATACATACCGGAGGTCAATTTTATGACATTTTATGAAGTAGCCCTAATTGCAACAACCGCAATCTTAATTATTATAGGTGTTCGAAGCAAACGGAAAGTAATTTTTAGATGGGGCATAGCCAGTTTAATTTTATTGCTCGTACTCATCATTCCCTCATTCATCATGGGATTCATGGACGGATTTGCTGATGGGTGGTCAGCGAGATGACCACTGCAGATAACAATAATGTATCGTATGAACAAAATAACAACAAATTCAACTTCCGTGTGGCAGGTATTGTGATGGATGCGGGAAGAGTTCTTTTGCATACGACTGAACAGGATGATTTCTGGAATCTGCCCGGAGGGCGGGTGGAATTGCACGAGACAACAGAAGCGGCTATTGTGCGAGAGATGGCGGAGGAACTGGGTGTTCATGTAGAAGCGCAAAGGCTCGCATTTGTTAGTGAAGATTTCTTTGAATATGATGGCCTGAAATATCATGAAGTTGGCTTTTATTATCTCATCACATTGCCGGAAGCCCATAAGCTCTATAATGAAATTGAATTCAAAGGTCTAGAGGATAACGGTAAGTTATTCTTCCGATGGTTTCCCTTGGACGAACTAGAGCAGATGGAAGTCTATCCTGTGTTTTTGAAAAAGGAACTGACTAATCTCCTTGATGCAAAAGGCATCAAACACTTCATTCAGAAATAGAGGGATAGGTGCCTATGGACATTACATTTATTCGTCATGGTCATGGCGAACACTTGGTAGATTACCCTAATCAATTAAATTGCCTGCACCCTGGCCTCACTGAATTGGGGAAAAGTCAGGTTATAGCGTTGCGTAAACAAGTGTTTTTTTCGCCTGAAGACGTCATTTTGATTAGTCCAACGAAACGTACTATTGAAACAGCACAACTCCTAACCTCTAACAAAAATCTTGCGTTCTTCAGCCCGCTGGTTGGCCCAAGAATGTTTCCTCAGAATCCAGAGTTTGTACCTTTCGTCTGCGATCAGATCTATTCCAAGGAAGAACTCAGCCATCAGTATACTGACATAAGAATGCTTGATTTGGGTTTTGATTGTTGGAAAGAAAGTATTAATCAGATGGATGCACATCGATTCAAGGAATTAGCTGAGCAGCTTCTTGAATGGTGCAGGCAACAGAGCGGCAATACGTTTATCATTTCACATGATGGTACGATATCGAACTACAGGATGTTACTCGGAGAAAAAGGGTTAACCAAAAGTGATTTTCTTGGTGAAGCAGGGCAGTACACGATCAGGAACTTTTAACGATCTAAGGAGATCTCATCAATCTCTTCTACTACACATTACACAAGGCTTCTGTTTTGTAAGTGGTCTATAACTGTACTAAGGGGGACTTTCAATGAAGTTATCGGATTATGAATATTTAACTTTGGCTCTGGAAGAAGCAGAACAATCACTTATTGAAGGAACGTATCCGATTGGTGCGATAATCGTGGATGTGGATGGGAATGTCGTGAGTAAAGGCAGAAACCGAGTCTTCTCGGATTGCGATCCTACAGCACATGCTGAGGTGGATGCCATTCGTCGGGCAGGAAAACATTTGCTGGATGTAGACAAGAAGAGATTCATGAAGAAGAAAGAACTGACGCTCTATACTACCTGTGAACCTTGTCCTATGTGTTCTTGTACCATATTAATGTCGGGTATTAAAAAGATTGTATGGGCAGCGGATGATGAAGAATATGGCGGGCTTCGACGTTTCAAGGAAGGACCTCATTTTATCCATATGTTTGACACGTTATCCTGTGTTGCAGCACCCTATCTTGATCTGGAAAACAGACAGAGAGCTTTGCTCGCCAAATGGAACATTGGTAGAGGTTTGCTTGATACAGAATGGGAGATTCCTAAACAATGATCTTTTTATAAAGGGGATGTTCGTATGTCTCAAAACAAATATGTTCAAGCCGCTATTAATGCAGTTCATTACGTAGAGACCAAGAAATTTGGTAACCCAGTTGAGGCTTGGAGTTTTGCAACTGGAGAGTTATTCGGTGAGGGAAGTTGGGGACAACGGAAAGGCTGTCCCAGAACTGCTTTTCTAGGTCTGTGTGAGGATGGTTATGTCAGAGGTATTCCCCAAGGGAGATATAATCATAGAGAGAACTCGTTAAATAAAAGATATGCCATTAACACGGTTAAATTATTTTATAAGAACTCTAGTATGGTTCATGAAGATAGTAAGAGATTGTGGTCAGCAGTCACTGAGGGCAAAGTGATTAAGTCAAACTATCAGGTCGATATTGTTAAAGGACTATGGGGAAAAGGAATGATCCTTACAGAAAGGAGATGAATTCACATGGAATTCGTGGGAGAGAAGGTAAGAATAACATCAGTCACAGAACAGGACCTCGACTTCATATGTCAACTTGAATGTGACACAAATATATGGAGCTTTGAGGAAACTGTTGAAACGGATGAGGAAAAGGTCCGTGAGAAATATCGCAGCCATTTTGCTCTCGCAGATGAGAAACCATATGCCTATGATTTCGTTATACGCCGCATAAATGATCCGGAAGATACCCCCATTGGTATAGTTCAGATGTGGAGTTATGTGGATTACCGCAAAAGTTGGGAACTTGGATTCGCTGTACTTTCGGAATATGCAGGGAGAGGATACGGGAGTGAAGCTACCCTTCTTTTGTTACAATTTGTATTTCAAGAGTTACAAGCTCATAAGGTCGTTGGCATGTGCAATTCACAAAATGTTCGCTCTGCCGCACTGATGCAGCATGTGGGTATGACACGGGAGGCCATCTTCCAGGAAGAGCTATGGTGGAACAATCAGTGGACCGACCAGTACTTTTTCTCGATTTTGGATAGAGAATTTAAGTCTGTCTAATAGGTACGGGAGGAAATAAGATGACTACGTTGGTTCTGTTAAGTGATTTGCTCTTCGAGTCTAATGATAAATTGGATCAGAGAATACGAAGCTTATTCGAAAGTGCACAGCCTTCCATCGGATATATCCCTTCGTGCTCCGATCCGGAGCGAAAGTATTTTGAACACACTAGACGTTACTATAATAAATTAGGAGTAGATAACATTCAATATTATGATCTTGATCTGGAGTATGAGGAGAGCACATTTGGCGCTATTTTCGAATGTGATGGGATTCATCTATCCGGCGGAAATACGTTTTATTTTCTAAGTTTATTACAGAAGAGAAATATGGTTGGTTTGCTGCGTTCCTATGTGAAGAGTGGCGGCATTCTGATTGGGGTCAGCGCAGGCAGTATTCTGACTACACCTACGATAGAGATAGCCGGGTATGGGGAAGATGCAGATGAAAATAAAGTGGGTTTGAATGATATAAAAGCGCTGGGGCTCGTTGATTTTGAGTTTGCACCGCACTGGGATGGTTCGGAAGACACCCTGAATTCATTAAGAGAGTATACCCGTGTTAATCGTACGGCTGTTTATGTGTGCCAAGATGGTGGCGGGCTTGTAATGGATGGTGAAAGCGTAGAGTTATATGGAAATGTGAGTCTCGTAGATTACAGAGAGAGTGGGTCTGTTGATGAGTAATATTACGGTCTATCATTATGATGCTTTCTCTACCGTTCCGGGTCAAGGTAACCCGGCAGGAGTGGTTTTTGATGCTGATCATTTCAGTGAGACGGAGATGCAGCAGATCGCTTATAAGGTTGGTTTTAATGAGACGGTATTTGTGTTGAACTCTGAAGTAGCTGACGTCAGACTACGTTATTTTACACCGGGGCATGAGATTAATCTGTGTGGTCATGCCACAATGGCATCACTGTATGGTTTGAAGACGCGTGGTATGTTAAGTGACAAAGAATTGATCACAATTGAAACCAATGTAGGTACATTACCCATACGATTTGAGCGCAATGCCGACACCATTTACATGGAAATGAAACAGGATCAGCCGCAGTTTATACCATTCCAGGGGGATATCGAGAAGCTGGTAAGCGCCATCAATCTCACTCTGAATGATGTTGACCTTTCCACGCCAATCGTTTATGGAAGTACAGGAACCTGGACGTTATTAATCCCGACTCGTGAACTGAACTCTTTTATGAAAATGAAACCGGATTCTTCCCTGTTCCCTGGAATTTTAATTGAGACTCCCAAAGCTTCCCTGCATCCCTTTTGTTTCGAAACCCGTGATTCCGATGCGATGATGCATGCCAGACATTTCTCTTCACCTTACTCTGGTACGACTGAAGATCCAGTGACTGGAACAGCCTCCGGGGTGATGGGTGCTTATTATTTAACCTATGTGAAACCGGAGATTGATGAGGTACAGTTTGTGGTAGAGCAAGGGCATGAGATTGGAAGAGATGGAAAGATTCAAGTGAGTGTGATTCGGGATGGTGAGGATATGGATGTCAGAATAAAGGGGACAGCTGTATTTGTGCGTGAACTGAACGTTGAATTGGACACCTGATCATATACCTAAAGGAGTTGATCTTGTTGAATGAAAAGACTGTTTTAGATAGCGTTACTCGTGTCTTGAAAGAAGAATTAACGGATGCCTTGGTGGGAATATATTTACACGGTTCTATGGCCATGGGATGCTTTCATCCAAATCAGAGTGATATCGATATATTGGTCGTTAGCCGGGAAAAGCGATCTGCCGACACTTATCGAAGGATTGCACAAAAGTTAATGCATATTGAAGATGAGATGCACATTACGAAAGGTTTTGAACTCAGTATTGTGCTGGAATCTACGATTGTAAGTATGGCATACCCTACTCCTTTCGAATTTCATTATTCTGCCTATCACCGGGAGAAATATCGAACGGAAGAGCAATATCTCTGTGGTGGATATGAAGATCCGGATCTGGTAGCACATATGGCTGTCATCTATGATCGAGGTATTGTGCTGGATGGTAAACCCATTAAGGATCTGTTCCAACCGGAAAATCGTGAACATATGATTGCCTCAATTACATCGGACGTGAGTTCAGCTATGGAAGAAATTGCGGACAACCCAGTCTACTATGTATTGAGTCTATCCCGGGTTCTTTTGTACGTGAAAGATTCAGTCATTCATTCCAAGCGAGAAGCAGGAGAATGGGCACTTACAAACCTTCCCACTAAATACAAGGAAGTCATCTCACAATGTCTTGCAAAGTACAATGGTGATTTGGAGAATGTGAATTTGAGTGAAGCCTTACTTCGGGAGTATGCGGAATATATGTTGAATCAGATCCAATTGAAGGGAGATTAACATTTTGCAAATTATTGATATTCGGCAGAAGCCGGACGTGCTGCAAGAAGCAGTACAGTATTTCTGGAAACAATGGGGCTCGGAATCAAGCTTCCATTTCTATCGGGATTGTATAGAGCGTTCTGTGGATACAGAGAGTGATGTACCAAGATTTTATGTGATGTTGGACGGAGACCGAATTATCGGTGGGTGCGCTTTGTTGCGAAGTGATCTGAATAGCAGGCAGGATCTTTTTCCCTGGTTTGCGTGTCTTCATGTTGATCCAGAATATCGGGGCCAGAATCTGGGTGGACAACTCCAGACCCATGCATTGAATGAGGTGAAAGCAAAAGGGTATGACAAGCTGTATTTGTGTACTGATCTGACCGATTATTATGAAAAAAATAACTGGGCCTATATCGGCAAAGGATATCTGCTTGATGATGAAGAGACGAGAATCTATGAATATAAGATTTAATAGAGGTTACACACGCTTTAGGGCGTTGTCTTGAATTCGGGAGGAATGAATCTATGATTACCGAGATTAATAAACATGAATTCCATAAAGTAAAACATCTCACGGACTCGTGTCAGAATATTGAAGTCAAGGCGGTGGCGTCTGGCTTGAACCCGGGACGGATCTATGTAGATGATGCAGAGAATATCACAGCAGCACTAATTTGGATACATGGACAGTCCGGTTTTCAGTTGATCGGCGACTCTCGAAGTGAGCCCTTTCTGAATGAATTGAAAGAGTACATGCGGGAACGTATTGAACCTGAGTTATTGGACTTACATATGCATGCTGTTGAAATTGGTGTGGTGGACGAAGCCTGGGAAGATGTTCTTCGGCACATCTCCGGGAAAAGAGAGATTTCCAGTGATATTCAACATGTATTCAAATTGAATCCAGATTCGATAAGTCATCAAGTACCTCTCGACATATGTGCTTCACAGGACGAGGAAGTCAGAATTCTCAGGATAGATGAAGTACTATTAGGAGAGAAAAGATATAACAATTCTCAATTCCTGAAGGATAAAATCTCTTACTTCTGGACGACAATAGATGATTTTTTACAACATGGATTTGGCTATATTGCAGTGCATAACGATGATATCGCGTGTGTTTGCCTTTCGGCATTTATCGCAGATCAGACACATGCAGTTGATATTGAAACGGTTGAAGTCTACAGAAGAAGGAATTATGGTGCGAAGGTGGCAAAAGCTTTTGTGGAAGAATGCGGTCGTGTAGGCATACATCCGTATTGGGATTGTTCACCGGACAATGCAGGCTCAATTCATCTGGCACAAGGCATGGGGATGTCACTCGATTTTAACTATAAAGTCTACTGGTATGACCTCTCTATATAGATTGTGAATCGGAAAAATGAAGGAGGATGTGCTATGAGCGACTCATTACAGGATCAGATTCACTTTCTCATTGAGATTGATAAACTCAAAACGATTGAACGAAAGACGAGAATTATGCATGGTGAGAGACTTGAAAATGATGCGGAGCATTCCTGGCATCTGGCGATGATGGCTTTGGTTTTGCAGAGTCATGCCAACAAGGATGTGGATATCCTCAAAGTCATTAAGATGCTTCTCGTTCATGATCTGGTCGAGATTGATGCCGGAGATACATTCGCTTACGATACGGTGGGACACACGGATAAATACGATCGTGAACTCCAGGCGGCTCATCGGCTGTTTGGTATGTTGCCTAAGGAACAGGCTGAAGAACTACTCCAATTATGGTTAGAGTTTGAAGCAAAGCAGACTCCTGAAGCACAATTTGCCTCATCTCTTGATCGGTTGCAGCCTCTGATCCACAATCATCAGAATGAGGGAGATACGTGGCAGAAATATAACATTACAAGTGATCAGGTGTTAAACAGAAACCGTGAGATTGCAAACGGTTCCGAAACATTGTGGGAGTATGCGGAGCAGCTTATTCAGAAATCTGTGGACCAGGGAATCTTGACCAAATCATAAGGATACGTTTAATCGTATGTACTTTGAAGAAGGAGGAGCATGATGACAGAGGATTTTTATTGTGATGAAGTGCTCAGTGGTAAAACAAAAGTAAATATTGTTTGGGAAACAGATCAAGTATTAGCCTATCACCATACCCGACCATACTACGAACACCATATCGTGGTAATTCCCAAGATTCATATCCGGTCATTCATTTCCCAAGAAGCAGAGAATAATGATGAACTTTTATTGGAAATGATGCGTGTCATTAAAAAGATTGCTGCTGACATGGTGAACCAGACAGGCTCGTCGAAGATTATAACTAACTTGGGCAACTATCAAGACTCGAAGCATCAACATTGGCATATAGTCAGTGGTGAACGAACTTAGGAAACTGTATACCGGATTATAAATCTCCCACCTTCTCACACGGGTATGGAAGGTTTTTTTTATTTTTAATTATAAGTACTCTAAATGCCCTTACATCTACCAGAAAAGTTAACTGAGGAAAAATATGCTAGAATAGGGAGTGATAATTTAATAGACTAATTAGGAGGAATAATGATGATGTTTGGTTCTATCATTACAATATTCGCAATGTTGATTAATGTGTTGTTATATGGACTGGGCGTGTATGCGCTGATCCTGTTTATTAAGCTAGCCCGACGTGGGATTCAGGCACTGGATATCTACCTGTATGAGAAACGCGGAGAGCATTTCTAACGTTCAGCATCTCATACTCGAACAGAATTATCATTTTTCTCTCAGTGTTTTATCTTTTCTATTCTAGTATGATTAACGCATCAATCCAGTAAAGAGAGGTTAATGATATGGATGCTTTTTTAGAGCAAATTAACGAGTTAAACGAGCTTCAGAAAGACTTGGTTAGTCTACATCCTTTGTTTGCAGAACATTATCCAGTAGTTGTAGCCTATGAAGCTTTATTATATATCTATGATTATTCGTCCAAAACGCAGCAATATGAGTGGGTGAAGACGGTACCGGACGATTTATATATTCCAGATGAGTGCCTTGCGGCAATGCCGGTGCATCATATGAACGGACGAATGTGTGCGATTGTAACGGATGCAGCGTTCAAAGATCTGGAGCAGAAAGTCTATCTATTCCATGAATATGTTCATTGTTATGTATATGAGAAATATGATGAACGGATCGTCAACCGTCTTCAGATTAAGCATAAAATGGACCAACTGAAGCGTGTGACATGGGAACTGGATTATGAGTTTCCCTATGAAAATGAAGTCGTTGTGGAACGGATTAACTCATTGTTGTCTGCTTTGAAGAGTAAAGACCTGATACAAGTACACACAGCCAGAAAGGCGTTGTTCACTTCATTAAATGAAGAACAAGCCGAGTACTGGAGCTGGTTGGAGTGGAACGAGGGTTACGCTCGTTATATTGAGAATCTGATTCGGGCAAAATTTGGGCAGGAAAGCAATCATTTTGGAGATACAGCTCCGTTTAACCGCTTGATGTTCTATGAATGTGGGTCGGAATATATTAGTCTGCTTGTGAAGGAGCACCCGGAGTACCATACGGATCTGGAGCAGCTGTTTGACCGCATGCAAGTGGAGAGAGTTCAGGGATAATCACGCATCTACGGTGAAAAAGGATGGAACCTAGCGAAGTCTCACTATTCCAGTGATCTGTACGTTGCACCAGTAGGTTATATCGTTTCTTTTTACTAAGTATAGTAGAATACTTCCCGATAAAAGGAGATTAACTCTATGCCGTTACCTATGGTTCATCTCAATATTGCTAATCTGATTGCAGACTCGCTGCAAATGCAGACTGATCGAGGTTCATTCTATCTGGGGAATATCGCCCCGGATTCCATACATATGCGTGAAGGTACAACCAGAGATGATAAGGAGTACACCCATTTCAACCCGAAAGATGATGGAGATTACGTTGGTGAATTGAAGGATCTTTACTCATTCTATATGCACCAACTTACCGATGAAGGATGGAAGTGGTTTGTGCGAGGATACTTTATGCATGTGCTAACAGACTATTACTGGTTCCGTAGTGTGCATCCCGAATTCGTCGAACGGGTCAACAAGGTAGACCAACATACAGGCAGTAGCAGATCGAAGGATGAACTAGCGCGTTTATATTACCAGGAGACGGACCAGATCGATTTTAATCTCTATCAAGGTTCAAGTTGGAGCGAAGAGGTATGGCAGGTGCTCAACAGTTCACCGGGTTATGACATGACGGATCGTTTAACTGCTGATGAGATTGTACGCTGGCGGGACCACACGTTTTCTTTTCTTAATGGGGAAGAACCGGGAATTACTCCTGAGTTCATCACGGGTGAGAGAGTTCAGGTATTTGTGGAAGAGACCTTAGAGCGACTGATCGCTTTGTTGTCTTCATGGGACCCGGAGTTACGTAACTTGATATGAATATAAATAGTTAGTGCAGTTGAGTCATTATATACTGTATTTATTACTTCTCTACTCATTACTAGTTTATTTAATACTAAGTCAGGGAGGCGTGCAGTATGGTGAAATATGTAGGAGTGTTGCTCGTATGTGTCATTGCCGCATTCATTGCAGGGTGCAGTAAACCGAATGAATCGAACGCGGAAGAGGGGCTTCCTGTGCTGATCACCTTAACCTGTAATCCAAACCTCACTTTGGAACCATGCCAAGATGTTAAGTTTGATCGATCTGACGAGATACGGATCATGATGGAGGCCATACATAAGGCTGAGCGTATGCCCGGCATTCTCGATTATGGTACACAGTACGACCTGAGCATAACCAATGTGGATGGCTCGATAACACGGTATGATTTTTCATTAGGAATGGATCCCAAGATGCAAGGCGTGTTAGTAAACCATGAAGACACGCACACTGGATATAGCATTCCTCTTGAGGATTCGAATCAAATAAGAAGACTGATTCAGCGACGTACAGATTAAGAAGGTAAATGGAACGGAGAAGAACCTGTGGATGACAAAATTACCATTGAACCTTTGACGCGATCGGATGCAGATGGAGTGTATCAGGTGTTCGAGACAACCATTCCCTCAGCATTTGATAAGGAGGGGATTGGCTCGCTTCTGGATGATATTCAGGATGAAATAGCACAGAAAAAAGCGATGATTCACAAGGCATTGCAAGCAAAGGACAACATAGAACCAAGTGTATTTTTCCTCGTCGCCAAAATGGGAGATGTTATTGTAGGCACAATCTCGTATGGACCGTGTGGTAAGGAGATTCGAGAATGTACAGAGGGTCGGCTAAACGGTATCGGAGAACTGGGTAGCCTGTATGTGTTGCCCGAGGTTCAAGGACAGGGGGTTGGTTCGGCGCTGATTCTCGCCCTGGTTACTGAACTGCAGCGGCTGGGAATTGAGCAATTCTGCCTGGATAGCGGTTACCAGATCGCACAGAAAAAGTGGCAACGCAAATTCGGTGAACCCTATGTGGTGGCGAAGAACTACTGGGGCGAAGGAACTGACCATATGGTATGGCTGTGTGAAGTACAGGATTTTATAGTAAAATGAATGAACAAAAGAGATGACGACCTGTATTGTATAGGGGTCATCTCTTTATTTTTTTGCATCGATCGTGGACGATTATTCGTACAGTGTATCATGTGTGTTTTTATGTACCCGAGGAAAAGGAGTGAACATATGTCAATACAGTGGAATATACCCGAGCAGAGGCTTTCCCCTTATGCGGTAAACTTGTGGAGAATTAGCGCCATCATATGGAATGTAATAGGCTTTCTGATCCTTGCCGTACTGTTAATACTCGACTCCATCTATGGATGGAAGACGTGGATTGGTTGGATCTTGTGGGGCGTTACAGCCATATCTGTGCTCTACGCGGTGTGGGATATTTTGATCCAGCCGACATGGTTATACAAGCATTGGTACTATGATGTGAATGAGGAGTTCCTGCAACTGAAGCGTGGGGCGCTAACCAAGGTACATCAGATCATCCCCATGGCAAAAGTGCAATCGGTTACAACAAATCAGGGACCTTTGATGCGAAAATATGGACTCTATTCCGTATCGGTTGGCACGATGGGTTCATCGCATGAAATCCCGGCATTGCCAGAGGAAGTCGCGCTTGCACTCCGTCATCAGATTGCATCCTATGCGCGGATTAATGAGGTGGATGAATGATCGATCTGAAGCGACATCATCCATTAACCATGCTGTGGAGTCTGTGGAAACTGGTGAAGAATTCGTTCGCCATCGTCCTGTTTTTGTTTGTTTTCCGTCAGGGATCAGAGTCCCCATGGCTTTTCTATGGAAGGATCGCCTTTTATGCGGGGATTTCCATCGGCATTGTGTCGATCATCTGGAAGTGGTTTACTTCTCGTTATACAGCAGACGTTAAGGCTTTTCACATCTACAGTGGTGTGTTTAACCGTACCCGAAGAACGATACCTTATACGAAGGTCCAGAATGTGAATCGTCATACAACGCTGTTTCATCGGTTGTTCAGCGTGACGTCGATTCGATTCGAGACCGGAATTAAGGGAGAAGATGCTACCTTTCAGTTACACGTTGTTTCACTTTCCGAAGCGGAACAGCTGGAGAAAATTGTAGCAGGTCATATGGCTGAAGAAGCAGAAACAGCAGGGGCAGCAGAGGAACATGATACGTTGGATGCAGTTCAGGTTATGGAAGAGAGAGAGGCGCAATCCGAACCTTTTATAACTGTTGAAGCGATGTCTCTACCTGCAAAAGAAAAACAGGAACGGATTGTTCATTATCACTCCACCCGCAAGGACATATTCAAAGCATCCTTTACCTCGCTTAGTTTTCTCGTACTGATTCCGGTCTTGGCTACGCTTTATTCCTGGGTGAAGGACTTCTTCCCTGATGAAGAAGTAACGGAAAGTTTGTTATTAACCTGGCTTGATTCCTGGTGGATTGCCGGTTTGATGATTTTAGTTTTATTGATTATATCTATTGCTCTGGGCATAGTCAGAACCTTCGTAAAATATGGGAATTTCCAGATCACCTCGGATGCCAAGCGGATCTATATCTCGAAGGGCATGATGGAGCAAACGTCATTTTCAATCCTGAAAGAACGAGTACAGGCCGTGAAAATTACACAGTCTCCGATGAAAAGGCTGCTTGGACTGGCGGAAGTAGAACTGACGACTGCGGGTAGTCTGGGGGAATCCGAGCAGGAGGTGAATTCGCTTTATCCTTTCTTGCCTGTGAAGCAAGCCTATATCCTGATAAAGGAGATTCTACCATCCTATCGGGTCACACAGGAGATGGAAAAACTTCCGAAAATATCATTATGGTTGCGCCTGCTCAAACCAAGTTGGGGATGGATCATTATCACGGGTTTACTGTGGTACTTCAAACCAGTGGTGTTTGGGCAGAAACATGCCTGGTGGATGATTTCCGCGATTCTGCTCGTGTGGATTGCAACATGCAGAGTGATGGACTTTTTCCATACCCGATACATTCTGCACCAGAATTTCATTCAACTTCGAACCGGAGCGCTCACTTCAACACTCTTCATCTCCAAACGTGAGAAAGTCATCGAAGTGCAGATCACCCGTAATGTGTTACAGCGTTGGTTCGGTGTGGCGTCCATTCATACGATAAACCGGGCCAAACCTGTTCTGCATCATCGTGCACATGACATCCCCCTGGATACGGCGGAGTCATTTCAATCATGGTACATGGGACGCACCCAAGATGTTCAGACCCGTTAAACGTAAGAGCAAGTGCAGGAAGACCACACAAGGTTATTCTGTGCTTGCTCTTTTTAATTGAAGACAGAGGAGGAAGAACAATTTGATTAAAGCTGTGTTCTTTGATGTGGACGGTACATTGCTGAGCGAAATAGATCGGAGTTTATCACCGCGTACAGCTGAGTCGATCCGGGAATTGATTCGTAAAGGCGTTCGAGTGGTACTCGTCACAGGCAGGCCCTATAATTTATGCGAAGAATTCAGAAATCTCGGAATCGATACGATCATTTCGGCTAATGGAGCATTGATCAAAGCAGGTAATGAAGTGATACATAAGTCTGTACTTTCAGCACAGATGGTTAGAGCATTCAGTGAGTTTGCCGAGTTGCAGGGGCACAGTATTTCATATTTTACAGAGTCATTTGAGACAAACGGGTTGTGTACAGTAGATGGTCGTGTTACTGAGGCGTTAAGAGATACACTTGGACTCATGGATTCCCCGCAGAAAATTAGCACGTTGGAACAGGACGTATATTGCATCTGTTTATATGCAGATGAAGCGGAGACGGAGAAATTCCAATCCAGATTTCCTTCCTTACGATTCGTGAGATTCCATCCGTATGTAGTGAATGTGCTGGAAGCGAGCGAAGTCAGCAAATCTATAGCCGCAGAGAAAGTTCTCGACTACCTGAAGATATCCAGAGAGGAAACAATGGCCTTTGGCGATGGGGAGAATGACGTGGATCTATTAGTGTATGCGGGAATCGGAATTGCGATGGGAAATGGCGGAGAACGAATTAAACAAAGCGCCGATTATGTCACCCTGCGGGCAAGTGAAGATGGAGTCACCCGTGCATTAAAGCAATTTAAGATTTTATGAGAATGGATCGGCTAAAAAGATGAAGGATATCCAAATTGTGGATTATAATGTAGAATGATATAGCACGTATTAAGCCCTAAAGCATAGGGTGTTGATCGAAGGGTGACTTATGAAAAAGGTTGTTATCGTAATCCTGTCTCTTGTCGTACTTGTAGGTGTATCCTCTTCCGCTTATGCTCATCCAGGCAGACTGGATAAGAATGGTGGACATAATTGTTCAGCCAAATCCAAACAAAAGGGTCTGTGCACGGGTTATCACTATCACAAAAAGAAAAAATGAGAATGAGCTGTACAAGATAAACCCAGCCATCGTTCAATGTATGGTTGGGTTTGCATGTGTACCATTGATTTAAAATGATGGAGGCGGTTACACCATGCGGATACAGGAGATATCGGTATGGAATCGTGAAGAGTTAGTGGCGATGCTGGCCGAAAGCTCCAATGAGGGGTTCAGACATATCAAGCGATTAATCCATGAATATGAGACAGGAATTAATACATTTGAGCAAGAAGATGAAGCGCTTTTTGAATGCAGAATGCACGATAAGGTTGTTGGGATCTGCGGTTTGAACAGAGATCCTTATACTGAAATGACTGATACCGGAAGAATTCGCAGGCTTTATGTGATGAGAGAATTTCGAAGACATGGGGTTGGGCGCAGGCTGATGGATGCGGTTATTCAGAAAGCGGAGAATCATTACGCTCGACTGGTTCTGTACACGGATCAACCGGTTGCTGGATCTTTTTATCGCGACTTGGGATTTAGAGAAGTGACGAGTATGGAGAAGATAACGCATGTACTGGAATTGGGGGAGAAGGAAGATGGATCATATTAAAGCGGTTATTTTTGATTTGGATAATACAATTCTGAACAGAACGATGACCTTTGGCGGCTTCACGCAGCGTTTAATCAAGACCTATTTTGGTCACTTGGAGTCAACCGAAGAGATAAGTAAACGAATTATTGAACTCGACCAGGATGGTTATAAGGACAAACCCCTTCTGTTCAACGAGTTGTTGAATGAACTGCCTTGGGCAGAACATCCGCCACATGCAGAACTGATGGAGTTTTATGGCAGAGAGTATGTGCGAAGTTCAGTTCTGATGGAACAAGCGCGAGAAGTCGTTCAGCATCTGCGGGGGAAATACCAAACCGGGTTAATTACCAATGGGCAGACCGATATTCAGTATGGAAAAATCGATCAACTCGGTATCCGGGAGGATTACGACCATATTATTGTTTCAGAAGAGGCAGGAGTCAAAAAGCCCGATCCACGCATATTTCAGCTTGCGCTCGATCATTTCGGTCTAAGCCCAGAGCAATGCATCTACATTGGCGATCATCCGGTGAACGATATTCAAGGAGCGGCAAGCGTTGGCATGAGTACGATCTGGATGAAGGTTAACCAGCCATGGCAGGACACCATTACGACTGGTCCTTTACATACGATTGAGCATCTAAGTAAGCTGAAGAAATTGCTGTAGAAGGCGGTTATATAAATTGAATATAACATTTACACAAAACGTAGAGGACAGAAATAACCTAAAGAAGCGGAGCTAAAAGCTTTCTGAAAGAAAGCTACTTCGGAAGCATAAACCTCGCCTTTATCCCCGGATTTACCCTTTAGGAAAGGAATCAAAAAAATCTGGGGATAACAGTGATCGGAAGGTTGTTCTGTCATCGGAGTGTCTAGTGTAAATATTCTTTAGTTCAGTTTATATAGACAAGTAGATTCCTATAATTACAGTTTGGAAAGCGAGGTACATATGGAGATTAGACAGATGGCTACAGCATTTTTGAGCAATGGCTCAGACATGCTGATGATGAAGAAGGCGGGTAGCAGATTGTTTGATTTTGAATTCTGGGGTGGCATTGGCGGACATTTGGAACAAGGGGAACTGAACACGCCCATGACCGCCAGCTATCGGGAGATTGAAGAAGAGACCGGATTCAAGCAAGCGGATGTCGAACACTTTCGGCTTCGATATATTCTGTTAGAGGTTAACGGTGGTGAGATTTGGCAGCAGTTTGTATATTTCGGAGAGACGAGTCATCGACGGTTTGTACCCTCGGATGAAGGGGAGTTGTTCTGGATACCGCTGGATGAGGTGCTGGATTTGCATGCGTCTATTCTGGTCAAAGCAACGCTCCGGCACTATTTACAACAACCGGGAGCAGAAGACATCTGGATTGGCAACGTTCAGAGCGGAACAGATTTAAAGGGCACTCCACAGGTAATTTGGAACAGAATGCAGGAAACGATATCATTTGAGCCAAAGGGGGTTATCAATAATGTTGAAATATAGAACTGAAAGAAAAAAATTGAGATGGATCAATTACCTGTTGATCACTGTACTGATTGCTATCATTCTTCCGAGTAGTCATGTAGAGGCAGGCAGCACAATTACAGTAAAAACGAAGGTCCAGTATTACAAAGGACAGCCATACATACATCTAACAGGTGGTAATAAATCTGTGACCGATAAGATGAACAAGACATTTAAACTCCACGCAGTGAAAGCAGCTCGCCTGGACAAGGAAGAAAAGAAATCAAACAAAAATTATTTCTACATTACCATGGCCAGTGTAAAATACAATGCAAAAGAAAAGTTATCTGTGGTATATGAAGATCATGTGTACACTGGCGGAGCACATGGAATGGATGCAACAAAAACATATAACTATGATTTAAGAACGGGGAAAGAACTGAAGCTAAGCGAGTATGTTAAAGACGATACTCAGATGGAGAAGGTAGAGAAATCAATCTCCAACAGTCTATTAGCCATGTATAATGCAGGAGTTTCTATTTTTGAAGAAAATATTTATGATTTTCAGCTTGATCAAACATCTGAATTCTTTTTATATGATAAAGGAATTGTCATCCGATTCCACCCTTATGAGGTTGCCCCTTACGCTAAAGGGTTTGTAGATATCAAAGTCCCGTACAGTAAATTCAACCAATAGATCGTATGCAATAAAATGCATGAATCAGTTTAAGGAGTCATGTCTTTTTTCTATATGACGGATTGTAATATGAAGTGCGACACCCTACTGAAATAAAAAAATGGCTCACAGCCTGATTCGTGTAGAATGAAAGTTACCACACCAGCATTCACACAAGGAGAATCAGTCCATGAGTTATTCACATCTTAGCATAATCGAACGCAGCAAGCTAGAAATCCTCCACAGACAAGGCAAAAGCTCAAGAGCTATTGCAAAAGAACTGGGGAGACATTCGTCCACGATTTGCCGCGAACTAGATCGTGCTAATTCATCGTATCCCTATCAGGCAGAACACGCTCAGAACGCTTATGAGAAGCGTCGTCAATCCTCTGTTTCTTCAGGTAAATGGTCAAGCACCTTAGCTGCTTCACTGGAGGAAAAACTGAAGGCAACGTGGTCTCCGAAACAGATCAATCAACGCTTCCGTACCGAAGGCTTGCCAGCAGTATCCTTCAAAACGATCTATCGCTGGATCTACGCAGGTCGACTGGTTCAAGGCACGTTACAGGTTCTTCGGCACAAAGGAAAGCGTCAGAAACCCGCAGAAACTCGCGGTAAATTTGCCATTGGCAGATCCATTTCGGATCGTCCCCAAGAGGTTCGTTCTCGTGAAACGTTTGGGAACTGGGAACTGGATACCGTCGTATCTAGTCGTGGGAAAAGTAAAGGATGCATAGCCACGCTCATTGAACGCAAAACCCGTCTATATACCGCCATTCTCATGCCTGATCGCACTGCTCTGTCTATGGAAATTGCGCTTGGTGTAGCCATCTCACAGTATCCCACAGGCACTTTCCTCACAGCCACGGCTGATCGGGGAAAGGAGTTTGCATGCTATGCCAATCTGGAAACAAGCCATGACCTGCACGTTTATTTTGCTGATCCATATTCGTCTTGGCAACGCGGTTCCAATGAGAATGCGAATGGATTGCTTCGAGAGTTTTTCCCGAAAGGCGCCGATCTCGCTCAAGTCGAGGATGAAGATCTTGCCAGTTCACTAGATCTAATAAACCACAGACCACGAAAATGCTTGGGTTGGAGAACCGCTCACGAATCTTTCACAGAGGAACTGTCGCACTTGGTTTGATAATCTGTCGTAAGTATAGTTTAAATTAAATTGTTTATTACATATTTCCAAGCTTTTACTATCGTTATAATAACATATAAGAGAAGTAGTTAATTTACTTCATAAAAATTGCAGGGGGATAACAAATGAATGATTTTTTTAGATTTGATACTGATGAAGAACGGCGGGCGTTATTAATCAGAGCAAGGAAAGTCGCTTTATCTGCAATTCGAAAGTATGACGTAGAATGGGATAACATCCAGTTTATTCAACTATCCGGCGATACGATCACGTATAAAATTGAAACCAGTACAGATAACAATTATTTACTTCGCATTCATTCGGACCGATTAAGCAGAGAGGAAATTCGTTCGGAACTCCTACTGTTACAAGCACTGAACAAATCGAAAGATCTAAAAGTACCAGAAGGGATGGCAAATTGTGATAGTATTTATGTATTGGACATCGAAACAGAGACAGGATATAGGCGCCCTTATATAACGATGATGCGATGGATAGAGGGTGAAAAAGTTGTAGGTGAATTTACAGATAGTCAAGCATATAATATAGGTGTATTGATGAGCAGGCTCCATGAAGCAGCAAAGGATTTCAATCCACCTTCTGATTTTGTAAGACCTACTTGGGGAGTAGAAAGTTTTAAACGTGAAATGGCTAAGTTGGAACGTTACTATGAGCGTTTTTTATCCGAAGAGGGATGGAAGCTGTATCAAGATGCAGCTGAGAAGGTTGTATCCCAACTTACCACGATGCATCCAAGTGAACATAACTATGGGCTCATTCATGCTGATTTACATACCGGTAATATGGTTTTTGAGGATAATCAACCCTATCCGATTGATTTTGGAAGATGTGGGTACGGATATTATCTCTACGATATGGCAGGCACCATATTGGAGCTTTGGCCAAAGCATCGATGGATGCTTATCCAAGGTTATGAGAGTATTAGGAAGTTGGAAACCGACTATATTCGGGATCTGGAATGTTTTTTTGTCATGTTCATGATCGAGAACTGCTGCCATCACGCCTCTGATCCAAGAGAAACAACCAGTTTAATCGATGAACAAAAGTATGCCCAAGCATACATAAGAGAATATTTAAATGGTAATCCATTTTTATTCGAAGTGATCAAGCCTGTAAATGTGGATTAATACTAACCGATACCGGGCTAAAATAATGATATCTTATGGTGATGATTTACAATAGGTCGCTTTTTAGAGTGTTTGTTCATAACATGCTATGCCAATCTGGAAACAAGCCATGACCTGCACGTTTATTTTGCTGATCCATATTCGTCTTGGCAACGCGGTTCCAATGAGAATGCGAATGGATTGCTTCGAGAGTTTTTCCCGAAAGGCACCGATCTCGCTCAAGTCGAGGATGAAGATCTTGCCAGTTCACTAGATCTAATAAACCACAGACCACGAAAATGCTTGGGTTGGAGAACCGCTCACGAATCTTTCACAGAGGAACTGTCGCACTTGGTTTGACAATCTGTCATATACAATCGAAATATTTTAAATAATTCCAATAAATGAGGCTCTATGTGTCTACATACCGTGTAACAGCTCAACCCATTCCAAGATGTAGGTTTTGTTATGAAGTGTATTGGAAACATGTTTCAGGCCGACTGTAGTAGCGTGCACATGCTGCTACGGTCGGCCTGAACGGGGCGAACCAGTTTAACTTAACAGAGGGCAGAGGCGGTTATTATGGGTTGTTGGAAGAAGCTGATTTCGTCCGACTACGCTGTAATAATTCGATCTTTCGTTCGTCTGTTCCGATGTTCTATAGCCTCCTCATAATCCCCGATTAGTGTATCAAAAATATGCTCCCACGACCGCTGCTCAGCCAGCTTTCTGCCTTTCAGTCCCATTATCCTCAATTGGTTCACGTGATTTCCCCAGAGACATATCTCCCGAATCAGTGCATCAGCCTGACCTGGCTCGAATAAAACACCGTTACGGTGGTGGGATATCAGATCCTTTACACCTCCGGCATTGGCCGCCACCACAGGGAGTCCTGAAGCCATCGCTTCCAGTACCACATTGCCAAATGTCTCCGTAGAGGAAGGAAACACAAACAGATCTGCCGAAGCATACATAACAGCAAGTTCTTCGCCATGCATATATCCTGTAAAGGTGACATTGGATGGGGATTGCAGACGCATTTTGGGGAGAGATGGGCCGTCGCCAACGATAATCCAGTGTACACGGGACTGCATTTCCTGGGGCAGCTGCTGCATGGTAGTCGTGAGCGTAGCGATATCTTTTTCCGGGGCAATGCGTCCAACGTAGAGTAGAATAAGGGGAGCGGTGATGTGGTATCGTTCACGGATATCCGAGCTGTGTTTATCAGGGGAGTACAGGTTGCAATCAATCCCGCGAGACCAAAGTTTCAGACGCTGAATGCCCTGGGCTTGCAGGGTGTTTAATGTTTCCTGCGATGGAGTCAGTGTTGCATCACAGGCGCGGTGGAACCATTGGATATATTTCCAGTAGAGCGGAATCATACTTTTTAACCGGTAGTATTCGAGATAACGATCAAAGTGGGTATGGTAGGAGACAACATGCGGAAGATGGTGTTTGAGTGCATACCTCAGGCCAAGCAGCCCCATATTAATAGGCGTAGCGATATGCAGCAGATCGGGCTGAAAGGCTTGTAGCTGTTTGTGTGTGTTTGCTCTGTTGGGTAGAGCAATGCGGCATTCGGGATACAGAAAAAAAGGGATGTTGGCAACCGATCGGACTTGAGTCTCATGGCTTCCTTCAATGACGGAGTTCGGAGTAAACAGCAGATGTTCAATTCTTCTGCGGTTCAGATGATTACTCAAGCGGTGGAGCGTGCCAGCAACACCATTGGTTTCCGGAAGATAGGTGTCTGTGAACAAGGCCAGGCGCATCATTACCCCTCCCAAGACTCGTGATGCCAAGATCATAACAGCGGAACATTTTCCAGAGGTCAAGTGCACGTTAACTTGACGATATTCCCTGTAAAATGACTTCTGCACGAACATGTAAACTTCCATAAGTTCAACTTATATAGCGTATTCTGCTATGATGTAATAACGTGTCGGCGTAGTTGAACTTGAAATTTACACGAAACGGAGAGGGCAGAAAAAAACTGAAGAAGCGGAGCGTTCGCCTTTATCACCGGATTTTACCCTTTAATAAAGGGATTGAAAAAATCTGGGGATAACAGCGATCGGAAGTTTATTCTGACCGCGTAGTGGTCCAGTGTAAAAAACACGTTCAAACTATTTAGACAGAGAGATACAGGAGGCAGAGAAAGATGAACAAGTTACAAGAAGAATTGCAGGAGTTGTTACCACTCGATCAGCTTGAAGAGATGTCGGGTGAAGAAGTGGTGGGGAGTGTTGCCATGGACCTGTATCGGGCTGAATTTTCGACGATTCGAGAAAGTGGGCCGGAACTTCCGCAAGTATTGCAAGATATCATTCTAATCATTGATCTGGATACCGAGCTGTCCATGAACGGGATGACCGGTTTCCTTGAGAATATCAGCGGACAGTATCTCGGTGAGACAATAGCAGCGATGGAGCGGATCGGCAATGATGCAGATGTCGTGATCCTGAAGAAAATAGAGCAGATGTTGTCCGAAAGCGGCGTAACGCACGGGCAATTACGAGATAATGTGAATGGCCTGTCCGAAGATGACATCACGACAAGCCTGCAAACACACGGGGAACAGATTCATGAGGTATTACAGCAGATTGAACTGGAAGCCGCGAATTTGAGCATGCAATCGGATAACGAAGAAAGCTTTGACCTGCTGTATCAATATGTGGATAAAAATAAAGAACGTTTGAAACAGGAGATGCAGCACGTTTTGTCTAATTGAATGGGAAGAGATCTTGTATAAAGAAATCCTTCACAACATTATTTGAGGAGGCAAAATGACAAGCATGAACAAACGATTAGCGATGGAATCCTTTCTGGTTACCTTGTTATTCATCGTTGGTTTTGCAGCTTGGAATGTCGTTCAAGGCATGATCATGACCATGAATTACGTACCTGATCTGACAAACACCGCTTCTTCGGGTACCCCACTGCAATCCAAGGTTGCTTTTGGAACTATTGTTCGGTGGGATTCTTCCATGATAATCGTTGGCATAGGCGCAGTTATCCTGTTTGGAACTGCTTATTATGTTATCCGCTCACAATTCCAGCAGCGGAAGCAGCGCCCCTAGTCGATAGTAATCTCGTAACACATATTTCTTTATACACTAAAAAGAGCCCTTATTGTCAGATCACTGATAATAGGGCTGCTTTTCGTTATCCTCATATATTAAGAATGCCGGCCGCAGCCTTCTGACCAGATATCACAGCACCTTCCATTGTGGTGAACATGGGCTGTTTAGTATAATCCCCAGCGAGGTATAACCCTTGAATTGGAGTCACTTGTTCGGGTCGCTTGGGCTCATTGCCTGGTGAGATCCGATAAAAATTCTCATTCCCCCGAACAATCCGGTAATCCGTTACGGAAGACACACCTTCGGCAAGTCCGATATCGACCAACCCTTGTTTGGTACGCTCCCATACTTCCTCATCGGGCAGATCAATGAGTTCGTCGGGATTAACCAGAATGATTGAAGCTCTGCCGGGCCGCCCGCGAAACGTTGTTCGGGATTGCTCCCCAAATGAACCGATGTCGGTGCCTGGCCCAAAGGTTGTACGGTCCTCGGGCAGGAGCGGCAGCTCTAATTCGAACTGTGCTGTAACGTGTGGCATGGCATCCAGACTCAAAAAGGGCTGAAACCATTCATGTTCACTGAAGTGCTCTTCAAGTAATTGTTGGGAACGTCGGATATTGGTAGCTACAACAACACGTGTAGCGGAGAGCTGTTCACCATTTTCCAGTTCAACACCCTTCAGACCCTCCGAATCATAGAGTATTCGGATTACTGGGGCGTTGATTCGTACTTGTCCTCCTTTTTGCGTGATGGCAGCAGCCAGAGGCGCACACATGACATCCGTCATGCCGCCAGTAAAGGCACCAATTCGCATTTTATGAATCCGAGGAATACCCGGCAGGAACAGGCCAAAGAAGGCATACGCAGAATATTTATCAAGTGGCATGAAAAAAATGCCTGAAGATAACGGTTCAACGATTCGTTGCAGAGCCTGTTCGCTTACCCCATGCTGATTCGCAAAATCAAGCACCGATATTGAATCGAGTTCCTCAGGGCTGGATACACACTCCTTGAAGCCAGCAGCTAAAAAAGGAATAAGTGAAGCCTTGTCGGCTGGCGTGATGAAATTATTGTTTCCCAGCACACCTGATAGTGTTTTGAGGGGAGCATGAATAACGTCAAGTCCAAATTCACCATGCTCATCGACATTTGGGTGACGGACTTCCATCGTTGTTTCCCATACCAACATATCATCAAGGTCAATGCCAGCACGTTCAAGCAGATCTGGCAGTGCTTTGTAATATCCAATGAATTTATGGAACCCGGACTCCACCTCCATTCCCCGCTCATTCCAGTTCCCTGTGCGTCCGCCTACATAGGGGGCAGCTTCGAGGACCAGTACAGACTTTCCCTGTTCTACAAGTTCAAAGGCACAACTCAAACCAGCGAGCCCTGCACCGATGACAATGATTCGATCTTCGTTCATCTGAGAATTGTTGGGTTGTGTAGACAATCATATTCCCTCCTTTTATATCTAATATACCCATTAACTCCTGTACAAAAGCTTCTATACATAATTGAGATCGAGTTATCGTAGTACAAAAAAAACAGCACTTCGACACGGATGTGCCAAAGTGCTGTTGGTACAGATGACAATCAGATATGTTTGGAAATGATTTCTTCCAGTCCTTGAGCAACAGAATGCGCACCCCGTGCCAGGTGTCTTTCATACAGATGCAGGCGGACGAAACTCTCATCTGTGCCCATCGCTTCCGAGAACATTCCACTGAGTCCGCGAGCGCGGCGGTCGATCTGTAATAGCAGCTCCAGGGAATCGCCCATCGGATAGAACATGACTTCCAGCTCATCCAGATGCCCACGGAATTTGTTGGTTGGCACATATTCGAATTCCTGAACAAATGGCAGATTGCCGCCCAGTTTCGGTGCATAATCGTTTGTCACTTCACGGAGTTTGAAGCCGAGGATATCCATTGCATCGAGCACGGTGTTCATGTCTTTGCTAGGAACAACATGCAATCTGTCCCGGTCTGAGGGGTCTACAGCGCTTGAAATATCAAGGCCCGTTTCTACCCACACCTCTGCACGATGTAGCGTAATAGGCAGGTTTTCTGGTAAGTCAAATGAGAAGTCTTTCTCCAATTTGGCTCCAGGCTGTAATGTAAAACCTTCGGTGAGCAGATATTTGGCTATAACGGCTGTTTCTTTTACTTTACGATCATCGTGCTCCCGTATGTAATGGGTTTTGATTGAAAGATAGATTCGATCTACGTTCTGTTCCACATCTCCACCTTCAATGTACACAACCCCCGAGATGATTCCTCCAGGCGTGACCTCAGGTGTATGCAATTCTGTATTTACTCTGGCTGCTCCAACACCTACACTGGCTAACATTTTCTTGAAAAATGACATGCGCTCAACCTCCAGATCAGATGGTTTATTATATGGGATACATACGGCTTCGACCTTAATACGGAAGCTGGAAGAGAAGCGTTTCATATTTTAGCAAAGATATATCATATATCCAAACAGGAGAATCGACGTACCTATGTCGAATGTTTAAATAAAGGGATTTTTTGTCAGGAGGAACTCTATGAGCATGGAATGGTACGATATGATTGCACGACGTAATGGAGGATACAAGGGTAGAGCTTTATATACGCTTGAAGGTAACTCTGCTGAAGATATTTTTGAAGAGAGGTTGATTAAGCTTTTGCCTCAGTATACATCCGTGCTCGATGCAGGCTGTGGACATGGGGAGTTTACGTTGAAAATGTCGGAATATACCGATCACATTATGGGATTTGATAATTCGGAAGAGATGATAAAGATAGCCCGGAACAGTCTTCATTCAAGCACGATAACAAATGTAGAATTTTTCTGTGTCAGCACAAAAGAAAAGATGCCATTTGAAGATAAGCAATTTGGTCTGATCTATGATCGCAGAGGTCCAACTTCCATTATTGAGCATGGGAGATTGCTGCAAAAGGATGGAGTTATGATTGGTATTCATACGGATATAACAAAGGTACGTGAGCGTTTGGAAAGAAATGCATTTAAGGAGATCAAGATTGAGGAATATAACGAGGCATTTATGATTTTCTCAGATGAAAAAGAGTTTGCCATCTTTCTCTCCGATATCCCCGGAAACTCGGATTATACACAGCCTGAGTACCGGGAACAGCTGGAAGTCAAGCTGAAGGAGAACCAGGTTGATGGTAGGATTGCTGTAAGAGAATGCAAGTATATTTGGCAGGCCATAAGGAGGTGAAGCGGATTGAACACAAAATTTTCAGAACAGAAATATGGTGAAACGGGTGTCAAAACCAGCTTCGAACAGATGGCGAACGGGGAACAAAAATATAAAATGATAGCAGAAGATGGCAGTTATTATTGTAGAACTGTTGCCTCTCCCCACGGAGCATGGCAAAACAGTCATGTACATATCAACTTAACGGAGTTTTATGTGGTGCAAACCGGATGGATTGCGTATGCCAGTTATGGAGACGATCAGATATTTTCGATTCGAGTGATGCGTGCAGGAGAGCACATCATTGTCCAACCTGGAATCCACCATAATATATACATGTCTGCACATAGCGCGATACATACCATCAAGCATGGATTGAATACCTCCAGTGATTGGACGGCATCCCCTGAGTTGGATAGGTTAACTCAATCTTTAACAGAGAAGGAGCTACTCCAGAAGTATGATTAACCAGACGGGAGGATCAGACAGATGCGTAAAAGCACAATATTTTGGACTACGGGAATAACGATAATCCTCTTGGTGACTCTGCTCATATACAGCTATGTTATTCCAAGTGTGAGTGCACAGGATGTTGTGATGGCAGGTACAATCAGGCAGATTGATACGGACGCAGTTGAGGTAGAGTTAGAGATAACGCGAAAAAGAGAAGACAAGGATCGACATATGGTGTATCCTGTTGTCCCTGGATGGGAAGGGGTCACATTCACTGAAGAACAAGATGATGCGTGGTACCTGCCTTCGTCTGTAGGCAGCTCCTATCTTGATCAAGTCATTCTGGAAAAGTATCTGAAGGCGCAGGGGAAAACCATGAAATCAGCTGATAATCTGATAGGATTTGCGATACCTGATGAGATAGGGAGCTACAAGTTGCGGTTAACGCTCAGATCTTCGGATGGAACGACTCAACCGCTTGAGAATCCCATGGTGTATTATGTTCACAACGAGCATTTGTTAGGGAAGGATCTGAGTTGGGTTACGGGTGAGAATCTGGAGATCAATAAGGAGTAATTCGAATGATGAATGTATATGAATTGAATGAAATCACCGTACGTTTCTTGGAAACAGAAGATGAACACCATCTGGTGAAATGGCTGTCAGACCCGAAAGTTCTTCAATACTATGAAGGGCGTGATCGGCCTCATGACCTGGAACAGGTGAGAGAGCATTACTACAATCAGAAAGATGATGCTACTCGTTGTATCGTTGAATATGGAGGACATCCGATTGGATACATTCAGTTCTATGAGCTTGAGGAAGAAGAACGAACGGAGTATGGTTATGGAGACACGGATGAGATCATCTATGGAACGGATCAGTTTATTTGTCAGGCAGACTACTGGAATAAAGGCATTGGTACACGGTTGATGCAGTCCATGCTGGCTTATCTGATTAATGAAAAACAAGCCCGTAAAGTGGTTATGGACCCTCAATCCTGGAACTTGCGAGCGATATCCTGTTACGAGAAATGTGGTTTCCAAAAGATTAAGCTGTTGGAGAAACATGAGCAGCATGAAGGACAGATGCGAGATTGTTGGCTTATGGAATATACCCTGTAGATCCTGTTTAAAGTTATTTTGAATCATACAAACAAGGAGGAATGATGGATGGATGAAAGATTTCCATTAGGACCATTTGTACACACGGGCGAAGTTACGCCCACGCAGAGAGAACAGTGGATTCGGGACATTGCTGAGTTGCCTGAACGCGCACGAGAAGCGGTAAAGGGACTAAGTGAAGAGCAATTAAGTCTGCCGTATCGAGAAGGTGGATGGATGCTCAAACAGGTCATTCACCACATGGCAGATAGCCATATGAACAGTATGATACGTTTCAAGTTGGCACTGACAGAGGATACACCTACGATTCGACCTTATTATGAAGAGCGCTGGGCTGAACTGAGTGATTCAAGAGACCTAGATGTTGAATTCTCGCTTCAGATTCTGGATGCCCTCCATCGTCGTTGGGTGTTTCTGTTAAACGCGTTGACAGATGCAGATTATGCCAAACAATTTTATCATCCCTCATCGAAAGAAACGACAAGACTGGATTACAATCTGGGCATGTATGCTTGGCATGGCAAACATCATGTTGCTCACATCACATCGCTTCGGGATCGGCTGGGAATATAGCTAGAAAAAATATCTTGTTGAGGAGAAATTATCAATGAGTGTACATATCAGACTATTAAATGAGAGCGATCCTGTAATCATATCAAAGGCGTTTCAGGAGCAGGGTTGGGGGAGATTCGCTGAGCAGTATACTCATTACTTGGCTGAACAACAGAATGGGGAACGCGTAACCTTGGTAGCCGAGTTGAATGGAGAATTTGCCGGATACGTGAATGTATTGTGGTATTCCAGCTACCCGTCTTTCAGGGAACAAGGTATTCCCGAAATTAACGATTTTAATGTGTTGATGAAGTTCCAGCGCCAAGGTATTGGTTCACGGTTGATGGACCGAGCAGAGGAAGTTATTCTGGAACGAACGGATGTAGCAGGCATTGGTGTAGGTGTGTTTTCCGATTATGGCAAAGCGCAAGTTCTATATGCCCATCGCGGATACATACCAGACGGTCACGGTGTACACAAACATGATCATTACATTCAGCCGGGTGAAGAAACGATTATGGACGACGATGTTGTACTTTATCTTACGAAGAAGCTAAAAGCCACGCAATAAGTCTAATGTGTAGTTAGTACTTGCAAAGAAAGATGATAAAAAAGCGGTCCTGCATGTTATACTCTATTGGAATTTGAAGAATGATAAGCAGGATGTTGAGAGATTAGATGAGCAGAGGAGTGATTGATCCATGTTTAGCAAAGTCGGCCAGGTTATGTTGTATGTCAACAATCAAGATGAATCACTGGCTTTTTGGACGGAAGTTGCAGGATTCCACATTGTGGATGAAGTAAACCTTGACGAGGGCATGAGATGGATTGAGATTGCGCCTACCCCAGACTCGCAGACGAGTATTATTCTCCATGACAAAGAGTTCGTTGAACGGATGTCGGCGGGTGTAAATCTGGGCACACCTTCGTTAATGTTCTTCACCGATAATCTGGATCAGTTATATGCCGACTTGGCTAGTAAACATGTAACGGTCGGAGAGATTGTAGAGATGCCAACCGGGCGAGTTTTCAACTTTGCTGATAATGAAGGAAATTACTTTGCAGTTTTGGAACGGGCGAAGTAAATTACAACTCAAAACCGCTATGCCTGTAAGCGATCGACATTCATGTCGGTCGTTTTTTGTTGGGAAAAAGCTTATGTTTTGGAGTAGAAACATGCAAGGAAAATAGAGAATTACTGGGTAAAAATGTTATAATAGAGTGTGGCTGATTTATTGAAAATGACGAGGAATGAATAGTCGGAAGTGAAGGTTTGGATGGAGCGATTAAGGAGGAATGTGGTTGTGGAAAAGACGATTAAAAGTGTACAGGATCTATATGATATGCTCGATGCGGACTTCAGATCTGCCAAGCAGTTTTGGGAACCTTTCTATGAGGATCGGAACAGACCCATCCCCTTTTTCCCAAACAAACCGGATGAGAATCTGGTAGCACATGTGAACGCAGGTGTCCTAAGCGGTGGCAAGGCACTGGAACTGGGGTGTGGCCCGGGCAGAAATGCGTTGTATTTAACACGCCAAGGATATCAGGTAGATGCTTATGACCTTTCGGAGACAGCTATTGCCTGGGCTAAGGAGAGGGCGGTAGAAGAGCAATTGGACGTGCATTTTGAATGTCGATCTGTATTCGAATTGTCCCCAGAGCAAGAATATGATCTTGTCTACGACTCGGGTTGTCTGCACCATCTGTTGCCACATCAGCGCATTCCCTACATAGAGATGATCCACAATGCACTCCGGCCTGGAGGATACTTTGGAATGACTTGTTTTGCTCCTGGTTATGGCGATATTGGTGGGCCTGAGGTCGTTATGAATGATTGGCAGGTGTATCAAGAGAAGTCGATGCGAGGTGGTCTTGCATTCACGGAGGAGAAGCTTCGCTACATGCTGGAAGATGGCTTTGAATGTGTGGAGTTCCGTGCGATGAAGACGATGGAGCAGCATGAACTATGTTTTGGTGTACCTTTTCTCTGGGCCACGTTGTGGAGAAAGAAAGATTCATAAGCTTATATGGGGATATGATCGATTGAAGATAGAGGAGGGGGAGTATCGAAATGGGAACAGAAACAGGAAGAAGACACTTTATCATTACAGGCACATCCAAAGGGATCGGTTTACAACTTGCAGAGTTATTATTGGCTAAGGGGGATTACGTTTACGGTATTTCACGCGGGGGTTCGGATCTGTTGGAATCAAGCGAGGAATGGAGCGGACGTTACCGCCATGTTCAGTACGATCTTGCCGAACTGAATGGTATCGATGATTTGATTACACGCATATTGGACCAAATTCCGTCTCAGGAAGCTGAATTCATTGGACTCATTAATAATGCAGCGATGCTGGAGCCACTAAGACCTATCGATCAGTGCAGTGCGGCAGAGATAAGTCAGAGTCTTAACATCAGCCTCGCAGCGCCAATGATATTGAGTTCATCTTTTATTCAACAAACAAATCACCTGTCCGCCAGACGTAAAATTGTTAATCTTTCATCGGGTTCGGGAAGTTATCCCGCGCCTTCAATGGCAGTGTACTGTACATCCAAGGCAGGCGTGAACATGTTCACCCAATGCGTATCTCTGGAGCAAACGGGGCAACAGAACCCTGTTGAGATTATTGCTTTTGATCCGGGGATGGTCGATACGGAATTGCAGGCTGTTGCACGAGGCAAAAGTGCAGAGGAGTTCGCCCTTGCGGGTATGTTCAATCAAGTATATGAAACAGGACAATTAAGATCGCCACAAGATGTAGCGAAGCAGTTGATCGAGCGGATCGATGAACACAGTGATGCAAGCCATGTTATACACTCCACCGAGAGTTAATATCGTATACTTCGTTTTGCCTGTTTTCTTGTGAAGTAATAAGTAAGGATACCTTTTTGATATAAGCCCAATTTCCCTGTACACTGGTAACAGCGATCGGAAGTACGATTCGTAACGGTAAGGGTGATCCTGCAACAATGGAGTCTGATTACCTTATTCAACCTTAGAAGATCAGAAACGTGGTGAATCTCTTGTTTAAAATTATGCTCATTGAAGACGACGAATCGTTATTCACTGAAATCAAGGAACGTTTGTCCCAATGGTCGTATGACGTGTATGGTGTGCAGGATTTTGGAAAGGTATTGCAGGAGTACAGCGTAATTCAGCCGCAACTGGTCATTATTGATATTCAGTTACCCCAATATGACGGGTTCCATTGGTGCCGGATCATTCGTTCGCACTCCAATGTGCCGATTATCTTTTTGTCCTCACGGGATCATCCTGCGGATATGGTCATGTCCATGCATTTGGGTGCAGATGATTTTATCCAGAAGCCTTTTCACTTCGATGTATTGATTGCCAAGATCCAAGCGACTTTGCGGAGGGTGTATAACTATAACACAGAGCATACTGAACTCCGAACCTGGCGCGGTGCTGCTATTGAATATGTGAAAAATACACTAACCTGCGGGGATGAATCTGTTCTGTTAACCAAAAATGAGATGTTCATTCTTAAAGTGCTGGTCGAGCACAAAAATCAGATTGTTTCCCGTGAGGACCTCATCCGGAGCTTGTGGGATCATGAGCATTTCGTGAGTGACAATACGCTGACGGTTAACGTTAATCGGTTACGGAAGAAACTAGAACCCATCGGCTTGGAGCAGTACATTGAAACCAAAGTAGGTCAGGGATACATGGCAACGGAAGAGGCAGAAGCATGATCGGAAAGTACATACGAGAAAGGGCTAGTTGGTTATGGCTACTGATAAGCATGCAACTTATTATTTTATTGGTGGCCTACCTGGACTCGTCCATTCCATTCCAATCTGTGATGTATATCGTAGGACTGAATGTGGTGGTATGTCTTGTTTTTATCTGGGCGAGATACCTGAAAGAGACCCGTTTCTATAGAAAATTGAGCCTCTGGGATCATACCTATGATCTGAGAGAACTCGATATCGCCGAAAGTCCATATGAGCAGATTGTACATGAGGCGGTCAGTTCCCAGACACAGCGGTATCGTAAGGAGACGTCACACCATTTTATCGCTCTAGAACAGGAGAAGGACGAGATGTTATCCTGGATTCATGAGGTGAAGACCCCACTGACAGCGTTGCAACTGATGATCGAGCGCTTGCCAGATGACAAGTTACAGAGCCAAATGACATATGAATGGTTACGAATCCATCAGTTACTGGATCAGCAACTTCATCAGAAGCGTATTCCATTTATGCACAATGACTTGTTCATCGAAGAAACGGAACTTGAACCGGTATTGAATAGCGAGATACGAGCGTTGAAATCGTGGTGCATTTCCAAGGGTGTTGGCTTTGATATGTCTTTGATGGTATCGCGCGTGCTCACAGACAGCAAATGGTTAGGCTTCATCCTCCGGCAGTTGCTGAGCAATGCGGTGAAGTATAGTGATTCATCGGATATCCTCATCGAAACGCGGGAACAGGATGGACATATTGTACTGATCATTCAGGATCACGGGCGAGGGATTGAGACACAAGATCTGCAGCGTATATTTGATAAAGGATTTACGTCTACCCGAGGCAGAATGGATGGGGCGGCAACCGGGATGGGACTATATTTGGTTCGTCAAGTGGTCCAGACGCTTCATATGAACATTCATGTAGAATCTTCTCTTGGCGAGGGCACAACCGTCACACTTACTTTTCCGCGAAAAAACGACATGGTGCATCTTGCAGGCGTGTGACAACAATGTCACATGCTTTTTGGTTTTGTTCGGTGAATCACACGATAACACTGCACATCCCGATTATGATATAGACATGAGCATTTTTGCAGAAGATTTAAGAGGAGTGAGTGGGATATGTGGATACTGGAAGCCAAAAAAATTCATAAAGTCTATGGTAATAAACTGAATAAACAGGAAGTGCTGAAGGGCATTGATCTTGGAGTGAGCAAGGGAGAGTTTGTTGGTATTATGGGGCCTTCGGGTTCGGGTAAAACGACGCTGCTTAATGTACTTTCCTCCATTGATCGGGTGAGCCAGGGCACGATTGATATTGAGGGCAAGGAATTTACCGGAATGAAGGAGAAACAGCTGGCTGAGTTCCGCAAACATCATCTGGGCTTTATTTTTCAGGAATACAATCTGCTGGATACGCTAACGGTGAAGGAAAATATATTATTGCCGCTCTCCATCACGAACATTCCAAAGCAGGAGGCACACCGGAAGTTTGAACAGATCGCCCGTGAACTGGGGATATATGAACTGAAAGACAAGTATCCATCTGAGATTTCAGGGGGTCAGAAGCAGCGGACTTCGGCAGCACGAGCATTTGTCCACGAGCCGAGTATCATTTTTGCGGATGAGCCGACAGGAGCGCTGGATTCCAAGTCCGCTTCGGATCTGCTCGGCAAGTTAAGTGATATGAACAGCGCACGAAAAGCGACTATTATTATGGTTACCCATGATCCGGTTGCCGCAAGTTATTGCAGCAGAGTGATCTTTATTCGAGACGGTCAGATCTACACCCAGTTGAATAAAGGAGACGAGTCCCGGCAATCGTTCTTCAACGATATTATCAAAACCCAGGGCGTATTGGGTGGTGTACAGCAATGAGCTTGAATTATATCATCTTCCGCAATCTCAGGAAAAATCTAAAGAATTATTATCTCTATGTATTTGCGCTTGTGTTCAGTGTGGCCTTATATTTTTCCTTTGTGACGTTACAGTATGATCCTTCCATGGATGAGGTGGCTGCTTCAACAAAAGGTGCGGCGGCCATAGGTGCATCTTCAGTACTGTTAATCGTCATTGTCGGCATTTTTTTGCTCTATGCCAATACGATCTTTATCAAGCGGCGCAGCAAAGAAATTGGATTATTCCAATTGATTGGACTGACGAAAGGCAGAATTTTTGGTATTTTGAGTGCGGAGAACAGTATCCTCTATTTTGGCTCCATGGCTATCGGTGTGTTAATTGGGTTTCTTGCGTCCAAGCTGGTATTGATGATATTGTTCAAAATTCTCGGTGTGGATGCGATTACGAAACTGTATTTCTCTCCGATGGCACTGATGCAAACGGTGATTGTCTTTACGATAATGTATCTGCTCATCATGCTGATGAACTACACTTTTATCAAGAGACAGAGCATTCTCTCACTCTTTCGGGTGTCTGCCACTTCGGAGCAGCAGGTGCAGAGGATGTCTGTCGGACAGATGATTATTGGCGTCTTGGGCATTGCCCTGATTGTGTATGGATACTTCATGTCTGCACGGCTGTTCAGCGGTGAGGCAATGGACATGCAGCAGTTGATGTATACGATGATCCTGATTCTCTTCTCGGTCATACTGGGGACATACCTGTTCTATAAGGGTTCGGTAAGTTTTATTTTTAATCTGATTCGCAAAAGTAAAAACGGATACCTTACTATTCATGAGGTGTTGTCTTTATCTTCAATCATGTTCCGCATGAAATCTAATGCATTGTTACTCACGATTATTACAACCGTGTCGGCGCTTGCTATTGGTATGCTGTCACTCAGTTACATTTCGTATTATTCGGCAGAGGCTCAGGCGAAGGAAAGCTTGCCGGAGGATTTTTCATTTGCTCAGGTTGAGGTGAAAAATCGCTTTGTAACGGAGTTGGAACATAAACAGATTCCATATGAGGAGAATCATAGACAGCCTATTTATATTGAAATTGATGCTCATGAAGTGATGGATGAGTCCATGACGGAACAGTACCTGTTCAGCAGTGTGTTGAGTGACAACATGGTAGATAACATAGATCTGCAACCAGGTGAAGTGATCTTCATGGGATATGGAAATGCTATTAAGCAGTTGATTTACATTCAGGAGACAGGTCCAATCGTCTTGCATGGGTTGAAGCGAACGTTGGACCAACAACTGATCGGAACCACCAAACAGGGAGTTCTTCCTGCGTATTATACTAGGGGCACGCCTGTAGCGGTAGTAGATGAAACGGTATACCAACAGCTGAGACAGGATCTCGATCCCGAGCTGCAAAAATCCGAGTGGGCTGACTACTATGGTGTACGTATTCTGAAAGAGGGGCAGGCTGAAGAGGCATATGCCGTATATAAGGAGCTGCAGTTGGAAGCACCGAGCTTCTCCCAGATTGAGTTCAGAAATAACCAACGTAATAATATGGGCTTGATTATGTTCATTGTTGGTTTCCTTGGTTTGACGTTCTTGATTACATCGGGATGTATCCTGTACTTTAAACAAATGAACGAGAGCGAAGAGGAGAAGGGTAATTATACCATTCTTCGTAAACTTGGATTTACGCAAGGCAATCTGTTGAGGGGAATTCAGATCAAGCAGTTGTTTAACTTCGGTATTCCGCTTTTGGTGGGATTGAGTCATAGTTACTTTGCCGTGAAATCAGGTTGGTTTTTCTTTGGTACGGAGCTGGCGACACCAACGGTCATTGTCATGATAGTTTATACATTGTTATATTCGATTTTTGGCCTGTTGTCTGTGTGGTACTATAAGCGGGTGATTAAGGAAGCCTTGTAGAATTGGGTTCAGGAGTATGCTGATATAGCAAAATAGGTTGAGTAAAGGGCAGCTGTATTGTTTACAGACTGCCCTTTGTCTTACAGAAATGAATAGAGCGAACTAAAAAAAGGATGATTATGGAATTGAGTCGAAATGATGATAGAGTCCATGCTTCTGATTCATGTAAAACGGTGGAACGAGGGGAGTGGAGCAGCGTGCTTGGAATTCTATATGCCTCGAAGAAAGAATTAAGTGAGACGATTCGACGCACCTATGTATTATTTGAGGGAGAATTCAATGACATCCATAACAGCGACAAAGATAAGTGGGTTGAAGGTGTGGATAAAACCCCTGCCCAGATGATCGCCTACCAGCTGGGATGGATGAACCTGGTGATGGATTGGGAGCGAAAGGAACAGTTGGGACATGAATGTCATATGCCTGCACCAGGGTATAAATGGAACCAATTGGGGCCGTTAAATGAATCATTTTACGAAAAGTATTCAGGTTATACGCTGGAGGAGCTGCGCTCTTTGTTTCGGGAGACAGAACAACAATGGCAGAACTGGATTAACTCCCTTAGCGAAGAGGAGTTATTTGTACAAGGGATGAGACAGTGGACGGGTACCAAGCCTGGGTGGGCTATGGTGAAGTGGATCCAGATTAATTCTGTAGCCCCTTTTAAATCTTTTCGGACCCGAATTCGAAAATGGAAAAAAGGTCAGTTAGCCAACATGGATGTGAGGAGTGGAGATATCTAATGAATCTGGCAAATAAAATCACGTTGGCTAGAATCGCGTTGATTCCATTGTTTATGATCTGTTTTCTCAATCAGCAAAACGTGATGATTGCACTAATTATATTTGCAGTAGCAGCAGGTACGGATAAATTGGATGGATATGTGGCGAGAAAATATAATCAGATCACGAATTTGGGAAAGCTGCTCGATCCACTGGCGGATAAACTGTTGATTGCGGTAGCGCTGGTCATGATGGTTCAGGAGAATATGATCAGTTCATGGATCGCTGTAATCATTATAGGACGTGAAATTGTCATTACAGCGTTACGAATGGTAGCAACAGAGCAGGGCATTGCTCTCGCAGCCGATCGGTATGGAAAAATCAAAATGGTGCTTCAGGTGGCAGCCATCATTGCGATTTTGTTGAACCATGTTCCGTTTAGTTTGCTAACTGAGGTGCGGGTTGATGCGATTTTATTATGGCTGGCAACAGGAGTTACGCTGTTATCGGGATTGAATTATATTCTAGTAAACTATAAGTTGCTACAGACAGGAAGGTAGGAAAATAGGATTATAGGAAGACCCATGAACTACGGCTTCACAACGCAATTGGTTGCAAAATGATGTGGATGATCCGCTGACCAAAGATGAATTGGCGGCAGCTCTCATTCAGACTAATGGAGGATTGTATGCAAGAAATGCGGGCATTTCCGATGTGACAGGGCTGAACTCCCTGCAAAAACTAGATCTGAACAGTAATGAGCTTGTTCATCTGCCAGCTGGAATTGCCGGACTATCTGATCTGCAATACTTGGATGTGAGTAACAATTCCATCCCCCTGAGAGAAGAGCCTGACTTCACAATGCATCACACGTTGCTGCAACGTGTGTACATGTATAATTTTGATGATGCTGCCCCTGTGCTGGTGGAGGCACCTGCGGGTAATATCGCTTATGTTCATGGAGATGAGATTGAGATCGACCTGTCCTTTATGTTTGAGGATGAAGATGACGCTAGGTCGACCCTCATCCTACTGGCTGACTCCCCTGATCCACAATTGGCAGATGTCAGAATAGATGGACAGAAACTATACATTACTGCACTGGGGACGAGTAGTGAGCCAATTCGGATAGAGTTGAAGGTTACGGACCTTCTGGGCAAAGTTGGTGTAGGTCACGTGTACGTTGATCTGAGAGAAATAGAGTAGCGTATTTTAAAACAGCATATGTGAACAAATGCAAGTTACATCAACGTGCCTTCCGCTATGGAAGGTGCGTTATTTTATTTTTGTAAAGGATAACTTTATGTTAAAATATGCAAGAAATGAGTGAGGCTGTGAGTAATGATGATAGGGGGAGAAGAGGATGTCCCAAATCAATATCAATCCAAGTACTTCAAAGGATTCAGAGTATGTTCGCCAGCAATTAGTCGCATATAATGCTGCACATGTGAGCGAGGAATTAAGGCATCGGTACGAAGAATTGAATTTCAATATCAAAAATGAGACTGGCGAGATTGTTGCAGGTGTGCTTAGTACACTTTGCTGGAACTGGCTGGAGGTTGATATTCTTTGGGTGGATTCTGAACAACGGCATCGGGGATATGGTTCACAGTTGTTGCTTGAAGTTGAGCGAATTGCACGAGAGAAATCTTGTGATTTTGTCATGTTGAACACTTTCTCCTATCAAGCACCGGAATTTTACAAGAAACATGGCTACCAATTGATCACAACGATCGAGAATGCACCGACTGGACACAGTCATTATTATTTTAAAAAGGACCTTACTTAAGACAAAGCATGCGAAATAGGAAAAATCAGGAGGGTTATGATGATTATCATTAAAGGAATCAAACTTGAAGATTTACCGGCACTAAGCCAGCTATACAATGAGTTGATGGGAACGCCTACCAATGAGCAACAGATGAAAAAGATGTTTCATTACATACAACAGAATGGTCATTATCATGTGCTTGGAGCATTTTACAATGACAGGCTGGTCGGGTCCGTTATGGGGATTGAGTGTATGGATCTGGTGGGTCCATGCAAACCGTTCATGGTTGTGGAGAATGTGATTGTATCGGATCAGGTACGCAGGCAGGGCATTGGGCAGAGGTTAATGCTCCAGATTGAGCGGATTGCCAAAGATATGGGTTGTGGTTACATGATTCTGGTGTCTGGTGATCAGCGTAAGGAAGCACATATATTTTATGAGAAGTTAGGTTTCAAGGATGAGAAGGTTCAGGGTTACCGGAAGCATCTTAATTGACTATTCTTCCTGTTTTCGTGACCGAAAACAGCGATTGTTATTAGCTAACACATCGACGTGGAGTTATGGTGCAGTCGACCAAGGTAAATAGAGACACGTGAGTTGGAAAACAAAAAAAAGAGAGCTGGCAGCTCTCTTTTTGTATTTATTCCTTGCTTTGTTCTTTGGAGCCGGATGAGGATGATCGAATATATTGCGGTGGATGAACATCATCAATCATTAAAATGCCGTCATACTGATCGCGTGGGACAAAACTCTCAGGGATCATGCCCCAGCTGTATGCAAATCGTGGTTCGAACATCCATGAGTTGCCTGTTTCCCTGTTCTGATACCGCAGGTCCAGAAAACTGTAGGGTGTATTCGTTGCTGACATGATGCCTTCAATGGAACCGGGTTTTGCCGGCTCAACGGCATGAAGTCCGCCGGAATTATCGGCCGTTTGACCGCTGGATGCATACAATCCCAAAACATAACTTGATTTTTTCATTTCTTCCGAAAGTTTTTCTCCCATCATGGTTATGGGATAGGGCGAGCCCATGACTTCGCTATGCGCCTTTCTTATGTGATCGTTATGTCCCCATACAATAAATTTTTCGTTGGGATACACTTCGGTAGCGAGCCACATGAGATTGTCATGCATCGCCTGATCACGCCACTCCATGGAATCAAAAAACGACTCATATTTTCCTTCATCCATTTCAGCCGTTGCACGGATCGAAAGATCGACATATTCCCTTGCTACACGAATTCGATCACTGAGGCTTCGCTCCAGCAGCATGGAAAGTTTCGGTTGATCCGGGTATTCTTTTTGCAGATAGGCCTGGTTAGATTTGGATTTCAGGGATTGAAGGACATCTTTGTATACCTTGATAATTTCATTTTTCTCAGCGCGATAGGCTTTCAGATCCGTTCCGGCAGAGAAATTGGACATCTTTTGTTCCGTTTGTGTGAGTCGCTTGGCGAGCTCTTTATCCTTCAGCCAGTTACCGTCCAACAGTGGGAATTGCAGTTGCATGTCGAAACCGGTTAGAATCAGGGGTCGTTCAGTCTGTGCGCTCGTTTTGAGATAATCGAATAAAGGCATGATTTCCTTGGACCACCAGACGCCGAAGATGGAGTTTTTCATCGTTTGTTCGGGAAGTTGCTGTTTTACCATGGTATTAGCAAGCGATGTGTTGGAAAGACCGCTTTCAAAGGCAAGAATGTTGTATCCCATTTCCTGATGCAAAAACTGGATCAGCCGGGTCTTCGCCAGATTAAATTCGGCAACCCCATGGGAGCTTTCACCCAGAAACACAATTCGCTTGTCATAGAGTAGAGGTTTCAGCATCTCCAGATCCGAGAAGGAATCGGGCTCCTGACCTGTCTTCACAGGCTGGATGCTATCCAGTCGATATGCGTGATCTCTAGCCCATTCGTTCCATTCTGCAATTTTCTCATCCGACGTTTTCGCGGATTGCACCTGGGTTACCTGCCCCTGAATGGTCTCCATGGTAGCTGATGCTGCAGCACCTGCATGTCCGGCTGGATAGAGTGAATTGGCCAGTATGGCGGTAGTCAGAGCAAGTACAGCACCCGTTTTTCTTTTCCTGAAATAGTTCAAAATAATGCCTCCTTCATCATATGCGTGATAATAAATGATTTCGTAATGGAACCATCCGGCTTATGTCTGCTCTTCGTCCCAGAACAGGTCATTCAGTGTTCTTGAGAGTGCCTTGCATATGGCAATACATAAGCTGAGGGACGGATTATACTTTCCCAGTTCAATGAGACCAATGGTTTGCCTCGATACACCAACGATCCGTGCCAGATCGTCCTGCGATAGATCCTTTTCGACCCGGGCGACTTTCAATCGTATGTTTTTCATGCTCATTCACCCTTGTATCCTTTCTATGAATCCCACTGATCTTTTCGAGCGGCTTTTTGACTCGCCTTGTTTGCGAAGTGATGAACGATGACATTGAATCCTGCAAAGAGCGGAATATAAAGCAGCAGTGAAATAATAAAAACGAAGAAGAAAAACCACCACTTCTCATTCGCCGTTTCGGCAAACAAAACAGAACTTCGGATGCCCAGGAACAAGGCCATAGAAAAACCGATAACAAGACCCGTAATTATGTTGCGCAGGCTATATGAAATTTTGCTCGTCTGGTCATGGACCTCAACTTCATCCGAATAAATGCCCAGCATGACGGAACGAATTCCGAAATAGATACTTCCTGCGAGAAGTACGATCACTTCCGTCAGCATGGAGTAAGTCTCCCAACTGAGAAAGCTTTTGATCAGGATGGAGATGCCGCAGATCCACATGATTAAAGTGTAAGCTTCCTTATACACCTTGTTTTTCAGATTGACGATACGCTCATCCTGATTGCCATTTGTTTTAAACCATTTCATGATTGACCTCTCCTTCATAGAGATTGAAAATAATGTGGTAAATATTTCTTATGAGCTTCATGATAATATTATTCGAGTCTTTTTGCAATATATATATGTCATTTTGTTTGGTATAAAATACAATCTGTGAAAATAAAACAAATCTAAAGTTACACAATAACGTACAGCGACTGGTAGAGGACACTGCAATCGAAGTGGCATTGTGTATCATCCGGCAGGAATTGATTGACTGCCCATACGGCATAAATTTTGGTAATATATACAAAGTGTTTGATAAGACAGGAGGTTTATATAGAGTATGAGAATCGTGGATAACATTAAAGTCTGGGGGGAGCCGCTGGAGAACGCCGTAAGTCAGGCGGTGACTTGCTCGCAATATGGGGATGTACTGGGTGTGGCTCTCATGGCCGACCATCACAAAGGCTACTCGCAACCCATCGGTGGTGTGGTCGCTTACCGGAATATGATCAGTCCGTCAGGTGTCGGATACGATATTGCCTGTGGTAACAAGGCTGTGCGCACAAATCTGATGTGGGACGATATTCGGGATCAGATTGTAAAGATTATGGATGACATCAATTCGACCATATCTTTCGGTGTGGGCCGCAATAATCCAACACCCGTGGATCATGAGCTGTTCGACGACGCGAGCTGGAAGCTGTTTGATACCATTGAACCGGGATTACAACATAAGCTGAAGACACTCGCACGCAACCAGCTTGGAACTGTAGGCAGTGGCAATCATTTTGTGGATATTTTTGTAGAAGAGACAACGGGAAAGGTATGGATCGCGAATCATTTTGGCAGTCGCGGGTTCGGTCACAAAGTGGCGAGTGGATTCCTTAACCTCGCTGCAGGACGCGAGTTCAGTGGCAAAGCTCCTGGTGAATCGATGGATCAGCCGCCTACATTGTTTGACCTAAATAGCGAAATGGGTGATATGTATTGGGACGCAATGACTTTGGCGGGCCGGTATGCCTATGCAGGACGAGACTATGTCATTGAACAGGTGCTTGGAATTCTCGGGGCAAGTGCTGAATATGCCGTTCATAACCATCACAACTTTGCCTGGAAAGAACAGCACATGGGTGAAGAGGTAGTCGTGGTCCGCAAAGGCGCAACGCCGCTGGCACCCGGGCAGCTCGGTTTTGTCGGTGGAAGCATGGGAGATATCTCGGTAATTGTGGAGGGGATCCACAGCGAAGAGAATACCGAATCATTCCGCAGCACTGTGCACGGAGCAGGGCGTACGATGAGCCGAACGCAGGCGGCTGGCAAAATGAACTACAAGCTGCGCACACGCATGGGCGGTGAGATTAGTGAAGCACAGATGCATGAAGCAATTCGTGCCTATGGCGTTGAGCTCCGGGGAGCGGGCACAGACGAAAGTCCGTTTGTGTACAAAAAACTGCAAGACGTACTGAACGCACATGCCAATACGCTGAAAATCAACCATGTGCTGCGTCCCGTTGGTGTCGCCATGGCCGGAGGTAATGAATTCGATCCGTATAAGGATTAGTCATATATGTTCAACTGAACATTTACACGATAACGGAGAGGGCAGAAATAACTTGAAGAAGCGGAGCGTTCGCCTAAAAGCTTTCTAAAAGAAAGCTACATCGGAAGCATACGCTATCATCGGATTTCCCCTTTTCCAAAAAAAAGGAATAAAAAAATCTGGGGATAACAGCGATCGGAAAGTTATTCTGCCATCGGAGTGCCAGTGTAAATATTCATTAGTTGTACTATATATAGAGAGGGTGAACTTCATGAGAAATTGTGCGATATATAGCTCTCAATTTGACCTGGATCAGCTGTTTGAAGTGATTCTATCCATTTATCCTGAGGGTACGATTGAACGCCGGGAAGACAAGACCCATATTCAAGTGACGCAGAAGAAATGGTTCAGTAAGAAAACCAAAGGCTTTAATATCATGACCAGCCAGACACATCCAGAGGAATTTACGACAATGATTCAAGGGATGCTTGGTTTTTTGAGTCAGATTGAAGGGCGCAATGCTTCGCTCCAGGAAAAGGTACTGATCAAATGTTCCACATTGAATATGGTGGTTGGTATTGAGACGGAAGAGGACATATCGGAAGAATTCTTCGGCGAGTTATTGCGATTGGCGGACTCTCTGGATGCTGTTATCTTCTGGGGAGGTGGATCTCTGCTCAATGCACAAGGCCAGCTATTGCTGGATGTAAATGGAGATTCTGAGGTGGAGGATTACACGGTGACAGCGCACACCAGTTTCCTTGACGGTAACAGACCGCAGTCGGAGTCTGGCATTCAACGTAAAGCACGTTCAGAGCAATTGTTGACTGAACAAGGCATTCCGTATAATGCGAACTTGCCCGCAAGAGCCGGAGACGAACACACCACGATTCGGAGTAAAGAGGAAGTCGCGCGCCGTGCGGTTGCCCTATGTCTTGCCGCTCTTAAAGGTGAGTGTCTGGGAGCAGGCGAAAGTGCGGAAGATACCGCAGCGTTGGTTCAGGAAGTGATTGACAAGTATGAGGCGGAATCCTTTTTCTCACCCGTTGAGAAGAGGTTTATCGACCAGCAAGGAGCAGAGCAGCAGGAAATCATCTCCTTCTCTTGGGGATATGAAGCGTTCCACGTGATGTTGTGGGCGCTTGGTTATGTGAAGGAACTGGGTGCACCAACGGAGTTGTGTAACGTAGGGAAGGATGTCGGTTATTTGCAGCAGAAGGATAGTTTTACCGAGTTTCTCTCCGATGCATCTCTACGCAGTAAGAGCGAGATTCTGGATGAAGCAGATCTGATCTACCGTTACAACTGGGTGTGTGTGGATAGTCGGGTAAATGACAGAACGCCTCCCGCTGGTTTGAATGGTGGGGTGGCCTATGAACGTCACCGTGCATTGAACTGGCTGATCTGTTACCTGGATCAGGACTGGGATGATGTGCGCACGGATACGTAGAACGGCCCAACATAAAATAATCAAGCCAAATAACCCAAAAGCCGTATGATTACACGGTTAAAGGGGTATTTGGCTTGCTGTTCTGTGTGGCATAAGTGTTATTCCATATATGATTTTCAGTATGTGCACTCACATATGTACCACCATGTATCCTACCTTATTAGCCGCTATGCCGGCTGAACTGTTCACGAATAATAACGTCAGCAAGAATCAGCTTTTTCTCTACGCTGCTCTCTGGGTTCGCAATGCGCCATAACATCTGATCCACTGCACGTGACCCCAGCAATTCCTTGTTCACATTGACTGTGGCCAGTAAGGGAATATTGTCGTATAGATTATCAAATCCAGTCACAACACACTGATCGGGTACACGAATGCCCATACTTTCAAGAGCTTCTATGGTGTATAGCCCATAGAAATCATTCGCACATACAAACACTTCAGGCAGGTTATCCTCATGGATCACTGAAGTGAACGTCTGGCGGAACTCATCCAATGCCTGATTACTTAGCTCGGGAATCTGGTGTATCTCCATTCCATGGCCCATGAGCACAGAAGTATAAGCAATCCAGCGTTCATAGAAGCTATGAGCATCACTGATATTGCCGACGAACTGGAAGGTTTTGAACCCCTTGCGGAGCAAATAGAGCATGATCTCGCGCATGGAAGCAAAGTTATCGGTAAATATACTGTCACTGTGGAAAACAGGGTCCAGATGATCTACCATCACAACCGGAATGCCCAGCCGCTTGATTTCAAGTAGAATCGGCGTCGAGATAGAACCAACGGTAATAATTCCCCGAATAGCATCCGGATTCAACAGCGTGAACAACTGATCTGCTGAAGGTTCCGTCAAGGTCAGGATATTTATACCTTTCTGGTTCAGCTTGGACGAGATTCCGTTAAAGACAGGTCCCCAGTATACGGACTCTTGATTTTGATAACGAACATTGGGAAACAAAATCAAGATGGTACCGCTTGAACGTGTGTTCTTCGGGTCATGTGATTCACTGCTGTGAGACAGTTCACCAGACAAGATGCTGTTATCTTTGAAATATCCAAGTTTGCCGGCGGCCTTGAGAATAACATCCCTCGTCTGATCGCTAACTCCCGATTTTCCAGACAAAGCTCGTGACACCGCGAATTTCGACAAACCCGTAAAATGTGCAATTTCCTGAATTGTTACCTTCGTTTTCATCATACCATCCTTACACTCGTAGTTCTGCCGTATTCCTATTTGGAGCGATATCCAACTGATTCTAGTATAGCATGATGTATTTCTCTTAATCTAATAACGGATAGAGAATTCAAAATGTTAGTGATTCGCAGCATTTTACGATAGCCATCCAACGTGAAGGTAAGCATATTTTCAGATAGTATGACGAATATTGTCTTAAGAATTATTATTTTGTTATTTAAATAAAATAACAAATGATTGAAATGTAGTGCTGATTATAACAAGTGTGTACTTAGGGAATGACCTGGTGAATAAGCTATAATACAGCTAAAATATAGCTTTATCAGCATTTTATCAGAATAATTAGAAAATGTTAACAACAAAAATGTTGACGCTTACATTTCGCTGTGTTAAATTTTGTTTGTCAAAAACAAACAAGAAAATAACAAATGGTGGTGGTCGTTTATTTTCGATTGGTTGATGAGTGGGGTTAATGATTTAGGGTGAACCATGATTGGTATACACATTCGGGGAGGTTGTTAAAATCATGATGAGAAGATGGAATGTTCTACCTCTGATGTTATTGGTTGTGATTCTTTTTGTATCCGCTTGCAGTGGTGGGGGGACAACGCAGACGGGGACTGATGCAGAGGGAACAACGAATTCAGGCAACAGCACCGAAGTCGCTGAAACAGAGAAAGAAGACGTAGCTGAAGAAGTTGTGGCGAATGTGCCTGATCTGGGTGGACGTGTCATCAAGGTTGCGGCCTGGTGGGATCTGAAACCGGCGGGAGAGACGGCCTCGGATAAGGCCAGACTCGATAAAATTGCAGAGGTAGAGAAGAAATACAACGTGAAACTGGAGTTTGTCAACGTACCTTTCGAAGAATACATGAACAAATTCACAACGTCTGCACTAGCCGGCGAACCATTCGCTGACATCGTTCAGATGGAATACAAATCCGCACTACCTGCCATCCTCAAAGGGCAATTGTTGCCCATCTCCGAATTCACTACACCTGAGAACAACATCAATCAAGAGGCAAACCTGATTGCTAAATTCCCTGCCATTGCGGGCAACGAGTACGCCTTCGAATCTCCAACCAGCATCGGTCTGGGACTTCACTATAATCGTGACTTGTTCAAAAAACTGTCATTACCTGATCCGCAGGACCTGTATAACCAAGGTGAATGGAATTGGGATAAATTCTTGGAACTCGCCAAACAGGCAACCAAAGATACGGATAATGACGGCAAAACAGATGTATACGGTTTTTCTGGGTGGGCCCTTGATGTCGTTCGTCATTTTACTGCAGCCAACGGTGGAACCATCGTGGATGATACCAATAGCAAAGAGGGATTATCCGATCCGAAAACGATTGAAGCTGCTGAATTCGTCAAACGCCTGTATAACGTGGAGAATGTCGTGAAGGTCAAAACCGGCGACAAAACCAACTGGGAGGAAAGCAATACGTTCAAGGATGGAGACGTAGCTCTGTTCACTGCTGCTGAATGGCAGTTGGGCGATCTCACCTTTGCTGTCGGCGTTGTACCGATTCCGAATGGGCCACAGGGTAGCAAAGAGGTAACGTATGCAAACAACGCGGCATCGGCGAAGTTCATTCCAAAAGGTGTGGAGGATCCGAAGATCGTCTACCAAATCTATGAAGAGACCTTCGACATCCCGCAGATTGAAGAGTATCCAGGTCAAGATTATCTGGAGAGTCGTTATACCGATGAGAAGGATATTGCGATCATTCGCGAGCACATCGCTGGAACGGGCCGCATTTTACTGGATGATGCTTACACGGGTTACCCATTTGGAGATTACGTGAACGATATCATCAAAAACAACGCTTCCGTGACAGCAACAGCGGAGAAATACAAAGCACAGGCACAAGCTGCCATTGATAAACTCGGCAAACAATAAAAACACTTATCACCAGCAAACGATTCAGGCAGGGGCTCGTGTCGGCAAGGTTGCACGGAGTCCCTTTTTCCTGAACCACCAAATCGGCATTGCTGGCATCAGCCTTGATGAGGAGGACTCGTAGGATGGCTGGAATTCTACAACGTAAGACATGGATATTGTCCACAGTAATCATCGTGGCGGCAGCCTGCATCATTTTATATGTAACTTCCGGCGCTGATGTGAAGAGTGCAAACATTCCGCCTGGCAGTCTGCCTGCCATTGAAGTGGATGCAGTCTTGCAGCAGACCCGGCAGAAAAAGGGGTACGAACAGTATCGATCCGGAACGGATCAGGCTACACAGCCGAATGTGGACATCACCATTGAAGCAGTAGATTACATAAAAGCCGAAGGTGAAGACGTCCGCAAACTGACTAATTATGAGGGAATGGATGGTGTATCTCTCCATACCGGAGAGACCGGACAAGTCGATTGGACCATTAACGTGCCGGAGACCGGGCTGTATAACCTGTCCGCCACCTATTATCCCGTTGAAGGCAAGAGTTCGGCCATTGAGCGTGCATTGTACATTGATGGTGAACTTCCTTTTGCGGAAGCCGCCTATTTGCAGTTTGATCGGGTGTGGGCGAATGAGAAAGATGTTGTGGAGCAGGACAATCAAGGTAATGACCTTCGTCCGAGACAAGTGGAGCAACCACGCTGGATGGAAGAAACGTTTCAGGACTCCGACGGGTACGAGCAGACTCCATTCAAGTTTTATTTGGAAAAAGGGGAACACACGCTAACGCTAAAATCATCACGTGAACCCATGGTGATTCGGTCCATTCGTCTTTTCAATGAGAAGACAGCTGTTCCTTACGCGGAAACTGCAGGTGCACAACAGTCGGATTCCTCCGGGCAGCCGAAGGATGTACTTATTCGCATTGAAGGAGAAGCCGCGATTGCCAAATCTTCACCTACGTTATACCCGACCAGCGAAAGGTCAAGTTCTGCTGTATCTCCTTACAGCGCTTCCCAGGTACGCATTAATACAATTGGCGGCTTTAACTGGCGTCTGCCAGGACAATGGATTGAATGGGAAGTGGATGTGCCGGAGAGTGGACTTTATCATATCGGTTTTACCGGACAGCAGAATTTTGTCAAAGGCATCTATTCCACACGCAAGCTCACCATTGATGGTGAAGTTCCGTTTGCAGAGATGGCCAAAGCCCCTTTCCGTTATCAGAGTGACTATCGCATTGACGTCATGGGCGGCAAGGAAGCATACAAGTTTCACTTGGAAAAAGGAAAACATGTGCTACGGCTGGAGAACAGCCTCGGAGATTTTGCCCCCCTTATCCGCAATGTGGAGGACAGTCTGTACAACTTGAACTCCATGTACCGACGAATTCTGATGATTACAGGCACGAAGCCTGATGAATTCCGGGATTACCGGGTGGAGAAACAGATTCCGAACCTGCTGGAAGTGTTCAGCGGGGAAAGTAAACGACTCAAAGACGTGGCCGCACAGCTTCGACTCCTGTCAGGACAGTCCAGTGATCAGGAAGCGCTGATCAAGACGATGGCGTTGCAACTGGACGAGATGATTGACAAGCCGGATACCATTCCAAGACGGCTTGCGGCTTATAAAACCAACACGGGTGGTCTCGGAACATGGGTGCAGCAGGCACGAGAGCAACCCCTTGAGATCGACGCACTGTACGTCACTTCGATCGATCGTGATATTCCCGGAACAGGCATGGGACCACTCGCGAAGCTTGGTCATGAAGCCAAGATATTCTATCATTCGTTCTTCATTGATTATAACCAGATCGGCAATGTAGCCACTTCAGAAGATCAGCGCACGGTAACGGTCTGGATTGGTAGCGGACGAGACCAGGCGAATACGATGAAGGCGATGATTGACAAGACCTTCACACCAGACAGTGGCATTAACGTGAATCTGAAGCTGGTCAACATGGGAACCTTGCTGCCAGCGACGTTGTCCGGTGAAGGACCCGATGTTGCCATGCAGATCGGTAATGACCTGCCCGTGAACTTTGCGATGCGGAACTCGGCTGTAGATCTGACGCAATTCAGCGACTATAGCATCGTAGAACAGGAGTTCAGGGAAAGTGCAATTGTACCGTATGCCTACGATTCGGGCGTATATGCCCTACCGGAAACACAGACCTTTAACATGCTGTTTTATCGTAAAGACGTGCTCGAAGAACTCGGACTTGAAGTGCCTCAGAACTGGGAGGATGTCGAGGCTTTACTCGCGATTCTGAGCAAAAATCACATGGAATTCGGCATGCCGGTTGTGACCCAGGCGAATATGCAGGGTGTCAATATTCCGCCGAACTCGCAGTATGCAACGATGCTGCTCCAGAACGGCGGCGCATTCTATCGTAACGATGACAAGGAATCGGATCTGGATTCAAGGATCGGAATTGAGACGTTCAAGCAGTGGACGGAGTTCTATACCGATTACAAGCTGGAGCGGGAATATGATTTTGCCAACCGTTTCCGGACAGGACAGATGCCTATTGGACTAACGGATTACACGATGTACAACCAGTTGTCTGTATTTGCACCGGAGATTCGCGGACTATGGGGATTCGTTCCAGTGCCGGGAACCGTTCAGGCAGATGGTACCTTGAATCGGGACGTACCGGGTGGAGGTAGCGCGGTCATGATGCTGGAGGGTGCCAAGGATCAGGACGCGGCGTGGGAGTTCATGAAGTGGTGGACCAGTACACCGATTCAGGCGGAATTCGGACGGGAGATGGAAGGACTGATGGGTGCGGCTGCCCGTTATCCAACGGCCAACATCAAGGCACTGGATTCCCTACCTTGGCCTGCGGAGGATTACGCCAATCTCAAGGCACAATTCGAAACGGTGAAGGGCATTCCTGAAGTACCCGGTGGTTATTTTACAGGCCGCCATCTGTTTAATGCATTTTACAAAACCGTTGTTGGCCAAGTGGAAGCCAGGGAATCCATCATGGATTATACCCAATATATTCAGGACGAGATTCGCGTCAAACGTAATGAATTTGGTCTTCCGTAAGCAGAGGGAGGGTTAATCGTGCCACAAATATCACTCCGAGACGGACAAAACAGTCCTCCTGAGAAAGCGTCAAGGATGGGCATGAAATCGTGGTGGAGCTGGAAACTCCAGGAAATGAAGGCCAGCAAACATTCCTATGTTCTGCTTGCACCTTATATGCTCCTGTTCCTCATGTTTACCGTGATTCCGGTTGTCATCTCGATCATACTCAGCTTCACCTACTTTAACATGCTGGAATTTCCACGTTTTATTGGCTGGCAGAACTATACCCGCCTGTTTCTGGAGGATGATGTATTCCTGATTGCGATCAAGAATACGCTGCTGTTTGCCATCATTACCGGGCCGATCAGTTATATTGCCTGTTTTGTCTTCGCGTGGATCATTAATGAGTTAACTCCGAAATGGAGAGCGTTCATGACGCTGATCTTCTACGCGCCCTCCATTTCGGGCAATGTGTATTTTATCTGGCTGATGATTTTCTCGGGAGATCGTTATGGTATTGCTAATGGGCTCTTGATCAAATGGGGTTTTCTGCTGGAGCCGATCCAATGGCTGAAGACAGAAGCTTACATTATGCCCATCCTCATTCTCGTGCAGCTGTGGCTGAGTCTGGGAACCGGATTTCTGGCGTTTATCGCCGGTTTGCAGACTGTAGACCGGACGTTATATGAAGCAGGAGCGGTAGATGGGATCAAAAATCGCTGGCAGGAACTATGGTACATTACCCTGCCTTCGATGCGTCCACAGTTGATGTTCGGCGCAGTCATTCAGCTGACAACCTCGTTTGCCGTGGCCGATGTGTCGATCGCGCTGGCCGGGTTCCCAAGCGTGAACTATGCAGCAGAGACTGTGGTGACCCATTTGATCGACTTTGGCACAACACGATTTGAGATGGGCTACGCATCGGCGATTGCCACCGTGCTGTTCATGATTATGGTGGGCACCAACTTGCTGGTACAGAAACTGCTTCGAAGGGTGGGAGAATAGCTATGGCTGCAATTGCGACAGGCAAAAAGCGGGTGAATCGCTCGCTATCGGGAAGCCTCTCCCTGTTTGCCCTTCTGCTCGTATTCGGTGCTTTCATGGTACTGCCGTTGATCTATGCGATCAACAATGCATTCAAACCTTTGGATGAAATCTTCACCTTTCCACCAACTTTGTTTGTCAGAAATCCCACGTTCAGCAACTTTACGGATCTGCTGAATCTGCTGAGTGACTCGTGGGTGCCGTTCTCACGTTATATATTCAACACGGTATTTATTACAGGTATCGGAATTGTAGGCCATGTGCTGCTAGCTTCCGCAGCGGCCTACCCGCTTGCCAAACACAAGTTTCCAGGCAAAGTATTCATGTTCCAGGTGGTCGTACTCTCACTGATGTTCACACCAGCGGTGACAGCCATTCCGAACTATATGATCATGTCATGGCTCGGATGGATCGATACCTACTGGGCCGTCATTATTCCGGCATTTGCCTATTCACTCGGGTTGTATCTGATGAAACAGTTCATGGAGCAGATCCCGGATGCGCTGCTGGAAGCAGCCAAGATTGATGGTGCCAGTGAATACCGGATCTTCTGGTCCATTGTGATGCCCAATGTGAAGCCAGCCTGGCTTACATTGATCATTCTGCTGTTCCAGATGTTGTGGGGCAGTGATGGGAATGGATACATCTACAGTGAGCAGCTCAAGACCCTGCATTATGCAGCGGGTCAGATTATTCAGGGCGGCATATCCCGGGCAGGAGCGGGTGCTGCGGTAGCACTGATTTTGATGAGTGTGCCGATCACGCTATTTATTTTCTCTCAGAGCCGAATCATTGAGACGATGGCGAGCTCGGGCATGAAGGATTAAGGGGGAACGATATGGCACGCACAGTGAAAAGATGGCTTGTTCTCCTGGCGGCAGTATCTCTGCTGCTGGTGAATGCCGTGCCTGCGGCGGCCTCCCCGGCGCCGTATGAGAGTTACAATTACAACTATTGGAAAGAGGCTGTTCCCTCACCGGATGCCTATCTGCCCGAGCGTACCCTATCAGGTCGTGACCTTGGCATTAGTGAGTTCAAAGACCCCGGTGATGTGAACGTTTCTCCCTCCGGGTTGATCTATATTTTGGATAGCGGCAACAGCCGAATTATCGTATTGGACACCAGTTTTAAGCTGTTGCGCGTCATCGATGGATTCATGATGGATGGTAGCAAGGAGACCTTCAACCTTCCGGGCGGATTGTTTGTGGATGAAGAAGAACACATCTATGTTGCCGATACGGGCAACAGTCGTGTGGTTGTCCTGGATGGAGAAGGAGCGCTGATTCATACGATCACGAAGCCAGAATCGGATATCCTGTCGACCCAATTCCAGTTCCAGCCCTTGAAGTTGACGGTTGACCATGTGGGCCGGGTGTACGTTGTGGCACAGGGGGTCTACGAGGGGATTATGCAGTTTGACGAGAGCGGAAAATTTATCGGATACGTCGGTACGAACAAAGTGGAGCGGGACTACGGCGAATATATCTGGCGCATGTTATCGACCAAAGCGCAACGCGCACAGATGGTCCTGTTTGTCCCAACGGAGTTCTCCAATGCGGATATCGACCACAAAGGATTTGTGTATGCGACGAATATTGATCCTGGCTCGAATGAACCGATCAAACGGCTGAATCCGTCTGGTGAAGATGTACTAAAGCGTTTTGGTTATGTTGACGTCAAAGGCGATATCCGCTTCCGAAACAATCCCGGTCCATCCAAACTGATTGATGTGAAAGTGCTGGGCGACGGCATGTACAGTGTACTTGATGCGACACAGAACCGGGTGTTCACGTACGACGATGAAGGTCATCTGCTCTACATATACGGTGGCAAAGGAAATCAGGTGGGCACGCTCAAAACGCCTGTTGCTATTGAACAATCCGGTGAGCGCCACTTGGTTCTGGATCGGGGCAAGAACAATCTTGTCGTCTATGAGCCAACCCGTTTTGGTTCCCGTGTGAACGAAGCGGTGGCACTCCACTATCGCGGAGAGGACACGGAGGCCGTGAATATTTGGCAAGAAGTGCTGAAGCTGAATGCCAACTATGACATCGCCTATATTGGTATTGGCAAGTCCTTATTAATGGAGAAGAAAAACGAGGAAGCGCTGGGTTACTTCGAACTTGGGATGGATCGCAAGAGTTATTCTGTCGCGTTCAAGAGGCACCGGCGGGAGATGATGAAGGAACACTTCGGTACATTCCTGACCGCTGCGATCGCGCTAATTTTTATTCTGATCCTGACCCGATTGGCGGTTAAATGGAGACGGAGGAGGCAGGTTGATCGTGAAGCAGGATTTCATTAAGTTTCCACTGCATCTCATTTTTCACCCCATTGATGCATTCTGGGACCTCAAGTCGGATAACCGGGGACGGCTGCTCGTTGCTTTTGCAGCGCTCGTGCTCACCATCATCATGATGATTTTGCAGAAGCAGTACGCAGGATTTCTCGTCAATTACATCGATCCTCGTACGATTAACAGCATCATCGAGATCGCCACAGTTGCTCTCCCGTTCTTTCTATGGTGCACAGCCAATTGGGCAGTAACGACCTTGATGGAAGGGGAAGGGAAATTCAGAGAAATCGTTCTGGCGACAGGATACTCGCTCATTCCGGTTATTCTGATCTATGCCCCGATGATCGTGATCAGCCGCTTCATGGTGCAGGAGGAGACTGCTTTTTATTATCTTTTTAATAGCATCGCGTTCTTCTGGTTTGTGTTGCTTTTGTTCATTGGCATGATGACGGTTCATCAGTACACCGTGATTAAAACAATCATTACGATGGTGCTAACGCTCATTGTGATGGGCATTATCGTATTCCTTGGTGCCCTCGTCTTCAGCATGCTCCAACAGTTGTACGAATTCGGTTATAACATCTACCGTGAGTTGATTTTCCGGACCTAAAGGAGGCGGCATCCGTGAACAAAAGGCAACGACTATATACGGTGCTGGCTGGTGGTGCAGCTGTAATCATGATTGCAGCGGGGCTGCTGTATATAAACAACAGGGGGGTTCCAGCCGTGGAAGCTGCGGCTTATCTGGATACAACAACCCAAGCCATGCCCGTCACGGAGGAACCGTTGCAATTCCTTGACGACTCTTCGCAGGGGGTGCCTGGTATGCAACTGGTCGCCGAAGATCAGGGATTGGCCCTGTACTACAACGAGGAGACAACAGAAATTGCAGTACGTGACGGAAAAAGTGGAGAGATCTGGTATAGCAACCCGAAAGAACGGAATGGGGACAGTCTCGCTTCCGCATATGAAAAAGAAGTGCTGTCCTCCCAGCTGAACGTGTCTTTCCGGGATGCGATGGGAACACTGGAAAACTTCCCGAATTTCAGTTCCAGCATCAGCAACAAGCAATTCACTGTGGGGCAGATCGATCAGGGGATTCGGGTGAACTATACGCTTGGTGATACGTCGCTTGGCATTGACGCACTGCCGAAGTTGATCAGCAAGCAGCGCCTGGAGGAGAAGGTTCTTTCCAAGCTGGATGCTACTGTCGCAAGATACACATCTGCCCGTTATTATCCAACCAAGAGCAATCCGGATATTCTGGAGCGGCTGGATGGACAGATCTCGAAGCAACTTGTGCTGAACAAGATGTTGGCAGCCTTTGAGACGGCGGGTTACACGGCGGACGATCTGGCTTTTGACAATCAGGAGAACGGGGTTGAAGGCGGGGGCGTATCCGATAAGCCCAGCTTTGTCATTTCAGTGGAATACCGACTGGAGCAGGGAGCACTTGTTGTGACCGTGCCTCTGAGTCAGATAGAGGAAAGTGGGCAATACCGCATTCGGAACATTGATTTGCTCGCTTATTTTGGTGCTGCGGATACAAAGGGCGAGGGTTATATGCTCGTGCCTGACGGTTCCGGCAGCCTGATCCACCTGAACAACGGGAAAACCCAGGAAGAGCAGTATGTACAGCGTGTCTATGGCGCAGATCCCAATGATAATTCGCTCAGTCGTCCTCAGGTTAGTGAATCCGCGTATATGCCTGTGTTTGGTCTGAAGAACGGGGAGAATGCCTGGTTTGCGGTGATTGAAAAAGGGGACGGCATTGCCAGTATCTCTGCGGATATTGGAGGCAGGCAGAACAGTTACAACCACGTGCATGCGACCTTCTCCCTGCGCGGGGAGGATGAATTGGAGATGTACACCTCGCAGAAAATGCAGGAGATTCAGCTGCTTGGCGAAGAGCCTTACCGTGGAGATATTCAGGTCCGTTACCATTTCCTTCATGGAGAAGATGCCAGTTACTCAGGTATGGCCCGCCTGTATCAACAGCAGTTAATAGAGCAGGATGTACTGAAGCCACTCGCAGAACAGACGGAGTTGCCGTTCTATGTAGATGTACTTGGTGCGGTGGACAAAAAGGCTTCGTTCCTGAGTGTGCCCTACCGGACCACCTTAGCCATGACGACTTACGAACAGGCCACCGAGATGGCGGCGAAGTTACAGCAGGAAGGTGTAAACCGCGTGCAGATGCGGTATCAAGGATGGTTCGGTGGTGGCATCAGCCATCATACGCCAACCCAGGTGAAGTTGGACAGTGAAGTAGGCAGTCGTTCCGAACTGCAAGCGTTGTCCGCTAAACTTGAGCAGTCGGGTGGAGCTTTGTTCCCGGATGTGGCTTTCCAGCACATTTATCACGATGATATGCGTTTTGCTCCTTCCTCGGATGCAGCTCGGTTTGTCACAAAGGAGACAGCAGAACTGTATCCGTACAATCCTGCACTTAATCGCATGGATCAGAGTAGGGACAGCTATTATTTGCTCTCAGCGGCCAAGCTGCCTTATGTAGTGAGTGAGTTTGCTGACAAATTCAATCAACTGGACCTTGGCGGATTATCCCTTCGTGATCTCGGGCAAGTCCTGACTTCAGATTATCGGGATAGTCGGGTGATTCATCGGGAGACGGCGAAGAACATTGTGAAGGAGCAACTTGGCAAGTTGGCACAGTCCTATCCGAACCTGATGGTATCCGCAGCAAATAGCTACGCTTGGGGAAGTGCACAACATGTTGTGAATGTACCCGAAGGGTCGAGTCGGTTCAATATTACCGATGAAGAAGTTCCTTTTTATGCGATGGTCATTCATGGGTACATGAACTACGCAGCATCTCCGATGAACACGTCGGGGGATCAGGATCTCCGCAAACAGTTACTGCGCAGTCTGGAACTTGGGGCAGCTCCGTATTTTCAATGGACCTATGAACCATCATCCAAGCTGAAGCTGACGAATTATGATTCGGCATACGCAACCGAGTATGGCTATTGGGTGGATGATGCTGTTGCTTTGTATAAGCAGGCTAATGAAGTGCTGGGAGAACTGGAGAATGAGCAGATCCTGAAGCATGAACGCATTCAGGATGGCGTGGTCCGGATCACCTATACTGGGGGTACATCCATCCTTGTGAATTACAATGCGGATGCAGTAACCGTGGATGGGACAACGGTTGGCGGGACGGACTATGTGGTGGAAGGAGTGAACCGATGAGAACTATTCGATTATCGCTGAAGTCACGGAGAGCGCTGCTTGGACTTGCATTTATATCGCCGTGGCTGATCGGTTTCATCTTCCTCTTTGCCACGCCACTCCTGCAATCCATCAGGTTCAGCCTGAGTAACCTGTCTGTTGCTCCGGGCGGATACGTCCTGGAATACGTCGGATTTAAAAATTTCAAGGATGCGCTTCTGGTTGACGCGACGTTCAACCGGATTCTGGTTGATTCGGTTGGAGCAATGCTGCTGAATGTGCCGATGATACTGTTTTTCAGTTTGTTCACGGCGACACTGCTTAACCAGAAGTTCAGAGGCAGAACGATGGCGCGTGCAATCTTCTTTTTGCCGGTTATTCTGGCTTCCAGTGCAGTTGCAGCAGCTGAGTCTGCGGGATTAATCAATCTGATGGGAGATGCAAGTGCGGTCGATGCATCTGCTGATGGCGGGGCTTCGTTCAATGTGGTATCCATTGTGCGTATGCTGGCGGATGTGGGATTGCCGATGGCCTATGTGGATTACATTGTAGAAGCCATCATGCGGATCTATGAGATTATTAGCAGCTCTGGTGTCCAGATTCTGATCTTCCTCGCCGCGCTGCAATCGGTACCGGGATCGATGTATGAGGTTGCAAAGATCGAAGGGGCGACAGCCTATGAATCATTCTGGAAGATTACATTTCCCATGGTCAGTCCGTTGATTCTGACAAATGTCATCTATACCATTATTGATTCCTTTGCCGGAAGTCCGGTCACACAAGCTATCTATCAGACCGCATTCAAAACCCAGAACTTTGGCTTAAGCTCGGCGATGTCCTGGTTATATACCTTGGTGATTGGCCTTGTACTGATCGTAGTGGGCTGGGTGTTGTCACGGCGGGTTCATTACAACTGACGGTTAACGTTGAGGGAGGCTTCAGATTATGGCTGCGTCAGGAACAGATCGCATGGTGGTGGTTCCCAAACAGAATTACCACATGCAGCGGGTGCGAAACAAGACATCGGACCTTCTCTATTCCATATTCAGATATGCACTGGTCATCGGCATTTCATTTATTATTTTATATCCGTTATTTCTCAAAGTGTCAGTTGCGTTCAAGGATAAGCAGGATATCTACAATCCGACGATCTATATGATTCCTCAGCATTTTACGCTGGATAATATCCGGCTAGCGGCGCAAGTGATGGATTATCTGCCTTTGCTGGCGAACACGTTATTGTTCGTTACCATCACAACGCTTCTGACAGCCATATCCTGTGCACTTGCCGGATACGGCTTCGCCCGGTTTTCGTTTCCGGGTAGTAATGTGCTCTTTGTGCTGGTGATTTTGACGATTCTGGTGCCGACAAGTACGCTTATGGTACCGATGTATCTGCATTTCCGTAGCTTTGACTTTATGGGCATTATCCAGTTGTTCACGGGGAAGAACGGCATTAACCTGCTCAATACGTACTGGCCTTCAATGATTACGGCTGCTACGGCGGGAGGGCTGAAGGCGGGGCTGTTCATCTATATTTTCCGTCAGTTCTTCAAGGGCATGCCGAAGGAGATCGAGGAGGCTGCACTGATTGACGGCGCAGGTGGATTCAAAACGTTTGCCCGTATCATGCTGCCCAATGCAATCTCGCCGCTGATTACGGTCATTTTGTTCTCGTTTGTCTGGCAGTACAATGACACGTTTTATTCGGCGTTATTCATGAGTGAAAGTCCACTGATCTCCCTGAAGGTGGCTTCCTTGCCTGCACAGGCGAACCAGTTGATTCCGCAACTGATGGGCTTTGGTTCTAACTCGGGCATCAAGGCTGATCCGAACTATGTGGCGATGATCGTGGATACAGGCATTTTGCTGGCTATTGCACCGCTGATTATTCTGTATCTGTTTGTTCAGCGCTATTTCGTTGAGAGCATTGAACGTTCTGGTGTAGTGGGTTAACATGGTAAATCCAATTGGAGGTGTAGAGATGACAGTGCGTGAGATCAGCAGAGTTCCGGTGAATAAAGCAGCGTCAGCTGAAGCAAAAGAGCTGATGGCGTTCCTGGTCGAGCGTTATCGAAAAGGAATGTTATCAGGCCAGCAGGATTACAGCAATCTTAACTGGGTTAATGAAAATACAGGCCGAAAGCCAGCTGTGATTGGCTTTGATCTCATGGAATATTCCCCTTCAAGAACAGAGCGTGGTGCGGTCTCCCAGGAGATTCGGGATGTGATGGACTGGCACAGACAAGGCGGGATTGTGACGTTATGCTGGCACTGGAACGCACCGACGGATCTGATCAATGAACCAGGTAAAGAGTGGTGGCGGGGGTTCTATACGGATGCCACAACCTATGATCTGGCCTATGCGCTTGCTGATACTGAATCGGAAGCATATCAGTTATTGATCCGGGATATCGATGCGATTGCAGTTCACTTGCAAGAGTTGAAGGATGCGGGTGTACCTGTATTATTTCGACCGCTTCATGAAGCAGAAGGTGGGTGGTTCTGGTGGGGAGCGAAAGGCCCCGAACCTGCCAAACAGCTATATTGTTTGTTGTATGATCGATTGGTTCAAGAACATCAGCTGAACAATCTCATCTGGGTCTGGAACTCGGAAAAACCGGAATGGTATCCGGGTGATGATGTCGTGGATATTGTCAGTGTGGATGTATACCCGGAAGCAGGAGACCACAGCCCGTTGGCTGCGCGTTACGCCAACCTGCGTGAGCTTGTGAAGGATAGAAAAATCATTGCACTGGCCGAGAATGGCTCCATTCCGGACCCCAAGCAGATGAAGGAACAGGATGTACACTGGAGTTGGTTCTGTACCTGGACAGGTGGATTCCTGAGAGACGGGACGCATAATGATGTGGCATTTTTGAAGGAAGTGTACCATAGCGCAAAGGTTATTACGCTCGATCAGTTACCGAAGTGGAGTTGGCTATAAGAACCCCACTTTCAACTTAAATTGGAATCAATGAAGCATTAGTATTCGCATTAATTCTTACAGCGAATACTAACGCTTCATTTGTTGGTGTGCATATGTACATGGGGCCCTCTTCCGAGAAACATGAAAATCTGGTTCGAGCAACAATCTAGTTTGACGGGTGTAACATAGCTTGGATATTGGGATATAAAGTCACGCTCGAAGTGAATAAAATATACGATTGATTCACTGTACGGATCAGAATCCTCTCGCTTGTGCCATTGACTGGACCGAGCCGAATCGCAGATGGTTCGCTTCCACCGTACGTATCATCCAGGGTGACCGATGTGATATGTGTGATGGGAATTTCAATTTTGGAAAACTGCCACCGGATGACCAGTTGATCTTCTACTTTTTTCACGTTAACACCAAACATAGGATGACCTCCTGTTGTGATTCAAATTATTGAAGTAATCTCGTTTGTCCAGTCTATCATATTTTGGATAAAATTACCTTATTAATAATAAAGAATGACGATCTCTATCAACTGATTTCGAAAGTCCAAATCTATCCTGTGCAAAGGAGGAGAATGTATGAACAACTGGAATGCCTATCATTATTTTGAACAAAGTCTTGGTCCTTTCAGAAATCTCTCCAGCCTGTCTGCGGATGAAGCAGAAACAGTTACCCAGAAGATTCGTCTTCAGGGACGGAACTTTGCCAGTCGGCGACCCGCAGATTACATGACAATTCGCAGAACACTTGAACAAAGGGCTTATGAGCAGTTTGTTGCCAAAGGTGGGAAGCCGGTACAATCATATCCCCATTATCTGACGCTCGGTGCATGCGAATGGCTGTTGTCCTGGTATTCAGAACCCGATCATGTAATCATTCCATGGGGTGACCTTCCAGTTGAAGTTGTGAGTTTTACCTACGGGGACTTGTTTCCAACAATGAGGTTTGACGATGCTAAACCTTATCGTAAGCAGATCTATACCAAGGATGAAATCATGGAAGTTATTCAGTTCTATGGGTGGCCTCAGGAATGGAACCGTAAAGGTGATAAGGGGCCGGAACGATATATTGAGGTACAGGTCTGGGACGAACGTATATCCAATCGTGCACGCATGACTGAGACCGTTATGAAGAAATTTGATATTATCATCGATCCCAAGAAGTGATCATGCGGAGATATCAGTGTACGATATCGAGGGATGGGAACTTGATGTAAAACCTACAGGATTAACCATGACATATACCGAATACAAATAGAGAAATTAGAGAACTTATACTCCAACACAAAGGGTGTGCCACATGACGAATCTATTCGAACATTGTTCAGGTCAAACATTATCCGCCAACCTGAGATGGCTGAACGAGCCAGCAGATTGGTCCATTGAAGACGGCAAAGTAACGATAACTGTTTCGCCGATCAGTGACTTTTTCATTGATCCGGGAGGTGAGCCGGTGAAAGCTTCAGCTCCATTTTTACATACGATAGTCAAGGGAGATTTCAGCATCGTCACTCGAGTACAGGTGGACATGAAAGAACAGTATGACTCAGGCTGCCTGATGGTGAGGGTGGACGATACGAATTGGGCTAAAGTCTGCTTCGAATATTTTGAAGAACAGCCGTCTATTCTTAGTGTTGTTACTCGTGGTAACTCGGATGATTGTGTATCAGCACCCGTAGACGTTAACAAGCCTTATTTACGTGTAGCCCGGGCAGGCAAGAGCTTTGCTTTCCATTATTCTCAGGATGGAGAGAAGTGGAAGTTGGTACGTTATTTCGGCCTCGACTGCCCGGATGAAATCAAAGTTGGCATTGTGGCCCAGTCCCCCATTGGGCAAGGGACGACGGTTACTTTTACAGATGTACAGCTTCAACATGGAGTGACCGGAAGTGTGCGCCGAGTAGAATAACACGAGCAGAAGGTTGCTATGTCATTCATTTCACCCGAATTAACAATCCAAACAGGCCGAGTACAGCAAAGGCCAGAAATGCCGTTGTATTGGAAAACACTTCGATCGTATACCCTGCCATGGATGAGCCAAGAAATTGCCCAACACCCAGCGCGAGAAAGGCAAGGCTAATTCCGATGGACACATTTGGACTGAATAGTCTCGTCGCCCAAACGATAAATACACTGGTCAGGAAAATATACGTGCTCCCAAATATGATCGCAGAGATGAGACTGGCAGTCATGGATGGAAGAAGGATTACCCCCAGTGAGATCGCCAATAAAAGTATGCCCATTCGGTAGGACCACCCAATCTCGAACCGTTCAATAATGCGACCGGCGCATCCACCGAGTATCCCCATAACCCCCATCACAATCCAGAACAACACGGCTTCCGAATCGGAGGCCCCTTTCTCGTCTGTGAGGAAGTTGCGGGCAAAGGTCCAGTAGATTGCAGAACTGAAACCTGTCAACAGACAAGCCATGAGCAGAGCGGACCCTGGTCTGGTTGGTTTCATACATGCCCAGAGAGACTTGGTACAAGGCAGTGTCTTCGTAGGTGGAATAACACGTCTGTTCCACAGCAGAACAACAACACCGATCACAGCAAACAGGATGTAGGTTAGACGCCAGTAATCCGTGAACAGCCAGTAGAGTGGACCTGATATTACAATCCCGAAGCTGGTCCCTGTGTTAATCCAGCTGTTGCCTCTTGCTTGTAGCTCGGGAGCAAGCTCGGCATTAACCGTGTTACCGAGGGCTGGAGAGGCCCAGCCTGTACTCAAACCTGCTAGAAATATACTAAATGTAAGAACCCATGCATTCTGAGCCAGGGCAATGCCGGTTAATCCGATCACTGCGCTGATTCCTGCCAATTGAATGACATAATGATGTCCCTTGCGATTAATCAACAGTGGTGCAGTTAGAAGGGACAGACAGTAGGCAATATACGTTCCTGAGTTAATCGCGCCAGAGGCTACATCATTTAATTGTAAAGCTTCCGAAATTTCCGGCATAAACAGTCCATAACCGAATCGCCCGAATGCATAACATACAGCGATTAGTGCAATGCCTGGAAAGATAATTTTTTTCATTTAATCCACCGCCTTTTAGATAGAACGATCATTATATTTCTTATGAAATAAAAAAGTGAGTTGAAATATTAACTCACCCGGAATAGCTTTATTTGAAACTGGTTTGCGTCATATGGATCAGTTCACGGCAGACGTCATTTACATTTTCTGTCTCAGCAAGTGCCGTGGAACCCTCCAGCAGCAGGGAGAATCGCAATAGATCTCGATCACTTGCAGCAGGCGCCAATGTTTGGATTAACGTTCTCATATGTCTTTTATGCGCATTCACTGTCTGGACGATGATATGATCTGTATAACCTCCGAATTCTTCTTTGGCGCGTAGAAATAAGCAACCTCTTGATTCGTGTTCCTTCAGCCAGGTTGCATGTCCTTCAGCCAGATTGAGGAACATGGGTTGTGCTTTATTGTCTGCATATTGCCGGAGTTGTTCCAAATAACGCTGTTCGCGCCGCAGGAGCACCTGGACAATGAGATCATCCTTCGACTCAAAATGATTGTATAGCGTCATAATCGCGATCCCGGCATCCGTGATAATCCGCTTCAAACCGATGGAATGGAAACCGTGAAGGTAGAACAATTCTTCAGCCACGTTCAAAAGCATTTCCTTTTTGCTGCTCATGATCAGTGATACTCTCCCTTCAAAATAAGATAGAACGATCATTATACTCGTAGGCTATAGTAATTTGTTTATATTGTCAAATTCTGTGAGCAGGTGTTATATGAACAACGTCTTTGCACATTAACCGGACATATGAAAGCACAACATGACAGGTTGTTGGGTGGTTTATCCGTTATATTAGACATCAAGGAGTGATTATTACATGAACTGGATCAACGCATTACAGGTCGCTATTCAATATATGGAAGACCACTTGCTCGAAAATATGACGATGGAGCAGATTGCAGCGCAGGCCCATATCTCTCCTTTTCACTTTCAACGTACCTTTGCCTTATTAACTGATGTTACTGTAGCTGAGTACATAAAACGCAGACGATTGACACTGGCGGCACATGAGCTTCTGCAAAGTGATCACAAAATCATTGATCTGGCGTTTAAATACGGTTACGACACACCGGAATCTTTCTCCAAAGCATTTCGCAGACAACATGGGATCGCACCCAGTGAGGCTCGAAAGAATAGTAACACTGTCCAATCGTATAATCGTCTGGTGATTCAAGTGAGTCTAAAAGGAGCAGAGCCGATGAAATATAAAATCGTTGAACATCCCGAATTTACGTTGGTCGGAGTAGAGCAAACTTTCTCCTATGCAGATCAAGAACATCTGCAAGGCATCGGGAAGATGTGGCAGGAAGCGTGGACGAGCGGCACAGAGGATCGTTTGTTTGAACTGAACAATGGGGATATTCCAGGTTTACTCGGTGTCGTTGTGGATCAGAGCGAAATTCAGGAAAAACAGATGCAATACTGGATCGCTACAACTTACGATGGTGAAGTACCGGAAGGATTATCAAGCTTCACCATGCCTGCTTCCAAATGGAGTGTATTTGAAGTAGAAGGCCCGATGCCGGAGAGTATGCAGCTTCTGTGGAAACGGATTATTTCGGAATGGTTTCCATCCAACCCTTATGAGCACGCATATATGCCGGAGCTGGAAGTATACCCGGGCCCCAATCAACCGCCACAAATCTGGATACCAATTAAATAAATTTTAACCGTTTCAAACTCGATCATTGTAACCCATAAACATTCGGATCATCGAAGCTGTTTATGGGTTATTTGGTTGTGATTAGTCAGAGATTCGAAGTTGTACAGAGGATGTTCAAGCGTTGTTCATTTTATTGCAGCCAGGTAAACATGATATATTGGAACGAGAGTTTATCTCTATAAGAGGACAATGAGGTAAACTGCAGGAGGCAGATATGTTACATGAGGACTTATTCATTCAGACGATCATCAAACACGAGCAATTAATGCATGACCTGCGGAGAGTTCGTAGTCTCCATTTGCCTCAAAGTTACATAGGTGCAGGATATATTCGTAATTATATCTGGGATGTTCTGCATGGATATGATCTTCGTGAACTTCACAGCGATATTGATGTTGTCTATTATGATGCGCAAGACTTGCGTGAGGAGCGAGACATACAGCTCGAACAACAGCTTCGAGAGGAGACCGGCAATTCAAAGTGGTCGGTCAAAAATCAGGCGAGAATGCATTTGCGCAATGGCACAACTCCTTATCATTCTACTGAAGATGCTCTTCGCTATTGGCCAGAAGTTGTGACTGCTATAGGCGTACAGTTGGGTGAAGAGGATCGGGTGAACATCTGTGCTCCGCATGGTTTGCATGATCTGTATCATCTCGTAGTCCGCAAAAGTCCGTTCTTCACGGATGCTGACTATTATAATCAGAGAGTACAGAAGAAGTGCTGGCAGGAACAATGGCCGAAACTAACGATAATAACAGCTTGAATAATAAGTGATTTGCGGAATAGCGGGTACAAGAAGGAGTGTCTACGGATTTGATAAAAAAGTTCTTACACAAAAATGGGCTGATCATTGATCTTGTCCTGTTGGCATGTTTTGTGGCGTTCCTGGCCTTCTGGGGCCAAAGGTTCCCAGTCATGTTTTTCGGAATGATCACGGTGGCTTTTATCGTACTAAGGCGGATTGACTATCAGAAGCATGTTATTCTGAAACGGATTATCCTTACCGGATTTAGCGTGGCTGTCGTCTCTTTTGTCATTATCGAAGCGCTTGTATTTACACAGCTTGGTGCGAATGATCCGGAAGAAGCGGACTATGTCATTATTCTGGGTTCAGGCATCCGTGGAACGGAATTGTCATTGACCCTAAAACAAAGGTTAGATGCAAGTTTGGACTACATTCGCAGTCACCCTCAGACACCCGTCATTGTATCGGGTGGGCAGGGACCGGGGGAATCGATTCCCGAAGCGCTCGCCATGAAAAACTATCTGATTGAACAGGGGATTAACCCTGCCCAAGTCATTATGGAAGATCGCTCCACAAGTACACAGGAGAATTTGGCCTTTTCCAAAAAAATCATTCTTGAATCCGGGTTAGAACACCCTGAGATCATGATTGTCACCAGTGACTATCATATGTTTCGCTCCAAGTATATCGCTGCCAAGAACGGTTATGCGGCAGAATATGGCATATCGGCCCCGTCACCGGGTTATCTGAAACCCGTCAACATGATCCGTGAATATTTTGCTACGATCAAAACACTTATCTAGTGCACATGACAGAAAACGGAAACAGGACGAAGCTGGAGATCTATGCTTCGTCCTGTTTGCATATAAGGATGTTACTGCTCCTTAATGTATAGGTTATTTCTCTGAAGGAGCAGGTACAGTTACTGAAACCTTATCCCCAGGGAGAGCTACCATTTCGGGGGATTGGGTATTCGAAGGAACGGCTACGATTTCAGGAGATTCACCCGTAAAAGGAACAGTGGCTGATTCTCCAACTTTAGCCTCAGAAGGTTCAGTAGCAGACGGAACTGGCACAGCTTCGGAAACTTCATCCTCAGGGAGAGCCACGATCTCAGGGGTTTCGGAAGTAGAAGGAGCAGTTACAGCTTCGGAAATTCCGACCTTGTTGGGAGAAGCTACGATTTCAGAAGATCCATCAGTAGAAGGAACAGGCACAGTTTCAGAAGCTTCAGCCTCTACTTTAACCGTATGGTTTGATGCCCATACTGCGGTGGACGTACTTACTCCTGTAATAAGCAGGAGGGCTCCCATACTTATCATCCAATGTTTCTTTTTCAGTTTCTTTACATTAAACATAATCATCAATCTCCTTTTTAATTGTTTGCCTTCACCCGATAGGGATGAACAAAATTGAGCAGGCATCTTCTTGGTTCCCGCCATCACATTTAAAATTGTCTCACCATATCGTCTCCGCTCTTCATGGGACATCTCTTTCACGACATCTTCATCACAGGCCAACTCGCTCCAGGTATGAATGTCCCGGCGAATCATATGAATCAGGGGATTGAACCAGTGCAGGGCACTAACCCCCAAGGTCACAGCCTTGACCCACAGATCTTTATGTTTTAGATGTACCAACTCATGATGAATTACCATGCTGATGTCCATTTTCACCGTATTTTCGGGTGGCAGATATATCGTGGGTTTAAACAAGCCAACCAGTATAGGGCTTCGTACTAGCGTGCTGTGAGCAAGCGTGATATTGCGTTTGAGACCCAAAGCCTCTTTGATTAATGGTAGCTGTATAGCTGCCTCACTATGACAGAGGACTGGGGTACGTGTACGAGATAATTCATTCAGAAATCTTCGATAACAGTACACCTGCCATGCAGAAAAACTGATGACTCCAATGCCCCATCCGCATAACAAGAACCAGGCAGTGGTTACCGAAATGGTTTGTTCGGGGATAAATGTTCCTGCAACTACACCCGAAGCTGCTGCATTCTCCGTATTCGGTATAGTTGATGTCGTTTGGAATGCAATATCCAAAAGCCATGAAAGGCCAAGAGATACCGGGAAGAGATAAAACAAGAGAGCCAGTTTACCGAGTCTGTAGAGCCACTTGGTCGGAAAAACAGAACCGGGTATAAGTCGTAGTGCCAAAATACAAACAGAAACGATACTTCCCGCCACGGTCAGGCTGCACAGAATTTCAAAAAAGATGTTCATCATCTGCACCTACTTTTCCGAAAGCCATTTTTTCAGTTCTGAAATGTCATCGTCTGAAAGCTTGTCGCCATCATACATGGCCGAAACCAAATTCTTGACTGAACCTTGATACAGTCCATCAAGAACATGTTGCGTTTCCTGTAGTTTGTAATCTTCGGGCTGTAGAAGAGGTACATAATCATTGGTCCGTCCACGTCTCGTGACGGTAAGTGCGCCTTTATCCACCAACCGTGACAGAAAGGTAGACATGGTCTGCGCTTTCCACGCTTTCCCCTTCTCGGCAAATATGTCTAATAGTTCTGTCGAGGTGACCGGTGGGGCGCATGACCATATAACAACCATTAACTCCATTTCTGTTTCGGATAATTTTTGAATCTGGTTCACAGTGAACACTCCTTAACATCGTTATGCGTCCATAACGATCGTATTACTACACTACGTAGTACGTATAAACTACTACAACTTGTAGTGGATAGTCAAGTTATCCTGATAGATGATTGCCAAACCATGTTATAATATAGGTCATTAATAGAAGAACGATGTAGGAGTGAATGATCATTACAGCATATCAATTACCTGCTCTCTATGAGCAGAAGCGAGTTTCAATGCACGAGATGGAAGAGATTGTACGCCTGTTGGCCCAGACACCGCTATTATACGATGATGGACAGAGCATTCAGGTTCAGGATTACATGGGAGGCTTGGAGGTCGAACTTGAGCATGAGGTACGCCGTGCAGTGACCGAGTTGTACGAACTGGCTGTTCAGGCCTGCCGCGTCTTCGCCGATCCATTGGCGTACGAGCAACTTCAGGATGCGCTTGGGTTACAGGCTGAGTTATGGCAGGAGGAAGTGCTTACTCTTGCAAAGTGGATGGATTGGTTGAAGCAGATCAGTGAAGGAAAGAGAACACTGCCCGAGTACAACTTTTCAGCGATGCTTGGGAACTTGCCGGACGGATTCATGATCCATGATTTTTATGATGAACTCCGATATCAGCTGGAACAAAATCCTGCAAACGCATGGGCTATTGAAGAGCGGGATCGCTTGTACGCAGCCCTGGGTGCGAATTAAATCAAACCAACGGGTCACCGGCGGTGTTAATCTAATATCTGCATTTTGCATGCATAGAAGCATTCCAATCTATACCTTACGAATTCTTTACCCAGTATGGGAAATGAGGGGATACCGTGAAGAAGGTTGTATTAGCTGGTGGAACGGGATTTGTCGGACAGGATTTTGCCCAAAGGTTCAGGAAGCTGGGGTATGAGGTGTTAATTATCTCGCGTCAGCCCGGTCATATTGCCTGGGAGGATCGTGCAGGAATCATAGAGGCACTGGAAGAAGCAGAGATGTTGATTAACCTGGCGGGTAAATCGGTGAACTGCCGTTATACGGATGAGAATCGCAAAGTCATTCTGGAATCCAGAACCCGTACCACGCGCATTCTCGGCGAAGCCGTTCTGGCTTGTAATCATCCTCCTGAACTATGGATTAATTCGAGTACAGCAACCATATACAGACATGCTGAAGATCGTCCCATGACGGAAAAAGAGGGCGAGATTGGCTCCGGATTCTCGGTCGACGTTGCCAAGGCGTGGGAACAGGCTTTCTTTGAATTCAGTCTGCCGTCTACGCGTCAGATTGCACTGCGGATTGCGATTGTGCTGGGCGAGGGTGGTGTGATGGTGCCCATGACGAACCTCGTCCGTTTTGGACTGGGAGGATCTCAAGGCGCAGGAACACAGCAGTTCAGCTGGATTCATATCGAGGATCTCTTCCGCATGGTAATTTATCTGCAAGAGCATCCACACTTGAATGGTGTGTTCAATGCGTCCTCTCCGCATCCAGTGACGAATCGGGAGCTAATGGCGCGTCTGAGAGAACAGATGGGTGTTCGGATCGGCCTGCCTTCTCCTCGCTGGATGCTTGAACTGGGCGCACGTTTCATTCAGACCGAGACGGAACTGGTTCTCAAAAGTCGTTGGGTGATTCCCGAGCGAATGGAGAGAGAAGGATTCACGTTCACTTACGGTACACTAGATGCCGCTCTTGCCGAGATTTTGAATAAGAAGAAATGACACTTTATACAAAAGAAAACACAACAGGAAGGGCAGAGGCATCTGCCCTTTTGTTATATATGTTCAACTAAACATTTACACGATAACGGAGAGGACAGAAATAACTTGAAGAAGCGAAGCGTTCGCCTAAAAGCTTTCTGAAAGAAAGCTGCATCGGAAGCATATGCTTATCCCCAGATTTTCCCTTTTTAAGAAGGAATCAAAAAAATCTGGGGATAACAGTGATCGGAAAGTTGTTCTGTCATCGCAGTGTAAGTGTAAATACAATTAGCTGAACTTAAATATATCAGTCAGATGAACAGAAAGAGGTTGGGGAAATGCAACTTAGAAGAGTAAGGATCGCAGGAACAGGGAAGTACCTGCCTGAACAGGAAGTCACCGATGAGGAACTGGATCGCCGCTTGGACGTGCCTGCGGGCTGGGTCAGCAAAGCCACAGGTGTAGGTGTGCGCCATTATGCTTCGGGTGAAGAAACCTCCTCTTTCATGGGCGCGCGGGCTGCGGAAGCTGCACTGGTGGATGCAGGATTACAATTCAGTGATATCGACTGTCTGGTGTGTACTAGTGGCACGAAGGAACAACCGTTGCCAAGTACGGCGGTATTTATCCAGCAGGCCATGGGGCAGCAAGATTCAGGCGTGCCTGCTTTTGATATGGATGCAACCTGCCTGAGTTTCCTGAACGGACTCGATGTGATCTCCTATATGGTAGATGCTGGACGTTACCAGCGAGTATTGCTCGTAGCCACCGAGATTGCCTCAGCCGGGCTAAATTGGTCTGATAAAGAAAGTGCGGCCCTGTTTGGAGATGGAGCGGCCGCTGTTATTATTGAACGTTCGCCTGAAGGGTCATCCTCCCAGATTGTACATGCTTCCCTTCAAACCTACAGCCGAGGTGCTCGCTTCTCGGAGATTGCAGGTGGAGGTACACGGCTGCATGCTTCGAATTATAAGGCGGATCAGCCTGAACCCTACCTTTTTCATATGGATGGACAGGCGATCTTCCGCATGGCATCCAGACTTTTGCCTGGATTCATTGGTGATATGTTGCAGGCGACTGGGTGTCAGATGGAGGATTTCCAATTGGTTATTCCCCATCAGGGAAGTGCCATGGCGATGAGACTGATTCGCAAGAAGCTTGGCATTGCTGAAGATCGGTTTATGGACATCACACGAAATCACGGCAATACGATTGCGGCATCGATCCCGATGGGTCTGCATGAAGCGATTAGACAACAGCGTATTCAGCGTGGAGATCGGGTGTTGATGATTGGCACGGCTGCCGGATTATCATTGGGAGGACTCATTTTTGAGTACTAGATCTGGGGAAACAGGACATCGTACAGCTGCTTCTCTCCGTGTGCTGCTTACAGGCGGAAGGGCTCCCGTAACGCTGGATCTGGCACGGATGCTTCATCGGGCAGGCCATCGGGTCTATGTTGCGGAGAGTGCCGTACGGCATCTGACCAGATTATCTCGTGCAGTGGAACAGTGTGCTGTGGTCCCGTCGCCACGTCATGAGACACATGCTTATCTGGCGGAGTTGGAACGGTTGACACAGGATTGGCAGATTGACCTGTTGATTCCGATGTGTGAAGAAGTATTCTATGTTGCTCAAGGGGCAGACAGACTGCGTGCATATTGCCGTGTTCTGGTTACAACTCTGGAGCAGCTGCATGAGCTGCATCATAAATATGATTTTATCCAGCTTGCAGGGTCACTCGGTCTTTCAGTTCCAGATACACGCCTGATCAACAGTCGGCAGGAATGGATGGAAGCTCAGTCTGTTCTGGGAAAAGTAGGAGATTGGGTGTGGAAACCGGTGTATTCCCGTTTCGCAGCCAAAGTTCGCATGCCAATACTCATGACCGATGACGCTGGGACAGGGATTGATCAGGAAGGAAACGTAAGCCAAAAGAGCCGTCGACATATCCGTAACGACCCACCGGAAGAAGGGGAATTATCCTCTGTTTCGCCTTGGGTTGCACAGGCCTACATTCCTGGTCAGATGTTATGTACATACAGCATAGCGCATGAAGGGCAACTGGTTGCGCATTCCACTTACGACAGCCGCTATCGTACAGGTAGCGTGGGAGCGAGTGTTTTTTTTGAACAGGTAGAACATGAAGGTGCCCTTGCGTGGGTGAGACAATTTGTTGAGGCAACAGGTTTTAGTGGACAGATTGGGTTTGATTTTATAGAAGGTCGGGATGGGCAGGTGTACGCAATTGAGTGTAATCCGAGGGCAACGAGTGGGATTCATCTGTTTCACCCTGGAGATGACTTGGTGCGTGCACTGACTGAACCGGAGACGTTGGTAAAAGAAAGAAAAATGATCACGCCCGCACGGGACAGCAAAGCCATGCTCATGCTTCCCATGTTGGGAAGTGGAGTACAGCAGATCTTTGGCAAAGGGAAACTCCGTGCATGGATAGCTGCGTGGCGTGGAACCAGGGATGTGGTCTATGTAGGGCAGGATATCCAGCCTTTAATGGAACAATTCGGAGTGGTGCTGGCCGCATGGCGTCTGGCAAGATCGCAGAAGTGCTCGCTGACTGAAGCTTTGACTCATGACATAGAATGGAACGGTGAACAACAATGAATAGAGCATTGGTTACAGGAGCTACGGGATGTCTGGGCAGGCACCTCGCGATGCGGCTTGCCAAAGAGGGATGGGAAGTCACTGGCATGGGCCGACAGGCAAAGGTTGGTGCAGAACTTGAGTTGGCAGGAATCCGATTCCTGAATGGAGATATACGGGATGAGGAAGTAGTAAACGAAGCGTGTGCAGGACAGGATATGGTGTTTCACTGTGCGGCACTATCATCGCCATGGGGTAAATATCGTGACTTTTATAGCAGTAATGTAGAAGGCACACAAAACCTCATTGATGGCTGCCTGCATAATGAGGTGCAGCGATTCATACATGTCTCAACTCCGAGTATATATTTTAACTACAACCCGCGGTATAACGTACATGAGAATGATCCGTTGCCATCCAAACCAGCCAATCATTATGCAGCCACGAAGCTTCTCGCTGAGCAGGTTGTAATGGAGGGGCATGCGAAGGGACTTCCGTCGATCATGATTCGACCGCGAGCGATCTTTGGTCCGTATGATCAGACGTTATTTCCCAGAATTGTCGCAGCAAACGCAAAATCGGGCGTGCCGATGATCGGTGGTGGACAGGCGTTAATCGATCTGACCTGTGTGGATAATGTGGTGGACGCCTTATTATTGTGCCGCGATGCCTCTACAGAAGCACTTGGTAGAGCCTACAATATCTCCAATGGCGATCCAAGGGCGTTCAGTGAGTTGGTGAGCAGCCTGTTTGGCATGCTGGATATGCCCTTGCGTTGTCGAAACATTCCTTATCGGATGGCATATGGTGTGGCAGCGTTGCTAGAGCGAGTTCATGGCTATATTCCTGCGTTGGGTGAACCTGCGTTGACACGGTATACAGTCGGCTCCTTATCTATTCCACAGACATTGGATATTACGGATGCAAGGGAGCAATTGGGGTACGTCCCTCGGGTGTCCATTGAAGAGGGATTACAACAATTTGCAGACTGGTGGAGGGCAGAATCATGCTGACGACAACTCCAGTAGAACTATATTTGGGTGCGGCGGGTTACTGTACACATCCAGAGTTTCTGACGCTGCGCGGTGGTCGGTTAAGCCCAGTACCTTTCCCGGCAGGATTTGCCTGCATCATTCATCCCGTACACGGACCTATCCTGTTGGATACGGGATATAGCTCCCGCTTTTTCGAAGAAACGGCTCATTTGCCCAACGCACTGTATCGTCATATTACACCTGTGGTCTATCGTGAAGAGGATAGTGCCGTTCATTTTTTGGCTCGAATTGGACTGAAAGCTTCGGATATTCGGTATATCATCCTCTCTCATTTTCATGGTGATCACATCGCAGGTGTACGAGATTTCCCGGAGGCACAATTCATCTATCTGCCAAGAGCCTATGATGCTGTGCGCTCACTCGGTCCAATTAAGGCTGTAAAAGCAGGTTTTCTTGCGGGGCTGTTGCCTGAGGATTTTATGGCCAGATCATGGCCTGTTACGCGTCAGCCTGAGCGATGGACGAGAGCGGGGAAAGAGTTCCCTTTTGATGAGGTCTACGACATCTTTGGTGATGGCAGTCTGCTTGGGGTGGATGTATCCGGTCATGCGGAAGGTATGATGGGACTCCTGCTGCGTACAGAAGAACATGATTATTTTCTTTGCGCGGATGCGGTGTGGTCAAGTCGGGCTTTTCGTGAACAGCGCAGACCTCATGCGCTCGCGGGTATTATTATGTCGAATCGACAGGAATACCACCGTAACTTTGACAAGCTGGTTCAGCTGCATCAGCAATTTCCCCAGATTCGGATTGTGCCGAGTCATTGTCGAGATGTACTGGACGCTTGGGGCACGGGAGGGCAGAAACGATGAGTAATACCTTTCGCATTGTAGTTCATTATGCACTCGCACGTGGGCTGCGAACATGGAAAACGCGAGAACAACTTGAGCGCTGGCAAGAGCGCCGGATTATTCGGCATGTTCATCAGATCCGTGCCCGATCTCCGTTTTACCGGAAGTGGTGGGGTGACGTGGACGCATCCGACTGGAGAAGCTTTCCGTTGATTAACAAATCAATCATGATGGAGCACTTCGATACACTGAACACGGTGGGTATTACCAAGGACGAAGCGCTGGCTCTTGCAGGTGAAAGTGAAGAAACGCGTGATTTCAAACCTTCCATTCAAGGCGTGACGGTTGGACTGTCTTCGGGCACGTCAGGGAACCGGGGGATATTTCTGGTGAGTGATCGGGAGCAGGATGCGTGGACGGGCACAGTGCTGGCTAAGTTGCTGCCCGGTGGACTGAGGAAACCTGCCAAGATTGCGTTTTTCCTGCGTGCCAACAGTAATCTGTATGAATCGGTGCAGCGTGGCAAATTGCAGTTTCAGTATTTTGATCTGCTAGAGCGTGTGGAGACCTTGGTGAGACGGTTGGAAGAATACCAACCTACTGTATGGGTAGCTCCTCCATCCATGCTGCGTCTGTTGGCGGATGCCTATGTGGCAGGCCAACTGACTGCTGTACCGGATAAAATCATCTCGGTTGCCGAGGTGCTGGACCCCCTGGATCGCAAGGTGCTGGAGCAGGTGTTCGGACAAACCGTTAGTCAAGTCTATCAGTGTACAGAAGGGTTCCTGGGTGCGACCTGTCGTTATGGCACACTGCATTTGAATGAAGACATCGTGCATATTGAAAAAGAGTACATTGATCCCGCCACCCGGCGGTTTGTGCCCATTATTACGGACTTCTCCAGAACATCACAGCCGATCATCCGGTATCGGCTGAATGATATTCTGACCGAGGCGGCGCTGCCATGTGCCTGTGGTTCCCCGTTTACTGCCATTGAGCGGATTGAAGGCCGCTGTGATGACACGCTTTATTTTACACAACTACATACGGGTGAGTCGGTACCTGTCTTTCCAGATTTCGTTACCCGTTCGGTCATTGCGGCTTCGCCGGATATTGAACATTATCGTGTGGTGCAGCAAGGGGACGGAACAATGGAGGTATCCCTTCGGCTTGGCGGGAGCGCAGTGATGGCTCACGTAGAGACCAATGTACTGCTGGAACTGATGAAGCTGGGAGAGCGGCTTGAATGCACCTTACCTGAGATCAGATTTGTACCGTATACGTTTGAACCGGGACTTACGAAGCTGCGCAGGGTGGAGAGACGGCATAATGGAGTGGCGGATTAAGCAGTAGGGGCCGTGCGGTATAGGTAGGAACGGGAAGTAAGTAATTTACCGAGGAAAGAAGGACACACCGTGACAGCAGAGGAACATTTAACTAAGGACGGGCAGGGACGCATTAACACGGGTCTTGATGCAGTGAAGAAGACAAATGTAAGAGCGAACGCACCGGTGGCCTTAATTACGGGTACCTCCAGTGGTTTTGGTATGCTTACCGCAATCACCCTTGCCAAGCAGGGATATCTTGTTGTTGCTACGATGCGTGACCTGAGTCGAAGAGAAGAATTGGTGAAATTGGCTGAACAGGCGGGGTTAGCTGAACGTTTGCAATATGTACAACTGGACGTGACCGATGCTGAATCGGTGGACAAAGCGGTGGGGTCCGTACTTCACAACAATGGCCGAATCGACATGCTGGTGAACAATGCGGGATTTGCGGTGGGCGGATTCATTGAGGAAGTATTAATGGAGGATTGGCGGCGCCAGATGGAAACGAATCTGTTTGGATTAATCGCTGTGACACGTGCAGTCCTGCCTGTGATGCGTGAACAGAAGCAGGGGTTAATTGTTAATTTGTCCAGTGTCAGTGGGTTATCCGGTTTTCCAGGGTATGCGCCTTATGCCGCCTCAAAATTCGCTGTGGAAGGATTTACGGAAAGTCTGCGGCATGAGATGTCTTCGTTTGGTGTTCGGGTGGTATTGGTTGAGCCTGGCTCTTATCGCACGCCGATCTGGAATAAAGGTCTGGGGGAAATTCACAGAAACGAGGACTCTCCATATAAACATAAGCTGGATGCGGTTCTTCGTTATTCCCAACATGCGAGCGAGACGGCACCTGATCCACAGGAGGTAGCTGATCTGATTGGCCGAATTGCACGGATGCGTGCACCAAGACTTCGATATGCGCTCGGAAAAGGTTCGCGTGTGCTCATCATAGGTAAAGCACTGCTACCCTGGAAGTGGCTGGAGCGGATTATCGCCCGTGGATTAAAATAGAGATAAGGTACGAGTCACGATTGCGTAATTTCCGAATGGGAGGGGTTAGCCATATTTGAACTCATCGTCATTATTTTACTTCTTGCGATTGTGGGTCTGCTCTTTCATATCAATAGCAAGCTGCCAGCGCGTGACCGGGTGAAGGAAGCAATGGAACGGGATCGGAATCAGAAACATAATCAGAATGCTCCAAATTAAAACGCGGAGGTTACCAATGAAAATTGCATTCGTTTTGTTTGATGGACTGACTTTTCTTGATTTTGCAGGGTTTTATGATGTGATCAATCGGTTGAATTTCTTTGAACCTACCAAAGGAACGACGTGGGAAACTTGTGCAATGACAGATCAGGTCACGGATGAGTCTGGTCTAACGTTGAAGGTGGATCGGGTGAAGCCTGACCTGTCGGAATATGATCTCGTGTTTATCCCCGGGGGCATGGGAACGCGCAAGCTTCGATATGACGAGGCATTTGTAGGTTGGCTGAAACAGGCTGAGTCTGTGCCTTTGAAGGTTTCGGTGTGCACAGGCTCTCTGCTGCTGGGTGCAGCTGGTTTTTTATCTGGCAAAAAAGCAACAACACATCCCCGTGCATATAATTTGCTTGAGCCATATGTCACTGAGGTGATTCAGAAGCGGATTGTAAAAGATGGAAATGTAATTACAGCCGGTGGAGTAGCCACGTCCATTGATCTGGGGATTTATGTTGTTGGGTTGCTCGCAGGACAGGAAGCGGCAGCGAATGTAAAACTTCAGATCGATTATCCTTATGAGATGCAGGGAGTGGTCGAAGAATGAATGAAGGCCGAAAGCAAGAGCACTATAACATTCGCAATATTCAACGGGATGAAGCAGACCTCTACTGGCCTTTGCGACTGGAAGCATTGAAAACACATCCTGAAGCCTTCGGGGCTTCGTTTGAATTGTCCATTCAGATCCCCATAAATGAAGTACGGGAACGCATACATAATGAGCCCGATGATTATATTCTGGGAGCATATACAACAGAAGGAACACTGGCGGGAATGATGGGTTTCAAAAGGGAACACGGCCTAAAGCTCAGGCACAAAGGCATGATCTGGGGCGTCTATGTAGCTCCGCCATATCGGGGAAGTGGGCTGGCTTCGCGTTTGCTCCGCGAGGTGCTGGATCGGGGAAGACATCTGGAAGGTATCAAGCAGATTAATCTGAGTGTAGTGACAACCAATGAATCAGCCCGACGTTTATACGAGCGATATGGATTTGAAATTTATGGCATCGAGCGTAATGCCTTGGAAGTCAACGGTCAGGGATATGATGAGGCGCATATGAATTACTTTTATACAGAGCCCTCAAGATTGGATGATGATATCACCACAGGAGGAGTCCTATGACAGATCAGGTTAAACATGAGATAGATAGTGTTTCCTTTGTTTTAAAAGAGTCTCATTCTTTCGATTGGTTACGGCCCTTGGGTACGGTCTTTCGTGTATTCGATCAGCAGGATTCAGGGAATCTCTCCTTCGGTATTGTGCAAAAGGATGGAAAGCGATTGTTCGTAAAGTATGCGGGAGCACATACAATTCATGCGAATCATACGGGAAGTCCCCCGGAAGCCATTCGTAATCTGAAATCATCTGTTTCCGTCTATGAGGATCTCGCGCATGACACGTTGATTCGACTAACGGATCATTTTGCAACGGATGAGGGGTATGCCTGTGTCTTCGATTGGGTGGATGGGGAGTGTCTTCACTCCCACTGGTATTTTCCGCCTCCGGCTAAGTATGAAGATCCGCGTTCGCCCTACTATCGGTTCAGACAACTCCCAGTGAAGACACGTATTCAGGCGATGGAGCAGATTCTGAATTTTCATATCGAGGTGGAACGAAGAGGTTATGTGGCTGTTGATCTGTATGATGGCAGTCTGATCTATGATTTTGACAGAAACTTTATGAAAATTTGTGATATCGACTTGTATCGGAAGGGCTCTTTTACCAATACCATGGGGCGTATGTGGGGATCTTCCCGCTTTATGTCACCCGAAGAGTTTGAGCTAGGCGCACCCATAGATGTGGTTACCAATGTATTCAACATGGGGGCAATGGCGTTTGGTTTGCTTGGCGGGGAGACGGATCGTTCCTATGAGAGATGGGATGCCGGAGAAGCGTTGTATCACGTTGTGATGCGTGCAGTGAGCGACGAGCGGTCCGAGCGGTACGCATCGATTGCGGAACTTGGTGAGGCCTGGGAACAAGCTGCCGTGCAAAGGCAATGAGTGGAGCAGTGTGATTTTCGCAAATGTGCAAATTCCATTCGTATGTGCGTGTGAAATCCCGTATAATGGAAATTATTAAGGGGGTGCAGACGATGTGCAGATATGCCATGTCAGGACCATATAAAGACATCTATGCATGTTTCATTTGTCGCAAATCATTTAAACAAGTTTCCAGACATGACCTAAGCCCTGAGGTGGTGGCCCAACTTGAATATAAATGCCCGCAATGTGCCACGTCTATGGTTAGCATGGGACAGGATTTCCAGGCGCCCAAGCAAAATGATACCAAACAATGGGCCAAAGTGATGATACTGTATCGTCATGGTTATACCTATCATAATTGCGGGTGCGGGGCTGGATATCGCCCGGCTGATTTACGTGAATTATCCGATTTTCTGGAGCAGCAAGAAGCTGGTAAAGGCAGTGAAGGCAAACGATTATTGCAAAGGTTAACTTCTTAGTTATGTTTCCAAAATCCAACCTGTCGTCAATGGAAATGTTGAAAATACAGGTGAGCACGTTGTATACAATCAATGAGCAGCAGCGTCTCATAAGCATTAACGAGCCAGGTGGTGGGCAAGCCCCAGCCCTTTTTATCGGCATGACTTCTTCTGGTTCACTGATCTATTATCATGAGCAGTTACCGCCTAATCTAATGGATGAGTTGGGTAGGGATTGCGAACTTCCGTTGGATATTCCAAAACTGATTCGAAAGGTGGAAACCTTTGAGCCAGTTAACCGTGTGTGGATGGGACCCGCCTATGCTTTTCCTGAGTTATCTCACGAGTGGAATCAGAAGGTTCAGTTGATTGGTCAGGAGCAGCGTTATTTGCTGGCAGAGCATTTTCCTGAATTAACAGACTACTTGTATGAAAAAAGTCCCGTTGCCGCTTATGTCATTGGGAATTCTGCTGTGGCAGTGTGCTGCTCCGCAAGGCTCTCCGATCATGGGGCGGAAGCGAGTCTATATACGGCACCCGGTTATAGAGGACATGGATATGCAGCGGAAATGGTAAAGTGCTGGCAGTATTATGTCAAGGAGCGGGGACGCATGCCAATCTACAATACATCTTGGGATAATCTCGCTTCACAGCATGTTGCCCGTAAACTGGGATTAATTCAGTTCGGTGTGGATTTCAGTATCACAACTGTGGATTTGAGGAAGGACTGTGATGTCTGATGATCCGCACTTTCGTACAAAAGGATCTGCAGTATGTCATTGATGCGCATATCCGAATCTATCGAAACGAGTATAATTATGATTATAGCTTTGCTGAATTTATCACCCATAGGGGCGGGTGGATTATATCAATCTGTGGGCTTTGAAGTGAAGGAAGTCCGCAAGCAGATGTTGTCAGGTCAGGAGCTTACCGAAGAACAATGGGAACTTGTTCTGTAGTTGGCCGGGGCTTGAGCATGAAAGCCGAATCTGTTGCGTTAACTCGTTGTTGAAAGGAGTGGGACGGTGAATCGCAGAAGACTGATTCTGGGTTTGTTATCCGTATGCACAGCATTGACGGTAGCAGCATGTTCGACTCGGACAGAAGAACAAGCATTATCAGCAACCATTGAAAGCAACCTGCAGCAGATGGTTAGCGACCCTGTTCTCCTGACCAGCAGCAATCCGAATGATTATATTGCTGGTAACCGGGAGGCTTACAAGGACATCCTGCATACGGGTGAGGCCGGACTGCTTCTCCTGTTACAGCAGCTCGAATCCAGTCCGGATAATGGTCTCAAGGAATGGATCATGGCTCAGGCAAGTACTGAACTGCTTGGAGAGCATAACCCTGTAGAGGCATGGCATAGTGGCAAGGACTGGTCCAAGCAGTATAAAATGAGCGTAGAATAATGGCTTATCATCTTAGTGGGTGATGAGCCGGAAGTACAAACCTCACCTCCAGTCAGCATGAGCAGCATTGAGAGGTTCTTGGAACCCGAAAGAATACATTATAGAGGTGAAATCCTTGAATAAGAAAATTGCTTTTTTTGATTCAGGCATCGGTGGTTTAACCGTTTTGCATCAGGCATTACAACAGTTTCCGGAAGAAAAATTCCTGTATTACGCGGATACCCTGCATGTCCCATATGGAACGAAGTCTGCGGATGAGGTTAGAGGACATATTTTTGATTGTGTGGAAGCCATCGTTCAGGAGGATGTCCAAGCCATTGTGATTGCTTGTAATACAGCAACAAGTCTGGCTGTGAAGGAACTGCGCACCAAGTACGATATCCCGATCATTGGCATGGAGCCTGCGGTCAAACCAGCCGTGGAGATGAATCGTGACAGTGGGAAAAGAGTGCTTGTATTTGCCACGGCCCTCACCTTGAGCCAAACCAAGTATAACGAACTGGTATCGCGTGTTGATGATCACCACAGTGTGGATTCCATTGCGCTGCCAGAACTTGTGGAGTGGTGTGAACAGCTGGATTTTGATCCGGGCAAAATCGCTGATTATTTCCGGTTCAAGCTGGCAGATCTCGATCTTCATGGGTATGGCACAGTGGTGCTTGGTTGCACGCATTATCCATTCTATACGTCCATTCTGCGCACGGTTCTGCCCGATCATATACAGATTATTGATGGCAGTACAGGTACAGTGAACCATCTGAAGCAGCGGCTTGGACTGGTGGCTCAACATGGAGACAGAACAGGGGAACAGGTCACTTTCCTCAGTTCATCAGGCCGACCGGAAGAGCAGGAGAAGATGTGCAGTGCACTTCAATATCTTGGGATGAATTCCAAGTAGGTTACACCATAGGAGGTGATAGCTATACAGTCCATTTATCTTATCCGTCACGCCAAGGCCACAGGGCAGGAACCCCATGCAGAGCTTACAGATGAAGGGATCAGGCAGGCTGAAAAGCTTGCAGATATCTTGGCTCATCATTCCATAACGTATATTGTCTCCAGTCCATGGAAAAGGGCCGTTCAGACGGCTATGCCACTGGGCATAGCAATGCTGCAACATATACATACGGATGAACGTCTCCAGGAGAGGGTACTTAGCTCTCTTGATCTGCCTGACTGGATGGATGTACTGAAACGTACATATGATGATGTGGATTGGGTGGAAGAAGGCGGGGAATCTTCGAGAAACGCGGCTGCAAGGGGGCTGGCACTATTGGAAGAGTTATGGAGCAGACCAGAACAGCACGGGGCCGTGGTTACACATGGGAACTTGTTATCACTGCTTATTCGTAACTATGAACCATCCTTTGGTTATGAAGAGTGGACCAAACTGTCTAACCCGGATGTGTATGTGCTGGAGAGACAACGACCGGATGCAGGGCTGTCCACCATTCGAAGAATCTGGACAGATTAAACAGCAAAAGAGTGCTCCAGCGATATTATATCAGCCAGAACACTCTTTTCGTTTATCCATGGGGCATATTTACAATGCGGCAATCATGATCATAACCCATCCAGCCAAAAATGCGACTCCGCCAAGTGGGGTAACGGCTCCCAATTTGCGAACACCCGTCACACTTAAAACGTACAGGCTGCCAGAGAACAGGATAATCCCGGCGAACATCAGCCATCCGGCAAGCATGACGAGTGAGGAGGATTCAAGACGGTCTGACAGCAGTCCGATCAGGATGATGCCCAGTCCGTGGATGAGGTGATATTGAACACCGGTTTCATAGATTTTGATCATGTCAGCGGATAGTTTGCGCTTGAGCGCGTGTGCGCCAAAAGCACCCAAAGCAACAGCCAGGAACATCATAATACTGCCGAGTATAATCAGGGTTTGCAATGTGTTTTTCTCTCCTTTTAAGGGTAATTAGATATAACATCAAAGTGTACTGCACGAGTGTTGTCTACAGTTTGCGCAATTGAATCTGCCCAATGGAGTGATCGGCTTCCTTTTTCAGAATCAGTCTGGCACGTCCTTTGGTTGGCAAAATGTTTTCATGCAGGTTTTTGGCATTGATATCTTGCCAGATCTGGTTGGCCGTACGCACGGTTTCTTCTTCATCGATATTGGCGAATCGTTGATGGAAAAAGGAATCCGTGTTCTGGAACGCTGTATTACGGAGCAGCTTGAAACGCTCAACATACCAGTGTCGTATGTGCTCTTCTTCCGCATCAATGTAGATGGAGAAATCAAAGAAATCACTAACCAGCAAAGGCGTTTCCTTTTTGATCTGAAGTACATTGATACCCTCAATAATGAGAATATCCGGCTGACAGATCTGCTTCTCTTCTCCTTGAATGACATCGTAGGCGAGGTGAGAGTAGACGGGTGCTTTCACTTCCGGCTTGCCAGATTTCACATCACCCATGAACTGAATCAGGGATTTGATATCATAGCTTTCCGGGAATCCCTTGCGGTTCATGATGCCCTTCTCTTGCAGCACCGCATTGGGATATAAGAAACCGTCGGTGGTGACAAGGTCAACCTTCGGACTATTCTTACCTCTGGCGAGCAGTGCCTGTAGCAAACGGGCCGCTGTACTTTTGCCCACGGCAACACTTCCCCCGATTCCAATGATGTAGGGGGTGGGGAGAGCTTCTTTTTTCATAAAGGAGGCCGTTAGTTGATTCAGCTCTCGTGAAACTCTTGCATATAGGTCAATAAAGTGGGTAAGAGGCAAATATATATCTTCGACTTCTTGAATCGATACCTCTTCATTCAATCCCTTTAACTGTTCTAATTCGGCTTCCGTCAGTGGAAGAGTGGTCTGATGTTCTTTAAGTTCAGCCCATTCCTTGCGGTTAAACTCGATGTAAGGAGAGTATGAATTCATGAGATCCCGCTTTCTGTATGTAATATAATTGTGGACACAACCTAGTGTATCAAATTTCAGGAAACTGACAACACCTTTACATTGTGCACTTCATAATGCCTTTCGTCAAAATGGAGCGAAATACAACTTATAGGAAAGTTTAACCCAATTTATGTTAAAGTCAACGTATACCATGCGGAAGGGTGACAGCACATGATCGTATATGAGAGAGAGCATGATTTTGTTTTGACCGCACAGCATGAGCATGGATTAGTAGCCGGAGAGATGGCTTTCCACTGGAAAAATGAATTATTAGCTGATGCTTCGCATCGGGATGAATTGATTCTAGCGGCCAAGGAACATGACCGTGGCTGGATTGAACTGGATTCATCTCCGTTCTGGAATGATTACAGTCAATCGCCGTATTCGTTTCGTGATTTTCCATTGCGTCCGCGTTTTGTATTCTACCATAAAGGGATTGAAGAAGTCCGTCAGAAAAACCTCTACGCCGGATTATTGTGTAGCTTGATGTACACGGAGCTATTTCAGAAAAATCTGGGGGCCAATGCTCAGGATGATGATGACATCCGAGATTATCTGCAGCAAGAACACAAACGTCAGCTGGATTGGGAGAAACAGCTTGGTGGTGATGCTGAAGCACTGAAACAGAGGCTGCAAAGTGATGTGGAGATCATGCTTTTCTGTGATCAGCTCAGTCTGTTCCTCTGTATGGAGGAACCTGGAACACCTGCTGCGCGTTATGATTTTTTTGCAGAGGGGCTCAGTTGTACGTTTGATGCCTGTTCCAGACAGCCGATTCAGGCAGAGTGGTTATCGAATGAAAAAGTAGGCCTGTCTTTTTTCCCGTTTGATGAGGACTTTACGATCGTTTTACCATATAAATCGGTGCCAAAGGCAAGTATCCGCAAATTTGGTATGCAACAGGCTTATCGCCGGGCTGAATGGAAGGAACGCCGGGTGTTGATTACGGAATTGAACTGAGAACTGGAAACTCCAGGCTTGAGGAAAGACCAGCATAGAATATCACAAAACAGGCGGGCTTCTGATGTACAGGTGTACAGGGCGTCCGCCTTTCGTATGCATATATATCATCATAGACTATACTGTGAGACCGGTGTAAATACGAATGAATCAGAGTGGGAATAAAGAAGGAAAACACAGGTTATTCCCAGAAATGTTAGTGTACAGCAGAGAAGCGCATGTTAGTAGGAGGACGAATATGGATACTAGAATAGAGATATTAACAATGTGTATGGTATGGGACAAAATGAATGATCAGGTGTTGTTAATGAATCGGCCGGATCGCAAAGGATTTCCGGGATACATCGCTCCTGGGGGGAAGGTAGATTTTCCGGAGAGTATCGTGGATGGTGCCGTGCGGGAGGTTCTGGAGGAGACGGGGCTAGTAGTCAATGAGATTACGTATAAAGGGCTTGATGAGTTCTGTGATCCCGAACAAGGATTGCGGTACATGGTATTTAACTATTTGGCGACTTCATTCGAGGGTCAATTATTGCAAGATCCGCCCGAAGGCGAACTGTTATGGGTGCCTATGAAGCGGGTTTTTGAGCTGCCTATGCAGGATTGGTTTGCTGAACGTTTCCCGCGTTTTTTCCAAAAAGGCACTTTTGAGCGGAGCGTGATCTGGGAGAAGTCATCCGGACGTACGCTGCAAGAGACATTTATGGTGTATAGCGATTCCGTACTTGAACAGAGTGAGACCCAATAAGTTAAACCGTCAGAAGGAGTAAAAATCATGGGATACCAGCATGCCCTGCAAGGATACAGTGCGGCGACGCTTGATGGGGAATGGAAATTAATTCATGAGCATTTAAGCTTGGGTTAGGATAAAAATAATGCCTCAAAATGTATCATCCATATCTATATATTTATATCCAAATATTATGATATAATGAAGTTTACTATTTTTATAGGAGATGACTAGTCTGTGGGTAATAGTGTGTGATTAATAGATTGAGTAAACTAGTTTGTTGAAATGAAGAATGATATATTTGTGGATTTGCCATACATAGGCTTCTGCAAACAAGACGTAAATGAATATTGTACGATGAAAAGGTGGAGATTGGCATGAAATTGTCGTTCCGGATTTTGGACTGGGAAGAAGAGAGACCCTACGAACTTTTATTGATGGCTGATCCTTCAAAAGCAATTGTGGATGAGTACCTGAGTCGGGGTGTTTGTTTTATTGCTGAATATGAAGGAGAGATGGTTGGGGAGTTCGTATTGTTGAAGACTCGTCCAGAGACTGCGGAGATTGTTAATATTGCCGTACAGGAAGAACTGCAGGGACAAGGTGTAGGCAAACACATGATTAAGGAAGCGATGGAAGCTGCACGTAGATTGGGCTGCCGGATTCTCGAGATTGGGACGGGCAACTCGAGCTTTCATCAATTGAAGTTATACCAACGTTGCGGTTTTCGCATCATTGGGGTTGAACGTGACTTCTTTGTGAGGCATTATGAGGAAGAGATTATAGAGGATGGTATCCGTTGTGTGGATATGATCCGTATGGCCATAGATCTGGATGCTGTTACAGAGGATGAAAAGAAATAGGAAGTAATCGCTGGGGTGAAATTTGCTGAATCCAAAGAAGCTGCTCGGATAATTCATGTCTGGGCCAGCTTTTTGCTGTTGGTCACTTGAAGAAAACCCCAATTACTTGTTGAATGTGACGTCAAATGGTTAATGTTTAACTGGACGGTTTGTTTTTGAACATAATGGACCACAATTCAATTAAGGAGGTAAAATGGGAGATCGTATGCCTATTTTGTTGTAATTAAGCGTTTGTTGTTCTACCCAAATTGATCGATTTATTCGATTCATCTAATTTATGCATCAATTGGACTAAAAATAGGAAATGCTCCTGAGCGTAAAAGTTTATAGAATAGATAGTAGAACACGGACTTCACTTGAAGAAGTGGAGAAAGTGTAACCTTCGAACGGATCAGGACAGTATTCGACATCTGTGCGACGGTATATACAATCATTGTTTTACTTTGATTTTGAAAACGCAGACAAACCTTGACGGGAGCGTCGGACTAACGTTACTACCACCAACAGCACGATTATTGGACTTCATGAAAAATTTCGCTTAAAATGTTGAACGAACGCAAATTACGGCTTAGTCAATGATTTCCGTCAAAAACTTATGACTAAATCAAGACGGAGGGAACGTCGATGACGATCGTGGAAGGCAACAAGAAGCCCTGGGAAAGTTACTATGGCCCCAATATGGGATACGTACAGGAACAATATGAATTATTCACTCAAGACCCTGGTTCGGTTACACCGGCTTATCGTGAACTATTTGAACAATGGGGTGCACCGCCGATGTCTGGCAGGGATGCACGCACAACTTCGAATTCCGGCAACGCCCAATTGGCTTCCGGAAGCGTAGACATTCAATTATTACAGAAAGCGGTTACAGCGGGTAAACTGGTATGGAACATCCGTACCTATGGTCATCTTGCTGCAGATATAGATCCGCTTGGAATCAGTGAAGATACAGACACATCTTTGCTGGAACCTCAGCATTTTGAATTAAACGAAGAAGATCTGAAAGCTTTGCCTGCTTCCCTGATCTGGGAAGGAGCAGATGGGCAGACAGCAACCGGATGGGATGCAATCCAACGCTTGCGTCAGATTTACACTGGACCCATGGCCTATGAATTCAGTCATGTGCACGAAGTTCAAGAACGTGAGTGGCTGAATCGCCGCGCGGAATCCCGGACATCACCAGCTCCGCTTACGTCGAAAGAACGTAAGGCTTTGCTGGAACGTTTGGTTGAAGTCGAGCAATTTGAAGATTATCTTCACAAAACATTTGTTGGTCAGAAACGTTTCTCCATCGAAGGTAACGATGTGCTTGTGCCGATGCTGGATGAAGCTGTTCGCATCATGGCGGAAGCCGGATCAAGCCACATTCTGATGGGTATGGCCCACCGTGGACGGTTAAACGTACTGGCTCATGTTTTGGGCAAACCGTACAGCAAAATTTTCTCTGAATTTCATCATGCTCCGAACAAAGATTTGGTTCCATCGGAAGGTTCGACTGGAATCAACTACGGTTGGACGGGGGATGTCAAATATCATATGGGTGCCAACCGTTTTGTAAAAGACGGGGAAACTGTACAGGCACGCCTTACTCTGGCGAATAACCCGAGCCATCTGGAATACGTTAATCCGGTTGTACAAGGGTTTGCTCGTGCGGCTCAGGATGACCGTCGTGACCCTGGATATCCGAAGCAGGACGTGACGAAGGCAGCTACCATTTTGATGCATGGTGATGCAGCATTCCCTGGCGAAGGGATCGTTGCCGAGACGCTTAACTTCAAAGCTCTGCCAGGATATCAGAATGGCGGAACCATCCATATTATCGTCAACAATCGTCTGGGTTTCACTACAGATAGCGGTGATTCCCGTTCAACGTATTACGCAAGTGACCTTGCTAAAGGGTACGAAATTCCGATTGTACACGTGAATGCGGACAATCCGGAAGCTTGTATTGCAGCCATTCGTATGGCAGCCGAGTATCGCAATCGTTTCAAAAAGGATTTCCTGATCGACTTGATCGGTTACCGTCGCTACGGCCATAACGAAACCGATGATCCCGAAACAACTCAACCTATCGTTTATGACAAGGTGAAAAACCATCCAACGGTAAGCCACTTGTATCAGGATCAGTTGAAAGAAGAATCGATTATCGATGATGCATCCATTACGAGCATTCGCGATGGAGTAACGAACAAATTAAAAGAAGCTTATGACCAGATGAAGAAAAATGAAGTACATGAATATTATCAACGGAAAATCAGTGAGCCGGAGGCTGTTACGATTACTCCGACTGCGGTACCACTGGAGAATCTGCGCAGCATTAATGCCGATTTGCTGAAATGGCCTGAGAACTTCAATGTGTATCCGAAGTTACAGCGGATTTTGCAACGCCGGAGCACTTCCCTGAACGAAGGGGAAAAAGTGGATTGGAGCCTTGCGGAGACACTCGCATTTGCAACCATTCTGGCAGATGGCAAGCCAATTCGGATTAGTGGACAGGATGCCGAGCGTGCTACATTCGCTCATCGGAATCTGGTGTTACATGATTCGGAGAATGGAGCAAAGTTCTGCCCATTACATCACTTGCCACAGGCAAGAGCATCCTTTGCAATCTATAACAGTCCGTTGTCTGAAGAATCCGTTGTTGGATTCGAATATGGCTATAACGTATATTCACCAGATACATTGGTCATTTGGGAAGCTCAATTCGGAGACTTTGCCAACTGTGCACAGGTTATATTTGACCAGTTTGTATCAGCGGGCCGCGCCAAATGGTCTCAGAAGTCCAGTCTGGTGATGTTGTTACCACATGCGAATGAGGGTCAAGGACCTGAGCATACAAGTGCTCGTCTGGAACGCTTCCTGCAGCTTTGTGCAGAAGACAACATGACGATTGCCAACTTGTCGAGTGCATCTCAGTACTTCCACTTGTTGCGTCGTCAAGCCTCGTTGACTGAAACGGAAGATGCTCGTCCACTTGTGATGATGTCACCGAAAAGTCTCATTCGTAACCCGCGTGTTGCATCACCGGCAGTTGAATTCAGTGAAGGCAAGTTTGAACTTGTACTGGAACAAGCTGGACTGGGGACACAGCCGGATCGTGTAGAACGCATTATTTTGTGCAGTGGCAAGATTGCCATCGACCTGGAAGATGCTATTGAAAAAGATAAAGCAGATCGGTCATGGCTTCACATTATTCGTGTGGAACAGTTGTATCCGTTCCCGGCAGAAGAGATCAAACGTGTCCTTGCACGTTTCAGCAATGTAAAAGAACTGGTATGGGTACAGGAAGAAAACAAAAACATGGGTGCCTGGACATACATGGAGCCTCGTCTTCGTGAAGTTGCCCCGGAAGGCACAACCGTTAGATACGAAGGTCGCCCGGAACACGCAAGTCCTTCCAGCGGTTATCAGCTTGTGCATAGTATGGAACAGCAACAGATTATTACATCTGCGTTGAAACAAACGACGAAGAATAATATTCCACTGGGGAGGTAACAGCTGTGAGTGAAATTAAAGTACCTGCAATGGGTGAGTCAATAACTGAGGGAACTGTATCCAGATGGATGGTTAAAGAAGGGGATACCGTTAATCAGGGTGATGTGCTTCTTGAACTGGAAACGGATAAAGTAAATATTGAGATCAGCGCAGAAGAAAGTGGCGTGCTGGAGAAGATCATTCGTCAAGAAGGAGAGACGGTAGAGATCGGTGAAACGATCGGTACACTCTCAGCTGGTTCTGGAGGAGGAAGCGGTGCACCCGCTTCCGAACCAGTAGCTGAAGAGAAAAAAGCCGTTACTCCTGCACCTGAAGCTCCAACATCACCATCGGCACCTGTTGCGGCAGCGCCAGAGTCATCTGATAGTGCCAAGACGGCTTCACCGTCTGCCCGTAAGCTTGCACGTGAACGTGGTATCGAGTTGGATCAGGTTCAGAGTAAAGATCCGATTGGACGGGTATACCAGGACGATGTGAAGAGTCATAACAATCAGGCTCCTGCTCCTGCTGCTCCACCTGCGAGTAAAGCTCCAGCAGCACCAAGTGCTCCGGCAACTGGAAGTTCTACCTATACCAAACCAGTGGAGCGTCAGCGGATGTCTCGCCGCCGTGCGACCATTGCCAAACGTCTGGTAGAGGCTCAGCAGACAGCAGCCATGCTGACTACGTTTAATGAAGTTGATATGACTGCCATCATGGATGTACGTAAACGCCGTAAGGACAAGTTCAAAGAGAAACATGAGATCAACCTGGGCTTTATGTCCTTCTTCACCAAAGCGGTTGTGGGAGCTTTGAAAAAATTCCCTACAATCAACGCAGAGATTGATGGTGAAGATGTTGTTCTCAAAAAGTATTATGATATCGGCATTGCCGTATCTGCGAAGGAAGGACTGGTTGTACCGGTTGTACGTGATGCCGATCGTCTGGGCTTTGCCGAGATCGAGAAGAGCATTGCAGACCTGGCATCCAAAGCTCGTTCCAACACACTGGCGTTGTCTGATCTTCAAGGCGGAACGTTCACCATTACCAATGGCGGAACATTTGGTTCCTTGTTGTCTACGCCAATTCTGAATACACCTCAAGTGGGTATTCTGGGAATGCATAAGATCCAGCTTCGTCCAGTGGCGATTGATGCAGAGCGGATGGAGAACCGTCCAATGATGTACATCGCGTTGTCCTATGATCACCGGATCATCGACGGTAGTGAAGCGGTACGTTTCCTCGTGACCGTGAAAGAACTGCTTGAAGACCCGGAATCCCTGTTGATTGAAGGTTAATCCATAACGTTTGAATATAGCTATTATTCATATCGCTTAACAAGAAAACCCCTGAACTGGAGTGCAGCGTGAGCTGAGCATCCGATTCAGGGGTTTCTTTTGGCTTTTGGTATGTTGTTCTCTGAATCTATTATATAGAGTCAGCGGTCTCAGTAGGACTCACCGGACTAGGGTGTGTATTCGAGCCAGGGGTATTCCGCTCTAGCCAGTTCACAACGTGCTGGGCTACTTCTGTTCGGTTGATCTCATGCAGCATTTCATGGCGTCCATCCGGATACAGGCGATACTCAATGTTCTCCAGCTGAAGCTTCTTATACTGCGAGACCAGATTAAGAACGCCTTTGCCATGAAGTCCAACAGGGTCCTTCTCACCTGAGAACAGGTATACGGGTTTGTGTTTGGGTATGCGCTCCATATTGTGTGGAAGATGGACTTCAAGCAGCAATTTGAAGAAGTCGCGGAAAAAGCCTGCTGTACAGACCGCTCCGCACAGGGGGTCATCAATGAATCGCTGAACCTCTTGTGAGTCCCGGGACAACCAATCAAACGGTGTCGTCGCGGGGCGGAAAGAGCGGTTAAATCCACCAAATACAATCGCGTTGAGCAGCATGCTGGGGTGGGTAGCACCCTGAATGCCACACTGCAAGAAGGCCAGCTTCTCTCCAAACCGGAGCAGACCGCGTCTTCCGTTTGTTCCGGATAAAATAAAGGCATGGTACTGCTCATGACCCGCGTACATGAGATGTTGTACCAAGAATGAGCCCATGCTATGTCCCATTAGAAACATGGGGACCCCAGGATTTTCTTTGGCGGCTACTTCGCCCAGATTGATCATATCACTCGCCATCCAGCGGAAGGCATCGATACCAGCATTACCAAGCAACTTGGCATTCTCCACAGTTTTGCCATGACCCCGATGGTCATTGGCATAAACCGCATAGCCATTTTGGGTAAGAATGTCGGCAAATTCGGCGTATCGGGCTGCCGTCTCGCCCATGCCGTGTGCAATTTGCACTACACCTTTAACGTTGCATTCCGGATCGGGAAGCCAGCGGTACACATGAATACGGGTACCTTCACTAGCGACCAAGGCAAAGGTAGATTCCTGCATCTCGTGTAATTCCTCCTTCACAGGTTACATATAAGCTTGATTTATGGCAGATAAGAGCGAAGAACAGTGGTATTTCCATTTAATGTATAATAACCCAGATTGGCTGGCAAGAGATAACATTGTCCAGCTTTCAATTCAATGCTGTCTGATTCAGCATGTGCCCACTCCAAAGTTCCTTCTCCTTCACAGACAACGAGAATCGTGAAGCTGTCAGGATTGGTGGAGAGTTCCCAACGTTTATTCACAATACCTTTTTCAACTACAAAATAAGGGCATTCCGCAAGCTTGAGCCATTCACCAGGAGTAGCGTTATTTGTTTTCATCGTTGAGGCACCTGCGCCCTCATAGGCGGTGACATTTAATGAGTCTTCAACATGCAACTCACGTGGTTTGCCATCCAGCCCTGGACGATTATAATCGTAGATCCGGTACGTCGTATCTGAGTTTTGCTGAATCTCAGCGACAACGACACCTGCACAGAGCGCATGCACTGTTCCGGCAGGGATAAAGAACGTATCGCCGGCCTCTACAGGTACCTGACGAAGGGTATCCATCACCGTGCCGTTTTCCAATGCTTCTTTTAATGTTGCCCGATCAACGCCTTCATTCAAGCCATAGATGATATGTGCGCCCGGTTTTGCGTCGAGTACATACCACATTTCTGTTTTGCCAAGCTCGCCAGGAGGAAGTGCCTCATACTCGTCAGTTGGATGAACCTGAACGGATAGGTCATCGTTACAGTCAAGCAGCTTAATCAGAAGGGGGAAACGGCCGCCTTTTTCGGAAACGCCTTTAGTTCCAAGCCATTCGGTGCCCAGTTGTTCACGAACTTCATCCAGACCCTTGCCAGCAAGTGCTCCATTTAATACCTTGGTTGTACCGTTTGGATGATCCGCAATCATCCATCCTTCTCCGATATGTCCTTCAGGGGGCGTAAGGCCGAATTGCTCCAGCGCACGACCGCCCCACACACGTTCTTTGAATTCAGGTTGGAATTGTAATGGGTATGGCGTAGACATCAGTAATCTCTCCTCTAGTATATGAAATGGTGGATCGCTTTAATCAGTCATGGGCTTGTGGTCGCCATGAGCAAACAAGTGAATACGTTTGCATATGTAGAAGTAGAACACAGATCGCAGTAAGAAAAAGCCGTTAATAGCTCGCCTTGCGATTGTGTCTAGTTTATTGTATTTGGTGAACAAAGGAAATTATTTTTTCTCGATTCCGATCAGGAAAGGAGAAGTTTCTCGCTGCAATTGGCGATACATCACAACCTGTGCCTGTTCCACCGGCAGGGCAGAGGACCATTCCAATACGGCTGATGCTTCCTGTGCACCTCCGTCATGACCAGGATAGAGCACAACCGTAATAATGCCGCGAGGACGTAATAAAGCGAGTGCAGCTTCGAGTGCAGCGATTGTGCTGTTTGTCTCGGTGATGATGGAGGAATCTGCACTTTCTGAGGGCAGGTACCCCAAGTTGAACATAACTGCACCAACCGCACCAAGCCATGACTCAGGAACTGCTTCTGCCATTCGATCATGGCTTAGTTGAAGCATGGAGATGGAGCCAAGCTTGGCTTCATCATTTTGTTTTCGAATCCGGGCCTGTGCCAGCGTGAGGGCTTCACTTTGAATATCGAATCCAATGACTTGACCACGCCTGCCTACTTGTTGTGCCAAAAATAGTGTGTCTGCTCCTGTGCCAACCGTTGCATCTATCGCCAGATCACCTGGCTGCAGACGGGAAGCAATCCACTGATGTGCACAGCTGAGAACCGAAAGAAAGCCCATCTATGCTCGCCTCCAATACTTACCTTGCCATGAATCCCGCTCTCGCAGCTCACGATCAATGGAGTTCAACACTTCCCATTTGTTCATGGACCACATCGGTCCGATCAACAGATCACGTGGTGCGTCGCCTGTAAGACGGTGTACGATCATTTCCGGTGGAAGCATCTCCAGTGTATCTACAATCAGCTTGATATACTCGTCCTGATCCAGAAAACGTAAAAGACCGGCTTCGTATTGCTTCACCATTGGTGTTTTGCGCATCAGATGCAGCAGGTGAATCTTGATTCCCTGTACATCCATATTGGCAACTGCCCGTCCAGTGTCCAGCATCATCTCATGTGTCTCTTGAGGCAGACCATATATGATATGTGTACACACACGTATATTCCGTTTGCGCAGTTTCTCAACCGCCTCTTCGTAACACTTCGTGTCGTGCGCGCGATTAATCAATGTGGATGTGGAATCATGGATCGTCTGAAGCCCCATCTCAACCCACAGGTAGGTACGCTCATTGAGTTCAGCCAAATAATCAACAACGTCATCTGGCAAACAGTCTGGGCGAGTGGCGATGGACAAACCAACAACACCGGGTTGCTCAAGAATTTCTTCAAAATATTCGCGCAGCTCCTCGACCGGAGCATACGTGTTCGTATAGGCTTGGAAGTAGCCAATATAATGGGCTGTAGGCCATTTGAGGTGCTGTTTATCTCGAATTGTATTGAACTGGGTGACCAGATCTTCACGTCTGCTGCCAGCAAAATCGCCTGATCCACGCGCACTGCAGAAGGTGCAACCACCTTTGGCAATGGAACCATCACGGTTGGGACAGGTGAATCCAGCATCCAGCATCACTTTGAAAACCTTATTGTTAAATTGATCGCGCATCTCATAATTCCAGGTATGGAATCGTTTATCTCCCCACAACAGAGGGGACTGTAATGCAGGTGCATTCATCTTCAGGGTACTCCTTTGGCTGTCGAATTACAGTAATCATACGTGAACAAAAGAAGAAGCGCTATGCGATTTCCGTCATAGACGATGGATAGCGATTATAGGTGTCTTCATGAACTTTTATCATTGTATCAAAAAACTGAAAAAAAAGGGAATCGAAACGCAAAAATAGGCCGTAAAATCAAGGTTTTCTCCTTGCTATAGTTTACACCTTATGTTATATTTAAATCAGCGTCAGACACCATCTAATGGGTATTATTCATCATAGTATTTGAATCAACGTTGACGTCATGGACCATACTATACCGTGAGGTGATATGAATGAATTCCCAAGTCAAAAACAAAGAATTGAATCATGTGTCTGTTGAATTGACGGCAGAAGAAGCACTGGCTTTAACAGGTGTTCGTTTTAATGGAAATCCGAAAGTGAAAGCGGCTGCAAGACAAAAAGTTCGCGATGCTTTCGAAAAGACATTTGATTTTTCACACCAAGATAAGGTAGACTATGAACTACTAAAGTAGTTGGACCCCAATTCCAAATAAATCGAAGAGGGAATCTTTGAGATTTGCCCAAAGTGGCAGATCCGAAGATTCCCTTTTCATTGCTCTTTACAATTTGCCAGTTCTTCGGCAAAATAGTTCTGAGACAAGTATGGGACAAACGGAGGAATAAAATGCGTTTACGTGGCAGAAAAGGGATAAGAGAAAATCTGGAGCAACAAGTTGATCTTGTTGTACTGGACCCCAAGCAACATAAAGGAAAATGGTCTGAACTGTTTGGCAATGATCACCCGATCTTCGTGGAATTTGGTATGGGTAAAGGTCAATTTATCAGCCAAATGAGTTATAAATATCCGGAATTTAATTTCATCGGTATTGATATGTATGATGAACTGGTGCGTCGTGCCAGTGAGAAAGCTCGTAATGCGTGGAGCCAGGCTGATGTGGAGACACCTCCGAACCTGAAGCTTGCGCTGGCTAATATCGAACAGATCGAAGAAGTTTTTGAACCGGAAGAACTGGAGCGCATTTATTTGAACTTCAGTGACCCTTGGCCAAAAGCAAAGCATGCACGTCGTCGGTTGACGCATCCGCGCTTCCTGAAGAAATACACAGAATTGCTTAATCCCAAAGGTCAGATTCATTTCAAAACCGATTCAGAGACGCTGTTTGATTTCTCACTCAACGCCATTGCCGACTTCGGCCTGCAAATGACCAATATTTCTTTGAATCTGCATCGTGATGGTTTGAATGAAGAACATGTGATGACAGAGTACGAGCAGAAATTCATGGGTAAAGGTATGAACATTCACCGGGTTGAAGTGATTGTGGGTGAAGAGGCCTTGCGTGAGTATCAGCAGACACGTCTGGACAAGTATAAAGTTCGTGAAGCTTCTGATGAGTCTGGCGAAGAACAGGAACAGGAACAGGAATAATTCGAAAAATCTAACTTAAACTCAATTAGGTAGAGCGACACATGAGGTGAATGGTTTCATTCTCATAGGTCGCTCTTTTTTTGCATGAACAATCAATATGCCATGCTCCATAAACTCAAGTCTGGGATGATTTCAAAAGTTCTCTGAATGAAACTCTTTGCGGCGATAATCGTTTGGTGTAACCCCGTTGAACTTTTTGAACATGCGATAGAAGTATGAACTGTTGGTGAATCCCGTTCTCTCGGCAATATCGGCAACAGAGTTCTCTGTCTCTACCAGCAGATGCTGGGCCTTGGCTATGCGGGTTTCATTAATCACGTCCGTAAGTCCTTTCAAGGTAAGCTGTTTGTAGAGCCTGCTTACATAGATGGGCGACATGCCCAACTCATCTGCGATAGAAGTTAGACATAGATTGGGGTCCGCATAGTCCCGCTCAATAATGCCATTGATTTTACGAATCAATTCTTCATGTTTCAGTGTACGTTTCTCCTCCACTTTGGAGCCAAGCTCATCAAACATCCGATAGAAGCGTTCATGTACTTCACTGATGTCTTCCGCGTCTTTGACAGGCAGCATTAGACCATCCGAGACTGAATCAAGCGTGAGTTGATTATTCTTCTTGAGGGTATTTCGTACATGGTTCAGTGTCATCGTCAGATGGGATAAAGCTAGCTGGAAGACGGTAAATGGATATGCGGCTGTCTCGCCGACGATATCTGCATAGACTTGTTTTGCTTCTCGCGTCTTACCTGTCATTAGATGATCAACAAGCTGTCTTTCCTTACCTGCCGGGAATGCGTACTCCTTGGCGTGATAAGCCATGATGTCAGAGGTATAGATCAGACAGCCCGGTCCCATGAACAAACGATGCAGTGAGGCTTCGGCTGATCTGGTGTAGGATGCAATACTGTCTTCCAATGAATCTTCTTCCGTGCCGATCGTACAGGAGATGGAGCATTTCAAATGGGTCATTACAGCTGCCTGCATCATACGTAGCAGCTCTTCGATCCGGTTATGAGCAGGTTGCCCAAGTTCATTGCTTTCCGCTTTTTCATTGAAGATGAGTGTGATCAGATCACCGCCCATGTCCACAGCTTCCGCATTGTAGTGGAGATCGGCTGTCTCAGTGCAGATGTTCATCATCGCGTATTTTACAAGCTGGGTCTCATCACGATACGTTTCGTTGAATTCGGTAAAATGGTCAATACGTAGCAATACCAGTCTGGATGCACGCCGAACATCAATGGAGGAGCCGTAGAACTTCATCCGTTCTTCCAGCATACCTCCAGTTACTGTTTCGCGGCCCTGTAGGGCCCCTCGTAGAAAATCCTGCCGTAACAAATGAAGACTGCCACGTCGCTCTGCTTCCATCACACGTAAACGAACAATCATCTTATCAATAGGGTGATATAGTTTTCGGGACACAAGGTAAGAGAGCAGTAACCCTGCGAAGAGAAGTCCAACACAAAACAGAACGGTATGTGTGCGCATGCTCCGTATATCTGAGGTAATCAGATCATAAGGTGTTATTCTCACATAACGCCAACCCAGGTCATCGGGAGCGGTATAGGTGATGAGGGATTTTTCTCCGTCGACCTTCTCGGTAAAATAAGCTGACTGCTCCGTATCCTGCATAATTGGCTTCATAAAAGCTTCACTGAAGAGATTTTTCATCAATGCACGGTCGCCAAAGTCAGATAAAAGGTCTCCATTCTCATTCACGATAAAGGTTTTGCCGGGTTGATCCACAGCATTCATATTCGGACTGAGCCAATCATCCTTGATATTCACGATGACAGCATAGTTTAGCTTCGCGTTATCATTAATCGTGTCATAACAGAGATAGGTGTAGCTGTTAACCTCTGTTGCTTCGGTAGAGCCGACCTGATATGTACGCGGGATAGGCACAAAAGGTTTATAGTCATGGAAGCGTTGAAGGATGCTTGTAATCCCCTGATCATCGATCTCCGAGATGGACTGCTGCCCATTGCGCATGTTGGAACTGATAAAGAATTCTTTACTTTTGGAGTTATATACATAGATGGATTCGATAAAGGGAAGGGACATACGGTAGTTGTCTAGCTGCTCCATCGCCGATGTAATCTCATAGATATTTGGTTTGGAATAGAGCAGTAATGAAGAGATGGTGTAGTCCTGATAAATCTGATATGACAATGATTTCGCAGTCTCGGTCATTTTGGCCACTTCACGGCTGGTTTGAGTAAGACTGTTCATATCTGTACGATACACCTGGCGAAGAGCGATCCGATTATAGTTGACGTACAAAATAGAAGAAGCCACAAGTAAGGTAGCGACGGTACTGATAATAATGCCGATCAGAATCCGTGTGAAGACTTTCTGACTGTCCTCTGAACGTTTACGCATTCATCTTCCCCCTCGGACCTCCTGTTTTGGGTGAACAACATAGAAATTCATGTACATACGTGAGGCTTCATATATGGATGAGCAGAAGAGCAAGAGTAACTAGAATTATATATTATGTATGCGTTTACATCAATGCTGGACAGGCCCTTTTGCCTGTTTTGTCTACATAAAGTTCAACTTTCGCTGGATTGTTCACTAGGTGTAGCCTATGCACGATATCAACATTTGTGAACGGATGTGTGTGGATGTCTGTTCATTTCATGGTTCGTTCATTTTGTTCATAGTTCATTTCGCAGAATCGTTCATTTTCTGAAGGGAAGCTTCAGTATCCGTCAGTGAAGAGAGCATCTACAATAAAAAGAGAGCTCCACCACGCAGCACCGCAAGTAATTCGGGAGGGATCGAGCCATGCTCAAAGAATTGAACAAAAACAAAATCATGTTTCTGATGCTGTTGCCCACGCTGATCTTTTTTCTGATTAACTCGTATTTTCCGATGGTCGGCATCTATTATGCGTTCACCCGGTATGATTTTGAAGGCGGATTATTTGGCAGTCCATTTGTCGGTCTGGAGAACTTTAAGTTCCTATGGCAATCCGGAATGTTGCTCAAACTCACAACCAATACCGTGGGTTACAATCTCGCCTTCATTATATTAGGAAACGGTCTTGCGATCTTCTGTGCGATTATGCTTAGCGAGATCCGGGGCAGGTTATTCAAAAAAATTACGCAATCCGTCATGTTCTTGCCGTATTTCATCTCATTTGTACTATTAAGTGTAATCGCTTACAACATGTTTAACTACGAGTCGGGTTTTGTGAACACGGTGCTCAAACGTTTTGAGGCCGGCCCGGTCGACATTTATAACACACCCTGGATCTGGGTGTTCCTGATCATCATCTTTTATCTGTGGAAAAATCTTGGATACAGCATGGTCATCTATCTGGCTGCCATAACGGGGATCAGTGATGAGTATTATGAAGCCGCCCGAATCGACGGGGCAAATATATTTCAGCGGATCTGGTACATTACGGTACCGATGTTGAAGCCAACCTTTGTCATCCTGTTGTTGTTCTCACTCGGCAGCATTATGAAGGGGCAGTTTGACCTGTTTTATCAACTGATCGGTAACAACGGGGTGCTGTACAACGCTACAGATATTATTGATACGTATGTGTATCGTTCACTGAAAGTAACGTTTGATATCGGGATGGCAACGGCAGCTGGTCTGTATCAGTCCTTGTTTGGTTTCATTTTGATCATGACCGTCAACTATATTATCCGCAAAGTAAATGAGGACTACGCCTTGTTCTAGAACGCCCGCAGGGCAGGAGGGAGAACGATCATGAACACGCCAATGAATACTCACACTCGTACGAATACGCGTCTCAGAGATTCGGAGTTCACTTTCATGTTTCAACTGATTTCCTACAGCTTCATCATCATTTTATCAATCATGTGCTTGCTACCGTTTCTGCTGATTCTATCCGGTTCATTCAGCAGCAACGAGTCCATTGTGAGGGATGGTTATCACCTTTTTCCAACGGACTTTTCCCTGGAAGGTTACAAAATGGTGTTCAAATTCCCGACTCAGGTACTCAAGGCTTATGGGGTAACGGTCTTTACAACGGTGGTGGGAACTACGCTAGGGCTGTTCCTCATCACGATGGCCGGATTTGTGCTCCAGCGTAAGGATTTTAAATATCGGAACACATTCTCGTTTTTTATCTACTTCACAACCCTGTTTGGTGGGGGACTTGTACCTTGGTACATTATGCTGGCGAACTACTTCAATCTCACAGATACGTACACCGTACTGATTTTTCCGGGGTTGATGACGCCATTCCTCATTATCTTGATGAAAAACTTCATTCGCTCGGCAGTGCCGGATGAATTGATTGAGTCCGCCAAAATTGATGGAGCGAATGACTTCCGCATCTATGTCAGCATTGTGTTGAAACTGGCGATGCCTGGTATCGCCACCGTAGGTCTGTTTCTGGCACTGGGTTACTGGAATGACTGGTTTACCTCATCCCTCTTCATTAACAACCCGGATATGTACCAACTGCAATTTTATCTCTACAACACGATGAACACGATTACCTTCATTGACCAGATGGCGATTGGTACGGGAATCACACTCAGTCAGGATGTGCCTACTGAATCAACCAAGATGGCGATGGCAATCGTTGTGACGGGGCCGATTTTGTTCCTGTATCCATTTGTACAACGTTATTTTGTCAAAGGACTTACCATAGGTGCAGTGAAAGGTTAGAACGTGAACACGCTGTGGGTATCAGGCCATTGGCATCATTTTCGGTCTGGTCTGAAGCATGGCGAGTCTGCGCTAACATATAAAGGTTCACCACAAAAAGGGAGGATGCGTATGCGTAACAAAACAATTCGGCACCTGTCTCTGGTACTTGCCCTGATGTTGTTCGCCGGGGTGCTTGCCGCATGTAATAACGGTTCGGGGGGATCGACGCAAGGAAGTGAGCAGGGAGGAGCGTCCGAGAACAAAGGCGAGAAAGTAACGCTTCAATTTTACATGCTTGGGGATGCTCCCAAAGATCTGCCTGTCATTGAATCCGAGATCAATAAGCTGGCTGAGGCTGATCTGAACGTCAATGTAAAATTCAACTACACTTCTTGGACGGACTGGGATCAAAAATATAAACTGCTGCTGTCTTCCGGACAGCCGATCGATCTGATCTTCACAGCGGATTGGACATTCTATCAGTCTTATGCGAAGAAGGGCGCGTTCCTGCCACTGGATGAAATGCTGCCAACAGCAGCGCCAGCACTGAAAGCTCATGTCCCTGATGACATGTGGAATGCAGTCAAAATCAATGACAAAATATATACCGTTCCATCGACATGGATTGAGTATGTAACAGAGGGAATTGCGTACCGCGAAGATTTGCGCGAGAAGTACAATCTTCCGAAGCCGGAATCGTTGGAGACGCTCGAAGCGTATCTGGAGGGCATCAAAGCCAACGAACCCAATATGATTCCGATTGCGGATAGCAATGCCAACCATACCCATGGTATTCGTCAATTGACATCCAAGCTGGTTAATACAGCAGGTCAACTTCCATATGGACTGGATATTATGTATGACACACCATCAACCGTGACGTCCTATTGGGGATCCACGCAACACCTGGAAGACCTGAAAACATACAAACGTTGGATGGACAAAGGATTTTTCCCGAAAAACGTACTGAATGTAAAAGATACATCCAACTCGTTGCTGCAAAATGGAAAAGCGGCCGTTGTTCTGTCCGGGGAAAACCCTAACAAATTTAATGCAGATGTAATCAAGGTACAGTCTACGCATCCAGATTGGAAACTGGCTTATTTCCCTTACCCGAATGCAAAAGGGTTTGCACAACCGGTTCACCCGATCCACAATGGTTTTGCGATTCCGCGTAGCAGTAAAAACCCGGAAAAAGCATTGGCATTTTATGAGAAACTTGTGACAGACAAACGATATAATTGGTTGACTGAATACGGTATTGAAGGCAAAAACTTCGAGGTAGATAATGGATATTACAAAATGGTCGGAGATGCACAAACAAACGGCTTCCCGCGTGAGGGCATGAATGGCTGGGCTTGGCGTAATCCGGAATTCATGCTCTATGATAAAACCTTTGATGATGTCCTGACCATGTTTGAAGATCTCGACAAAATCAAAAAGCCGGATATCTTTACAGGATTTGCTGAAGACTGGACTCCGTACCAAGCCGAGAAGGCTGCATTGGAGCAAGTGGAAAAACAATATTTGTATCCGCTTAATGTAGGTTTGGTGGCAGACGTAGAGGCTGGATTGAACACATTTATGGAGAAGGCTAAACAAGCAGGATTGGAAAAAATTCAGGCAGATTACACCAAGCAGTGGCAGGAGAACTTGAAGTCTACAGGCATACAATAGTTTGTACTTTCCTTCATAAAGAAAAGGTGCCTTCGGATTCGAAGGCACCTTTTCAATGTGGTTGCAGGCTTGTTTGAAGCCGTTGGTTAGAGGCTTGATTAGACGAAGAATACGGGAAGCGACATCCTAATGGGATAAATTCATAAACGGGCCTCTTCTGCGGATGAAGGACGAACGTCCTCCAGCAGATCGATAATACTTTGAGCACTCTGCAGCGGATGAACCTTGGCGATTTCCGCCAGATGACGTTTGCGTTTACGTACAACATCCGGGTAGTGATGCAATAACTTGTTCATCCATTTGACCACTACGTCGAGCGATGTTATGGGTTCTCCCAACCCTCTTGCGGTAAAATAGTGGACGTTTTCTTCTTCCTGACCAGGTATAGGGTTGTGGAACAACATTGGAATTCCTTTGGCCAAGCCTTCGCTGCATGTCATTCCCCCAGGTTTGGTGATCAGCAGGTCGGATACTTCCATCAATTTGTCCACTTCGTTGGTGTATCCCAAAATATGAATGTTTTCTTTGCGATACATGGGGTTCTGTTCCATGCTGATCCGTGCTTTATCATTGCGACCCAGACAAAAAATGATCTGAATATCTTCATGCCAGCGTGTCAGCAACGGATGGACCAGCTTGTCGCTGAGCATTCCCCAACCGCCGCCCATCACCAGTACAGTGGGCATGTTCTTGAGGTTGAATCTGCTTCTAATCTCTTCTCGCCCGGGATGCTCCCAGAAATTCGGATGCACCGGAATGCCCGTGACTCGAATGTTGTCTGTAGGTACGCCGCGTAGCATTAGTTTGGACTTAACCTCATCTGAAGAAACCAGATAAAGGTCTACTTCACGGTTAATCCACGTCCCATGTGCATCATAGTCGGTGATGACTGTGCATAGGGGAACCTGTACACCCAGACGTTTCAGTCTGGATATGACAGCACTTGGAATCGGATGTGTACAGACGATCGCATCGGGACGTAACTGGCGCACAACGCTGCGTGTATGTGTATAGAACAGTTTATGCAGCGCCAGTGTTGTCAGCCTGTTCAATGATTTTTTATATTGGTGTCTGTATACGTATCCGACAAGTTTGGGTTGATTGGTAACCGTTTTTTTGTATGCTGTTATAATCAGAGGTGCAACCTTGGGATTTAAGAAACTTCCCAGTTCAAGCACTTTTGTCTGCACGTCTGGCGAGAGCTTTCGCAAATTGCTGGACAGTGCATAGGCGGCTTGAGTATGACCCGTACCAAAGCCTTCAGATAATAGTAATACTCTTTTTTTCTCCACGCTTGCTTCACCTGTTCCTGCTAGGTTTTTCTGAGTCTAACATATCGGCTTTAAGACCAGAATGCAACTGTTGCAAGTGCGACTAAAGTACCTATTGTGGCACCTGCCAGAACATCGGAAGGATAGTGTAATCCCAGATAAATTCGAGAGAATCCGACAATAAGGGCCACAGGCAACAATATTAGCAATAAGATCGGATCAGTGGTCATAAAGGGAACCGTGACCGAAAAAATGGCAGTTGTGTGTCCTGAAGGAAACGAGTGATCCGTCAGGGGATTACGGAACGTAATTGTATCCGGCAAGGCCAGATAAGGTCGAATGCGGGGATACAATTTTTTCGCGATGGCTACAGGAATGTGGCTGACCGCAAGAGCGATACAAGCCTGGAGTCCTGTTGTGCTCCATGGAGCTGGAGCAAGCAGCCAGATTAACAGTGATATTGCAATAGAAGAAGTTGCTCCACCCAGATGGGTGAAATAATACAGCCAAAAATTCATAAAACGATTATGAAGCCGGCCGTTGATCCACATAAAAACATTTCGATCATAATCTTGAAACTTTAAGAATAAACGGCTCATATTGGCCTCCTGCCAGTCAGGCCGCCCGTAATGGCGGCATTATTTCCGGTGATTTTCTACATCCGGTTTCGTCCTGATTAGTATATAACCGTTTTTCATGAACTTGAGGTTATTTCAGGTATATGTTTATCATATTTTTAAATGTTGTCCTTTTCAAGAAGAACCCATGTAAAGAACGTAAAATTCATGTTAAAGAGTGGATATATACCCATCTTAACTTTTTGACTTGGGCCAGCCAAAAAAGATACAATGATTCAACATGGCTGAAATGAGGTAAAAAAATGTGAGTTCTGTTTCAAACTTTTTGAGGTCTGTTTGCGTTATTTGTTATAGAGCCTCTGACGAAGAATAACATGCTGATGAAAAAAGCAGGGACTTTAGAAATAAAAATCAAGTAAACGGCTGAAAATAAGATATAACAGGCATGAATGCGAGGTTGCGGTATCACGAAGTGTCTATTCAGCGTTTAAAGATCACATTTCTGCTTCAGAAAGTGGAATTGGGGTTTTGACAAATGACTGAAAAGGATACAGAATCGATAAAGCAGCCAACTGATAGCAACCAAGCTTTGAAACATTGCCTGATATATTCACGTAGTACACAAAAGAACAGGGTCATATTCTGCAGATCAAAAAAAAATAAATTGCAGAATCAGGAAGAGAAATGCTTGAGTAAACTGGGTTTTGAAAAAAAGGGGGTAACAGAGAACGATGTTGGACGCTATATTCGTCACGATGCAGGTCATTCTGGCACTGCTAGCCGTGTACCAATTCACGTTTTCGCTGTTCGGTCTGATTAAGAAAAAGAAAAAGAAACATTATCCGGCGACAAAATCATTCGCTGTACTCGTCGCAGCACACAATGAGGAACAAGTCATTGGTGCCTTGATGGAGAACTTGAAACAACTTGACTATCCGGAAGATCTGTACGATGTGTTTGTCATCTGTGACAACTGTACGGATGGAACGGCTCAAATTGTCAGAGAGCATGGATTAAACGCATGTGTACGTACCAACGCCGATCTGAGAGGTAAAGGGTATGCCATCGAATGGATGCTTAAGTACCTGTGGAAATTGCCACGTCAGTATGACGCAGTTGTTATGTTTGACGCGGATAACCTGGTTGACCGTAACTTCTTGCTTGAGATGAATGATGACTTGAACAATGGTTCACGTGTTATCCAAGGATACATTGATACAAAAAATCCGGAGGATTCCTGGATTACTGCAGCTTACGGAGTATCTTACTGGTACATCAACCGTCTGTGGCAGTTGTCTCGTCATAACTTGAATATGGCGAATTTCCTCGGAGGAACCGGAATGTGCTTTGAGACCAACCTGTTGAAGGAAATTGGTTGGGGTGCAACAAGTCTGGTTGAGGATCTGGAGTTTACAATGCGCAGTGTGCAACGTAATGTGTATCCTGTTTTCAACTATGACGCCAAAGTATTTGATGAGAAGCCATTAACATTCAAAGCTTCAGCGAGACAACGTCTGCGCTGGATGCAAGGTCACTTTACAGTTGCGCGTAGATACTTCTTCCCGCTGCTCTGGCAATCCATTAAGGAAAGAAGCCTGGTGAAATTTGACCTTGCTATCTATGGAGCCAATGTCTATGTGGTGTTGCTTACGTTCCTGATGACGGCTGTGATGTGGGTAGACATGGCTATATTCAGTGGTCCGCACATTGCTAATATTTATGGGTACTTCCCGTTATGGGTTGGGTTCATGGCTATTGGTTTGAACATTCTGACGTTCCTGTTGTCCATGGCGCTGGAGAAGGTTACCTTTGCCAAAGTTTATCTATATCTGATTTTGTTCCCGATCTACCTGCTGTCTTGGTACCCGATTACGTTCTACGCTTTCTTTACGCAGAACAACAAACAGTGGAGCCACACTCAACATACACGTGTTGTACGGTTGGATGAGGTGCAAAGCAAACAAGGGTAAGGAACTTGCATGCGATACCTTGTTGACATTTGATATCACAAATGTATAATTTGCGAAAAAAAAGTTGTGTAGAATGTTGACAATGTGTTTTGTGGGTGATATAGTATTCAAGTGCCTTAAAACGAATAGAAATGGAATCACAAGCAGAAGTCCGACTTCTCACCTGATCAACAAACATGTTGGCTGGTCAACGATCCCAATAATTTATGAAGTGTATACTCATGAAGAATTGTGTTGATTACAGGGATGTCGGTAGCTTGACCGGCATCCCTTTTATTTTTGTTTAAATGGATATTCAAAATGACCTGGAGGTGGACGATTATTAGTAAAGATCACATGATTAATGATGAGATTCGGGCGAAGGAAGTACGCCTTGTCGGAGCTGAAGGAGAACAAATTGGGATTACGCCCATTCGCGAAGCACTGCAAATGGCGATTGACCTGAATTTGGATCTGGTCAATGTGGCACCACAGGCTAAACCGCCGGTGTGTCGTATTATGGACTATGGCAAATTCCGCTATGAGCAACAAAAGAAAGATAAAGAAGCCCGTAAGAACCAGAAAATTGTTGATATTAAAGAAGTATGGTTCCGTTCCAATATTGAGGAGCACGATTATCAAACGAAGCTTCGTAATGTAGTTAAGTTTTTGAACGAAGGCGACAAAGTGAAATGTTCTGTTCGTTATCGCGGACGTGAAATTGCACATGCCGCGATTGGTCAACGGATTTTGGAGCGCGTTAAGGTAGAAGTTGCAGAACTTTGTACTGTTGAACGTCAACCAAAACTGGAAGGCCGCAGTATGATCATGATTTTGGCTCCTAAAGCCTGATAACATTGGAGGAGGAAACACAAAATGCCTAAAATGAAAACACACAGCAGTTTGAAAGGACGCTTCAAAATTACCGGTTCCGGTAAGGTCCTTCGTTACAAAGCTCACAAAAACCACTTGCTTTCCCACAAATCCAAACGTGCTAAGCGCGTTCTGAACGGTAACCCAGTTATGGCTGCCGGGGATGTTAGACGTTTGAAACAAGGCTTGGCTAACTTGAAAGGCTAATTTTAATTAGTAGATTCCGTATGGGGGATCGGCTACGGCCGTACACATACCACGGATACATTTATATTTATTTGGGAGGTTCTTTAATATGGCAAGAGTAAAAGGCGGTTTTGTAGTACGTCGTCGTCATAAAAAGGTTTTGAAACTGGCAAGAGGTTATTTCGGTTCCAAACACCGTATTTTTAAAACAGCTAACGAGCAAGTAATGAAATCCCTGGTATACGCATACCGTGACCGTCGCAACACGAAACGTAACTTCCGCAGACTGTGGATCGTTCGTATCAATGCTGCAGCACGTATGAATGGTTTGTCTTACAACAAACTGATCCATGGTTTGAAACTTGCTGGAGTAGACATGAACCGCAAAATGTTGGCTGATCTGGCCGTTAACGACATCAATGCGTTCAACTCTTTGGCTACTGTAGCTAAAGGCAAAATCAACGCTTAAATTGTATGATACAAGCCGCCGTACCTATATGGCGGCTTTTTTACGGCTTGGAAGAAATTCGGAGATGAATCTCTGAATGAGTAGAGCGAATAGGCTGTAGTCTGGAAGGGAACAATGAAACCAGATAACTGATGAATAACGGTCCATGAGAATACATAAAATACGAACGGTGAAATAATACAAATAAAAACAGGTAAATCCCACTCATCACTAAAGTTCACGATATGTTTTTGTTATATAACATCACATCGTTGTAACGTTAGTGTGTTAAAACGCTAAATTATTAAGCGTTTTCAATAAAAAAAGAACAAAAATATGTGATATTTGGTGATGAAACATCTGGATTTTAACACTGGTTGATTGTATAATCACCTCTAGTAGGCTAGTCCTAGATTTTTCTCTCCATGTCATAATGTTCGGTTTTTCGACAGATGATAGGATGCTACAAGGGTGAGAATGCGCTTTTAATGTCGAAGAAACCATACATTCTGCATAAAAGTCATTCCTGCTATCTGTTAACCGTTCAAATTGTAGGCTGGATTGGAATGAGGGATATATCATTAAGGGGGAAAAAGAGAAATGAAAAAGATGCTCAGCTTGTCTTTGGTAATGTTGCTGGCGGTATCGGTTATGCTCGCAGGTTGCGGTAGCAAACCGAAAGAAGAAACAAATGCCGGAGGAGATACAGGTGGCACATCCACTGAAGCGAAATCCGACCTCAAAATCGGTATGGTTACTGACGTAGGTGGAGTTAATGACAAATCCTTTAACCAATCCGCTTGGGAAGCTCTGCAAGCGACTGAAACAGAAACAGGTACTGCTGTTAAATATCTGCAAAGTAAATCCGATGAAGAGTACATTCCTAACCTGAACGAATTCGTTAAAGGCGGATATGACCTGACTTGGGGTATCGGTTTCCAATTGGCTGATGCAATCAAAACTGTAGCTGAGCAAAACCCTGATGCTAAACTCGCGATCATCGACAGTGTTGTTGATTCTCCTAACGTTAAATCCGTAACATTTGCTGAAGAAGAAGGATCTTATCTGGTTGGTGTTGTGGCTGGTCTGACAACAAAATCCAACAAAATTGGTTTTGTAGGCGGTATGGAAAGCCCACTGATCAAAAAGTTTGAAGTAGGATTCAGAGAAGGGGTTAAAGCAGTTAACCCTGATGCTCAATTCATTTCTAACTACACAGGTGCATTTGATAAACCTGACTTGGGTAAAGCAGCAGCAGCAACACTTTACAATGAAGGCGTAGATATTATCTTCCACGCTTCTGGCGCAACAGGTAACGGTGTGTTTAACGAAGCAAGTGCTCGTAAGAAACAAGGTCAAGATGTATGGGTTATCGGTGTTGACAAAGACCAATCTCTTGAGTTTGGCGATGAGATCACTTTGACTTCCATGATCAAAAAAGTTGACGAAGCAGTTAAGCGCGTTAACAAAGAAGTAGTTGATGGTACATTCGCTGGTGGTTCCGAGAACCTGACTTTGAAAGAAAACGGCGTAGGTATTGCTGATACCTCTACTGCCAATGTATCTGCTGATACACTTGCAAAAGTGGAAGAGTACAAAGAAAAAATCATCAGCGGCGAAATCAAAGTTCCTACGGAGTAATTTTGATCTTAGTCGCAAATGAATAATCATTGGGGCCGGTCTTGACCGGCCTTATGATTGCAAGAACAGGAACATTTGATCAAGTCATCATAACAATTGTACAAGGTCACTGTGCACCAACGCTCCGGTAGGAGCTTTTCTTAAGATAATGGAATTGATATGTTATTAATCAGCTGAACCATTCGATTATCGCAAGAAAAACTTCAGCTAAGCGCGGTCTGTCTTCTTTGAAAGTACGTCGATAGACGTTTTTTTTACGTTTGCGGAACCACACTATATCAGTTATAAGGGTGATTACATGGGTGCAGCAACCCCCGTCGTTGAGTTAAAACAAATTACGAAGCGTTTCCCAGGCATTGTTGCCAACGACGCCATCAGCCTTCAGCTTCGTAAAGGCGAGATCCATGCGCTACTGGGCGAAAACGGCGCTGGTAAGTCAACGTTGATGAATATTGTATTTGGTCTATATCAGCCAGATGAAGGTTCCATTGAAGTGAATGGCAAGCCTGTCATCATCGACAGCCCTAACCGAGCGATCGATCTTGGCATAGGCATGGTGCATCAGCACTTTAAACTTGTACAGCCGTTCACGGTAACAGAGAACATTATTTTGGGATCTGAACCAACGAAGGGTCTCAATATTAACTATAAAAAAGCAGCGGCTGAAGTTCAGCGTCTTTCCGAACAGTATGGACTTAAGGTGAATCCTCATGCCAAAATTCATGATATTTCTGTCGGAATGCAACAACGTGTAGAGATTGTTAAAACGTTGTATCGCGGTGCAGACATTCTGATTTTTGACGAGCCTACAGCCGTATTGACTCCTCAAGAGATCAAAGAACTGATGATCATCATGAAGAAGCTTGTAGCTGAAGGAAAGTCCATTATTTTGATCACGCACAAACTGAAAGAAATCATGGAAATCTCCGATACGGTAACGATTATCCGTCGGGGTAAAGTGATTGATTCGGTCAAAACTTCGGAAACGAATCCAAATGAACTGGCAGAGAAAATGGTGGGGCGGAATGTCACATTCAAAGTGGACAAAAAACCGGCTACACCTGGAGCCAATGTGCTCGAAGTCAGTAAATTAACGGCCAAGAATAAAGAAGGTATTTCGGTTCTGAACCAACTTAACCTGAACGTACGTGCAGGAGAGATTGTCGGAATCGCAGGCGTGGATGGCAACGGTCAAAGTGAGCTGATTGAAGCCCTTACCGGACTTCGTAAAGTAGAGAGCGGTTCGATTCTTTTGGAGGGCAAGGAGCTGTCCAATCATTCTCCACGCCATATCTCGGAGTCGGGTGTAGCCCACATTCCGGAAGATCGCCATAAACACGGACTTGTACTTGATTTTTCAGTGAGTGAAAATATCGTTCTGGAATCGTATTATAAAGCACCATATACCCGTAAAGGGTTCCTTAACTTTGATGCCATCAAACAGCAGGCAAAACGACTTGTTGAGGCATTTGACGTGCGTACACCAAGCATCGAGACCAAGGCTCGGTCCTTGTCCGGAGGAAACCAGCAAAAAGCCATTATCGCCCGTGAGGTTGATAAAAACCCTGAACTGCTTATCGCTGCGCAACCAACACGTGGTTTGGATGTAGGGGCTATTGAGTTCGTGCAAAAGCAACTGATTGCACAGCGCGATCAAGGGAAGGCTGTTCTGCTGATTTCATTTGAGCTTGATGAGATTATCAATGTATCTGACCGAATTGCTGTTATTTATGAAGGACAGATCGTTGGCGAGGTGCTGCCGGAAGAAACCAATGATAGGGAGCTCGGCTTGATGATGGCGGGCAGCACCCAAAAGAGAGGTACTGCGCATGAATAACGTATTGAAATGGTTTACCCGAGATTCATTTATTTTGCCTGTAGTAGCTATTATTATGGGTCTTATTCTCGGTGGAGTTGTCATGCTGATTGGTGGCTACAATCCAATTGAAGCCTATGGTGCATTGTTCACCAAGGTATTTGGCGACATGTACAACTTTGGTGAAGCAGTACGGGAAATGACACCACTAATTATGACTGGACTTGCATTTGCATTTGCATCACGTGCAGGGTTGTTTAACATCGGGGGAGAAGGTCAATTTCTCGTTGGTATGACCGCTGCAACATTTGTTGGTGTTAAATTTGCAGGTTTGCCGATCTACCTTCATGCGCCACTGGCTTTGATTGCCGGTGCATTGTTTGGTGGTCTGTGGGCCGCTATTGCTGGTTATTTAAAAGCGGCACGTGGGGTCAATGAAGTTATCAGTAGTATCATGTTGAACTGGATTGGTCTGTATCTGGCCAACCTTATCGTTCGCCAATTCTTGCTGTTGAAGGGCGAGAATCGTTCCGTGGATATCAGCGAATCGGCTTCGATTAGTTTGACATGGCTCTCTGAACTGATGGGCAATTCCCGTGTACACATGGGGACGTTGATTGCCCTTGTGATGGCTGTGCTCTTTTATATCTATATGTGGAAAACAAAACAAGGTTATGAAATCCGCGCGGTAGGTTACAACCCTAATGCGGCTGAATATGCAGGTATGCATGTTAACCGGAATATCGTAAAAGCGATGTTTATCAGTGGTATGCTTGCCGGTCTTGGTGGTGCATTCCAGGTTCTTGGTGTGTTCCAATACCAAACCGTAATGTCGGGTTCACCGGGAACAGGCTTTGACGGAATTGCGGTTGCCCTGATTGGTTTGAATCATCCGTTTGGGGTGTTATTGGGGGCAGTGTTGTTTGGTACCCTCACGTACGGATCTGCAGGTATGAGTTTTGCTGCGGATGTTCCGCCTGAGATTATTCGGATTGTGATCGGTTCGATTATCTTCTTCATTGCGGCACAAGGCATCGTGCGCTGGATACTCAAACCGTTCTATTCGAAGCGTAAGAAAGAGAAGGTGTTGTAGATGGACTTGTTGACAATTGGGCAAATTATCAATACGACGCTTGTCTTTGCTACGGCATTGATTTTTGCATCACTCGGCGGAATTTTTTCGGAAAAATCAGGTGTAACCAACCTTGGACTTGAAGGTTTTATGGTTTTTGGTGCTTTTGCAGCTGGAATTGGGGCACATTATGCTCAAGAAGCGGGCATGGGTGGAACGACATCGGCATGGATGGGGGTTTTGCTCGCGATTGTATTGGGCGTACTGGTATCGCTGATTCATGCCGTTGCGTCTATTACATTTAAGGCAGACCAGATTATCAGTGGTATCGTCATTAACTTTTTGGCAGCAGGAAGTACGTTGTATTTGGTTAAACTGTTGTTTGAAGGTTCTGGCGATTCACCGTTGGTTCAAGGCTTCAGCAAGTTTGATGTGCCATTGTTGAAAGACATTCCTTTGCTGGGAGAAGCCTTCTTCAAGAACGTATATCCAACGACATATCTGGCCATTCTATTCGTATTCCTGACGTATTACATCATGTTCAAAACACCATTTGGTCTGCGCCTTCGTTCTGTAGGTGAACATCCAAGTGCGGCGGATACGGTTGGTGTTAAAGTGCTTCGTTATCGCTATATTGGCGTTATGATCAGTGGTGCACTAGCCGCTATTGGTGGAGCTGCGATTACGTTGACGACTACGGGTACATTCTCACACAATACGGTTTCCGGCCAAGGTTATATTGCCATTGCAGCTATGATCTTTGGTAAGTGGAATCCGATTGGTGCCTTTGGTGCGGCTGTCTTCTTTGGATTCTCACAAGCGATACGAAACTATGTACAGTTGTTTGAATGGTCACAAAGTATTCCCCAGGAAATTATTTTCATGTTGCCTTACCTGCTTACCATCATCGTTCTCGTTGCAGCGGTTGGACGTTCTTCGGCTCCGTCTGCACTCGGTGAAGCGTATGACCCGGGTAAAAGGTAAACTTGCAATATGTCAATTTACTATCCAAAAGCTTGATAAAAGGGTCCGCCTTGTGCGGGCCTTTTTTTGTTTTCTTGATCGTTACCCAGCCACTTTTTCATGTTTACATTGGTTCTCGTGCAAGTACCCATATTTTCAGGTAGGGACAAAGAAACAGGCGAATTCTGTGATGGACGAATACACTGTTTTGAACGATCCGAGGAGGAGGAGAAAGTATGAAACAACAAGTTACGCGTGATGAAGCGATGAAATTAATAGGCAAAAATATTGTTGCAATCAAAAAAGACGGCACTCGGGTTACGGGAAAGCTGTTGAAAGTATCGGGCAACAAACTGGTGCTGAAGCGTCTGAATGGCAAAAAAGTACGTACAAAAGCGATACTGCCACTGGTATTGTTTGATCTGCTTGCTATTGCCACACTGCCTTATGCTTACGGAGGTGGTCCCGGCTTCGGTCCCGGATATGGACCTGGACCAAAACCAGGCCCTGGATATGGTCCAGGCTACGGACCGGGATATGGACCTGGAGGACCTGGTGGCGGATATGGACCTGGTCCTGGATTCGGCCCTTATGGTCCAGGTCCACGTCCACCAGGATTTTTCTAGGACATTCTATAATGTTTTTTCCAATTCGTAGCAGCGGCTTATCATGATGTATCGAATCGCGCTGTATCCATTTTTTTGATAAAATTGAAGCCCTTTGGTATTGCCTTCATCTACCATAACTTTAGACCTTCGACAACCCCGGGATGCCGCAAAGCTCTCTGCTTTGAGCAACAAAGTTTGCCCATAACGTTTGCGTTGTTCTTTCGGACTAACGGCCATCATATCGACATAGAGCAATTCCCCATGCATGAGAAAATGGATGAATGCCACAGCAGCTTTGTCTGGCTCCGGCGAGACAACAAAGGTCATGCCCCTGTTCATTCGCAGGGGTATTTCTTTGCGGATTTTATTAATTTCCTTTTCGCTCATATGGGATAAAGGAACAAGTTGAGTGTCAATCAGCTTCATGATGGCGCCATCATCCAGCTTGGATGTGCGTTGCCGAATCACCATGCGGAGCCTCCTTTCAGGACCAGTCGTGCTGCTCGTATATCCTATGCCCGAAGCAAGATAAAAGGTGACTGAATGAAGCGCTGGGATTAGGGCAACCTTATAGGCTGAAGAGGGGGGAAGGAAGGTTCTCTGAATTTTTATGCAAAACAGGTATTGACTTATCGGTTGGAGGAATCATATAATGTTCCTAACATTTAACGAGAATATTATCATCGGCTATGAAGAGGACGAAGTTTTAAGGGCTCTTTTGCTCAGAGAGTGGCTGGAATTGCTGAAACCACCACCATTATCCCTTATATACGAGCTCACCTCGGAGCTGTTTTCCTGAAAAGCACTGGATGTCACTCCTTTCGCGTATTAGGGAAAATCGTATGTCTGCGTTACAGACAACAGGTATGGGAAACGACTATGTTCGTTTGAGCTATTCGTTTTGTTGTACCTGGTAAGGTCCGTTATTGCGAAATTTCGGACAAAGTTGGGTGGTACCACGGAAGCGATAACCTTTCGTCCCTCGCAAGCATGAACTTGTTTGCAGGGGATGGAAGGTTTTTTTTGTAACTTTAAATGTCAGAATGGTGTAAATTCCGAGAGGAGGATGACTAATGGGAGCTCAAATTCCAGAAGTACGATCAACAGATGAATTACGTGAAAAATGGATGAAGCCGGAGGTCATTAGCGGTTCCGAGATTCTGCTGAGAAGCTTGTTGCTTGAAGGTGTGGATTGCGTATTTGGTTACCCGGGTGGCGCAGTGTTGTACATTTACGATGCAATGTATGGTTTCGAGGATTTCAAACACGTCTTAACCCGTCACGAACAAGGTGCAATTCATGCAGCTGACGGATATGCACGTGCAAGCGGCAAAGTTGGTGTTTGTATCGCTACCTCCGGGCCGGGAGCAACCAATCTGGTTACTGGAATAGCCACGGCATATATGGATTCTGTGCCGCTGGTTGTCATTACGGGAAATGTTAATTCCAGCCTGATCGGCTCGGATGCTTTCCAGGAAGCGGATATTACCGGGATTACAATGCCGATCACCAAACACAGCTATCTGGTAAAAGATGTTAAGGATTTGTCGAGTATCATTCATGAGGCATTCCATATTGCCAACACCGGCCGTAAAGGTCCTGTACTGATCGACATTCCAAAAGATGTCTCAGCCAACAAAACCTTATTTGAACCGAGTACTGAACCTGTTACATTAAGAGGGTACAATCCACGGACAGTACCAAACAAACTGCAGGTTGACCGTTTGGCTCAGGCCATTCAGGAAGCAGAACGTCCAATGATTCTGGCCGGTGGCGGTGTGGTATACTCGGGAGGACATGAAGAACTGTTCGAGTTTGTTGAGAAGACAGGCATTCCGATTACGACAACCCTTCTGGGGCTTGGTGCATTCCCAAGTGGGCATGAACTATGGACAGGGATGCCAGGAATGCACGGAACATACACATCCAACCTGGCCATCCAACAGTCGGATCTGCTGATTAATATCGGCGCACGATTCGATGATCGGGTAACAGGCAAGCTGGACGGATTCGCTCCACATGCCAAAATCGTTCATATCGATATTGATCCGGCTGAGATTGGTAAAAATATTGCAACCGATATTCCAATCGTTGGTGATGTGAAGACCGTACTTGAAATAGCCAACAAAGAAGTTGGACGTGCAGAGCGTGCAGATGCATGGAGAGACCAGATCAAACAGTGGAAACAAGAGAAGCCTTACAGCTATACGGATTCAGACGAAGTGCTGAAACCGCAGTGGGTTGTTGAAATGTTGAATGATACAACAAAAGGTGAAGCGATTGTGACTACGGATGTGGGACAACATCAGATGTGGGCGGCACAGTATTACAAGTTTAATCAACCACGTTCATGGGTAACTTCGGGTGGTCTCGGAACGATGGGCTTTGGATTCCCTTCTGCAATTGGTGCTCAGATGGCCAATCCGGACAGACTCGTTATCTCCATTAACGGTGACGGCGGAATGCAGATGTGTTCCCAAGAACTCGCAATCTGTGCTATTAACAATATACCGGTAAAAATTGTGATCATTAACAATCAGGTACTTGGAATGGTTCGCCAATGGCAGGAACTCATCTATGAGAACCGTTACAGCCACATTGATCTGGCAGGAAGCCCGGATTTTGTAAAACTGGCTGAAGCATATGGCGTGAAAGGATTGCGTGCAACGAATAAAGAAGAAGCAGCGCGTGCTTGGCAAGATGCTTTGGATACACCAGGACCAGTCGTTGTAGAATTCGTAGTACGCAAGGATGAAAATGTGTATCCAATGGTTCCGCAGGGAGCAACAATTGATCAAATGCTGATGGGGGATGCTGACGAATGATTAGACATACGATTTCAATATTGGTAAACGATCAGCCAGGCGTCCTTCAGCGGGTATCAGGGTTGTTCGGTCGACGCGGATTTAACATTGAGAGTATTACAGTAGGTCAATCGGAAGAACCTGGACTCTCCCGGATGGTTATTGTTACCATTGGTGACGATAAAACACTAGAACAGATTGAGAAACAATTGTACAAAATCATCGATGTTATTAAAGTGGTTGATTTCAGCCTGAAACCGATGGTAGCCCGTGAACTCGCCCTGATCAAAGTGAAAGCAGAGCCTTCCGAGCGACCTGAAATTCTGGGTGTGGTAGAAACATTCCGCGCATCCGTTGTAGATGTGGGTCCAGGCAGCCTGATTGTGCAAGTAGTTGGAGATACGGACAAAATTGATGCTATGATTGAATTGCTCAAGCCATATGGCATTCGCGAATTGTCCCGTACAGGCATCACTGCATTGGTACGCGGCAACGTATAAAGCTATAATGAATGAAGAGGGACGACGGTTAGCTAACATATACAGTTGATCTTATGTGAGTGTCAGTCCCCTAACAGTTGTAATTTAACATTTTAGTGATGTAACGCTTGAAAATATAGCTACATTCCCGCATTAATGGGCGGGTGTCTGAACGGATCGGATCAGACCAGAGATGCTTTTGACACTCCAAGCGAGGCGGTCCCTTGAGACACCCGCTCATTAATGAAGGGTTCTTTACAATACAAAGGAGGACTTATAAACATGCCAGTAACTACTTATTATGAACAGGATGCAGAGCTTAACGTATTGAAAGGAAAAACGATCGCGGTAATCGGTTATGGTAGCCAGGGCCATGCCCAAGCTCAAAACCTTCGTGATAGTGGATTGAACGTAGTCATCGGACTTCGTGAAGGTAAATCCTTCGACACTGCAAAAAATGACGGATTTGAAGTTCTGTCCCCGGCTGAAGCAACAAGCCGCGCAGATGTAGTTCAAATCTTGCTGCCAGACGAAACTCAAGCTTCTGTATACAAAAACGAAATCGAACCAAACCTGAAAGAAGGCGCTGCATTGCTCTTCTCACACGGTTTCAACGTTCATTTCGGTCAAATCGTTGCTCCAAAAAACAGCGATGTATTGCTGGTAGCTCCTAAGTCCCCTGGTCACATGGTACGTCGTACTTATGTGGAAGGTTTTGGTGTACCAGGCCTGATCGCGATTGAGCAAGATGCAACGGGTAAAGCAAAAGAAATCGGTTTGGCTTATGCTAAAGGTATCGGTTGTACACGCGCAGGGGTTATCGAAACTTCCTTCCGTGAAGAAACAGAAACAGATCTGTTCGGTGAGCAAGCTGTTCTGTGTGGTGGCGTGAGTGCATTGGTAAAAGCTGGATTCGAAACATTGACAGAAGCGGGTTACGCTCCTGAAATGGCGTACTTCGAATGTCTGCACGAACTGAAGCTGATCGTTGACATGATGTATGAAGGCGGACTTTCAAGCATGCGTGATTCCATCAGTAACACAGCTGAGTACGGTGACTATGTAACTGGACCTCGCGTTGTAACTGAAGATACGAAGAAAGCAATGAAAGAAGTACTGACGGATATCCAACAAGGTAAATTCGCACGCGACTTCATTCTGGAAAACCAATCCGGACGTGCATTCCTGACAGCAACTCGTCGTAACGAAGCTGAACACCCAATCGAAGTGGTTGGCGGACAATTGCGTGAGATGATGCACTGGATCAAGAAGTAAGCATTAACTTCTAGAACATGCACTTAAAGGTATTCAAGTAAACTTAGAGCTTTAACTGGGAATAGCGGCCGTGCTTATGCGTGAGCCGCTATTGCTGGTTTCAGAGAAACATATAATAACAAGTACAGGAGGTGCGAAGCGTGCGTAAAATCTATGTATTTGACACAACGCTGCGTGATGGAGAGCAATCCCCGGGAGTCAATCTGAACACTCGTGAAAAGGTGGAAATTGCCCATCAGCTCGAGCGGCTTGGCATTGACCGGATGGAAGCGGGTTTCCCGGCGGCATCTCCAGGTGACCTGGCAGCTGTCAATGCAGTAGCAAATGCAGTCAAAAATGTGACTGTAATTGGCTTGTCCCGTTCCAGAGAGCAAGACATTGATGCGGTTAAGGAAGCACTTAAAGGTGCACAGGACCCGTGCATTCACGTTTTCCTGGCGACTTCACCCATTCACCGCCAACATAAATTGCGTATGGACAAAGCGCAGGTACTGGATACAGCTCGTTCCGCGATTCGTTATGCCAAGAAAACATTCTCGAAGATTGAATTCTCACTTGAGGATGCAGGTCGTACCGAGTATGATTTCCTCGTGGAAATGGTAAATATGGCTGTTGAAGAAGGTGCAGCCGTTGTGAATATTCCGGATACGGTTGGTTACCTGAGCCCATATGAATACGGCAACATTTTCAAACACCTCAAGGAGAATGTACACGGTATTGAAAAGGTACAGCTGAGTGCCCACTGTCATAATGATTTGGGTATGGCGACGGCCAATACACTTGCAGCCATTCTCAATGGAGCCGATCAGATCGAAGGTACGATCAATGGCATTGGTGAACGTGCCGGAAACACGGCGATCGAGGAAATTGCTATGGCACTGGAGACACGTCAGGAATTTTTCCAGGCGAAAACTTCGCTGCAGCTGTCTGAAATTGCACGGACCAGTCGTTTGGTTAGCCGTTTGACAGGTATGGTTGTGCCTGGAAATAAAGCCATTGTTGGGGCAAATGCCTTCGCACATGAATCCGGCATTCACCAGGATGGCATGTTGAAGGAAAAAACAACGTATGAGATTATGACTCCAGAGTCCATCGGTCTGAAGGAAAGCAAACTTGTACTGGGTAAACATTCTGGTCGTCATGCTTTCCGTGAACGGTTGATTGATCTGGGGTATGAGCTGGAAGAAGAAGCATTGAATCGTGCTTTCGCCCAGTTCAAAGATCTGGCTGATAAGAAAAAAGAAGTTACTGACGAAGATCTGCTTGCCGTAATTGAAGAGAAATTGCAGGATGCACCTGAGGTGTATAAACTGGAATCCATCTTCGTAACGTACGGAGATGAATCGATACCAACAGCCAAAGTCCGCATTGCGACGCTTGACGGGGATACAATTGAGAAGCAAGCAGAGGGTAACGGATCGGTAGATGCAATCTACAATGCGATTGACCAAGTAAGCGGGGAAGACGTAACGTTGTCTGACTACTCCATCAAATCGGTAACACATGGTAAGGATGCATTGGGTGAAGTACATGTTGTGCTGACTCAGAATCAGGTTTCGGTACAAGGACGTGGCGTAAGCACAGATATATTGGGTGCAAGTGCACGTGCCTATGTAGACGGCCTGAATCAATTGATTGAGAAGCGCAAGACTTATACGAACCGTGTAAACGTTAACCTGTAGGCTCCGATGCAAGAAGCACGCAGCCTTCATTGAACTTAACTATAAGCCGAGACACATGTATGCTGCTAGAATGATTAATCTTTAATTTAATTAATTTAGTAGATCGTTCGGCTTACTTTGTTACGTTCAATGAGGTACGTAAAAAGTCTGACTCTCCTGTGGAGGGTCAGACTCTTTTGCTTGTATTTATATGATTATGGCAGTAAAACACAGAAATCTTTTCAACGCTTACCTATTGCATTGGCTTACACTATTAAGCTATTACCACGCGTATGCATTAGGTGCATGTCCACCTGGACCCGGGAAAATCTCATCCAGACGTTTGAGCACAGCTTCATCCAAAGTCACGTCCAGACATTTGAGTGCGGTCTCAAACTGCTCCAGTGTACGCGGTCCGATAATCGGGGCGGTCACTGCCGGATTGGCTGCAACCCATGCCAAAGCCACTGTATCCTGTGGTTCACCGAGATCACGACAGAGTGCGGCAAAGTCTTCAAGCTGAGTTTGCTGCTGCTCGATCCGTCCAGCGATGCCCCCGCTGCGTGTTCCTTCCAGCTTCTGCAGAGCGTTACGTCCCAGTAATCCACCATCCAGTGGACTCCATGGAATGACGCCGAGGCCCAGCTCTTTGGCAGCGGGCAGTACTTCCAACTCAGGCAAACGACAGTTGAGACTATATTTATGTTGCTCGGAAACCAGGCCGAGGAAATGACGATTCTTGGCTTCGCTTTGAGCGATTGCAATCTGCCATGCAGCAAAGTTACTCGATCCTACATAACCGATCTTACCCTGATGAACGGCATTCTCAAATGCACCCCACAGTTCATTCCATGATACGGCTGGGTCTACATGATGCATCTGGTATAGCTCGATATGATCCGTCTGTAAACGGCGGAGGGAACCCTCCAGATGCCGTCTGATTTTGTAGGCGGAGAGGCCAGCTTCGTTGTTGGGGCCGTCTGTATCATCATGCATGGAGCCATAGACTTTGGTGGCCAGAACCACTTTCTCACGTCTGCCACCACCCTGGTTGAACCAGCGTCCGATAATTTCTTCGGTAAGACCGGAATTCTCACCCCAGCCGTAGATGTTAGCGGTATCAAAAAAGTTCACGCCTGCATCGAGTGCTGCGTCCATAATGCGGAAAGCTTCTTTTTCATCTGTAGCAGGCCCAAAATTCATGGTACCGAGACAGATTCGGCTGACCTTGAGGCCTGATTTACCCAAATACGAATATTGCATGTTGCTTATCCCTCCTGTGTACCTGATTTGAATTCAGCTATATTTTACCCCACCGGGAGGTCAGGAACAACTTGTGCAGGCTAATCTCTATTAGCTTATAGGTAAAATCTATTAAAGTCATAGATTGTATATCTTGGTCAAATGACCTTGGAATATGATACAAAAGAGAGAGTTAATATGAGACGTTACTTTATGAATAAATAATGAATGAAATATAAGGAGTGGACAACCCAATGGCAGACGTAAAAAAAATTGCAGTTATTGCAGGTGACGGAATTGGCCCTGAAGTCGTAGCTGAGGCTGAGAAAGTTCTTAAACGTACGGAGGAAGTATTCGGTTATCGTTTTGAGACAGAACATGCGCTGTTTGGCGGAATCGCGATTGATGAGAAGGGTACACCTCTTCCTGAAGAAACACTGAGCGTATGTAAAAGTGCAGATGCAGTCCTGCTTGGAGCGGTTGGTGGCCCAAAATGGGATAACAACAGCAAAGAGCTTCGCCCGGAAACAGGCCTGCTGGGTATTCGCAAAGCACTTGGATTGTTCTCCAACCTGCGTCCGGCTGTCGTATTTGATTGTTTGAAGGATGCTTCAACGCTGAAGCCTGAAGTACTGGAAGGTACAGATCTGATGGTGGTACGTGAGTTGACAGGTGGGATCTACTTCGGAGAGAAGTTCAGACGTGAAAGTGCACAGGGCGAAGAGGCTGTGGATACATGTGCATATAATGTAACAGAAGTGGAGCGGATCGTTCGTCAGGCGTTCGAAATTGCGCAAGGACGTCGCAAAAAGCTGGCTTCTGTAGACAAAGCCAACGTATTGGAAACTTCCCGTCTATGGCGTGAAGTCGTGAACCGGGTAGCACCGGATTATCCGGATGTTGAACTGGAGCATGTACTGGTAGACAACTGCGCGATGCAATTGCTGCGTCGTCCGTCCAGCTTCGATGTCATCGTAACGGAAAACATGTTTGGAGATATCTTGAGTGATGAAGCAGCGATGTTGACAGGTTCCATCGGTATGCTCGCATCTGCATCACTGGGAGAGGGCAGCTTCGGACTCTATGAGCCGGTACACGGTTCTGCACCGGATATCGCAGGTCAAGGCCTCGCTAATCCGATTGCAACCATTCTCTCTTTGGCATTGATGTTCCGTACAACCTTTGGTTATACGGAAGGTGCGGATGCCATTGAAGCGGCTGTATCGGATGTATTGAACGCAGGACACCGCACAAGTGATATTGCTGTAGACAAGAGCACAGCGATCAGCACGACCGAAATGGGCGATTTGATCGTGGCGGCTATTCAGAAACAAGCGTAATTATAGGATCAAAAACATGGCAGCCCTTTGTTTCCAATTATGGAATGTACAGAGGGCTGTTGCTTTATGATTTTTGCCACGAAAAATCCTTATTTATAATGATTATAAAAAAATAATGTTTATAATCTTGACTTTGGGAAGTCCGGATGATAACATTTTACTTGTACTTGTTATCAAGTATCAAATCATTTTAATTACAGGAAAAGCGTACGCGTTTTTCTTGATGATGAGCAATCCGCAAGGATGCTTACATAATCCCAAAGGAGGAATTTTTAGTTATGGCAGAACGTTTGGTAGGTAGACCAGCACCGGATTTCGCAATGGAAACAGTATCGGGAGACGGACAAGACTTTGGTTCCGTTAAACTGTCCGATTATCGTGGCAAATGGCTTGTATTCTTCTTTTATCCTTTGGACTTCACATTTGTGTGCCCAACTGAAATTACAGCTTTGAGCGTTGCTTCCGAGCAATTCAAAGCTTTGGATACAGAAATCCTTGGCGTGAGTGTAGACTCCGTACACAGCCACAAAGCATGGATCAATACACCTGTAGACAGCAATGGTCTGGGTCAATTGAACTTCCCGCTGGCTTCTGATATCACGAAGCAAGTGGCTAAAGATTACGGCGTTCTGATCGAAGAAGAAGGCGTAGCATTGCGCGGTCTGTTCATCATCGATCCAGAAGGCGAATTGAAATATCAAGTGGTTAACCACAACGATGTAGGCCGTAGTGTTGAAGAAACACTTCGCGTACTGCAAGCACTGCAATCCGGCGGATTGTGTGCAATGAACTGGAAACCAGGCGACACTAACCTGTAAGCAAGATTAACTTGAACGGTTTTTGTTCAAGCCCTCATCCCGTTAGGGATTGAGGGCTTTTTGCACCCTTTTGACGGAAGTTATCACGAAGTTAATCAAAAGTGTTTGAACAAGCAGCTAAGCGTGTTAATAATATATTAGAAGAAAGTCTTCTTTTTATCTGTTGAAAGAGGAATTGATGGCCTTTAAGGCGAATAGGGTATGGAAACCCGGTAAATATTCCGGTGCTCTGCATTTATAATCTGTACTTGAATGTGATACACTGATGGAACTATTCCTTTTCGGAAGTGCTGGAAGTGTACGGGATTGAATGTTTATCAAAAAAGTCCCGGCACGAATAAGGAGGGTGAACAAAAATGAGTTACTGTTGTGGGGCAAGTATGGTTGGAACGAAGGGCACGCTGAAGCATTACCGCACCCAGGTTCATAATGTTCCCCTGCTGTTTTGCCCGGTGTGTCACCGGGTTGAGGTGCATTATAAAGTGGAAAATGAATATGAAATTCTCGCTGAATATGCGCATGGAGACGGTGCATCCGAGATCGATTTTCAGGATTATGTAACAGAAGATGAAGATGCGATTTTCGAAAACTGTGTAAACCGTGAGAGTGAGGATGCCATGGTCATTGTGCAGCGCCAGATTGATATGGCTCTGGATTTGCTCAGGCTCGCGAAGGAAACCAAAGACGAGAAGTGGGAAAGCGAACTTAAACGTCGATTAGCTGTGATGAGTCAGCGCAGACTGAAAATTCAGCATAATAAGACCGGACTATAGATGAACTTGGATATATCACAAATTAAAGATATTAAAAACGAAGCTGATTTGCCTATTGGGTGAAACGGCTTCGTTTTTGTGCTGTATTCTGGAACTAGTTCGAGGTTTTTTTTAAAATAATTTCCATTCGACACTTTCTCCGATTGACTCTCTTCTATAAACTTGTCTATGATAAAAACAGACTTGCAAAAGAGGCGGAGCAAAAAATGTTCGTGTTTGGGAATAGGAGAAGGTCAGAATGGGACAAACGTATATGATTTTCCGGATCAACTGTTGGTTACCGGGAATAGACCAGCATGAGTTCCGGCCATGCCATCCATATTTTCGGCTCAGCCCCCCAACGAAAGGGCACCGGTAATGAAAAATAAAATCGGCCCTTCCTGTTTCTGTGATGATATGATGTCCGAATGGCAAGTTTATCATTTACGTGAAAAGGAGGAACCTGACATGATTAGTGAATTTCAGGATACAGTGCCTCAACCAACGGATGGATTCCCGCCTGTGCATCTGGATAACAACAAGTATGAGAATGTACTGGAACATCTGGATAGCGGTATTATGTTGTTTGACAGTCACGGTGTATTGACGTTTATTAACGTTCAGATGGCAAAGTTGTTGGAACTTCCAAGAAGTCTGTTGAGCGGCTGCACCCTGATGCAAATGCTGCATCATCCACAGATGAGCCGATTCAAGAAAAAGAAAATTTTACGTATCTATCGGGAAACTATTTTTCACCGTAAGCGCTATCATGAGTTGATTGATGAGTACGGAAGGCATTGGCTGGTTACTGTGACGTACGGGGATCAGATGGACGGAGACTTCTTGTTCAGTGTCAAGGATGTATCTGATTATAAACAGATTGAACAGACCGCTTATCAAAATGACAAACTTGCGATGCTGGGGCGCATTTCGGCTTCTATTGCTCATGAAATTCGTAATCCGTTAACCGCAATCCGTGGGTTTATCCAGTTGCTTCGGCCCCATCTGCTGCAGCTTGGCAAAGACGAGTACGCTCGCATCATACTTACAGAGATTGATCGGGCGAACGACATCATCTACGAATTCTTGAATTCTTCCAAACCGTCAGCGCCACAGAAGACTGTGATGTCTGTCGACTCTTTGCTTAAAGAGGTGGTCTTGCTGACAGAGAGCGAAGGATTGATGAAGGGATGCGAGATCACGTTGGATGAAGGGGATGCCCCGCTGAATGTGTCCATTGATGTCAAACAGATTAAGCAGGTTATTTTGAATATGGTGAAAAACGCAATGGATGCCATTGAGGAAGTCGGCGAAGAACACACGGGTCTAATTCGAATATCTACCGCCACGGAAAACAAGTTCGTGCAGATCTCCATCGCCGATAACGGTCAGGGGATGGACCATAACACACTTGTGCGTCTGTTTGATCCATTCTTCACGACCAAGGAAAGTGGAACGGGGCTGGGACTCTCGGTGAGTTACCGGATCATCAAGAACCACGGAGGTACCATCTCTGTGGATAGCAAAAAAGGCGAAGGTACGCGCTTTATCATTATGTTACCTTTGGTATATTGAGAAGAGCGGGACGTAGAGGAGTCGGCAATTAGCCGACTCCTTTGTTTTTTGTTGCCAAAAAGGGTTATAGTTAGTAATGAATGCGAATACATAAGCTCCATAACGGAAGGATGAGATGCAGATGGAAATCCAAGGAATGGAACGAATGAATCAACAACTGATGGATCATGTGGGAAAAGTGATTGTGGGAAAAGAGCATACCATAGAGCTGGTGATGACAGCCATCATAGCGTCAGGACATGTGCTGCTGGAGGATGTACCGGGTACTGGGAAAACGATGCTTGCCAAATCGGTAGCCTCTTCATTGGACTGCACATTCCAACGGATACAGTTTACACCGGACTTGCTACCCTCTGACTTAACAGGGATTCATTTTTTTAATCAAAAAGAAGGGGATTTTGAATTCCGACCCGGCCCCTTGTTTGCCAATCTTGTACTAGCCGATGAGATTAACCGTGCTACACCGCGTACACAATCAAGCTTGTTGGAGTGTATGGAAGAGCGCCAGATCAGTATTGATGGTTCAACGAGACAGCTGGAACGGCCATTCATCGTTATCGCCACCCAGAATCCTGTAGATAACCAGGGAACTTTTCCGCTACCTGAAGCGCAGATGGATCGTTTTATGATGAAAATTCGTATGGGTTATCCAAGCAGTGAAGAGAGTGTAGAAATTTTGAGACGTACGGTAGCCAGTCGTTCTGTTGATGATCTCTCGGCAGTGATCAGTCGTGAAGAACTTTTGAAGGCGCAGGATACGTATAAAACAGTGCAAATTAACGAAGATTTGCTACGATATATCATTCAGTTAACCGAAGCGACAAGGCAACATCCCGAGCTCTCGCTTGGCGTAAGTCCACGAGGGGCTCAGGCATTACTCAAGGCAAGTCAGGCATGGGCTGCACTGCATGGCAGGGATTTTGTTTTGCCTGATGATATTAAAGTACTGGCGGAACCTGTGCTGGCCCACCGACTGGTATTCCGTAACCGCATCAGACAACAAGAGGGCTTGGCTGAGCGTATCATCCAGGAACTTCTGAATCAGACAGAAGTGCCTACGGAGAATCTCGCTACAAGCGGGCGTTAATCTTATGGCATTATTATGGCTTGTCCTTGTTGGAGGCATTGTCGTTGTTATACATGGTGTGTGGTTTGGACGACCTGCACTGCGAAAACTCAGGTACAGCAGACAATTCAGCAAGCTGCGTTGTTACGCTGGAGATGAACTTGAGATGGTGGAGACGATATCAAATGAGAAACGAGTCTCCGTACCGTGGCTCAGACTTGAATCGATGATGCCAGTGTCGTTTGTATTTCGTTCCGGCTCAGGTATGGATATTAGTCAAGGCGAAATCTATCAGAACCATAAGAGTATTTTTACGTTAAAACCGTTTACTCGTATTACGCGCAAGCATCCTTTTACATGTACTCAGCGTGGGATTTATCCATTAAATACAGCAACGATGACAGGTGGGGATCTCTTTGGCGTGTGGCGTTCCACCAAACCGATTCCTCTGCAAATGTCAATGATCGTGTATCCTTCATTAATGAATGCAGAGGATCTTCCTGCAATTTATCAGGTATGGCAGGGAGAAGTGGAAGTATCACGATGGATCGTTGAAGATCCTTTCTTGATCCTGGGTGTTCGGCCTTATGGTGCAGGCGACCCCATGAATCGTATTCACTGGAAAGCAAGTGCACGTACAGGTGAATTACAAGTCTACAAGCAGGGATGGACGGCTGATCCGCAATCCTGGATTGTAGTCAACATTCAGGAATCTGCAGATATGTGGAGTGTTGTCACTCGACCGGAAAAGATTGAACGGGCACTCCGTTACGCTGCCACGGCTGCAGTGGATGCCATCGGTAGAGGACTACCGGCAGGGTTCGCTCATAATGGTTATCATGTGGGTGGAGGGCGCGATACACTTCGGATTGAGCCAGATTATGGCACGCCTCATCTGGAACGGTTACTGGAAGCTATGGCTGAGACAGAGTTGAAATGTATGGTGCCCATGGAGCAATTCCTTAATGATGAAGTACGTCTGAATGAAGAAGCACAGCAAATCCGCAGCTATCTGCTGATTACATCCTATGTATCTGCCGCTATGGAGTACGAGATTGCACGTCTGCACGAACAAGGACATCGTGTGACGATTCTCCCGGTGGAGGACATGAAGGGTAATACGAAGGTGGTGAGTGCATGAGGAACAGACCGGTAGCGACGACCAAAGGACTCATAGCGATGCTTGCCGTCTTGATGGCGGGCATATACCTTTTTCCGATATTTACGCTTGCTTCATTCTACGCAATGGAACATTTGCCGTTCACATTATTCATCATGGTTGTTCTTGTAGGTTGGTTGGGACAGTTCATTCAGCATAAAATTCCAGGTTTTAGCGAGAAGAATACATTCATTCGTGGAGTAACGGCACTGGTCATAGGATTTCTCTTCGCACTCGTTGTTGGGATGAGCCTCATTCTCCCGTTGCCGGATATCATCACATTGGTACTGTGTGGAGTCATCTCGGCTTATGCAGGGCTGACCTTCCAGCCAGTCTTTCATTCTGTGTTGTTATGGCGCTTGCAGATTATGGGTGTAATCAGTGCGATCGTGCTTATGATTGCTTCGAACTCGTTGGAATTCATGCAGCCGATACGAACCTATACCCTATGGATCTATATTGCAGGAGTGATCAGTTTTGCCTTTTGGCTGGTTGGACGATATATGCTGCAACTGGATCAGGCAATACTCAATGATGGCAAGAGAAGATTGGTATTAAGAGATTTTGCACGTGCGAATCATCAGCGGTTCATGTGGATGTTTATTGTTATCGTCGCGATTGGTGCTTTCCCAAGTCTGGCTGCCTGGCTGGGACCACTACGTGATCGCTTGCTCGCATGGATCAGGGGATGGTTTGGTCCGATTTCCGGCGAGGAGCCACGATTACCAATGGACAACCCCAATCAGCCGCTAAATATACCGAATGACTGGAGAGAGCCGCCATCCGAGCCCTCAGTCTTCTGGAACATCCTCGGATGGGTAGTGATGTGTGCTGTAGCAGGAGCAATTCTGTGGCTGCTTCTGAGGTTGGGACAAAAAACGATAAACAGACTTATGGATCGATTCAAGGGGATGTTACAACCAGGTGAAAAGAAGGCAGAACCACGGACGGAGTATATCGATGTCAGTGAGACGCTTGATGCGCCAGCAAAAGTCCGAAAGAATTGGTTTCGGAAGAAAGAGGCGCCCCCTGCACAGGATGCTGAACGTGTTCGGTATTACTATCGGACTTGGATTGAAAGAGCTGCTCATCGAGGCGTGGTAATACAAGGGACGCACACTCCGCTGGAGGCTGCACAGACCATTATTCAGAATGGTGTGAAGGTAGAAGAAGATGAGCTGTCTTCGAGACTGCCAGATACGTATAATGCCGTCCGTTATGGAGAGAAAGCTCCCGATCGTTCCGATATGGTTGAGATTGACCGAATCTGGAGATCTTATCGAAGTAAATAAGTCCGGAATCCCTTTACTTTTCTTGTCACGTTCAAGTATCATGAGAGGAATACACAAGTTGGTCAGAAAAGGAGCAGACATTAATGAAGACAAATCATTGCAAAATTGTAGATTGTACGATTCGTGATGGCGGATTGGTGAATAATTGGGACTTTAGCGTGGACTTTGTTCAACAGCTATATACTGGATTGAATGAAGCTGGCGTTGATTATATGGAAATTGGATATAAGAACTCTCCGAAGTTGCTTAAAGGCGCCGAGGAAGCAGGACCATGGCGTTTCCTGAACGATGATTTCCTGCGTAAAGTTATTCCTCAAAAAGGCAATACCAAACTGTCTGCACTGGTTGACGTAGGTCGTGTGGACGAAAATGATATCTTGCCTCGCAGTGAGAGCATGCTGGATCTGATCCGGGTTGCCTGCTACAGCAAAGATGTAGATAAGGCACTTGCACTGGTTCAAACATTCCATGATCGTGGATATGAAACTACACTGAATATTATGGCACTCTCCAATGTTATGGAGAATGAATTGCTGGAAGCATTTGAATTGATCAAAGAAAGCGCTGTGGATGTTGTTTACATTGTAGACTCCTACGGTAGCTTGGACCATAATGATGTGAAATATCTGGTAGAGAAGTTCAAGACTCACTTGCCTAACAAGCGTCTTGGTGTTCACACACATAATAATATGCAACTTGCGTTTTCTAACACATTGGTTGCGGCAGAACTTGGCGTTGAACTGCTTGATGCTTCTGTGTATGGTATGGGACGTGCGGCAGGAAACTGTCCAACCGAATTGCTTGTAGCTCATCTCAAAGGAACAAAATACAACTTGCGTCCAGTGCTTGGTGTATTGGAACAGTTGATGGTTCCACTGAGAGAAAAAGAAGAATGGGGTTACATTCTGCCTTACATGATTACAGGTGCGTTGGACGAGCATCCACGTTCAGCGATGGCGATTCGTTCATCGGAAGACAAGGATAAGGTTGTTGATTTCTATGATAAATTAACAACACCAGAAGTGAATTTTGATAAGTAATATAGTCTGAAATACAGTTGCCAAATAGGAAAACATGGACTCTAACTGGAGATCCATGTTTTTTTAGTTCTTAATGCCTTGTTTTTCTCTATATTTATGAATAAATATTCCTAGGAGTAACTATTTTTTAGTTCACGTATACAAAATTAAATGTTATTATGTACCAGATAGCATGTGTATGCATGTGAATTGAACGTTGGTTAATATGATTTTTGTCGAATCGTGTAGTAAATTTTTAAGTTTGGTTAATGTAATTCAGGATAGGTGATCCCGGGAAGGAAAACACGGCATGAAGGTTAATCTGCAAGATCAGAGAAACATAAGTTGGGTCGCTGTGTGCGGCTTATTGTGTTTCCTCGCAAGTCAATGGTTTCGTTCTTCTTCAAGCTCTGATCTGATCATATCGGGTTACCCGGTTTTGACACTCTTGGGTGGATTTGCTGCGGTAGCTGCTTGTATCGGCATTTACAATCAAAGCTGGTTGTTTCGGACACAGAAGCTAACTCTTCGGAGGGCATTATTGACAACACTCTTTTTATTGATTGGTCTGTTTGAATTGGTTCATATTGTTTCATTTGCAGAAGAGATCCCAAATGGAGCCATGATGGAATCGGAGTTCTCCTTAATGATGTCAACCATGGGATCTTTGGTATGTTCAGTAGGTTTACTGCTCGTGTATACCTTACATGAGAAAGAAATTGCATTACCACGCAAATTCTTACTGTTCAGTGGGACATTGGGTACCTTTGTTATTTTGTACATAATGGCTATTCAGGAATGGAGCATGTTGCCGAGTATGCTTGACGGGGAAGTGCTGGGTGGTATCTTCACCCGAGTTCATCTTATGGTCGGATTGCTCTATGGCATTATTGCGGTTCTTATGTTTGTGCAATGGAAAAAAACCAAAGATGCTGATCTACCAACCATTCTATGTGGCATTCTGTGTTTCTTTTTTGGTGAATGTTATTTTGTTTCAGCAACTGGGGTGAACGATCTCAATCTGTTATTAGGATTGCTGAGTAATTGTATGGCATATTTTTTCATTCAAAAAGGACTGTATACGTCCGTAGTGGACACGCCTTTCCTGCAACAGCAGGTGGCGGAAGCCAAGATGAACTATATTGCTCATCATGATGATGTAACGGGACTTCCAAACCGTCGTCGCCTTTCACAGCGGTTGAAAAAAATGATGGATGATGCCGTGGTGCAGGAACAGCTTGTTGGTGTACTGGTCCTGAATATTAATCGGTTCAAAACCATTAATGATTCGCTCGGACAGCAAGCAGCTAACCGGGTTTTGCGTCAGGTAGGTCAACGACTGAAACATTCGTCACTTCCAGGAGAAGAAGTCTTTGGATTGGGAAGAGATGAGTTTGCATTAACGATGACAGATTTTAGTTCAACCGATACAGCGTTGCGTCGGACAAGATCCATTTTGCAGCTTTTTGAGAAGCCCGTCTTGGTTGATGGCAATGAGTATCATCTTACACTTGGAATCGGGATGGCCATTTTCCCACACGATGGGGAGTCACCACTGGAGATTATTCAGAATGCAGATACGGCTTTGCACAGTGCAAAGGAACAAGGAATGGAACTGAATCGTTTTGCCCATGCGATGCAGATGAAGGCACAGGAGCGTTTGCGGCTTGAGAATGATCTGCGCAAAGCGTTGGATCGGGGTCAGTTCTACCTGGTCTACCAGCCGCAGGTTAATCTGCAAAGTGGACTAATCGTTGGCATGGAAGCCCTGGTGCGTTGGCAGCATCCGCAGCGAGGCTCGGTATCTCCGGCGGAATTTATTCCTCTGGCAGAAGAGAGTGGGCTCATTGTGCCACTTGGCGAATGGGTGCTTCGTGAGGCGTGTGCACAAAACAAACAGTGGCAGGAAGCCGGTTATCGTAAACTGTGTGTTTCGGTGAATCTGTCGATGAGACAATTCAGGCACTCCCATTTGTTGGACAATATCAATGGCATTCTCAAAGAGACGGGACTAGAGCCTGTGTGGCTTGAACTGGAGATTACAGAGAGCATGACATTTGATAAAGACCGGTCATTCGAACAGTTGCGCAAAATCAAAGAAATTGGTGTGCATATCAGTATTGATGATTTTGGAACGGGATACAGCTCGTTGCACTATCTGAAGGATCTGCCGATTGATCGGCTCAAGATTGACCGTTCATTCGTCAATGAAGTCATGGAGGACAGCAATAACGCCGCGATCGTATCCACCATCACTTCAATGGCGCATCATTTACAACTGAAAGTCACAGCTGAGGGCGTGGAGAACGAAGATCAGATGGTCTTTCTTCGCAATCAACACTGTCACGAGGCTCAGGGTTATTTCTTCAGCAAACCGATTAAAGCCGCTGAATTTGAAAAGCAGTTTTTGAGAGATGTGGATAAGCCTACAGGATAGGAAACAGCGGGGGCGCGAGGGTGCTCCTGCTTTTTTTGATGGATGTGTAATGAAAAAAATGGGAAATGTGACTTGCATGCTATAGAGGATCATGGTATATTATTATTTGTAAAAACACTGTTAAATTCCTAAGGAACTTAACAATTAAATCTTCAATCATGCGGGTGTAGTTCAATGGTAGAACTTTAGCCTTCCAAGCTAATAGCGTGGGTTCGATTCCCATCACCCGCTTAACGAAGTAGTACCGGAGCCCTTGCGATGCAGGGGCTTTTTCTATTGCCCTAAAGGAAATCCGGTGGCAACAGAGATCAGAAGATTGTTCTGTCTTCGGAGTAGCGAGTAAGTAAGTAAGTATGCTTTAGTTTAATTTATATACCCTTTGCTTTTTTACAATGATCTGGTACAATAACGGAGAAATTGATACTACACATGAATGAGAGGTAACCATACGTCCCATGAAGTAAAACACATGAATTGAACCCCAGTTAACTGCAGACGGTTTTATGACGCAGTCAGCCAGAGCGGCTGAGCAATGAGGGGATTCGTGTGTCCAAATTCAGCTATGGGAAAAGGTATGGAGCAAGTAAGCCATTGAGGTTTACGTGTACCCTGTATTTTGGGTTTCTTTGTTCATGCCGTAGCTTACCTTAGATCTGTCTTTGAATGCTTGATCCAACCCTGAATTGCCAAACCGCCGGCTGATGCCAGCGGTTTTTTTGTTCAGCAAAAAGGATGCAGGAAGGATGAGGTCTCATGATGACATTGGTACGCTTACATGAAGTATCAAAAGAGTGGAACGGTATTGAATTGTTTACAGGATTGAATTTGGAGATTAATGAGGGCGAACGACTCGCCATTTTGGGTCGCAACGGATGCGGCAAGACAACATTGTTACGCATCATTTTGGGTGAGGAGCATGGTGGTGGACGGATTGAACGTCATATTCCTCAGCAGGAATGGGGGTTCATGCGCCAGCGCTCGGAGATTGAGACCGGGATGAATGTACTGGATGCGGTCCGGCGTGAGAGCGGTCAGATCTATGAAGTGAAACGGAACTTGGAAGAACTGGAACAACGGTTGAGCATGAGCACTGAAGCGGATGAAGAGCTGCTTGCAGCTTATACACAAGTGATGGAGCAATACGAACAGTTGAACGGTTATATGTGGGAGACTGAGGTAGAGAAAGTACTGACCCGCCTTGGATTATCCGCAGAGCATTGGAATAGACCCTATCATTCCTTGAGTGGTGGACAAAAAACAAAGGCTCGTTTGGCGGGGCTGCTTGTCAGCAAACCAAAGTTCCTGATTCTGGATGAACCGACGAATCATCTGGATGAGGGAAGCATGCGTTGGCTGGAAGAGTGGTTATCCTCATATGAAGGTACGCTGTTATTTGTATCACATGATCGTACATTTATTGATCAGGTAGCAACAGGAGTCATTGAGTTCAGTCCAGATACCCTGACCAAATACAAGGGCGGATACTCCGACTACAAGATCCACAAAGAGCGTGAATTACGTGAACAGGAAACGATCTACCGCAGGCAGGAATTGGAGCGTAAGGCGCTGGAAGAAACGATTCGAAATTATCAGGAGTGGTTCCATAAAGCGCATAATTCAGCGACTGATGTGGAGGTGAAGATCACCCAGAGCTTTTACAAAGCCAAAGCTAACAAAAATATTTCACGTTACCATGCGAAACAAAAACAGCTGGAGCGTTTGGAGCGGGAACGGGTGGATAAACCTCGTGAAGCCGCCAAGTTGAACATGGAATTACAGATGAATCCACTGGCTGCACGCCAGCTGCTTGCGCTGGAAGAGGTGAGTTTTTCATATACGGGAGACAAACCATTGCTGCGCGATCTTCGGATTGCTGTGGAACGCGGCGATCGGCTTGCTGTACGAGGTCCTAATGGAACGGGCAAGACAACACTGCTGAAGTTGATGATTGGTGAACTGGAACCTTCCCAAGGCAAGGTCACACGGCATCCACAGCTGAAAATCGGTTACTTTTCACAGGAGCTGGAAGGGCTTCCCGAAAATCTGACGCTGCTGGACAGCTTGCTTACCCTTCCATCCATGACACAAAGTGCGGCACGTACCATTCTGGGATGTTTCCTATTTTCCAGAGATGATGTGTTCAAGCACATTGGGGATTTGAGCATGGGGGAAAAGTGCAGAGTGGCATTTCTGAGACTGTACTTTGGCGGAGCAAATCTGCTGGTGCTGGACGAACCGACGAACTATCTGGACATCGATACCCAGGAAGTCATGGAAAATGTATTAAAGCAGGCTTCAGGTGCTTTGGTACTTGTATCCCATGACCGGATGCTGACGAAGTCACTTGCGAATCGATTATGCGATCTGGAGGCTGGTGGCACAGCAGCTCTGTTTGAAGGAGGTGTGTCGGATTGGGAGCAGTCCACCAAACTTCGGGAGGTGGCGCTGGAGACCCGGGAATCCGATGACGAGCGGTTACGATTGGAGATGCGACTATCGGAGTTGCTGTCTCCTGTGAGCACTGCTGGAAAAGACAGTCTGACACAGCCCGAGCATTCGAATGAGCGAGCAGTCGAGGCAGTTGAGATTCGTGAAATCCAGCAGCGCCTGAAACAATTGAAAGATAAGGGTGCAAGCATTAATTAGAACATGGACGGCTTGCTATTTCGATCTATTTTGCATATAATTATGAACGATCATCGATGATTACATCGATATAGGTAAGTGTTCAAAAAGATCGGTTTTCAGTACCAAGAAGATGGGATGAAGATAGAAATGGAGTAGCGGAGCTTAGGAAAACTACGTGAGCAACTACAATGTTTCCGAAGGAAACATACTTCGTAAGCATCTGCTTATTCGGCTGAATTCCATATTCGACACTGATCATGCCGCTAGGCATCATTCGTAATCAAAAGCGGACTTTTTGACAACCTCTAGAGGTTTAACTTAAAAGCAAACGTGATGATGGAGATAAGTAAGCAGTGCCTCTGGACAGGGAGGAAGCGCCGTAGATTGAGAGCGTTTCTGTAGAACAAGGCTGCCGAAATTCACTCCGAAGCGGTTCCCTGAACCTGTTTGTGTGCAGACACAGAGGCAACAGTAGGGGCAAACGGTTAACGGTCGTTATTCCGTACAAAGTGAGACAGAACCAGTTGCAGCCAGAAGGCCACGCAGCAATGGACGTCTAACAAGGGTGGTACCACGGTCTTTTCGTCCCTTCAGGGGAGAGAAGGCCTTTTTTTGTTGCAAAAACACCACAAAAAGGGGGCAATTACACATGAAAGAACGTTTAGAGGCATTGAAGATCGAAGCGCTGGAGCAGTTGTCTGGTGTGAATGATCCGCAGACGCTCGGTGATCTGCGTGTAAAGTATTTGGGGAAAAAGGGTGCATTAACTGAGATTTTGCGTGGTATGGGTGCACTTAGTGCGGAGGAACGTCCAGTTATTGGTCAAGTAGCCAATGATGTTCGGGCTGCCATTGAGGAAGTTATCGACAGCAAGCAGGACCAGTTCCAGAAGGAAGAGACGGCGAAGCGTCTGCAATCCGAGAAAATTGATGTAACCCTGCCAGGACGTCGTGGGCGTCAAGGCGGACTGCATCCGCTGACCAAAGTGGTACAGGAGATCGAAGATATTTTTATCGGTATGGGATACCGCGTTGCGGAAGGTCCTGAAGTCGAAATGGATTATTACAACTTTGAAGCATTGAATCTGCCAAAGAATCACCCGGCGCGCGATATGCAGGACTCCTTCTACGTTACAGAAGACTTGTTGATGCGTACCCACACATCTCCGGTTCAAGTACGTACCATGCAGAGCATGAAGGGCGAAGTACCTGTCAAAGTCATCTGCCCAGGTAAAGTATACCGCCGTGATGACGACGATGCGACGCACTCTTTCCAATTCAATCAGGTTGAAGGATTGGTCATTAGCGAAAACATTCGTATGAGCGATCTGAAAGGAACCCTGCTGCAATTCGTGCGCGAAATGTTCGGTTCCCACACAGAAATTCGTCTGCGTCCAAGCTTCTTCCCGTTCACAGAGCCAAGTGCGGAAGTGGATGTAACTTGTGTACAATGTGGCGGCAGTGGCTGTCGCGTATGTAAGCAAACAGGCTGGCTTGAAATTTTGGGCGGCGGTATGGTTCACCCGAAAGTACTGGAGATGGGTGGATACGATCCGGAGAAATACAGTGGTTTTGCATTTGGAATGGGCGTAGAACGTATCGCGATGCTGAAATATGGTGTTGATGACATCCGTCACTTCTACAACAGTGATCTGACCTTCCTGAAGCAATTCGGACGGCTGTAACTTTACAATAAATAGATCTGCATTCATAGAGCAAGCGTTAGGAACGGCAACACCAATTTATAGATGAAGGAAGTGAACGTCCATGAGAGTATCGACAGATTGGCTGTCTGATTATATTTCCCTTGAAGGTGTGACGCCACAGGAATTGGCGGAGAAAATCACCCGTGCGGGTGTCGAAATTGATGTAGTGGAGAACCGCAACAAGGGCGTGAATAAAGTTGTTGTAGGTTATGTGAAGAGCAAGGAGAAACACCCCGATGCAGACAAACTGAATGTATGTGTCATTGATGCTGGCCAGGAAGAAGATCTGCAGATCGTGTGTGGTGCAAAAAATGTGGATGCAGGCCAAAAAGTAGTCGTAGCCCTGGTTGGAGCGAAGCTCCCTGGTGGATTGGATATCAAAAAAGCCAAACTGCGCGGTGTTGTCTCCCTTGGCATGATCTGTTCCGCCAAAGAGCTGGGCATGAACGATAAATTGTTGCCCAAAGATCAGCAGGAAGGTATTCTCGTTCTGCCAGAACAAACAGAGGTTGGCACGCCAATTAGTCAGGTTCTTGGTCTTGACGATCATGTGCTTGAACTGGACCTGACACCGAACCGTTCCGACTGTCTCAGCATGCGTGGTGCGGCTTATGAAGTGGGTGCCATTCTGGGTCGTGAAGTGAAGCTGCCAAGTCCCAAAGACCAACTGGTTGAAATTGGTGATGCAGCCGCGAATCATATCTCTGTAGAGATTAAGGCACAGGAGCAATGCAGTCACTATGCAGCTCGTTATGTAACTGGCATTAAACTGGGTGCTTCTCCGCTGTGGATGCAAAACCGTCTCATGGCTGCGGGTGTTCGCCCAATCAATAACATCGTTGATATCACGAACTATGTCATGCTGGAATACGGTCAACCGTTACATGCATTCGATGCGGATAAGCTGGAAAAGGGCCATATTGAAGTGCGGATGGCTAAAGAAGGCGAAACGATTGTTACACTGGATGGACAGGAGCGCAAGCTGGAGCCGCACATGTTGCTCATCACGGACGGCGTGAAACCTGTAGCCATTGCTGGGGTTATGGGTGGCGAGAATTCCGAGGTATCGGAAGGCACGGTGAATCTGTTGCTGGAGTCCGCCAAGTTCGACGGCGGAACCGTTCGGAAAACGTCGCGCCAACTGGGGCTGCGTTCCGAAGCAAGCATGCGTTTTGAGAAGGAAGTAGATCCGGGTGCAGTCATTACAGCTTTGGATCGTGCGGCTGAACTAATTCAGCGTTATGCTGAAGGTGAAGTGCATCAGGGAATCGTGGAAGCTGGAGCAGAAGCTGCGGAGAAACGTGTGATTCAATTGTCGCTGGACAGACTGAATCGTTATCTGGGAACCGATCTGTCTTTGCTTGAGGTAAAAACCATCTTCGCTCGTTTGCACTTTGCATGTGGTGATGCTGATCAAGGATTGCTGGATGTGGAAGTGCCAACACGCAGAGGGGATATTACGCTTGATGTAGACTTGTTTGAAGAGATTGCACGCCTGTACGGATATGACAACATTCCGACCACATGGATTGAAGGACCGACGACACCGGGAGCATATACACGCTCTCAAGCGATGCGTCGCACGATTCGTGGATTGCTCTCAGGCAGTGGCTGGCAGGAAATGATCAGTTACTCCTTTGTACACCCGGATAAAGCGACATTGTTCCCGGCATTGACACAAGGCAGTAAAGCTGTGAAACTCGCGATGCCTATGAGTGAGGACCGCAGTGTGCTTCGTACGAGTATTTTGCCGCAAATGCTGGATGCAGCGGTGTATAACATGAACCGTAAACAGGATTCACTGGCTGTATTTGAAGTGGGCAATGTGTTCTTCACCGAAGAAGATCAGTTGACCAAGCAACCACATGAAATCCCAGTACTGGGGCTGCTTCTCACCGGAAATCGTGCAAGCCAGCAGTGGAATGTTGGAGCGGAGAAAGTAGACTTTTTCGATCTGAAAGGTGCGCTTGAGCATCTGTTCGCCTATGTGGGGCTTGAACAACGCATTCGCTTGGTAGCAAACAGCCCTGAAGGGTTCCATCCGGGACGTTCCGCATCGGTTTACCTGGAAGGTAAGGATGGCGGGGAAGGCACATTGATCGGTACATTGGGTCAATTGCATCCGGAACTGCAACAGCAGTATGATCTGAATGATGTATACATCGCAGAGATTGCACTTGAATCGATCTACAGCGAAGCAGACGCTGACATTCGTTATCGTGAGCTTCCACGTTTCCCAGCCATGGAACGTGATATCGCGGTTGTTGTGAATGAGGATGTTGAAGCTGGAGATATGCTGCGCGCCATTCGTGAATCGGCGGGTGAATTGTTACAAAACGTACAGGTATTCGATGTGTTTACTGGCAGTAAACTGGGTGAAAACAAGAAGAGCGTGGCGATGGCACTGGTATACCGGAATCGTGAACGTACACTCACCGATGAGGAAGTTACTGAAGTTCATGCCCGTGTAGTGGCTCGTCTGGAAGAGCAATTCGGAGCGGAATTGCGTAAATAGGACAAAAGAAGATTTTTTGAACAAAGATTAGCAGGAATTGTTTGAAGTCACATCGAATCCTTAGCATTAGAGGATCGATGTGACTTTTTTGTGATTACAGCTTAGAATCAACATACAGACTTGAAGGAGGGCACAACTGTGACTACACCTGATCGTACACGCGTCACCGTAGAGATCTACGGGACTTCCTATAAACTGGTTGGCAGCAGTGCCGACTATATGAAACAAGTAGCTAACCTGGTAGATGAGCGTATGGGCGCAATCTCCAAGCAAAATTCCCGTCTGGATACTCCGCGTATTGCGGTACTGGCGGCTGTACATATGGCTGAACAGTCTCTTCAGACTCAGGAAATCCGTAATGAACTGAAGATGCTCACTGGAGAACGTACAGAACTGAGAAACGAATTGAATCGGTTGAACGCCATACAAAATGAACATCAACAAGAATTGGAACGGCGTGACCAGGCTCTTGCTGATTTGCAAAAGCTGAAGATTGAAGCCGAGCAGGCGTTGCAAAAGTCCGAATCGGACAAAAATTCAGAGATAGCCAAGTTGAATACGTTGTTGGAGCAAGAACGCGCTCAAGCAACGGAGCGAGTGCAGAAATTGCAGGCGCAAGCGACGGCACAACTGAAGGAAGCAGAAGCCAAGGGAACGAAACAGCTGAAGGAAATGGAAGAGAAAGCGGCTAACCAGCTTAAAAATGCACAGGTACAGGCTGCTTCCCAGCTCAAAGAAGCTCAGAACCGTTCTGCAGCCGAATTGCAGCAGGCGCAGGCCAAAGCTGCGGCACAATATAAAGAGTTGCAGGACAAGACTGCAGCTCAATTAAAAGAAGTCGAAAGCCGTGCCGTTGCAGAACGTCAGCAGATTGAAGCCAAGGCTGCGCAGCAGGTTCAGACAGCCAAGGAAGAAGCCGAGTCGGCTATTTTGTCCGAGTTGGAGCAGGCAGAGAGCAATCTGAAGAAAGCTCAGGAAGAAGCGGCACTGCGATATCATGAACTTCAGCAACAGATGGAACTTCGGCTCCAGCAGGCTGAAGAAAAAGCGTTGCAACAGACACAAGAGCTCACGGATCAGGCGAATCGGGAACGGGCTGACTTGCAGGAACAAGCGGAGCAGCAGCGCATGACTGAGATAAATCAGTTGAATGCGGAGTTCAAGGCGTTATCCGAGCAGTTGGAACTCGAATGGATGGAGAAAGAAGCAGCCCTCGAGGAACAATTGCAGCAAGCCAAGGAAGCAGCAACATCCCAGGCGAAAGAAGCCGAAGCGGCGGCAGAGGCCTTGTTGCAAGAAGAACAGGGCAAGCTCAAACAGCAACTTGAGGAACAACGTAAACAGGCAGAGACTCGACTATTAGATGTCGAAGAACAATTAGAAGAGGTAATGACCCAGCTCATCAGTGCACAGGACTTGGTTGCAGAGCAAGAACAGCAGCTTCAGAATGAGCGTGGTCAATTGGAATCGTTACGTCATGAGCATGGGGTCCGTAAACAAGAGCAGGAAGTCCAGACTCGCCGAATTACGGAACTGGAACAACAACTGGAGCAGTTGAAAGAGGACCGTTCCCAGTTACAGGAGCTTCTGCGTGAAACGGAACAGGCTGCCCAGCAATCCCGTGATTCACAGGAACAATGGAAGCAGAAGTATAATGAAACTGTGGATAGAGAAACCTCTCTCACAGCACAGTTGCGCAAACTTCAGGAGCAACATGCACAGCTTGAACAGGAAGCCCAAAAGCTTCGTGAGGCTGAAGTGAAGTCGGAAGAGGAACAGCGCAGACTGCAAAAAGTGCTTGAACAGGCTCATGCTGCGGTGCGTACATTGCAGAATGAGATCGGTACGCTTACGGAACGTGAGCAGTCCTGGAAGAACCTTGCTGAGCAGCGATTGGCTGAGATCGGGGACCTGGAGAATCAGATTCTTGAAGTTGCTGAACAAAACGAAACGTTGGAGTCTGGTGTGCAATCCCTTCATGATGAACTGTCCGTGGTGAAGGAAGAGTCTCGTTTTAACCATGAAGAGGCTGTGCAATACCAGAAGGATGCAGAGCTTTTGGAAGAGAAACGCAATCAGCTTGAAGTTGAGCTAAATGTTGTTCGGGAAGAGCTGAACCGACTTCAGGATAACTATAAACAAATCCGTAATGATTACAGTGATGCATTACAACGGGAAGAGAATTACAGTTCCAAGCTGGATGAATTGAGCAAGGAGAAACAAGAGATTGTGAGCGCACTTGAAGAAGCGAGACAGTCTTCAGCTAAACTTTCCGAGCGCTACTCGGAGCAAGAGAGCCGGCTAGCCCAGACTGAGGAAGAAGCATTGGAGTGGCAGATCAAACACGAAGAACTGTCAGCCAAACAGGCCGAGTTGGCATCCCGTCTGGAGCAGTTGACAAGACGTGAAGAAGAACTTCACTCAAGCGTTGAACAAGCAGAGCAGAACAACCAGGTGTGGCAACGCCGTGCAGACGAATGGGCGGCTCAGGAACAATCCTGGCAGGAGCGCTGGGCTGCACTTGAGAATGAACTAACGGTTTGGAAGAGAGAAAGTGCTGCAAGTAGTGAGTTGCTGGAGGGGCTGGAGCAAGAACGACAGCAGCTGGACAAGTTACGTGCAGAAGCGACCCAAGAGAAAGAGATCATGGAAACTGAACTGCTTGCGATGGGGGAGCGTTACGAACTAGCGGCCAATCAATTACGTTTGTTACAGGTTGAACGTGAAATGGAGCAGGAGAAGGCTGAGCAGCTGAACACGGAATATCGTCAGTTGCATGATGAATATACGAAATTGCAGACGGAATATAACGAATGGATTGAATTGATTGAACAGGACCAGACCTAGCGGATTGATTGTAGCAGAACTGGCTCGTTTGCAACGCACTCTGGTACAATTTGTTATACTAAAGAAGGAGCTCCCGTCGCTGCGGGGGCTCCTTGTCTTGAATACTATTCTTCAACGATAATTTTGGAGATCATGCTGCTGTGTCCGGAACCACAGAAGACCGAACAGGACATTTCAAATTCACCGACTTTGTCCGGGGTGATCACTTTGGAACTATTTCTGGTGTCGAGCGTAAGATTCAGCTCAGGCACAAGAATACCGTGGTTTCCGTTTACATTTTCATAAACAATCTTAACCGGGACACCTTTTTTAAGATGGTACTCGGGTTGATCAAATTTGTAGTTGCTTGCCTTGATGACCAGTTCTTCACTGGCTGTAACGCCAGCATCCGACCCGTTGCTTTCAGAGTCTGCGGACTGATTCGCTCCTCCACATGCAGTGAGGACCAGAATTAACATACAGGCAGCGAGCCATGTTATGCCTTTCTTCATTATGTGCCTCCTTAAAGCGTGATATGGATAAAATTTGAATGATTGCTCCAGTCATCATACCGCAATATGTGGATGCCTGTACACGCTGCGTATGTCGTTTTTTTGAAAATTGTACGTGTACGGCAGAGAAGGCGTACTGCCCGAATAAAATAAACCCCTTCCGGCCAGGGCCTTCAGAGGTTTAGGAGAATTCATGGGGACGTTAAGGTGAAGTGGAGATTAACTTTTGGAGCTTCGTCCGGCATCAAAAGGGGTGGATACCGGGATGAAGAGATCGATAATCCCGATAACCAGCGCAGCGAGAATGGCACCGAGCAGGCTGACTTCAACATGATCTACAACATATTGACCAAGCCAAATCACCAGTGCGCTAACGATAAATCCGACAATACCGCGACCAAACGGGTTGACCCTTTTGCCGAAGATACCTTCAACGATCCAGCCGAGCAGGGCAATGACGAGAGCAAGCAACAGGGCGCTCCAGAAGCCACCAACGGCGAATCCGGGAACGATCCAGCTGACCACCATTAATACAATTGCAGCGATGATAAATCGCACGACATGTCCCAGGAAATTCATGGTGTTTACCTCCTTTTATTCGGATTGAACTGAGCAGGGCAACTCCAGGGGGATGGAGAGGTTGCACAATCCTGACACCTGTAGTTTGTGGTGCTATGGTTGAAGTTATGTGTGGAAGGATTCGTTAAATAGCGTAAGAAAGTTTCTTTCGTTATAATACAGATATAGTTTGGAAGGAGTTGTACACTTGGACACGAAAATTTTACACACACTGGAATATCGCAAAATTTTAAATACATTGCTTAGCTTTGCTCAGACGACCATGGGAAAAAAGAAAGCGGAGCAACTTGAACCAAGCAGTGAACTTGAAGAAGTGAAGCGCTTGTTGCAGCAAACCGATGAAGCCTTCACATTTGATCGCCTGAAAGGCTCACCGTCGTTTGGGGGAATTGTAGATATTACGGCTTCCATCAAACGTGCTGAAATTGGAGGCACACTTAACCCTCACGAACTTTTGGGGATATCCAATACAACCTTTGCGGCGCGGCGGTTGAAACGTCAGATTGGTACTTTGCATGAAGATGAGCCCATCGAATCATTGTTCTATATCAGTGATCAACTGTCAGAGCAAAAAACGCTTGAGGATGCCATCAAAATCTGTATTGACGATAATGCAGAGGTTGCCGACAGTGCAAGCGTAACGTTGGCGCAGATTCGTCGTGAGCTGCGAGGCGGAGAAGCACGGATTCGCGAAAAACTGGATTCCATGATACGATCCTCTACCGTATCCAAGATGCTTCAGGATCAGCTCATCACCATCAGAGGAGACCGTTTTGTAATCCCGGTGAAAGCTGAATATCGTTCGTACTTTGGCGGGATTGTGCATGATCAATCCGGTTCGGGTGCGACATTGTTCATTGAGCCAGAATCCATTGTTGCCATGAACAACAAATTACGTGAAACCCGGATTCGGGAAGAACGCGAAATAGAAATTATTTTGCAGAAATTGACGGCACTTGTCAGTGAGCAGGGAGAGTGGCTGTTGTATGATGTCGACTTGCTGGGATCACTTGATTTTATCTTTGCCAAAGCACGTCTGGCTCGTGAACTGAAAGCAACATTGCCTCGCATGAATGACCGCGGGTTCCTGAAGCTTAAGAAAGGCCGTCATCCACTGATTGCGATCGAAAATGTGGTTCCAATCGACATAGAGCTGGGCAATGATTACACATCCATTATCGTGACAGGTCCGAATACGGGTGGTAAGACGGTAACGCTCAAAACGATTGGATTGCTCAGCCTGATGGCAATGTCCGGTTTATTTGTTCCGGCTGAGGATGGCAGTCAGTTATGTGTATTTGATGCGATTTATGCAGACATTGGCGACGAGCAGAGTATCGAGCAAAATCTGAGTACTTTCTCCAGTCATATGACCAACATCATTCGCATTCTGAAAAACATGACGCCGAAAAGTTTGGTGTTGCTCGATGAACTTGGAGCAGGGACAGACCCGGCTGAAGGTTCCGCACTGGCGATCTCCATGCTGGAGCATATGCACCGGACGGGATGTCGCATGGTTGCAACCACTCACTACAGTGAACTGAAAGCATACGCATATGAGCGTAAAGGTGTCATTAATGCCAGCATGGAATTTGATATCAACACACTGAGTCCAACCTATCGCCTTCTGGTGGGTGTACCTGGACGGAGTAATGCATTTGCCATTGCAGAGCGACTGGGACTGCCGGGTTACATTCTCGACTACGCCCGTGGCGAAGTGAAGGAAGAGGATCAACGGATTGAGCACATGATTGCTTCTCTTGAAGAGAACCGTCTTACGGCTGAACAAGAGCGTGAGAAGGCAGAGAGCTTGCGCCAGGATATGGAGAAATTACGCAGTCGTCATCAGACCGAACTGGAGAAGCTGGAACAGCAGCGTGATCGCCGAATTGAAAAAGCAGAAGAAGATGCACGCAGCATTGTGGACAAGGCTCGTGCGGAAGCGGAGAAGATTATAGCCGATCTTCGCCTGTTGGCTATGGAAGAAGGTGCTTCCGTGAAGGAGCACAAACTCATTGCTGCCCGCAAACAGCTGGACGAGGCGGAACCGGAGAAACGCAGAAAAACGGTCAAGAAGACGGCAACAGCGCCGAAGACTCGTGCCATCGGTCCAGGTGATGAAGTGCTTGTCTACAGTTTGAATCAAAAAGGCCATGTTGTAGAGATGTCGGGCAGCAAAGACGCTATGGTACAACTGGGGATTATGAAAATGAAAGTATCCCTGGATGACCTGGAACTGCAGCAATCGGCTCCTGCAGCCAAACCGAAACAAAAACCGGTAACGGGTATGAAACGCACACGTGATGACAATGTGAAAAGTGAATTGGATCTGCGTGGTACCAACCTGGAAGAAGCCCTGATGGAGACAGATCGGTTCATTGATGAAGCTTTCCTTGCCAACCTGGGCCAAGTTTATATTATTCACGGTAAAGGTACGGGAATTTTACGTTCCGGTATTCAGGATTACCTGCGTAAGCATAAACATATTAAAAGCTACCGGCTGGGCAATTACGGAGAAGGCGGGAACGGTGTGACCGTCGCAGAGTTGGAATAGCCGGTCCATGAATCAATGATATTCTGCGACCTTATTCATGAAGTTCGCAGATGGGGAGAGGGGAACGGTGCGTGATAGAAAGCATTGACCAATTGCTGTCTCATCCCTTGGGGATGGTACTCGGTTTTTTCTCGGTAGCGATTATGGAGTTGCTTGTATTTCTGGCTTGCTTCGAACTGGTGACCAAGTATAAATGCTGGACGGAGATCAAGAAGGGCAATGTAGCCGTTGCGATGGCTACAGGAGGTAAGATCTTTGGAATCTGCAACGTACTGCGTTTCTGCATACAGGCTAAATCTTCGGTGTATGAAGCCATGACGTGGTCGTTTGTTGGGTTTACCCTTCTGCTCATTGCCTATTTTTTGTTCGAATTCCTGACACCCGTGTTCTCCATTGATAAGGAGATCGAAGCGGATAACCGAGCTGTCGGATTGATATCCATGATTATTTCCGTTTCATTGTCGTTTGTTATTGGCGCGAGTATTATCTAGGGGGACCGGTCATGAAGATACTGATACGGATTCTGTTTGCGGCATCAATTGTGTTTTTTGCCATCGGTGTGATCTATGTGATGAATACATGATGATTGAAAGAGAAAGGTTGATTTAATATGGAGACAACAGTATGCCCTTGGTGTCAAACGGAGATTGTATGGGATGAGGAACTCGGTCCTGAAGAAGAGTGTCCATATTGCCACAATGAATTGAAGGGATATCGTACACTCAACATTGACATCGGAGATGAAGAGCAAGATGAAGCTGAAGACGACATCTATGATGTGGATCATGCAAACGATGATAAACAGACTACGGATCTTTCAGATCTGTGGGGGGATGAAGTTGAGCTCAAATTGCCGGAGTTGCGAACGTTAACCAAATACGCGGATGAAGGTAATGACCTGATTCAATATGAACAAGGTGTCCAGAAGCAACTTGATCATCAGGAAGAAGTACCCGAGTGCCTGAATTGTCGGGAATTCATGATTCTTGCTGGTACTCAAGCTGCAACGCAGGATAACTTTACTCCAGTTGCTAACGCAGCTTCAGGCGAAGGGTCACTATTGTCACCACCGTTTAAGGTATTGACCTATGTATGCTCGGGATGTTTCCAAGTTCAGTACAGTCTGTCTGAGGAAGATCGTCTGCGTCTGATTAAGAACCTGAGCACACAGGAATAAACATTTCGGAGATTCTAACCAATTTCATAGCAATCCTGAAGATTCATCATGTTTTCCTCTTGCTTGGGGCACGTTAACCCTAAGACCTACCTGTGCACAGTTCATTTCAGGTGGATGAAGGAGGAGCAGATGAAGATTACTTTAGGCCGACAATCCATTCTGCTTTTGGGCGTGAATGGATTGTTTGCGTTAGCCGGAGCGTTGTCGGGAACCTTTTTGAATGTGTTTCTGTGGAAAAGCCGTCCGGATTATGCCATGTTGGGGTGGTTCACTCTCAGCCAGCAACTGGCCATTGGACTGACATTCTGGCTTGCTGGCAAATGGGTCAAGGAACACAATAAAATGAGTGCACTACGATTAGGTACTGCGCTGTCCGGCATATTTTATATGATAGTCCTCTGGGCTGGTTCCAAAGCTGTAGACTGGATATGGCCTCTGGGTATACTACTGGGTTGTTCCCTGGGGCTGTTCTGGATCGCATTTAATGTTGTGTATTTTGAAATAACGGATCGGGAAAACAGGGATCTATTCAATGGCTGGGTCGGATTACTTGGCTCGATGACAGGAATTATAGGCCCATGGTTCTCTGGTCTGATTATTACCCGAATGGCGGACAATACAGGATATCGACTCATCTTCACGGTATCACTCGTTATTTATGTCATAGCGGTAGTGTTTAGCTTTTTTCTGAAAAAGAGAAAGGTGAGCGGAACATACCGCTGGTCCGAGCCTTGGATACAGTTATCCAAACCGGATAGTCCCTGGAAGACCTTGGCTTTGGGTTTGTTCGCTCAGGGTGCGCGTGAAGGGGTCTTTGCCTTTCTGATTGCACTGCTTGTATACGTGGCTACTGCACAGGAGTATAAGTTGGGACAGTTCTCACTCATCACTTCTGCTGTGGCATTAATAAGTTATTGGGCAGTAGGGAAATGGTCCAAACCACAGTATAGATCCAGAGGTATGTTCATCGGAGCTCTGATTCTGCTGATTGTGCTGATTCCTCTTCTGTGGAAAGTGACCTATGTTACGCTGTTAATCATGGGGATTGGAAGTGCAGTTGCGATGCCATTGTATATTTTACCTATGATATCAGCGGGATTCGACATGATGGGCACGAGTGACGAAAATGTGGAGAAAAGGGTTGAACTTGTCGTATTGAGGGAGTTATGTCTGATGGTTGGCCGACTTTTTGGGTTGATCATATTTATTATAACGGTCATCAATAGTCCGTCCCTGCGCATGTTAACCTGGCTTATTATCGTTCTGGGTGCTTTTCCGCTCATTGGATGGATCTTTATGCGCAAGTTATTGAATCGAACGGAAGGGCATGACCCCTCGGCTTAGCAACTTTCAAATATATAAACAGGGTACAGCGGCGGGAAAAGAGAACTTTCCGTGTGCTGTAACCCTGTTTGTCTATTGGCTCAGTTGGTGGTTATACAGGAGATGGTTTACTTGTACGTGTAAGTGAGAATAGATCCATGTCAGGGTTCTGCTTGCCCGTAATGGCATCCACAATGAGAGAGGCAGCAATCATACTGTACACGGTACCGTTGCCTCCATACCCTTCAACAAAGTACGAATTCGGATAGTCTGGGTGTGGACCGATTAGTGGAAGACCATCATGGGTGCTTCCAAAAACAGCTTCCCAAGCGTAATCAACTTCGAGATCAGGTAATGGGAAATACTCGGCAATCTTCTGTAACAAAATCTCACCTTTATGAATCGCCTTGATCGCCCGTTGTTCTTCTCGAGGACGATTCTCATCAAGTCCACCAGCAATAATTCTTCCGTCTGGAGTTGTGCGCATATATAGATAAGGTCGTTCGGTCTCCCATATCAAGCTTCGCTTATGCCAGCTGCTCAGATCCTGTAGTGGCTTGGTAGCGATAGCATATGTGCTTTGAAGGTATGCGCCTCTGTCCTTTTTGATTTCTTGTGTTTCATAGCCTGTTGAGAAAATAATATGTTTGGCACGTACAGTGCCATCAGGTGTGTAACATAGGACACCATTATCATCATAATCACAATGGGTTAATTCACTATGAGCGTAGACTCTTGCTCCTTGACGTGAGGCTGAATGGAATAGTGAGTGAACCAAACGAAACGGATTAACCTCAGCATCTCCGCTTGTGTATAGTGCAGCACGTTTGCTGAACGGGAACACTGCACTGATTTTTTCCTGATCCCACAGCTCTATATCAAATCCATAATGCTTCAGGTTACGATATTCTTCCTCCAGCAACGGTACATCTTCCTCGTGACTGGCGCAATACAGACTTGTGCGAGGCACAAACCAAGGATCAATCTCAAGCTTCGATGAAATTTTTTCGAGATGTTGCATGGCATCACGGCATAATTCGTAGAATCGAACACCGCGTTCTTCTCCGAATGTCTGGATACAAGAGGTGAGCGTTTTGTCGTTCGTATATTGGAGCAGGCCCAGATTTGCCATGCTGCTGCCATGACCGATATCTCTTTTGTCAATAACAACGGTATCAATCCCCTGATCTATCAGAAGCTTGGCAGAGAGTGCGCCTCCCATTCCACCGCCGATGATTAGGCAATCACAGGACAGATTTTCTTTCAAAACAGGATAATGGGGATGGGAATCAAAGGTGGTTGGCCAAAACGTTTTTCCGTTAATAAGTTCCACAATTAATCACCTCTGTAGAATGTAGTTGAAGTATACTTTTTCAGGTTAGGGTAACAATAAATTCGCATTAACTTTAGGTTAAGGAGGTCAGACATACATGCAAAATTCACAAATGCAAGCACTGAGCCCCAAGGAACTAAACTATATCGCGGATTCAATTTCCAATGAGGAAATGCTTATCAAACAATGTGCAGCTACAGCCTCCATCACACATAATCCGCAAATTCAACAGGCACTGAATCATTATGTTCGCTCACATGAGCAGCATCTGAATACTCTTGTCAATGCGTTACAGCAACATCAATCTCTTGCACCAGCGCAATCACAGTAAAGCTCAAAACACGACAAGTTATTCCAAAGCATAGGAGGAAAATAAGTGTACACTCAATCTTTGTCATCTGGTGGGAATTTTATGCAAGAACAAGATTTGTTGAAGTCGATTCTTGCAGATTTAAGACGAACTTCACGTGAATATACAACAGCAACTACTGAATCTTCCTGTCCCACAACTCGTAGAATGTTCAATGAGTTAACGAACGATACATTAAGATTGCAAGGTGAATTGTTCAATCTGATGCAACAAAACAACATGTATTCCGCTTCATCCAAAGCACTTCGTCAGGATGTGGACAAACAAATCCAGTCTGCACAACAGACCCAACAGAAGTGTCAGCAATTCATTCAAGAAAAGAACACGCAGAACAGTTCATATAGCCAAGCTCCTAATGTCCCTCAGCATCAGCCGAATTACGGTAACCCTTATTATATGTAACCCTTGTATAAGAGGTTTGAGCACCTAACGATCCAGGACCATACCACCGCTTGCCTGAATTCAGGGCAGGCGGTCTTTTGTCTATGCATCAACGTTAAATTCATGTAATATAAGTATTAATTCATTTTCAGGAACCTGGATGACGCTGGAGGGAAAACCATGAAAGATTTGAACGATCTGCAATTAAAAGTTCTGGATCTTCTAAAGGAAGACGCGAGAAGGACTCCCGCACTGCTGTCGACGCTGCTGGGGGAGTCGGAAGACAAGATCAAGAACGCCGTGGCACAGCTTGAACAAGACCACGTCATCGTGAAATACGCAACCGTGGTGAACTGGAGTAAAATAGATGATGAGAAAGTAACGGCCCTGATTGAGGTGCAGATCACGCCAGAGCGTGGTCGTGGTTTTGAAGGGATTGCCGAACGCATTTATCTCTATCCGCAAGTGAAGTCCGTATATCTCATGTCCGGTGCATACGATCTGCTCGTTGAAGTGGAAGGTGGCAACCTGCGTGAAGTCGCTAATTTTGTATCGGAGAAATTGTCTCCGATAGACTCTGTACTTTCTACCAAAACGAATTTTATTCTTAAAAAATATAAGCAGGACGGGATTATTTTTGAAGACCATCAGGAAGACAACCGTCTCATGATCTCGCCGTAAAGGAAGATGTGTCATGATAGTGAATGAACAGACAACCGGGAACAACAAGAAAATGACATCATATCTGGCACCTCTCGTGCAGCAGATACCTCCATCCGGAATTCGTAAATTTTTTGATCTGGTTGGAGACAACAAGGATATTATCACATTGGGTGTGGGTGAGCCTGATTTTGTTACCCCTTGGCATATGCGTGAAGCTTGTGTATACTCGCTGGAAAGAGGCATGACCAGCTACACATCCAACGCAGGTATGCCGAAGTTGAGAGAAGCCATCAGTGAATATCTGGATACGCAGTTTGATACCAAATACGATCCCAAGGATGAGATTATTGTTACTGTGGGTGGCAGTGAAGCGATTGACTTGGCTTTGCGAGCATTAATTGTACCTGGCGACGAGATTCTCATTCCTGAACCTTCGTACGTGGCTTATTCACCAATCGCTTCAATCGGTGGCGGTATACCGGTTGGTGTTGAAACCTATGCGAAAGATCAGTTCAAGTTAACGGCCGAAGCACTCGAAGCTGGCATCACACCGAAGTCGAAAGTGGTTATTCTGTGTTATCCGAGTAATCCCACTGGAGCCATCATGACGTATGAAGAGTGGCTGCCTATTGCTGAAGTGATTAAAAAGCATGATCTGATTGTGATCGCGGATGAAATTTACGCTGAATTGACGTATACGCAAAAACATGTTAGTTTTGCAGCTATCCCTGACATGAAGGAGCGGACCATTCTCGTAAGCGGATTTTCAAAGGCTTTTGCAATGACAGGTTGGCGGATTGGGTACATGTGTGGTCATCCTGAGCTTATTGCAGCCATGCTCAAAATCCATCAGTATACGGTAATGTGTGCGCCGGCCATGGGTCAGGTTGCCGCACTTGAGGCGTTGACGAATGGTTTGGGTGAGAAAGATCGGATGGTAGAATCGTATAATCAGCGTAGACGTTTAATTGTGCAGGGATTCAGGGATATTGGACTTGATTGTCACGAACCTCAGGGGGCATTCTATGCATTCCCGAGCATTCAAAAGACGGGTATGAGTTCCGACCTGTTTGCTGAACGATTGTTAACGGAGAATAAAGTGGCTGCTGTTCCGGGCAATGTTTTTGGTCCTCAGGGAGAAGGCTTCTTGCGTTGCTCTTATGCTACTTCTGTAACCCAATTAAATGAAGCTTTGGAACGAATCGGAAACTTTGTTTACAAACTGCAAAAAGAGGGTTAATACTAAAATAGAATCTTTTTACAAATGAGACATGGTTGTATTGGAAAAAAATAACTTTCTTTTACAAAATAATGTGATATAATTTCAATTTGAAATAAGTTTTCATAAATTTGGAAACCATTTTTCCAAGGAGGGGTTAGCTTTGTTTTGTGTTGAATATGATTTACCGACGAATCGTGGGCACTATCTGGCAGAAGGCGATCATGGCGACCGATGGTCGGTGAAACCCGATAACGCATCTTTGCATGACATTTCCTTGGAAGATGAAATTCATATGCTTCGTCGCAAGATGGAACAGATCTTCCTCGAAGAGAAATCATTCACATCCGATATTGTAATTGAAATCAGCAGTTTGTTGGATTTAAAGATTAATGAATATATGAAGGCTAATCCGATTAAAGGAAAATAACGTTTATGCTGGATTGAAACGTTTCATTAATTGAGTTAGAAAGGGAGACCTGAGAAGGTCTTCTTTTTTTTGTGCGTAAAGGCAAGGTGATTCCCCGATAAGCCAGGTTATTTTTTTGCGTGGAACAATTGTGATATATTGGACATAGGAGACTAAAGGGGGAACTGGAATGAAGAGATTTTGGGGGCTTACTGCAATCATTTCTATCGTTTTTTTGCTTGCTGGTTGTGGAGGTAAAGATGGTTTTTCCATATTCATCATTGATAATCAAGGAAATCCATCTGTAATCTCAGAGCAGTTACAGGCCAATCTGCAACAGAAACTGGGTGAGGAACCCAAGGTGGAAGTGATTACCAGTGCAATGTATGATGTTCAGAAAATTATGGTGGAATATGCGGCTGGAGGACATGATATCTTCATTTTGCCTGAGTCCGACATGAAACAATACGGAAGTAATGGCTCCAATGTTCCGCTGGATGATACTTTTGATCCCAAGAAGTTTGAACGGGGTGTATTTGAGGGTGGAGTATTGGTAGAGAAGGGTGAAGGAGATGCAGGTTCAGATCTCAAGCAAGAATCACATCTTTACGGCATTCCACTCGAAAATATGAAAATGTTTAAAGATGTAGAATATGCTGCGAGCAATTTGTTCGCCACCATTCCAGTGTCATCTTCCAATGTCGAAGAATCCAAAAAAGTGCTGAAGGCGCTGACAGAGTAAAGAAAATTCAGAATGGCTATGGAAGGAGGGAAGCGGATTGCTGATTACGGTCACAGGCGGCATAGGTAGTGGTAAAACCCGGTTTGCCCTCAAGTACGCAGCTGGAATTAGCCGGGAGGGTGTATATTTATCCACTGGTGATCATGATCCCGTTATTCCCGAATTGCCATCCGCTCATTATCGTGCCATTCATGCCGGGAACGGTCAGCATCTGACAGAGGTGATCACCCAGATTAATCGGGAATCCAATCTGTTTTTGGCGGATCAGCGAATTGTAATTGTAGACAGTCTGACCTCCTGGATGGCTGCCGGTTTCAGGGCAACAGAGGATCTGGATCATCAGCGTTCAGAGACACAGCTTTTGCTTGATGCTTTATTGTCTTATCAGGGGAAGTTGCTTGTGATTACCAATGAAATGCATGGTACATTGCATCCTACCGAGGAAGAACGAATATTTACAGCGAGAATGGCTTCGGTGAACCGGATGCTGCAGATACATGCTGAAAAGATGTACATGCTGGTATCCGGTCTGGCTATCGATCTTAAAAGTCAGGGCATGCGAAATGAAGATGAACGATAGCGAGATGACATAAACGGGTGACATAAAGAAGCCTCCTTAACCACGAATTGGTGGCGAGGAGGCTTTATTTATTAAGCTATCCTTTTTATTTCTGCTTTTTGCTACGTCTGATCCACCAGATGATACATCCGATGACAATGATGGCCAGAATGACGTACACTACAATGGAATAGACGTCCATAAAGTGCAAAATGCTCTCCCATGATGCGCCAAGCGCAGCACCAACACAGACAAGAATGACATTCCAGATTAATGTACCAATGGTTGTAAAGAGAAGGAATAAACCAAATTTCATATTGGACATGCCTGCGGGAATGGAGATAAGACTACGGACGAGGGGAACCATTCGGCAGAATAATACGGTCCACATGCCATATTTGTCAAACCATGCATCGACACGGTGAATATCCTCTTTTTTGATGCGCAGAACATGTCCCCAACGTTCCACAATTTTCTCAAGGCGTTCGACGTCAATGAGTAGACCAATACCATACAGGATCACAGCACCAAGGACAGAGCCAATAGTTGCGGCGATAATAACTCCTGGAATAGTGAGACTGGTATAGGTGGTCATGAATCCGCCAAACGGCAGGATAATTTCGGATGGAATCGGGGGAAATATGTTCTCAAGAGCAATAATGAGTGCAATGCCTATGTAGCCGTATTGTTCCATGAAATCGGTTATCCAGTTTTGCATAATCGTCTCCTTTACTTTTGGTTTCCTTCGATTTGTCGTATACTCGGCAGAGCACACCAATTCTTATATACGTGTAAAGCGATAGACGGGTTTCTGAAAAAATGGCATTCCCGTATTCATTATTATATTACCAATTGGAGGGATAACGATGGGCATATATACACGAACAGGTGACGAAGGACAGACTTCGGTCATCGGTGGACGCGTCATCAAGGATGATGACCGAGTTGAGGCATATGGCACGATTGATGAATTGAACTGTTTTGTAGGCCAGGCGATCAGCCTTATTGACTCTGCTCAAGGCGAATTTGAAGATCTGCGTGAACATCTGCTGGAAGTTCAGCAGGAACTGTTTGATTGCGGGTCGGATCTGGCCTTTGTGAAGATTAGTGAAACCAAATATAAGGTGAGAGATGAGATGGTCACACGTCTGGAACAATGGATTGACCAGTATGATGCTGAGAATCCAAAAGTGGAACGGTTCATTATTCCTGGTGGCAGTCAGCTGTCTTCTGCTCTTCATGTGTGCCGTACTGTATGTCGTCGCGCAGAGCGTCGCACGGTAACACTTGGACAACATACAGATATTAATCCGTCTGTACGACGGTATCTAAACCGACTGTCTGATTATTTCTTCGTGGTTGCACGGACGGCCAACGCGAGACAACAGGTGGCGGATATTGAATATGTGCGGAGCAAAAAAGTATTCCGCCGCAAAGAATGAGCCAATATTATTCGCCGATTGTCTACACGGTGACCGAACAAGAAGATGGCTGGCTGCTGAAGACCGTGCTTCAGCGCCGGCTGCTGGTGTCGCGTAAGCTTTTGTCCAAAATCAAGCTGACTGAACAAGGCGTCATGTTAAATGGAGAGCGCGTGTATATTAGCGTGAAGGTAGCTGCGGGTGATGTCGTTGAAGTTCGGATGGAGCAAGAGGAATCGGATGATATTTTGCCTGAACCTATTCCATTTACCGTTCTGTATGAAGATGAGCACTTGCTTATTGTCAACAAGGATGCGGGCATCATCGTTCATCCGACGCATGGACATTATACGGGTACTTTGGCAAATGGCGTTGTTCATTACTGGAAAATCAAGGGCGAGTGCTTTCGGTTCAGACCGATTCATCGACTTGATCAGGAAACGTCAGGTGTTCTTGCTATAGCCAAGAATCCTTATGTCCATCAACATGTCTCTGAACAGATGATCGCTGGAACAGTGGACAAGAAATATATTGCACTTGTGCACGGCAACCCTGTCCCGGAACAAGGGTCGGTGGACGGACCGATTGACCGCGATCCTGAAGAGCCACACCGCCGAATCGTAACACCTGATGGTTATGCTGCAAGAACGTTGTACACGACCGTAACACGTTGGTCAGGGGGGAGCGCCAGTGCGATAAGCCTCAAGTTGGAAAGTGGCAGAACCCATCAGATCAGGGTACATATGACGTCCATTGGCTGTCCATTAATCGGTGATCGGATGTACAAGACACTACCTGTGCACGAGATCGATGAGCAGACCTTAGCTGTTCGGGATGAACGGGACAGCTGGATCGAACGCCAGGCCTTGCATGCCTGTGAGCTGACGTTCGAACATCCCATTCTACAGGAACGCATAACGTTCCAGGCTCCTTTTCCAGCAGATATGGCTGCGCTGGAGAAGCGTTTGAATGATGAGGCAGCTCCCAGAGAAGAACTGTAGGAAGCTGCGATGAGGGACTTAGATCTTGACCCTGTGTCGCAGCTTTCTGCACGGCCTGTCCTGTTTGGCAGTCAACCTTGGTTGGCTAACTTGTGTGAGGGATGCTTCATGCACCCGAACAGCATGCCGTAGGCTAATCTATATGTTCTATGGTTAATGTATTGATGTTTAACTATTTCATGTTAAATATTTCAAGATCTCAAATCTCAAAAGCTTTTAAGGATATAAAAGCTGTAAGATTTTGACCAAAAAAATATAGCGAATGTGTGTTTTTGATCTCATTCCCCAAAGTCAGTAAAGTTGCATGGCGATGGTATCGATTTGGAGCGACTTTTGGATTTGCGAAGCAAACCAAGGGAAGCGACAAGTCGAAACCGGAGCCACACCGGAGCCACACACTAGGAGGCAAATCAATGAGTAACTTAAAAGTATATCAATATGCCAAATGCGGCACATGCCGCAAAGCTGTAAAATGGCTTGAAGCTCAAGGACATGAGCTGGAGTTAATCCCTATTTTTGACTCACCGCCATCAGAATCTGAACTAACAGAACTCATCCAACAGAGCGGGCTCGAAGTGAAAAAGTTCTTTAATACGAGCGGAGAAGTATATAAAGAACAACAATTGAAGGACAAGCTGCCAGGCATGTCAGCTGATGAACAGATTCGTTTACTGGCTTCCAATGGTCGTCTGATCAAACGTCCGATCGTTACGGATGGAGAAAAGGTGACGGTTGGATTCAAGGAAGAAACGTACGAGCAGGAATGGAATAACGCATAAACGCGCTGAATGTCAGCCTTGAATTGTTCAAAATTCAGGGCTTTTTTGGCTGAACGATGGTTGGCGGAACTATGCTATAATGATAGAATTAGTTTCGTATTTTATATGCTAGATTTAGATAGGAGAGAACAAATTCAAGTGAATCAACGTAATGAACCTACTTTGTTGCTGGTAGACGGTATGGCGGTGTTGTTCCGTGCTTTTTATGCGACATCTGCAAGCGGATATATCAGACGTACAAAGGCAGGATTGCCTACCAACGCAGTCTACGGATTTATCCGTTATTTCTGGGATGCGGTTCAGACTTTTGGGCCAAGTCATGTCGTATGTTGTTGGGATATGGGCGGTAAGACGTTCCGCGGTGAAGAATATGCAGCCTACAAAGGCAACCGGGCCGAAGCTCCGGACGACCTGATTCCCCAGTTTGCCCTGATCCGTGAAGTGATGGATAGCCTGGGTATTCCGAATATAGGTGCACAAGGATTCGAAGCCGACGATTGTATCGGGACGCTTGCGAAGTATTATACCGAAGAGACAGATATGAATGTTATGGTACTGACGGGTGACCACGACATGTTGCAACTGATCAATGATCGCACAAGTATCATTATTATGAAAAAAGGCCATGGCAACTACATGGTGTACAACCCTGAAACGCTCATGGCTGAGAAACAACTGACACCTCGTCAAGTGATTGACATGAAGGGTCTGATGGGAGATGCCAGCGACAATTATCCTGGAGTGCGGGGAATTGGTGAGAAAACAGCGTTGAAGCTTGTACAGGAATACGGCTCCATTGAAGGGATTCTGAGCAACATGGATAAACTGACCCCTTCGGTGCGTAACAAGATTGAGAATGATCTGGACATGCTTCATCTGTCCCGCAAACTGGCAGAGATTCATTGTGCTGTTCCGGTTGCCTGTGCGCTGGATATCTGTGAATTGCGTCTTGACCCGGATATGGTGATGGACAAGTTTGAACAACTTGAGATGAAGAGCCTTGGCTCTTGGATGGGAGTGGCAATAGGGTGAGCAACATGCAGAACGTACGAACAGGCAAAAAGTGGTGGACAGGGGCTATGGCCCTCGTCCTGGCCTTGCCCGTAATTCTTTCGGGAGCAGTAAGTGCACCACAGACAGTGGATGCCAAAGCAGCAATTAGCACCAAAGTACAGAAAGTAAAAGCAGCAGGACGTAATTTTACCGTACAGACCGTTTCGATTCCAAAGGGAACACCGGTTACCGTGGGACTCGCGAAGAAGCAAGTGGGCCAGACGGCAACATTGCCATCGATCGTGAAAGCCTATGGTGCACAAGCAGCCATTAACGGAGCATTTTTTGAAGCATACAACGGAGCACCAGACCCATATGGCATGTTAATAGCAAATGGTAAGGTCATACATATTGGAAGATACGGAACATCCATCGGATTTAAGGAAGACGGCTCCGCGATCATGGACTCACTTCAGGTGAGTTTGACAGGTAAAGTAACGGATACAAAAGGTAAATCACGCAGTTGGTATGCCACCTTTATTAATCGAACGCCTTCAGCGAACGCAAGCATTACGATGCTGTATACGCCAGAACGAGGTGCCACAGTCGGGTTCAAAGGTGGCACTGCGGTTGTTATCGAGAAAGGTATCGTGACCAAAAAAGTGCCCAATACAAATGTAGCGATTCCTAAGAATGGCTCGGTATTGGTCTTCACAGGCAACCAAAAGTCTTCTTCAGACCGTTTCACCGTTGGTTCGACCGTAGAAATGAATTATAAGTATACGAACGCAGCAGGCAAAGAGATCCCTTGGCAAGATGTAGTGACTGCTGTTGGGGCAGGACCACGTCTGGTAAAAGACGGTAAGGTAGCTGTCAATCCGACGAGCGAAGGTTTCAAGGATGCCAAGATTCTTAATGCTTCCGGAGCCAGAAGTGGTATTGCGATTATGGCGGACGGTTCTGTTATGCTGGCTACCGTTTCCGGAGCAACAATCAAGGAGTGGGCAGCGGTGATGCAGAAGCTTGGTGCCAAACAGGCCATGAATCTGGATGGCGGTGCTTCCTCGGGTATGTATGCCGGGGGCAAAATGCTGACTTCTCCAGGCCGGCTCTTGAGTAATACACTGGTATTTGGCGGCTCTGTGCGTTAAAAGAAAGTGATTATTGGGAGGTATGACGCAAATGACACTCACATCTGATCGAAAGCCAGGGGAGGGTAATACAGCTGTTCTGGCCATTAATGTAGGGTTGCCGCAGCCGCTCCCTGGGCAGAAGCGTGAAGTGCTGAGCGGCATTGTGAAACATCCTGTATCCGACGCGGTTTTCCTGTCATTCACTGGAATGACAGGGGACGCGCAGGCGGATCTGGTGCATCATGGCGGCCCTGACAAAGCCGTTTGTGTATACGATTACAGTCGTTATACGGTGCTGGAACAGCTGATGGATCGCAAGCTGAACTGGGGAGCTTGTGGAGAAAATCTGACAGTTGAAGGCTGTGCCGAAGAAGATGTCCGGATTGGTGATGTGTACGAGTTGGGCGAAGCCACAGTACAGGTCAGTCAGCCCAGACAACCTTGCTTCAAACTGGGTGCGAGGTATGACTATAAGGAGTTGCCTGTTTATTTTCAGGAGAGTGGACATACCGGCTTTTACTTTCGTGTACTGCAAGAAGGGGAGGTTCGGCCTTCATCGATATTTCGACGAATCAGCACCGATCCTTCATCCATGACGGTTCTTGAAGCCAATCGAATTATGCATCAGGGGAAAGAAGATATGGAAGATATTCAGGCGTTACTGGCCATACCTGCGCTGTCAGACAGCTGGAGGCAGACGTTAATGAAACGGTTGTCCAAGCTGGAGAACAAGTAACAGGGTAATTATTGTGTCATCAAGTAAAGTAATCCGAATTCCTTTTTAAACTAACTTGGGAGTGTGACTAACATGACGATCTTAGGCGCAATTGAAGCAGGCGGAACCAAATTTGTATGTGGTATTGGCACAGAGAACGGAGAAGTTCTGGAACGCGTAAGTTTTCCAACAACAACACCGGAAGAGACCATGGCTCAAGTGATTTCATTTTTTGAAGGCAAAGGCATTAAAGCTCTGGGTGTAGGTTCATTCGGTCCGATTGATCCGATTGAAGGAAGCCCAACATATGGCTATATCACAACAACACCAAAACCACATTGGGGACAGTATAACGTGATTGGCAAGCTCAAGGAGCATTTTGATGTACCGATGACATTTGATACGGATGTGAATGGTGCGGCACTTGGAGAAGCAACTTGGGGCGCTGCACAAGGTCTTGAGAGCTGTCTGTATATCACTGTGGGTACAGGTATTGGTGCAGGTGCTGTGGTTGGCGGTAAAATGGTCCATGGCTTGTCACATCCAGAGATGGGACATATCATTGTACGCAGACATCCAGAGGATACATACGAAGGTTTCTGTCCGTATCATGGTGACTGCCTCGAAGGTCTTGCAGCAGGACCAGCCATTAACAAACGTTGGGAGCAACCGGCTTATGAACTGCCTGCAGATCATAAAGCTTGGGAGATCGAAGCGCATTACCTGGCGCACGCACTGATGAACTATGTCCTGATTCTCTCTCCGCAGAAAATCGTCATGGGTGGCGGAGTAATGAAGCAGGAGCATTTGTTCCCGATGGTGCGTAGCAAACTGCAGGAGTTGCTGGCAGGGTACGTTCAGCATCCGGCGCTTCAATCCGACATTGACCAGTATGTTGTGTCACCAGGACTTGGAGACAATGCAGGTCTGTGTGGTTCGCTGGCGCTTGCCAAGTTGGCATTGAATAAATAGGTCATTAAGGGATTGACGAATTTTACCATTGTGGTATGATATGGGCAACAGCATAGTACGGTTAATGAGGAAGCACCTCTCTTGCATGGATTTTGCAGGAGGGGTGTTTTTTTGTGCTGCCTGTAGGTAGCGTAACTAACCCGTATAGGCTGAAATGTTAAAGGGAGGGAACAGAAAATGGAAGTCATTTTCATGAACAGATTGTCCAAAATGTCAGATCAGAATGCAGAGTATGCACAGCTATGGATTGGGGAGGAGGAAGATAGTTGGCAGCTGGGATGGAGCCGCTACGAGGAAGGAGAGCGTGAGGACAGCATCTGGTATGAAGGGACTTCTTGGGAGGAGTTGCTTCATATTTACCGTCTTCAGCTTGCCATACAGATGAGTGAGGGGTACCGACCGCAGTTGCAGGGATTATTTCATGAGAATGATGATCTGAAATCACGCAGTTATGGTGGACAGCGCCTCCATTGTTACAGTGAGTTATACGGCAATGAGCAATTATATACGGATCTGTGCACATGGCGCAGGAAGAGAGCTGTGTCTGACCGGAAGGCACCGTATTTTGTTGCAACAAATCGTCTGCTGCGCTTGATCAGTGCCTTCGTTCCGCAATCGCTGGATGAACTGATGCAACTGCCGGGCGTAGGAGAGAGCAAAGCGACTGAGTATGGTACGGAATGGATGGAGATTACAAGCGGATTGGAGCGTTCAACGACATTCCCGCTGGACTGGGTATATACGGCGCTGAAGGAAGAAGAGTATGAGAGTTGGTTATACAAGCAGAGAGAGCAGAAGTACAAGCAGGAACTGGATAAGTTCACCACGCGCAAGCAGGTGCTTGAAGGCATGAAGGAAGGATATACGTTAGAAGAGATTGTTAATCGATCCGGATTATCCCGACGCGAATTGATTGAGCTGTTGGAGACACTGGATCTGGAAGGTTATGACACCGATTGTCTTCTTGATGTGGAGCTGGCAGTGATGCCAGAGAACGAACAAGAGGCCGTATGGAGTGCGTATGAGGAGCTGGGAGATACGTTCCTGAAGCCAGTATTACATAAGGTGTATGGAGGAGAGAAACCCGATGGAGGAAGTCTGGAACAGGTCTATGAAAGACTGCGCATGATTCGAATCCGCTTTCGTCGGCACGCAGAGACAGAGAAGAATGTTGGTTAATGATCAGAAATGAAAAAAGACGAGGCGTTTCTCCCGGAGGAGCGCTTCGTCTTTGTTATTTCATATGAGTTCATACCCAGTCTTTCTTGCGGAAAATGAAGAACATGCTCAGGCCCAGGGTAACCATCAGGCCAATCACAACAAAATAGCTGTATTTCCAGTTAAGCTCTGGCATATTCGTAAAGTTCATGCCGTATATACCCGTAATGACCGTCAGCGGCATGAAGACCGTGGTAATGGCGGTAAATACACGCATGATCTCATTCGCCCGGTTCGCAATACTGGATTGGTAGGCTTCTCGCAAGTTTCCCATCAGGTCGCGATAAGTCTCAAAGGTTTCAGAGATTTTTACAGCATTCTCATAGATGTCACTGAAATACTTTTGCAGTTGATCATCGATGAGACGCAGATCTTTTTTGTTTAGGGTGTTAATGACCTCTTTCTGAGGTCCAAGCACTTTTTTCAGCCACAGGATCTCACTGCGCAGCCCGATAATCTCATTCAGATGTGACTTTTTGGTGTGCATCAGAATGTCTTCCTCAAGCTTCTCGATCCGTGCTTCAATTCGGTCACCTACGGTGAAATAATTATCAACAATCAAGTCAACCAGCAAATACAGCAGACGATCCGGTGTACTGATTTCCTGTTCCCACAGGATTGGTTTCAGTGTGCGCAATTCGCTGACCTTTTGCTTGGTAACACTAATAATGAAATGTCTGCCGAGAAACAGGTTGACCGCACGTAGAAATATCTCTTCATCATCGAAACGGATGCTATTAATCACAATAAAATAATGGTTCTCATAAATTTCAATCTTCGGACGTTGTTCTTCATCACTAAGACAGTCTTCCACAGCCAGATCATGCATCAAGAACAGCGGCTGAAGTACCGCCAAATCGTCTACGTCTGCATCAATCCAGTAAAATCCTTCCGCTGGTGGAGTCAGCGCCTGCTGAATGTCGTCCACCGGAATAAATACACCGTTGTTTACCAACCGGATTTTCATCGTTAATCTACTCCTTCTGCACCCGCCAACTTGGCGGATATTATCATTATGGGCGCAAAAAGAACAAATCAGCCGGTCGGCAGCGGAGCTTGGAGATCAGGGCTGCGTTCACTATATAATCAAACGGAAGTCACGTCCCGCTGCCGGCATGCTGATGTCAATTCTCTATGCAGTTTGTCGGAATTCGGCTGCCAGTCAGGCCTCGGGTCGCCATCCATTTAATATGTCACCTCTCACATAAGGGTTTATAACACCTTGTTTAGTATACCGCTGGTACAAGGTGCTTTCAAGCGCAAAAATGTGTCTATTTCGCGCCCTGAGGCAGTGTATGACAACGGATGATGAACGGTTCCGATCTGGGAAGCAGACATCGAACTGCATCTTGACGTGAGGGCATTAATGTAATAAAGTAGACGGTGAACCATATTTAATTACAATCTAATACAGCGAAATCTTATCAAGAGTAGGTGGAGGGACTGGCCCGATGAAACCCGGCAACCGGCGGTATACCGCACGGTGCTAATTCTTGCAGCGACTAAGTGTCAAGTGGCACTGTTGTAACTGAGAGATGAGAGAGGCGCATATCTTTTTTACATATGACCTTTCTCGAAATCCGAGGAAGGTCTTTGTTATATGCCCCGACTTCTCAGCAGTGATTTTCGCTAAGGAACTTGAGGTTGTTTGTAACGTTGGATGAAAGAGCAATTCAATGTTTTTACAAGCTCAAGGCAGTCTATAACTGTATTGATGTGAAGACATCAAGTCAGGGGTGGCTGCATCTATCTATGCACAAGGAGGAGTTAGATTTATATGCCAATCAAAATACCCGATACTCTACCAGCAAAAGAAGTACTTGAAGGAGAGAATATCTTCGTCATGGATGAAACTTCTGCATATCAGCAGGATATTCGTCCACTCCGTATCGCTATATTAAACCTGATGCCCACAAAGGAAACGACCGAAACACAATTGCTTCGTCTGGTGGGAAACACGCCTATTCAGGTGGATGTCGTTCTCGTACATCCCAAATCCCATACGTCGAAGAATACGTCTCAGGAGTATTTGGATCTGTTCTATAAAACCTTTGATGAGATTGAGCACCGCCGTTTCGATGGAATGATCATTACGGGTGCACCGGTGGAACAGATGGATTTCGAAGACGTGAACTATTGGAATGAAATCCAGGAAATCTTCGAATGGACCAAAACCAATGTGACTTCAACCCTCCACATATGCTGGGCTTCCCAGGCGGGTTTATACCATCATTTTGACGTACCCAAGGTTGCACTTGATGAGAAGTGTTTTGGGGTTTTCCCACATACCATCAATAAACCACATGTTCCGTTGTTGCGTGGGTTCGATGAAGTATTCAACGTTCCACATTCCCGTCATACGGAAGTGAGACGCGAAGATATTGAAAAGAATGAGAATTTAGAGATTTTGGCTGAATCCGAGGAAGCGGGGATTTTCCTGGTTGCTACCAAAGACGGCAAACAGATTTTTGCCACAGGACATGCCGAGTATGACCCGTTCTCATTAAAATGGGAGTATGACCGGGATGCAGCCAAAGGGTTGGATATCGCATTGCCTAGACATTATTATCCGAATGACGACCCTTCCCGTGTGCCACCGGCTACTTGGCGCGCTCATGCCAACTTATTATTCTCTAACTGGCTCAATTACTATGTGTATCAAGAAACACCTTACGATATTGGCCCGCAAATCTAATCGAGATTACAGGAGGATGCAGCAATGGAAGACAACAACAAGTTGAAAATCGAAAGCCGCTTAGCACAAATTGGGTCCATCAATGAACCGGTAACAGGCGCCATTAACTTTCCGATCTATCAATCCACTGCGTTTCGCCACCCGAAGCTTGGACAAAGCACGGGGTTTGATTATATTCGTACGACTAATCCAACACGTAAAGTATTGGAAGAAGCCGCCGCAGCGCTGGAGTCCGGTGATGCAGGGTTTGCCTGTAGCTCGGGAATGGCCGCGTTGCAAACGATCTTTGCCATGTTTGGTCAAGGGGATCATCTGATTGTATCGCTGGATCTGTATGGTGGAACCTATCGTCTGCTGGAACGTATTCTGTCCCGTTTCGGCGTAACTGCTAGTTATGTGGATACGAATGACCTTGCAGCACTGGAGAAGGTTCGTCAGCCGAATACCAGAGCTGTATTTATTGAGACACCAACCAATCCACTGATGATGATCACCGATGTGGAAGCCGTTGCTTCCTGGGCGAAAGGTTACAACCTGTTGACCATTGTTGACAACACGTTGTTGACTCCATTTTTCCAACGTCCGATTGAACTGGGTGCCGATATCATCATTCATAGCGCTACCAAATATCTGGGTGGACACAATGATGTGCTCGCCGGACTAATTATTACCAAAGGTGAGGCATTATCTGCAGAGATGGCGTTCCTGCATAATTCCATTGGAGCGGTATTATCTCCAAGTGACTCCTACCAGTTGATGAAAGGTATGAAAACGCTGGCTCTTCGCATGGAGCGTCATGAGCACAATGCACTTACGATTGCTAAATACTTGCTTGAGCACCCAGCGGTGGTTGAAGTGTATCATCCAGGCCTATCCGATCATCCGGGGTATGAGATACAGAACAAACAATCCACGGGTAACACAGGTATCTTCTCTTTCAAAGTGAAGGATGCACGTTATGTTGAACCGTTGCTGCGTCATATCAAACTCATTGCTTTTGCCGAAAGTCTCGGCGGAGTTGAATCACTCATGACTTATCCGGCAGTACAGACTCATGCGGATATTCCGCTTGAAATTCGTGAAGCCGTAGGTGTGGATGACCGTCTGCTCCGGTTCTCCGTAGGCATTGAACATGCGGATGATCTGATTGCAGATCTCGGCAATGCGCTGACAGCTGCACAACAAGAAGTGGAAGGAGGCGTGCACTCATGAGTGAGTCCAACAACAAGCCCAATTCCGAGTTGAAATTTGATACCAAGTTGCTCCATTTTGGCGATGAGATTGACAAAACGACTGGAGCCTCCAGTGTACCGATCTATCAAGCATCAACCTTCCATCATTTTGATATCTTCAATCCGCCTCAACATGATTACAGTCGTTCGGGTAATCCGACACGTCAGGCTTTGGAAGATTACATCACATTGCTGGAGGGCGGCGCACGAGGCTTTGCCTATTCTTCGGGGATGGCTGCGATCTCAAGCGTGTTCATGATGTTCTCCGCAGGGGATCACATGATTGTGACGGAAGACGTATATGGAGGTACGTATCGTTTGCTTACTTCCATATTAAGCCGTATGCAGATTGAGACAACCTTTGTAGACATGACCAATATAGATGAAGTAAAAGCGGCACTCAAGCCAAACACTAAGGCAGTTTATATGGAAACACCGTCCAATCCTACACTGCGGATTACGGATATCGCTGCTGTAACTGACTGGTCGAAGGAACATGACCTGATCACGATTCTGGATAACACCTTTATGACACCGTATTATCAGCGTCCAATCGAGCTTGGTGTGGACATCGTCGTACATAGTGCTACGAAGTTTCTCGGAGGTCACAGTGATGTACTGGCAGGGTTAGCCGTTGCTCGCACGGAATCACTTGGCGTACAACTGAAACAGTTGCAAAATGGACTTGGAACTGTACTCGGGGCACAAGAATCCTGGCTTCTGATGCGCGGGATGAAAACCTTGGGGGCTCGCATGGCTCATAGTGAACGGAGCACAGCCAAACTGGCGGCATGGCTTAATGAGCGCAGTGATATTACCGCTGTCTTTTATCCAGGACTTGAGGATCATCCGGGCCGTGAGGCACATGAGCGCCAGTCCACAGGATATGGAGCTGTCGTTTCATTTGATGTCGGTTCAGGTGATCGTGCAAAAGCAGTTCTTAACCGGGTGAAGCTCCCCATTGTTGCTGTAAGCTTGGGAGCTGTGGAGAGTATTCTGTCCTACCCAGCGATGATGTCTCACGCTGCAATGCCGGCTGAGGTTCGCCGTGACCGTGGCATTACAGATGGGTTGCTGCGCTTCTCTGTAGGTCTGGAAGATATCGAAGATCTGATTGTAGATTTGGAACAAGCACTTCAGGAATCCTAGCAAAACTGGATGACCGAATAAGCCGATGCGTATCACTTAAGTTTGAAATAATTCTTTTCCATATGTAAAAATTTTTACTTATTTTTAAAGCACCTGTACATAAGGTGCTTTTTTTCACATGTAACCTGTGTTACGATATGTGGAGTACAGAAATACGATGTTGCCACCAGAACTTGCTTTTCTTGAACAAGTTGGGACGGATCGTTATATAATTTCTCTTCATGAGGGAGGCTTTTTTACGATGAGTACGGTAGACCGTATCTTAGATAAAGCCCTTCGGGGCGAACGGTTGGACTTGGAAGACACGATTCAGCTATTTGAATCCAACGAAGTGGACAAAATCGGGGCTGCTGCTAATGTCATTATGAAACGCATGCACCCTGAACCATACAGAACATTTGTAATCGGGCGTAACGTCAACTACACGAACGTGTGTGATGTGTACTGCCGTTTTTGTGCTTTTTACCGCAGACCTGGATCGGATGAAGGTTATGTACTTCCGGACGAAGTTATTTTCCAGAAGATTCAGGAAACGGAAGATGTGAATGGTACCGAGATTTTGATGCAAGGTGGAACGAATCCAAACTTGCCTTTCAGCTATTATACAGACCTGTTGAAAGCCATCAAAGAGCGTTTCCCAAACATCACGATGCACTCTTTCTCCCCAGCGGAGATTATGAAAATGGTTGAAGTATCCGATGGCCTTACATTGGAAGAAGTTGTTCGTGCCATTCACGAAGCTGGACTGGATTCCTTGCCTGGTGGCGGTGCCGAAATTCTGGATGATCGCACACGTCGGAAAATCAGTCGCTTGAAAGGTTCATGGCGGGATTGGATGGACGTTATGCAAACTGCACACCGCATCGGTATGAACACCACCGCAACGATGGTTATTGGCCTTGGTGAATCGATGGAAGAGCGTGCACTGCACTTGCTCCGTGTACGTGAAGCACAGGATGAATGTATTGCGAACAAGTATGATTCCGAAGGTTTTCTGGCGTTCATTCCGTGGACGTTCCAACCGGATAATACAAATCTCAAACTGGAGCGTCAGACGCCAGAAGAGTACTTGAAGACTGTTGCCATCAGCCGACTGGTGCTGGATAATATCAAGAACATTCAATCCTCATGGGTAACCATGGGTCCCGACATCGGTAAGAAGTCCCTTGAATTTGGCTGTAATGACTTCGGTAGCACCATGATTGAAGAGAACGTTGTATCTGCTGCTGGTGCAACTTACAAAGTTAACATTGAATCCATTCTGCGTTTGATTCGAGAGTCCGGTTATATTCCGGCTCAGCGTAACACCCGATACGAGATTGTACGCATGTTCGATGAAGAGAATTCCGTGCATGAAGATTTTGTAATGCAGAACTAATTCTGATTATTTGAATACTACTCCCATAAATGCTGATCTATAGATTAGTATTGATGAAGCCAAGCCCGCTGACTACTCCGTTTGGAGAGACGGCGGGCTTTTTTGATTTCTTCTGCGGTTCGAGATCATCAAACAGTACATGTTAGGCAATTGGCGATATTTTATATTGAAATTGAACTGTTACAATGAAAGGGAACTTGTGTAGTCAGACATGCTGGAAGGGGTAAACCGATGAAGAGAAGAATACTTGGCAAGACGGAACTGGACGTACCTGTATTGAGCTTTGGAGCATCCTCACTCGGTTCTGTATTTCGTGACATTGACCGGGACGAAGGGATTCGCACTGTACATGCGGCTGTAGATGCGGGGATGAATTACATAGACGTTTCGCCTTATTACGGGCTGACAAAGGCGGAGACAGTGTTGGGTGAAGCCATCCGCAGCTTGCCCCGCAGTTCATATATATTATCAACCAAAGCCGGACGGTATGGGGAAAATGAGTTTGACTTTTCACGTCAGCGGATTCTGAATAGCGTGCAAGAGAGCCTGGATCGACTGCATACAGACTATATCGACATTCTGTTCCTGCATGATATTGAATTTGTGCCAGCAGAGATTATTATCGAAGAAGCTTTTCCAACGTTGCTGCGTCTGAAAGAGCAGGGAGTTATACGACATGCGGGCATATGTGGATTACCCTTGCCTTTGTTCGAGAAGGTTCTGCCACAGATCGATGCGGATGCGATCATATCGTATTGTCATTATTCATTGAATGATACCTCATTATTGTCGTTATTGCCCTTGTTGGAAAAAAAAGAAATGGGCCTCGTCAATGCTTCGCCTCTTTCTATGGGCTTGTTGAGTACCCGAGGGGCTCCTGCCTGGCATCCGGCAGACGATCGGGTGAAAGAGCTCTGCCTGAAGGCTGCCCGCTTCTGTGCAGAACAAGGCAGTGACATTGCCAAGTTGTCCGTGCAATTCTCCACGTCGAATGAACGAATTCCGACAACACTGGTGAGCAGTGCCAGCCAGCGCAATATCCTCAATAATGCAGCCTGGATAGAGGAACCGATGGATCAGAGCCTGCTGGATGAAGTGCTGCGCATTCTGGCTCCATTGCATAACGAGACGTGGTCAAGCGGACGACCAGAATATAATACGAAGCCAAGCAAAACCACAGCAGAAGCATCCAAGGGGGAACAACGATGAGAGCCATTGTATGTGAAGAAATAGATCAATTGAAGCTCCAGGACCTGCCTCAACCGGAACGAGCAGAAGGAGAGGCGTTGGTTGCCATTCGGCGGATTGGGATCTGTGGAACGGATCTGCATGCGTACAAAGGCAACCAGCCATTCTTTACCTATCCTCGTGTTCTGGGTCATGAACTGGCGGCTGTTATTGAAGAAATCGGTCCGAACGAGGCTGGGTTACAGCCTGGGGATCAGGTAAGTATTATTCCGTATCTGCATTGCGGTCACTGTATTGCATGTCGCAATGGAAAAACCAATTGTTGTGCGTCCATGCAAGTCATGGGTGTGCACGTAGACGGAGGCATGAGAGAAAGAATCAGCGTGCCTGTCTCACATCTGCTCTCAGCAGAAGGTTTGACGTTGGATGAGACGGCAATGGTAGAACCATTAAGCATTGGAGCCCATGCCGTCAGAAGAGCGGGAATCAAGCCTGGTGAGCATGTGGTTGTGATTGGAGCTGGCCCCATTGGCTTGGGTGTGATGGCATTTGCCAAACAGGCGGGAGCGCGTGTTATTGCCGTTGATCGTAATCTGGACAGGTTGGAGCTTAGCCGGACTTGGGCTGGAGCGGATGACTTGGTTCAGGCGAATGAACATTCTGTGCAGCATGTGGCTGAAATCACGGGAGGCGACTATGCTACAGCTGTTTTTGACGCAACCGGTAATGTGAATTCCATGAATGAGGCCATTCAATATGTTGCGCATAGTGGTCAACTCATTTTTGTAGGACTAGTGAAAGCAGATATTACTTTTCATGATCCTGAGTTTCACAAGCGGGAGATGAGCATCCTGGGCAGTCGAAACGCAACCCGTGAAGATTTTGAACAGGTCCTGTCCACCTTGCGTCAAAAGAAATTAAATATGGATGGGTATATCACACACCGAGTGGAATTTGATGAGTTACCTACGGCAATAGACCAATGGTTATTGCCAGATTCCCATGTAGTCAAAGCCATCGTTGAGCTATAATAACAAGTAAGTCTGATAACAGAAAAAAACGCTCTCTGACCTTGGTGGACAATACTGTCCATCCATAGGGGAAGAGAGCGTTTTTTGTAAGTTGAATTAAAATTACACGATAACGAAGAGGACAGAAAAAACCTGAAAAAGCGAAGCGTTCGCCTGAAAGCTTTCTGAAAGAAAGCAGCTCCGAAAGCATACGCTATCCCCGGATTTTTCCCTTGAGAAAAGGGAATAGAAAAAATCTGGGGATAACAGCGATTGGAAGGTTGTTCTGTCATCGTAGTGTCAGTGTAAATATCTTTAGGTCAACTTACATGAGCTATTATTTTTCCGGATTCGTTACAATGCCCGCATGTGGATCAATGTGACGCACAATGGACTTCAACCAGATTATCTCCAGAACATGTACCTCATAATAAAGTGCACCCGGGATTTGCCTGATCCATCCTTCCGTCATCGCGAGTTGTGTTGAGTCAGAAGTGGCTTCCAGCGTTCCAGGTTCACGGCGCAGCCGTTTGCGTACAGCTTTTTCAACTTGAGAGCTTTGTGTGGTCAAAATGCATACTTTTCGTTTGGAAGAAAAGCCCCTGAACGCAATGTACACCATTTCATAAGCAATAAGATAGGCGATTACGGAATACATCGCTTGGTCCCAGCCAAAGACAACACCAGCGGCTGTCAGTATCAACAAGTTAAGCAGCATGATTATTTTTTCGATAAGCATCCGTTTTCCACTAAACACACGTTCAGGTGGGCGGGAAGACGGATCACCGATTTCCAGCGTATCCAGTGTCCCACCATACCGTACGACGAGCCCAATTCCGAGTCCGAGGCATAATCCACCAAACATGGCGGCAGCCAGCGGATGCTCTACAAGTGGCGGCATGGGATGAAGCACAATGGCACCGATCGAAAAGACAACCAGACCCAGAACAGTAACCAGTACAAATTTCTTCTGCACAATCTTGTAAGACAGAAATATAAACGGAACATTAAATAAAAATAGGAACAATCCAATCCTCATTTCGGTCCAGTGGGCGAAGAGTGAGGAAATGCCGGTAATGCCTCCAATAATAATCTTATTGGGGTGTAAGAACAATTCAAGTCCCACGGAGGCCAGAATTCCGCCCGCAATAACGAGAAACAGGTTTAACCAGCGGCGGGTAGACGATATCCTGGTCTTGACGGTGTTTGGCACCGGATTAGCCGATATCAGAGGTGCTTTCATAGGTCATCCTCCTTAGTGCGGCTTTCGAGCCATTCTCCCTGGGTTAGTCACAGAAAGATCGGCGTAAGAGCCGCGAAGTACGTTAGTATGTCTGTTCTGTACAGACATAGGAATTATCCTTCTTTCTGTAGGACCTTTGGTTCTTCTTTCTTTTTCCGAGGATCTTTGAACTTGAATATTTTATCCAATAAACGGAATACATGTTTGGACTCTTTGGTTAATAAAGGACCCAGAATGGCCAGAATTAGGACATACAGCGCGGCAAATGGTTGAATCATTGGCAACAGTCCACCGGCTTTACCCATATTGGCCAAGATGATGGAAAACTCACCCCGTGAGACAATGGTTAATCCAATATTTGCCGATGCTTTGGGCGATAGCCCTGCACTGCGTCCAGCCAACATACCGGCCAGGAAGTTACCGAACAATGTAATAACAACTGCAATCAGGGCCAACCATACGGCTTCGCCACCCAGGGACAAAGGATCAATGGACAATCCAAAGCTGAAGAAGAAGATGGCTCCGAAGAAGTCACGGAACGGTAGAATCAAATGCTCAATCCGCTTCGCGTGTTCTGTTTCAGCAAGCACCAGACCAACCAGTAATGCACCAATCGCTTCGGCAACATGAATGGTTTCAGAGAAACCAGCTACCAGGAACAAGGCTCCAAATACAACGAGAGAGAAGAGTTCATTCGATCGAATTTTAAGCAATTTGTTTAGTAGCGGTGTTGCTTTGCGTCCAAGGATAATCACGATAAGCATGAATCCAAGGGCAATAAGTGCGGACATGATGACGCCTCCGATGGAGGATGAATCACTAAGCACAAGTCCGGACAAGATTGAGATATATACAGCGAGGAATACATCTTCGAACATAATAATACCCAATATCATCTCTGTTTCCGGGTTGGCTGTTCGTTTCAAATCGACGAGTACCTTGGCCACAATGGCACTGGAAGAGATGGTAGTTATACCTGCGATAATAAGTGCTTCTGCAACTGGGAAACCGGAAACAAAACCGAATATTAATCCCAGCGTAAAGTTAATGCCGATGTAGATCGAGCCGCCAACTGCAATGGAGCGACCCGATTTAATTAAACGACCTACCGAGAATTCAAGTCCAAGGTAGAAGAGAAGGAACAGGATACCGATCCGACCCATGAATTCAATAAAAGGCTGACTCTCAATAAAGCGGAAGTCCAGATGCCAGATTTTCATGGCATGTGGACCAACGGCCATCCCGATTAGAATATAAAACGGAACAACCGAAAATCTTAGTTTTGCCGATAAAAGGCCGGCTGCCGCAATGAGCACAAGGGCCAGACCTACTTCGAATATCAAATGATCCATCTATTTACCCCCTTCCAGTCAGGAGGAGGGATTTAAACAGTTTCTGCTGATTGCGTTCGCCAACGGCTACCACCGTGGATTCTGCACTGATAACTACCTCCGGACCTGGGCTGATATGTTTTTTGTGATTTTTCTCTACAACGGCGATAACCGTTGCCCCAGAGTTTTGACGTACGTCCAATTCACCGATGGATTTACCGATACTTCCAAAAGATGGTTCGATTTTGTACCACTCGATAATCAGGTCGTCAAACGTTACTTCAATATTTTCAAGCTGCTTTGGTTTGTAAGTTAATCCGCCAACAATAGCAGCAATCTGTCGTGCTTCGTAATCGTCAAGTGTGATCATCGAGATGCTTTGATCGGGATCATCATACTCGAAGTGGTACATTTCCCGGCGACCGTCATCGTGAATAATAATGACAATTTTATCACCGCTGCTTGTTTCAATTTGAAATTTTTTGCCAATTCCCGGCAAGTCTGTTTCGCGTACATCCATGGATTGTTGCCTCCTTATAATTAGGGGCTGGCCACAGAAGACAGGCTTATTTCCCGAAAATGATTAATCTGCTGCTCAACGGAACATCAAAAGATGCGGGTAAACAGAGCCAGAAATTCCTGACACAGCCATATGATTTGAATTTGTCGGTGTGGGTACAACAAAAATAGGTACTGTCAGAACATTGGTTTATCTAACGTGTGCTTAAAGGGTTATAAGTTATGCACAAGCACACCGTCTTATAAATACAGAGGTGTCTCCATGCAAAAGCAACCTGTAATACGTCGTAACGGCTAGTGAAGAGCGTTCACGTATTTTGGTGCTATAGGGGTGAGGGATACATACATGCTGGTAAACTTAATAGGTAGCAGAAATAATCTGCGTTTAAACAGACAATACCACGGTTTAAAGGACAGACCCGTTGTAGGGATTCGCAGCATCAATACCAATGCGAGGACAAGAAAGACAGGCTTATTATGCGTAACCGCAATCAGCTTGGACATGACTTGTGGGTATTTGCGAATGACAGGTTTCTGCTGGGATTCGGGTATTTGCAACAGCACTTCCTTGTTGGAAGTTGCTTCTACAGACACCCCAACGGCAGATTCGGTCTGCATCGGAATAGGGAAGCACAAGGCTTGGAAAACGCACAAAATGATAATGATAGTGTAGTGGAGTATTCTAGGTTGTTGTCTCATTTTGGCTTCCCTCCTTTTCCGTGAAACATACTGTTATTAAAATAATAACACATTTTTGTCTTAACTCCAAACCTCTTCATAATATACTGAGAAATCATGACACGCTTTCCATCAATCCGCTTCGTATATCCCCATCGGCCTTGCCATATACTTTGAACAGGAAGGAAAGGAGTGATTCTTGTGGAACTGTTTGCTGTATGGACCGATGTATCGGGGCAAGAGGAAGCGGATCAATTTTATCGTTGTGTCAAGGAAAAAACCAAAGGTTTACATATAAATAAAAGAGGTTTCCGGCTCACCTTCAAACATAATGATGGAAGAGCAACCTGGGTGTGCAGAGGGAATGAGAATCACGAAGACTTCCAGCAATGGCTTCCCCGGATCAGTGATCTGCTCTCCCTTGGACTCGCCGACTTCATTATGGAGACACAAGAACGAGGCATGGTGGAGGATATGATCGCCAAGGCGTGTTCTGTCATGGATGAGCATGAGGTGGAGAAGGTCAATCGAATCTGCATGCCACTTCTATTAAATGGTGATCTGGATCAGCCCGGACTTCGGGAGCGCCGCCGTACTACGTTAGCCAGTGGACTACGGCAGGATCTGGAGGATGTTCACTTTTTTCACCTTGAAGGTATTATCAATTTCCGTATACGGCCATATAAGCAGGAACTTCAGGAATTAGTGGAGTATGCACTCGATGAGTTCTGGATGGATCGGCAATATGAAGAGTTTATGGGGCTGTTAAAATATTTTGTGTTTTTTCAAGAAGCCAAAGTACCACTAGTTCATCTTGTACACAAGGGAATGCATGAATTTCAGGTCTTGGATGCTGGACTTAATCTGTTACCTGTGCAAAAGGATGAACAGGTTGTTGTGGAAATGCCGGGTCTGGAACTGGAGATGGATATTGAAGATATGATTGTAAGTACACTCATCTCGATCTCTCCTGAGAAGGTCATGCTCCATACACGCACCCCGGATCTGCCAATCATCTCGACCATATGCCAGATCTTTGAAGACAAAGTGCAAATATGTCATCATTGCCCGGAATGCGAAGTGCTGCGCTCAGGATTGTTGACAGGTCTTGACGCAAGTGATCTCGGCAATTATAATAACTGTTGATCCATGAATTTTTCATGAGAACCATTGAACCAAAAGCGTTGACAAAGACAACAACCACACGCAAGATCGGTGCAGAGAGAGGAACCTAGGCTGGAATTTCCTCCGGATATCACGTATGGTTTACCCCTTTGTAGCTGCAATTTTGAAAGTGGAGTTAGAATATCGCCTTTATGGGGGATTATCCGCGAGTAAGGATCTGCCGGGTCATGCCCGTTATCGTCATGCCAATGAGGGCTGTATTTCCGAATATGGATGAATCAGCTGAATTAGGGTGGAACCACGAGTATATAACACTCGTCCCTTTGCCGGGACGGGTGTTTTTTGCGTTCCTTTGCAAAATGACTGGAATAGCAATAGATTATCAGTCCATAAATATCTGGACTCGAAGGTTACATTAACAGGAGGAATGAGACAAATGGCAGTGAACATTAAATTACCGGATGGTTCGGTACGTGAGTATGCGGATGGCAGCAGCATTGAGGATGTAGCCGCTTCAATTAGCAGCGGATTGCGCAAAAATGCCGTAGCCGGCAAGTTGGATGGCATCGTGGTGGACTTGTCCACAACACTTCATGAGGGAGCATTGGTGGAGATCGTAACGCTGGATTCACCTGAAGGACTTGAAGTGATGCGTCATAGTACAGCTCACTTGATGGCTCAAGCAGTGAAACGTTTATATGGTAACAAAGAGGTACGCCTCGGTATCGGCCCTGTCATTGAAGATGGTTTCTACTATGATATGGATCTCGAACATGCGCTCAATCCTGAAGATCTGCAAAAGATCGAGAAGGAAATGGAACGTATTGTGAACGAGAACTTGCCAATTGTACGTAAGGAAGTTAGCCGCGAGGACGCGATCAAAACGTTTGAAGAAGTGGGCGATCCTTACAAACTTGAGTTGATTCGTGATTTGCCGGCGGACAGCGTGATTACGATTTATGAGCAAGGTGAATTCTTCGACTTGTGTCGTGGTCCTCACGTACCATCGACTAGCAAAATCAAAGTGTTCAAACTGATGAATGTCGCGGGTGCTTACTGGCGTGGAGATAGCAAAAACAAAATGCTTCAACGTATCTATGGTACGGCTTTTGTGAAAAAAGCACAGCTGGACGAGCATCTGCACTTCCTTGAAGAAGCTCGCAAACGGGATCACCGCAAGTTGGGTAAAGAGCTGGAAATGTTCACATTCTCCCAACTGGTCGGTCAAGGCCTGCCAATCTGGTTGCCTAACGGCGCGAAGCTGCGCCGTACTCTGGAGCGTTATATTGTGGATCTGGAAGAAAGCCTGGGATACCAGCATGTATACACACCGGTTCTGGGTAACGTGGAATTGTACAAAACATCTGGACACTGGGAGCACTACCAGGAAGATATGTTCCCGAAAATGGTTATGGATAACGAGGAACTCGTTCTGCGCCCAATGAACTGTCCTCACCATATGATGGTGTACAAGTCCAGCATGCACAGCTACCGTGATCTGCCAATCCGTATTGCGGAGCTTGGCATGATGCACCGTTATGAAATGTCGGGGGCATTAACAGGTCTGCACCGTGTACGTGCAATGACACTGAACGACTCACACATTTTTGCACGCCCGGACCAGATCAAAGAAGAGTTTGCTCGTGTTATCGAGTTGATTCAAACAGTGTATAAGGATTTTGGTATTAACGAATACCGTTTCCGTCTGTCCTATCGTGATCCGAAGGATACCGAGAAATACTTCCAGAACGACGAGATGTGGGAAATGTCCCAACGCATGCTGCGTGAAGTTGTGGAAGAACTTGATCTTCCTTTCTATGAAGCTGAAGGTGAAGCGGCATTCTACGGTCCGAAGCTGGATGTACAGATCAAAACAGCCCTGGGCAAAGAAGAGACATTGTCTACGGTTCAACTGGACTTCCTGTTGCCTGAGCGCTTTGAACTTGAATATGTGGGAGATGACGGACAGAAACATCGTCCGGTCGTTATTCACCGCGGTGTAATTAGTACAATGGAACGTTTCACAGCATTCTTGCTGGAGAACTTTGCAGGAGCTTTCCCATTGTGGTTGTCTCCGGTACAGGCAAAAGTGATCCCGGTATCCGGAAACTTCGACGATTATGCGCGTGAAGTGGAAGCGAAGCTGAAACGTGCGGGAATCTCTGCTGAAGCCGATCTGCGGAATGAGAAGCTTGGATATAAAATCCGTGAGGCGCAGCTTGAGAAAATGCCTTATATGTTTGTAGTTGGTGAGAATGAGCGTAATGCAGAAGCAGTATCCGTGCGTAAGCGTGGAGAAGGCGATCTGGGCATGAAACCGGTCGATGAAATAATCGCTCAATTGAAAGAAGAAATCGCAACACGTTTGGTATAAATGAACAAATGATCTATCGGATAACCAGTGCATAAGTTGCGCTGATCACTCTGTATAACGCCTGGATAACATGGGATTGACCTATGTTATTCAGGCGTTTTTTCGTAGTGTTTGCAGTAAAAAGTATAGATTAATTGCTTTTTGGAAAACCTTTGCAGTGAGGGGGAGGTTATACAATGAAAAAGCAATTCTCAATTCAAAAGAAACATATACGGGGTTTATTGGTTGGCTGTGTGATGTTCGCCGGAATGATGATTAACCTGAATCAGGCGGATGCCTATACATTTGAAGAGGAAAGTACAGTACTGCATGTCGAGAGTCAGAGCAGCGGCAGTGAAGGTCCGATTATTGAAACTTCGAGCAAGTCGGATCAAGAATTTCCAGAACAGGTCAGCCATCAATACAGCGATGAGGCCCAGCTGACGACCATGGTTTATATGGCTTTATTGTGGTCACCACAACCAATGGTCATTCCAAGACCTGAACTTCCAGAAAAACAAGTGGCAGATCCGTCTATGCCGGTGCTTGCTCCGCGTTCAGAACAAATCCTTGGTACACAAAAGGTTACAGCAACGGGATATACGGCAGGAGTGGAGTCTACAGGAAAAGGGCCTAAACATCCTCAATATGGAATTACGTATTCTGGTGTCAAAGTACGCCGTGATAAAGAAACGGTCTCCACGATTGCAGCTGATCCAAAATTGTTCCCGATGGGTTCCATTCTGTATATTCCGGGCTATGGCTACGGAATTGTTGCAGATACCGGTTCAGCGATCAAAGGCCATAAGATCGATCTGTATTTCCCGACAACCAAGCAAGTGTACAAAGAGTGGGGCAAAAAGGATGTGGAGGTACAGGTGATCAGGCAAGGCGCTGGAAAGTGTACAGAAAAGATGCTCAGCGAGTTGGCCGATGCGATTGATGTGTACAAATCCGTACCGGACTCCTGGCTGGACAAGGCCATATAATTTCACCTGGTCACATGAATAACTGAAGTGCTCTCTTCACATAATATTGACTGGGGACGAACCCCGCGGTGCAGCAATGCAACGTAAATATGAAGAGAGAGGTGATTCGTTGTGGCTAAGAAATCACAAGGACAAGGGTACCAAACGCCAAACGAGAAGTACAATGCAGAGTTTGGAGAAGAGAATGCAGCAGCTAAAGTGAAACAATCCGCTCAAAACAAAGTACAAGATAATTTCCAAACACCTGATGAAAAATTCAATGCCGAGTTCGGTGTAGAAAACACGGGTCAAACAAACCAAGGCCGTGCAGGGAAATTCCAGAAATAATTGAAGATAAAGATTCAGCACCCTGGAGCAGCAGCTCCGGGGTGTTTTACATATGCGAAGTTTTTTACATTAATACCCTCCCATCTCAGTCTCGAGACCGAGATGAATTCCATCTGCCGCCGCTGTTCTCATTGTCTTGTCTGAGTTACACTGGATACATAATACAGACAAAGGAGACATGAGCGATGAAACGATCGACGCGTGACCGCTGGTGGGTTGGCATACCTCTTATTGCTATTGGTGCGATGATCTTGTTCAGACAATTGGGATATGACATTGATGTAGGATATATTTTCAGAACATATTGGCCGTTATTTCTAATCTGGTGGGGGGTCAAAGGAATTTCCGAGATTCGTCGCAATGGGGGTTACGCCTTTATTGGACCGATAATTGTACTGGCGATCGGTGGGTATTTTCTGGCCCGTAACCTGGGATGGATTGATTACTCCATGGGTGAGTTTATCCGTTATCTGATCCCGGTTATGCTGATTGGCGGAGGATTATTTGTACTGATTGGTCCACGACGTCGTGATCGGAAACATCATGACAAGATGCAGCCACCTCCAGCACCTGAGCAACCTTATAAACCGTTGTCTCCGGAGGATCTGGAGATGCCGTCGTCGTTTGACGAACAGTTCGAGAAAACATTTGGCAAACCAAAACAGGAACAGAAGAACGATGCACATGGCCCTCATTTCACAGGATCAACGGATTCATCATCACAAGGGCATCAATATAAGAAGAAACATCAATCGTATAACTCTAACGATACCGGATATGGAGAACATTATGGTGATGGGTACGGAAATGGTTATGGGAATTATGGCAGTGGCAATACCATTAATAAATCAGCGTTCATAGGGGATTTGTACATGGGACAGGAAGTGTTCTCGTTGAAACCCATGAACATCTCGGCTTTTATCGGAGATACCGTAATTGATTTGACCAAAGCACAGATTCCATACGGTGAGACGAAAATTGTCATTTCTTCATTTATTGGGGATGTGAAAGTATTTGTTCCAGAAGATATGGATCTGGGTGTGACGGTGACGACTAATTCCTTCATTGGAGATATGTCACTGTTGAACCAGAAACGCGGCGGATTCCTGAGTAGTGCCCAGGCTGAAACTGCCCATTACCATGAAGCAAGCAAAAAGGTACGGATTATTGTAAGTGTGTTTATCGGAGACGTCAAAGTGAATAAGGTGGGTTAACGCATGATTCGAACAATTCTCAAGGCCAATAAATGGGAACTGATGATGTATTTTGCGCTAACCGGTCTGATTACGCTGGGCGGATTCTATCTATTGTATGGAGAGGTGTTGATGGGGGCTGGTCGTCAGCGGGCATGGACCTATGTTGCCGTTGTTGTGCTGGCCACCGTTATCACCGGATATATCGCTGCATTACGACTCCAACGCAAGATCGATCTGCTTGATCTCAACATGTTGAAAGTGTCCAAGGGTAATCTGGCGGTGCGCATGCCTGAAGCGGATGATGCTTCGTTTGGTCGTGTCTATCAGGAATTCAATGTCATGATGGATTCGATTGAGAAAAAGATGAGACTGCTTCAGCGCCTCGGTGAGCAGGAAGTCATTGAGAAGGAGCAAGCCTCGGAGCGGGCTGTGCTTGAAGAGCGCAAACGAATGGCAAGGGACCTCCATGACACGGTTAGCCAGCAGCTGTTTGCCATGCATATGTCGGCTTCGTCCTTACCTCGTCTGCTGGAGATGAATCCTGAACATGGCGGTAAAGTACTGGACCAGTTAATCCAGATGTCACATATTGCACAGCGTCAGATGCGAGGACTTATTGCCCAACTTCGACCGGTGGAGCTGGAAGGGCGTGACCTCACCGCAGCACTGGATAGTTGGTTTCCTGATTATTGCAGGCAGAATGGTCTTAAAGGTGTGAAAGAGCTGGAACTGGATGGCGGAATCTCGGATGCCATTGAGCACCAGCTGTTTCTTGTTATTCAGGAGGCTGTTGCGAATGTCGTGAAGCATGCAGAGGCGGGAGTGGTTAGTCTGTCCATACGGGAGAGTGAACATCAGATCAGCATGAGCATCAGCGATGATGGTCAGGGATTTTTGCAGCAAGCGGAGCGTCCGGGTTCATATGGGTTATCTACTATGCGTGAACGGGCGGAGAAGCTTGGGGGGCAAGTTCAGATTATATCAAAGCCGGGAGCGGGAACGACGGTACGGGTATTGATCCCGAAATTTCCTAATGTATCTGAATGAACTAGAGGGGGAGACGCAATGAGTGGGAAAGTAAACGTAATGATTGTGGATGACCATGACATGGTTCGAATGGGGCTGAAAACGTATCTGATGCTGGAACCTACTTTTCATGTGATGGGGGAAGCGGGCCACGGGCAGGATGCGCTTGATCAGTTGCGTAAGTTAAATGATAGTGAAATGCCGGATCTGATCCTGATGGATCTGATGATGCCGGTAATGAATGGCGCTGAAGCAACAAAAGCCATCATGACTGAATTTCCAGGGATGAAAATTGTGATGCTCACCAGTTTCCTGGAGGATGATCTGGTTGTGCAAGCGATTGAAGCGGGTGCGGTAAGTTATGTACTGAAGACAGTCTCTGCTGAAGAACTGATCTATGCTCTTCAAGGGGCCTATAGAGGCATGCCTGTTATGACAGGTGATGTGTCGCAGGCATTAACCCGGGGAATCAGACAACGTACAGCGAGAGAGAGTGAATCGGGTCTGACTGAACGGGAGAAGGAAGTGCTGCTGCTTATTGCAGAGGGAAAGACCAACAAAGACATTGGGGAAGAATTACATATCAGTATCAAAACCGTCAAAACACATGTAAGTAACCTGCTGATGAAATGTGAGATGGACGATCGTACACAATTGGCCATCTATGCGCATCGTCAGGGTTGGGTGAAAACGAAAGGGTAAAATGCTGTCATGACGGGGAAAAGAGTCTATTCTTACGTGCTTTTATCTCCTTTTTAATTGTTTTTAAGGTACGGTTAAGGTTTAAAGTACAAAATAAGGACAGTTAAAGAATATCTCTTGGGAATAAGAGATTGGGAGGTAGAGAGGCATGGACGAACGCAACTATAGATCGAACCGTCAAGACGAGGAAAACGAAACCAAACAAACGGAGAATCGCAATTCTTCCGGAACGGACGAATCCTCCTATTATTATTCTTATGGACCTTTTCAGTCCGTGAATCAGGAAGATACAGCAAATCACATGGGAAGCACTAATCAGCGTGAAGAAGGAAATGTAGAGATTACAAAACCTGATCCGGTGAGACCCGTACCTACTTACTATAATAGTGAATCATCCGAACAAGCGAAAAGATCATCAGCAGGCGGCGGAAACGGCTCAGGTAACGGTGGAGATCAAGGGAATGGCGGCAAAGGCAACTGGAACTATAATAACCGCAAACCACGTTCTTCCGTAAGATCACTTCTATTTTCCTTTATTGCCGGTATGCTGGTCATCACCGTTCTCATGTACACAGCTGATAGAACAAACATGTTCACACCGGAGACGGCACTTACGAACACGGACAATCAAAGTTCAGGACAGGAAGCGTCCACAAACACAGGCGGAGGCAACAATGTTACAGCGTCGTTACTGCCAACAGGCAAAGAGGATGTGTCTTCCGTAGTGACAAGTACAAGTCCAGCAGTCGTCAAAATCGAAACACTCGCGAAGCAGTCCTCACGTACAGGATTGGGTCAGGGTGGATCAAATACAAGTGATCCGCTGTACCAATACTTCTTTGGTAATGGCGGCGGAACGGAAGGCAATCAAGGCCAAAGCCAGCAACCACAAAGCAGTAATCAGCTTGTGCCTATGGGCATTGGTTCGGGGTTCATTTTTGACAAAGAAGGATATATCCTGACGAATCAACACGTTGTTCAGGGTGCAGATGTAATCCAGGTAACCCTGGAGAACAACAGTAAACCTTATGAAGCTAAACTGCTGGGAAGCAGCTTTGATCTGGATTTGGCTGTATTGAAAATTGAGAAAAACAGTGGTGACGATGCGTTCCCTGTAGCTCCACTAGGTGATTCCAACAGTACTCAAGTCGGTGAATGGCTTGTAGCTATTGGTAACCCGGAAGGATTTGAACACACCGTTACAGCAGGTGTACTGAGTGCCAAAGAACGTACAATCAGCATTCCAGATGAAGAAACAGGAAAAACACGTGAGTACAGCCATTTGCTGCAAACGGATGCTTCGATTAATCCGGGTAACTCCGGTGGTCCGTTGCTTAACCTGAATGGGGAAGTTATCGGAATGAACGTTGCAGTAAGCGCAGATGCACAGGGAATTGGTTTTGCAATTCCGTCGAGCGTCATCTCTGAAGCTGTTAAATATCTTAAAGAGAACAAAGAAGTTCCCAAAGAGCCAGTACCATTTATCGGTGCGTCTCTGATGGCTCTCACGCCTGAAGTTGCTAAACAAATGGGAACAGATGTTACCGAAGGTTCAGTTGTAGCCAGCACGATCTTCCAATCACCGGCTTACCAAGCAGATCTTCGTGCATATGATATCATCACAGGTGCTAACGGTACGCCTTATGCGACAAGTCAAGACCTGATTGATTTTATCAAGAAACAGAAGATCGGCAGTGAAGTTACATTAAACGTGGTGCGTGACGGTAAGAAAATGGATCTGAAAATCAAAATCGGAAACAAAAATGATTTTGATACTTCACAAACAACAGGTACACAACAGCAGCAACCATAAATATCGGTCAAGGATTAACAGAACGGAAGGGTTTGAAGGCCCTTCCGTTTTTTTTGCCCTGATGGAGCAAGGTTACAATGGACCAGTACGGAATGGAGACCGCCTACTTGAAGATGCAGATTGTGCTTCTGCCTGTTACAATGGGATAAAACGTTAGGATAAAGGAGAAAGACCATGCGCTCAACTATTTTGATTGTGGATGATGACGAAAAAATTGTATCCATGCTCCGCCGGGGGCTGGCTTTTGAAGGATATGAGGTACAGACGGCTTCCAATGGAGCCGAAGGCCTAAGCAAACTGATGGACAAGGAGCCGGACATCGTTGTGCTGGATGTGATGATGCCGCAGATTGACGGATTTGAGGTATGTCGCAGATTGAGAGAAGCAGGCAGCAAAGTACCTGTGCTGATGCTGACGGCCAAGGATGAAGTACAGAGCCGGGTGACCGGACTGGACACGGGAGCCGATGACTACCTTGTAAAACCTTTTGCGCTGGAAGAATTATTGGCACGTGTCCGCGCATTGCTGCGCCGCAAGTCTGATAATGGGGGTACGCCGGACAACCGCTTAATGTATGAAGATATCATTTTGGACAATGACTCACGTGAAGTATTGCGAGATGGGCAGCGTCTGGAGCTGACTGCCAAAGAATTCGAACTTTTGAATCTGTTCATGCAAAATCCAAGACGGGTACTGTCCCGTGATCTGATTATGGATAAAATCTGGGGTTATGATTACAGCGGTGAGTCTAACGTGCTTGAAGTGTACATTGCCATGCTCAGACAGAAGACCGAAGAATACGGTGGCAAGCGTCTAATCCAGACCATCCGGGGAGCCGGCTATATTCTGAGAGGTGACTCTTAATATGTCCATTCGGTTAAGACTAACCGCATGGTATTCTGGCATTTTGGCGGCTGTTCTGATCTTTTGGGGCGTTGTAATCTATGCCTTTGTTTATTTTAACTCCTATCAGGAAGTCGAACAGCAATTGAAGGTGAAGAGTACCCGGATTACGGAGCAGATCGGTGTTAATCCTCTTTCACAGTCGCTGGATCTGGACCCATTTACAGAGAGTCAGCTTCAGGAGGCACAAATCTATATTCAACTCTGGGATTATCAGAGTCGTTCTGGCAGAATTTCCGGTAATATGGAGAAATTGCAGATTCAGTTTCCGGTACTAAAAGCCAATGAGATACTTAAAGAGCGTGGCATATCTAAGATCTATGTGGACGGTACACCGTTTCTGGTGAATCAGCTTCCCCTTTCTCTTCAAGGTACCAATGAAGTACGTGGAATTCTTCAGGTAGGAGCCAATGTAAGTTCACAGGAGCGATTGCTGGAAGCGTTGCTTAATATTTTAGTTTTTGGCTGGCTGGTAGCGATGGCATTGGCTATAACCTCAGGTCTTGTTCTGGCCCGCAAGTCGATGCGTCCACTCGTGAATGTCATTGATGCTGCGAATCAGATTCAATCGGGAGATGACTTAAGTGTACGTATTCAATATGCGGGGCCAAAGGATGAGATCGGGCGTCTGATTGAAACGGTGAATAATATGCTTGAACGTACAGAATTGTCATTCCGCGGTTTGGAGGAGACGAATGCTGCCCAGCGCCGCTTTGTATCCGATGCATCACATGAACTTCGTACACCGTTGACCACCATTCGCGGGAACGTGGACTTCCTGAAGAAGTTATGGGATCAGGAGGGAACCGACCGACCGAATCTGGATGAGGAGACTGTCAAGCAAATGTCGCTGGAAGCCATTGAAGACATGGCGGACGAGGGAAAACGTATGAGCAGGCTGATCAGCGACATGTTATCGCTGGCGAGAGCGGATACGGGTCAGAAAATTGAACTGAATCCGATCCCGCTGCAGATACTCGTACAGGAAGTGGCACGCAGAGCACAATTTCTGGATCGTCAGGCAGACTGGCTTCCAGGAGATTTTTCCATCCTGAACGGCATTTATGTGAACGGTAGCAAGGACTATCTGCAACAGATGTTATTTATTTTCATCGAAAATGCGTTTAAATACACACCTGAAGGCTCTGTGACGCTGGATGCCGTATTATACAAGGGCCAGGTGGGACTGCGCATCAGCGACACCGGTATTGGGATGGATCGGGACGAAGTGCCGTTCATCTTTGATCGCTTCTATCGGGCAGATGAATCCCGTGGGGCTACACCGGGCATCGGTCTGGGACTTTCAATTGCGAAGTGGATTATTGAGGAACACCATGGATCGGTTGAGGTTGTGACCAGACGTGGAGAAGGAACCACCTTTATTATCTGGTTGCCGGTTGTCTTTGCTCCGCCTATCGAATAAAGGTATAATAGACAGGACTGCAATTACATCGGCAACGTTGCCGAGAAAGAAAGCGGGTGGCAACCAAGTGGAAGTACTACGAATTTCGCCGCGGGGATATTGTTACGGCGTTGTGGATGCGATGGTGCTCGCGCGTCAAGCGGCACGCAATCTGGATTTACCACGACCTATTTATATATTGGGTATGATTGTGCATAACCAACATGTGACTGATTCCTTTGAAGATGAAGGTATTATTACATTGGATGGTCCGAACCGGATGGATATTTTGAGCCAAGTGGAGAGTGGCACGATTATTTTTACAGCTCATGGTGTATCTCCTGAAGTGCGTAAGCTGGCACGGGACAAAGGATTGACAACAGTGGATGCAACATGCCCTGATGTGACCAAGACACATGATCTCATTCGCGAAAAGACAGCAGAAGGTTATCAGATTATCTATATTGGTAAAAGGAATCATCCTGAACCAGAAGGTGCTGTTGGCGTTGCGCCAGACCTCGTTCATCTGATCGAGAAGGAAGAAGAGATCGAAGAACTGAACGTACCTTCAGGCAAAATCCTTATTACGAATCAGACAACGATGAGCCAGTGGGATATCAAACACATTATGAGCCGTCTGCTGGAGAAGTTTCCGGGAGCTGAGATTCATAATGAAATTTGCCTCGCAACTCAGGTTCGTCAGGAAGCTGTTGCTGAACAGGCAGGTCAAGCGGACCTGGTTATCGTGGTGGGGGATCCTCGCAGCAATAACTCTAACCGTCTGGCACAAGTGTCGGAGGAGATTGCGGGTGTTACGGCCTACCGTGTATCCGATGTTTCCGAGATTCAGCAAGAATGGCTGAAAGGTGTAAATAAGGTGGCGGTTACTTCGGGTGCATCAACACCAACACCGATCACGAAGGAAGTCATCCTTTACCTGGAGCAGTATGAACATGACAAGCCGGAGACGTGGGAAATCAAACGTACCGTGAACATGAGCAAACTGCTGCCTCCAGTTAGAGAAAAAACACGTACACCTTAGGCGCAGCTAATGTAAAAGTAAGTCTAAGTGTATGTGAATTAAAAACGAGATGTGAATGAGAAGAATCCTGTTACGCAGATCCGAATGTCGGAGCCTGTGGAGCAGGGTTCTTTTTGTATATGGATAAGGAATGTGTACCTTGACGCAATAAGAGAACTATGGTATATTCACTTTAACGGATAAAAGCTTAAAAGCGAACAAGCGTTTAAGCGCGACAGAGTTTTTATATTTAATCAGACGCACGTTAAGAAATGATTGTGCTCTCATACAAGGAAGGATGGGAATTAATATGATCGTTATTGCAGGCAAGGCTACACCGGAGGAACAGATTCAGGATATCGTTGCAGTTATTGAAAAAGAAGGGCTTCAGGTGCATATCTCTCGCGGAGAGGATCGTACTATCATTGGTTTGATTGGTAAAGTTGAACCTAAAATGCAAGAGCATCTTCGTCAAATGAAAGGTGTCGAGAATGTCGTGAAAATCTCGAAGTCCTACAAATTGGCAAGCCGCGACTTCCATCCGGAAGATACGGTGATCTCCATCAAAGGTGTAGATATCGGCGGAAAAGAACTTGTTGTCATGGGCGGACCATGTGCGGTTGAATCCGCTGCACAGATTGATGAGATTGCAGGGCTTGTGAAAGCTGCTGGTGGGCAAGTGTTACGTGGTGGTGCATTTAAGCCTCGTACGGGTCCTTACAGCTTCCAGGGAACGGGTGTAGAAGGATTGATCATGATGGCGGAAGCAGGCAAGAAACATGATCTGCTGACCATTACAGAAGTCATGACACCTGAGTATGTGGATATTTGCGCCGAGTACGCAGATATTCTGCAAGTAGGTACACGTAACATGCAGAACTTTGACCTGCTCCGCAAATTGGGTGAGTGTGGCAAACCGGTATTGTTGAAACGTGGCTTCAGTGCGACATACGATGAGTTGTTGAATGCGGCTGAATACATTCTTGCGGGTGGTAACCCAAATGTTATGCTGTGTGAGCGTGGTATTCGTACGTTTGAATCCTACACACGGAATACGCTGGATCTGTCAGCGATCCCTGTTCTACAGTCTCTGAGCCATTTGCCGGTTATTTCTGACCCGAGCCATGGTACTGGACGACGTGAACTGGTGGAACCGATGACAAAAGCTTCCGTTGCTGCGGGTGCCAATGGCTTGATCATTGAAATGCATACCGATCCGGATAACTCCATGACAGGAGATGGTGTGCAATCCCTGTTCCCTGATCAATTCGCTAACCTGTTGCAGGATTTGGAGAAATTGGCACCAATCGTGGGTAAATCATTCAGCACAGCCAAACAACCGGCAGAATTTTTCCCGGCACGTGTAGGCGTGTAATAAGAATTTCATAATCAAGGTCTGGATCATCATCCGGGCATCTCATCTGGTCTCGTTCATTGCGACGGAATCAGATAGATGCTCGGTTTTTTGCATATTTTGCAGTTTTGAACGTATTTATTAATCAATGGTGATAAGAAACATTTATGATGTGAAGTTTTTCCCATGATTTAGGATAAAAAAGGGGTCGCTTTACCGCATTAAACCAGTTAAATGTATATAAATATAGTTGTTATATGAATTTAGGTTATTTATAAAATGTGAGTATATCTAACATACCTTCAAAAAATACCTTACATAAGTATTGACGATGTCATGTTTTAAAATTTATAATGACGACAGAAAAAAATTCGAATTTAGACATTTTCTTAGTGGGGTTGTTTAATGTTCGGAATATTTGGGAGGACGAATACATGTCGGTTGAAAACGTATTGAAATCAATTCAAGAGAACAACATCGAGTGGGTAGATTTTCGTTTTGTAGATTTAGCTGGTCGTGCACATCACATCTCGTTGCCAGCTTCGGCTGTTGATGCAGACACGTTCGTAAATGGAGTAGCTTTTGACGGTTCTTCTATCCAAGGTTTCCGCGGAATTGAAGAGTCTGATATGGTTATGATGCCAGACCCTGAAGCGACTTATGTCGATCCGTTCACTGCACACCCTACATTGAATGTTATGTGTGATATCTTCACTCCGGATGGCGAGCGTTATGAGCGTGACCCACGCAGCATCGCTGTTAAAGCAGAAGCTTATTTGCAAGAGAGCGGTGTAGGTACAGCGGCATTCTTCGCACCTGAATCCGAGTTCTTCATCTTCGACGATGTACGTTATGAGAGCGGCACGAACAGCTCTTCCTACTATGTAGATTCCGAAGAAGCTTCATGGAACACCAACCGCAAAGAAGAAGGCGGAAACCTGGGCTTCAAAGTACGCACTAAAGGTGGATATGTTCCAGTAGCGCCAGTGGATACACAACAAGATATTCGTAGCGAAATGTGTCGCCTTTTGGAAGAAGCAGGCCTGTCGATCGAGCGTCATCACCATGAAGTGGCGACAGCGGGTCAAGCCGAAATCAACTTCCGTTTTGATACACTGAAGAAAACAGCAGATAACCTGCTTGCATACAAATACATCGTGCACAACACTGCACGTCAATATGGTAAAGTAGCAACATTCATGCCAAAACCATTGTTCGGTGATAATGGTAGCGGAATGCACGTTCACCAATCCATCTTCGATGGTGATTCCCCATTGTTCTATGACAAAGCGGGATATGCTAACCTGAGTGAAATGGCTCTGCACTACATCGGAGGTATCCTGTACCATGCTCCGGCACTGATCGCTTTGACTAACCCTAGTACGAACTCGTTCAAACGTCTCGTACCTGGTTACGAAGCACCGGTAAACCTGGTTTACTCCAAAGGTAACCGTTCTGCAGCAGTACGTATTCCGGTTGCAGCCGTGACACCAAAAGGTTGTCGTATCGAGTTCCGTACACCTGACTCCACAGCTAACCCGTACCTGGCATTCTCCGCAATGCTGATGGCTGGTCTGGATGGAATCAAACGCAAAATCAACCCAACTGAGCTTGGATATGGTCCGCTCGATAAAAACATCTATGACCTGTCTGATGCAGATAAAGAAAACATCCGCAGTGTGCCAGCTTCCCTCGAAGAAGCACTTGATGCATTGGCAGCTGATAACGAGTTCTTGACTGAAGGCGGCGTATTCACAAAAGAATTCATTGAAAACTACATCAACCTCAAACGTGATGAAGCGAAAGCAGTAGCGATCCGCATTCATCCGCACGAGTACAGCCTTTACTTCGACTGCTAATCGGTCGGGGTCGGAACAGTTCTTGTTCCAACTTAAAGCCTCCGGGACACGCTCTCGGAGGCTTTTCCTTGAATTAAACAATGTAGTGCTTTAACTTTGCAGGGTGATAAAGGAATTTGATGACCTGAATTCAACACTTCAGTGCATATTGCCCTTGAAGCAGATAGAGAATACTGATATCATAGCGATAATATTCACTTTGTATGTCAGAGTTACGGATGGAAAGGGCGGGGGATTTTGTGACAAAAAGAGCGTATAACTTTAATGCAGGACCTGCGGCGTTACCACTTGAGGTACTGGAGCGTGCACAGGCGGAATTTGTAGATTTTCGTAATACAGGCATGTCGATTATGGAGATGTCTCACCGTGGAGCGGTGTATGAGTCTGTACATAATGAAGCTCAGGAGCGGTTGTTGTCGCTTCTAGGCAATCCAAAAGGATACAAGGTTCTTTTTCTGCAGGGCGGTGCAAGCACTCAGTTTGCGATGTTACCAATGAACCTGCTCGGTGCAGGGCAGACTGCAAGTTACGTGATGACTGGCAGCTGGGCCAAAAAGGCTCTGTCTGAGGCGAAGTTGATCGGCGAGACGCATGTTGCTGCATCTTCAGAAGCAGAGAAGTTCATGAAATTGCCGGATGTTTCGAATCTGAGTTTGCCAGAACGTACGGCTTATGTACATCTGACTTCCAACGAAACGATCGAAGGTACGCAATTCAAATCGTTCCCGGATACCGGTTCAGTACCTCTGATTGCGGACATGTCGAGTGATATTTTCTGTAAACCATTTGATCTTAATCAGTTCGGCATGATCTACGCGGGTGCGCAGAAGAACCTGGGTCCATCCGGAATTACGGTTGTAATTGCCCGTGAGGAACTGGTGAGCGAATCGCCTAAAACGATTCCAACCATGCTTCGTTACAGCACACATGTAGATAACAATTCCCTGTACAATACGCCGCCATCCTTCTCGGTATATATGGTGAATGAAGTATTGAAATGGATTGAAGAACAGGGCGGACTGGCTGGTATTGAGCAAAAAAATACGAAAAAAGCGGAATTGCTCTATAACACAATTGACGCTTCAGGCGATTTCTACCGTGGTTGTGTGGAAACAGAGGATCGTTCCCTCATGAATGTAACCTTCCGTCTTGCTTCTGAGGAACTGGAGAAAAAGTTCATCAAGGCTTCGGAGGAAGAAGGATTTGTAGGTCTGAAAGGACATCGCAGTGTGGGTGGTCTCCGTGCCTCCATTTATAATGCTGCTCCTTATGAGAGCGTTAAGGCACTGACAGACTTCATGAGCCACTTCCAGAAGACAAATGGATAATTAAGTATAGGTACGGTGTAATGGACCTTTGTGTCTAATCCTGTGCCTTACCAGAGCCTTCCACATTGACGTGTGGAGGGCTTTTCTTTAAGATTAGAGGGTTGTCGTCAACATGAAATGAAAAGGAGATTGAACACATATGGCTTTACACATCGTTCTGGTTGAACCAGAAATTCCGGCGAACACAGGCAATATTTCGCGTACTTGTGCGGCGACCGGTACCCATCTGCATCTCGTACGTCCACTTGGATTTCGAACAGATGATGCTACATTGAAACGTGCAGGCCTGGACTACTGGCATGCTGTTCATATTGAATACCATGACTCATTTGCTGAGGTTCAGGAAAAATTTCCGGAAGGTCGTTTCTTCTACGCAACTACGAAGGCGAAAAACCGATACAGTGATTTTAATTTTCAGGATGGGGATTTCCTCGTTTTTGGTAAAGAGACTAAAGGCCTGCCACCTGAATTAATTGCTGCGAATCCCGATACATGCATGAAAATGCCAATGACTGGTGACGTTAGATCATTAAATCTATCCAATTCGGCAGCAATTATTGTATATGAAGCGTTGCGCCAGCTCAATTTCCCGGGGTTAGAAGGATAAATTTTGGTTATAAATGACGGCTAGAATTCGGAAAAAAAACATTTTTCAAAAAAAAGGACAAAAAATGTTTATTTCCAGCAGGATTCGACAAAATCTTGGCGAATCTATAAACATAGTACAAATGTACCTAGAAATTTAGAGTAAGATAGGAGAGGTGTGCCGTAGCTATGAAGCCAGCTGGAGTAGTTCGCAAAGTTGACCAATTAGGAAGGATCGTATTGCCTAAATCTTTGCGTAAAAGGTATCAAATGAATGAGGGAGATCCTGTAGAAATCTTAGTACAAGGGGACCATATTATCTTGGAGAGATATCGTCCAAAATGTATTTTCTGCGGATCCATCGAGGAAGTCAACGAGTTCAAAGAGCGTTACATATGCGCACAATGTTTAGATGAAATGACTCAGCTTCCACAACACGGATAAGAAATAACGTCATGGGGTCCATTGACCCCGTGGCGTTTTTTGTTTTATTCTCAATCGGATGGCATAATTGCAAATTTAAATAAGATAAGATACGGAGACTAATCCTTGGTATAAAGGGGTAAAACCTCATTCCAAACGGCATTCAGGATGCCTTGCATATTTTCTTCCTCACTGTTAATACATACGACAGCTTCCTGAGAGGGAATTACGATACACAATTGACCATAGGCTCCATCGGCGCGGTAAGCGCCATGAGAACACATCCAGAACTGATACCCGTAACCTTTTCCCCAATCACCGTCTCCAGTCGTTTCGATCTGCTGGGACGTAGCCTGTCTGATCCAATCGGCAGGTACAAGCTGTGTGCCTTCCCAAAGCCCCTCCTGCAGCAGTAACTGTCCAAATCGACTCAGTTCATCATTGCTTATCCAAAGACCTGCACAGCCAAGTGTTACCCCCAATGGAGAGGTTTCCCACTCTACTTCATGGATGCCAAGCGGATCAAATAACCGTGGAGTCAGGTAATCTTTCACGGTTTGACCGGTAGCAACCTGTAGCATGGCTGAGATCATAAATGTATCCCCGCTGCTATATGTAAATTGTTCTCCAGGTAACCGGTCCAGAGGCAGCGACATGTAATATTTCGCCCAGTCCTTTTCGGTCAATGAAGCTCGTTCATCAGCCCAAAGAGGGGGAGAGTCATGGCCCGAAGACATTCGGAGAAGATCACGCAATTTTAATTCTTGCGGCGATGGGAGTTTGTGTTGTGCAACGGGTACATGATCATAAGAAAAATAATCACCAAGTGTCGCATCCAGATGTAACAGACCTTCTTCAAGCGCAAGACCAACGGCCATACACGTGAAGGATTTACTGATGGAATGTTGTACCCTGCGCTGGTCCTTATCCCGGTCCCAATGGGCAAGCAGATGCCCTTTTTGTAATATGCGAATGGAAAAAACATTCAATTGTTGCTCCGTAATCGTATGAATGAAACCTTTGAGTTGTTCAGACATATTAACCTCCCTAATATCAGGTGAAACCTGAGTAAAATCGGTTGGTGAAACGTTTCCGTAATTCGAATGCAAAATCAGAACCCATGTTAGTATAAACCTGGTTTGGTGTCAATTAAAGTTGTAATCGCACTTACTGAATTTTCATTTTTTCGTAATAATAGTGTCTTTGGACGCAAATTTAGACTTAAAATAGCATTTTTTCGAGAAAAAAACGCGAAATTTGTAAAAAGGTTATTGACAGGATTTACTCATCGGGCTTATGATTTATTCGAAACGATTCGAAGAAATCGCTTCCACATTAAAAGTGTTGTAATGAAGTCCATGTGGATCAACGTTGGCTATGTTTTGAAACGATTCGAGAAAATCGTTTCGATAACCCATCGTAATACAAGGGAATCTACAACAGCCTGCAATCCAACGCCAGAGAAACGAATGAGTAAAGACAGCAGGCGATGATGAGAGGGGTTACATTTATGGCACATATAACGATCGAAACTGGATCGCCAACCTTATGCATGAATACCAGCATACATGTTGTGTCCAGTGACTCCGGAGAGACTTCAGGCGGTACACTATATCTGTTGCATGGGGCAGGCGATAATGCGAGTACCTGGCAGCGGTTAACCACAATTGAGATGTATGCAGCGCAATATGGCTGTACGATCATTATGCCGGAAGCGAATCGTAGCTATTACACCGATATGGAATACGGCCTGAATTACTTCCACTACATCACTCAGGAGTTACCTGAAATATGCAAGCGTCTGCTCAATCTGAATCCTGATCCGGAGAAAACATACGTCGCCGGTTTATCCATGGGTGGATATGGTGCACTGAAATGTGGACTAACTTATCCAGAGCGATATCGCAAAGTAGTGTCCCTATCCGGCGTAACGGATATCCAGACACGACTTCGTGATCCTCATATGCCAGCGACCATGATCAAGGAAATGAAAGCGGTTTTTGGAGAACGTTTACAGGTAAAAGCCGATCAGGATATTTACGCACTGTCGGCCAAGCTGCTGGAACAGGGTGTTCCTTTACCGGATATCCTCAGTTGCTGTGGCGATAGTGACCCCTTCGTAGAGATGAATCGCGACTATGCGAGATACATGCAGGGGACTGCCTTTGATTTTCGGTATGTGGAGACGCCGGGGGCTCATGAATGGAGATTTTGGGAGCACCACCTGAGAACGATGTTTGATTTTCTGTACAACGACAAGACCATAGTAGAGTGAGGAGATGCAATGTGAAACCTGCAGCCGAAGGACCTAGCAAAAAGCTGAAGGGAAACGTGAAGGGCAATTCGCTCTGGACTGAAATCTGGAAGCACCGAATGACATACACCCTGCTTATTCCGGGGCTTGTCTGGCTAATTCTGTTTGCCTACATGCCGATGGGTGGCCTGTCTCTGGCATTCAAAGATTACAAGGCCAACCTGGGCATCTGGGGAAGTCCATGGAGCGGATTCGAGAACTTCAAATATGTTTTCCGTGATCCAACCTTTATCGACGCAGTATGGCGTACGCTGTACATCAATATTCTGAAACTGATTATTCAGTTCCCGTTCCCGATCATTCTGGCGCTGTTGCTGAATGAATTGAGGATGCGCAGAGGGAAAAAATTATTCCAAACCGTCCTTACGTTCCCGCACTTCCTGTCCTGGATCATCGTATCCGGGGTAGTCATCAATGTGCTGGCATATGACGGACTGGTAAATAGCGCGCTCGGATTACTCGGATTGCCAACGATTAACTTCCTGGGGTCTGAATCCAACTTTGTACCCATGTTGCTGTTGACTGATATTTGGAAATCAAGTGGATGGGGCGCGATTATATTCCTGGCTGCCATTTCCGGTATTGATCAGGATCAGTATGAATCAGCACAGATTGACGGGGCTTCCCGTATGCAACAGATGTTCAAAATTACTTTACCGAACATCCTTCCAACCATCACAATCATGTTTATTCTGTCGGTTGGTGGATTGATGTCTTCCGGATTTGACCAGATCTTCAACTTGGCAAATGCCGCTACCAAAAATGTATCGGAAGTACTCGATGTGTATATCTATCGGATTACGTTCCAGTCATCTACCGATTTCTCATTCTCGACAGCGGTCAGCTTGTTCCGTTCCCTGGTGAATATGGCCTTGCTGCTTCTTGCTGACAGATTTGCCAAGTGGCTTGGCGGAGACGGTTTGTTCCGATAAGAGAGGAGGAAAAATGAGATGAGCAAGAAAGCTAACAAAAAACCGAGAATTGGTACAGAAAAAATGACACTTCTCGATTACATTATTTTTGCCGTATTACTAGTGCTTGCCCTGATGATCCTGATTCCGTTCTGGAATGTCATCATGATCTCGTTTGCAACACAAAAAGAATATGCTGACAATCCATTTTTGATGTTCCCTAAAGAATGGACATTGGATTCCTACAAGGCATTGTTCGCTGACGGAACGATTCTGTCTGGGTACAAAAATACAATTATATTGCTAGTCATCGGCTTGCCGCTCAGCTTGTTCCTGACAACAAGCATGGCATATGGCCTTAGTCGTAACAAATTTCCGTTTAAGAAATTTCTCTTTTTCCTGGTACTGTTCACCATGATCTTTAATGGTGGTATCGTACCGCTGTACCTGATCATGAAATCACTTCATCTTACAGGTACGCTGTGGTCCGTCATTCTGGCGGGAAGCTTCAGTGCGTTTAACATGATTCTGATGATGAACTACTTCTACACCTTGCCTGAATCACTCATGGAATCGGCGAGACTGGATGGAGCCGGAGAGTGGAGAATTTTGTTCTCTGTTGTTCTTCCGCTGGCTACACCAATTATGGCTACAATCACGTTGTTCTACGGTGTGGCTTACTGGAACAGTTGGTATGATGCGATGATATTCCTTCGAAAAGCGGATCAGTTACCGCTCCAGAATGTACTCCGAAATATTATCGTGACATCTACGACGAATGCATCCAATGCATCCAGTGTGGATGCTGCCCAGGCAAGCAACTTCTCAATGGGCATGAAGATGGCAGCCGTATTTGTCACCATGGTACCAATTATGTGTTTCTTCCCAATGCTGCAAAAACACTTTGCCAAAGGGGTATTAACAGGGGCAATCAAGACCTGATATACGTATAGGATTTTGCAATAAAATTCTACTAAAAAACATGGGGGTAAAACATGAAAACGAACAAAAAGTTGTCAGTAAGAGCTCTCTTTGCCATCACGCTTAGTGTAGTTATGCTGATGGTGACCGCTTGTTCCAGCCAAGGAGCTTCAGGTGGTAACGAAAAAGATGCAGAGGGAAATTACAAAGATAACCTGACCATCTCTGTAGCTAACCTGACAGAAATCAAAAACGGGAACCTGGATAATGACTTCCACAAGTTCTGGACAGACAAATTTAATGTAACTTGGGACTACAACTATATCGATTGGGATTCATGGGGCGAGAAGCTTCGTCTGTGGATCAACTCTGGCGACTTGCCGGATGTAGCGGTATGGAACTACGTACATGGCGATGCCATTAACAGCATTGAACAAGGTTTGTTCTACAAATTCCCGGATGACTGGAAAGAACGCTGGCCTAACGTCGCAGCAGCTTACAATTTGACGGGTCTTGGAGACAAGTTGGAAGAATTGACGGGTGGAACATACGTCCTGCCTAGACCAATCTACTTCGAGAACAAACCGGCTGACCCACTGACGAACCAAATTGGTGTCATTGCGCTTCGTAAAGACTGGGCTGAAGCGGTTGGTTTTGAACTGAAAGATGCTTATACAACAACCGAATTGAATGAATATGCTGCGCTAGTGAAAGAAAAAGATCCAGGCAAAGTGGGTAACAAACTTGTACCTCTGTCCTACAATGCGGCAGATGCCATGACAAACATGATTATGCCAAACAGTGTGCATGCCATGACTGACTCTCCGTTCTACAAAGGTGAAGATGGCCAATTCCACTGGGGACCAGCAGATCCTGAAACGCTGACAGGACTTAAATTGATGCAAAAAGCCTATAAAGACGGACTGCTCAATCCTGAGTTCTACACATGGAAAAACAATGAAGGTCAAAACAATTTCAAAGTAACCGGTACAGCTGCTGTAACAAGTCTGGGCGGACTGGCTTCGTACAGACAAGGTCTGGATTCCGATATGAAAAAAAATCTGGGTGTAGATAGTGATGAACTGGTACACACAGCAATCGTAGTAGGCGATGACGGGAAATACCGTAACATGGAGCAAGCCAACTTCTGGTCTGCATTGATCTTCAATCCGGACATCAGTGACGAGAAATTCGAACGGATCATGGATCTGATCGATTACTCCGCAACAAAAGAAGGACAGTTGCTCATCAACATGGGCTTTGAAGGAAAAGATTGGAAGTATGATGAAAACAACGAACTCGTTAGCTTGTTGCCAGAAGGAACGGTATTGGAAGATAAATATCCAGCACGTTTCGAAGGTCTGTATCTGCTCGGTGACGACTTCAGTGTTGTAAACCCTGCAATCAAAAAAGATTACCGTGATAGAGCCGTGAAATTGTTCGAAGAAAAAGCAAAACTCGGTACAGAAGGCAAATCACTTGCAGCATATGATTGGGATATCAACCTGTACGATTCCAAAGCTAAGAGTCAAGCTTCATTCGATTACCAGAACGAATATGCCAACCTGATCCTGAAAAGCGGAGATCTGGAGGCTAACTGGAAAGAATGGGTGAACAGTAAAATGTCCCTGGTTCAACCTTATCTGGATGAGCTAAACGAGAAATTCTAGTAATCGTTCAGTAATTAATTTTGAACCCGGTGCGCGGTCTCTCCCCGAACGCAGCCGGGTTCTTTATTTCAACAACTTGTAGTGGAGGATACTATTGATGAATAACGAGCAGTTGCTAGACTTGGTGAAACAGATGACGTTGGAGGAAAAAACAGCACAGCTTCTTCAGTTGACTGCCAACTTCTATGAAGGAACGAATGTGGAAGGTCAGATCACAGGGCCAATGGAAGAGATGGGAATTACGGAGCAGTCCGTGGATGCCAGTGGGTCCATTCTGGGATTGTCCGGTGCGCAGGCTATCATTGATGTACAGCAAGCTTATATGAAAAAAAGCCGTTTGGGCATTCCGCTTTTGTTCATGGCTGACGTAGTTCATGGATTCAAAACTATTTTCCCGATTCCACTGGCGATCGGTTGTTCATGGGACACAGAACTGGCTGAGAAAAGTGCTGAAATTGCAGCACGTGAATCAGCTGTATCCGGTTTGCATGTTACCTTTGCACCGATGGTGGATCTGGTTCGTGACCCGCGCTGGGGCCGTGTGATGGAAACGACAGGAGAAGATCCTTATCTGAACAGTTTGTTCGCGGCTGCGTTTGTACGTGGATATCAGGGCGATAGCTTGAAGGATGAGCCAGATCGTCTTGCAGCCTGTGTGAAACACTTTGCGGCGTATGGAGCGGCTGAGGGTGGTCGGGATTACAATACGGTGGACATGTCTGAGCGTAACCTGCGTGAGTACTATTTGCCAGCGTACAAAGCAGCGTTGGATGCGGGGGTGGAAATGGTCATGACTTCGTTCAATACGGTTGACGGTATTCCGGCAAGTGGCAATGAGAAGTTAATGCGCGGCATTTTGCGTGACGAGTGGGGCTTTGATGGTGTATTAATCTCGGATTGGGCTTCCATTCGCGAGATGATTGCGCATGGTGCTGCAGAAGATGATCGTGAAGCGGCATATCGTGCCATTCGCGCAGGAGTAGATATGGAGATGATGACACCTTGTTATGTGCATCATTTGCCTGAACTGATTGAGAGTGGTGAAGTGGATGAGAAGCTCATTGATGAAGCCGTTCTGCGAATTCTGCAACTGAAAGAAAAGCTGGGATTGTTCGATAACCCACTTCGTGCAGCTGATCCTGAACGTGAACGTGAGATTGTATTCTCCAAAGAGCACCGTCAGGTATCGTATGAACTGGCAACCAAATCGGCTGTCCTGTTGAAAAATGATGGCAGCGTGCTTCCAATTCAACCTGATGCTAATGTAGCCCTCATTGGTCCTTTTGCACAGAGTCCTGATATTCTGGGCTGGTGGTCCTGTGAAGGGGTTAAGGAAGATGCAGTCAAGTTGGGAACAGCTCTGCAAGAACGCCTGACGGGTGGGAAAGTTCAATTTGCTCAAGGCAGTAATGTTCATACGATTACAGCTGAGCAGATTGCCGAAGCCCTGGCAGTGGCAAGCAAAGCAGATCTGATTGTCCTTGCTCTTGGTGAAGACTCCGAGATGAGTGGAGAAGGTGGCTCACGCACGGATATTCGTCTGCCAGCAGCCCAATTGGAATTGGTTAAACAGCTCAAAGCAGCGGGAAAACCGATTGCCAGCGTTATTTTCAACGGCCGTCCATTGGATCTGCATGGTGTAATCGATGAATCGGATGCTGTTCTTGAAGCCTGGTTCCCAGGTAGTGAAGGCGGAGCAGCGATCGCAGATGTTCTGACAGGTGTGGTGAATCCATCCGCACGTCTGACGATGTCCTTCCCGCAGTCCGTAGGTCAGATTCCGGTCTATTACAACCATTTCAATACAGGTCGTCCACTGAACCCGGAGAAGACGGAAGAACGTTATGTCTCCAAATACATTGACAGCCCAAATGAACCTTTGCTTCCGTTCGGTTATGGTCTCTCATACACTTCGTTCTCTTATGGTGATCTGGAAGTGTCAAGTAACGAGATGACTGCCGAAGAGTCCCTGAGCATCCAAGTACGTGTAACGAATACGGGTGAGCGCGCAGGCGTGGAGACCGTTCAGTTGTACGTTCGTGATGTAACGGGTGAAGTCGTTCGTCCTATGCGTGAGCTGAAAGGATATGTGAAGCTTGCACTGGCGCCAGGCGAGAGTGGTACAGCCACATTTACGTTAAATGAAGAACAGCTTCGTTATCACCATTCCGACTTAAGCCACCGTAGTGATCGAGGCGAGTTCCATATTCTTGTGGGTGCAAACAGCCGGGATACTCAGAAGAAATCATTCAGACTTGTTTAATCCGGTGAATGGAAAGAGTAATGTGTCAGGCCTTTTGTTATGGAAGGCCTGATTAACATAACAGGGGAGCGAAGAATGTGGTCAGTATCAAGGATATCGCCAAACAGGCGGGAGTTTCCATCTCTACTGTGTCATATGCGCTGAATGGCAGCAACAAAGTGACCGATGAGACGAGTTCCAAAATTTTGGCCATTGCCAAAGAACTGAACTATGTTCCAAATGCCGCAGCAAGAACACTGAAGAAGAGGGAATCCAAAATTCTAGGTGTATTCTTGACCGATTTTAGAGGAGATGTGTATGGAGACTTGCTGAGTGGCATGAAAGCCGTATGTAATGCTCAAGGTTATGACCTGATCGTGTGCAGTGGTAAACAATCCCATCGCATGCTTCCAGAGAGAATGATTGATGGTGCGATCATTCTGGATCATACGTTTGCAAGTGAGGAACTAATGCAGTATGCCGATCGTGGGCACAAAATCGTTGTATTGGACCGTGAGATGGATCATCCCAACATTAATCAGGTTCTGCTGGATAATAAGGCCGGGGCGACACTTGCGATGGAACATCTGATTGAACAGGGACATAAGAAAATCTACGTGGTGACAGGACCGGAAGGTTCGTTTGACTCTGTGCAACGGTTAAAGGCTGTGAGACAGGTTGCGGAACGTGAAGCCGATGTGGAATGGATTGAGATCACGGGAGATTTTGAAAAGAGTGGTGGAGAACAAGCCGCAGATCAGATTGTGCAGGTGTATGATGGACCCGCAGCGGTATTCTGCCTCAATGATGAGATGGCTATTGGCTTGTGTGATCGTCTGGCAGACAGTGCACTCGGCGTTGGTCAGGAGATTGATGTCATCGGATTCGACAATATTGAATTGAGCAAGTATGTCCAGCCGAGATTGGCAAGCATTGATTATTCCAAACGCAAGTGGGGATCGCTCGCTGCTGAACAATTGATCAAAATTATTGCTGGAGAACCCGTCGATCATGAACGAATTTATGTGACATTAGTTGAGGGTGGGTCGGTGAGTGGGCCTATTCCGTCTGATTCGATTATATCTATGCGGAATGATCGGGCGGTTAGCTATTGATCCCGAATACAGCAAGAGACAAGGCTTAGAAGAATCGAATCATTCTTTTAAGCCTTGTCTCTTGCTATTTCGAGGATGAAGCAATAGAAAAAGCCTCTCCGGAGAGAGGCTTGGCCTTTACAAGCCTTTTGTTTTGTCATTGTTGTAGGATGAAGTGAGAATGCCTGTAATGAAGAGAGTCAATACGATTGCAATAATCCAGAATGTCAGTGAAAATGACATGCCCTTCGCACCTCCTGCACAAGCTCATTTTCTTCTATTATAACCATTATAGGTAGAAAAGAAATGCTTCACCCTATTATTTGTAAAATAAAAAGTGTGTGGGCACCGGTCTGAGGCTGCCATCTGAAGGGTTATTCACGACCCGATTATTCAGAATAAGCGAGGATGATCCACCGCCATCCAGATTATAGGCGTCGATCACCCCAAGCTTGTACAACCGCCCTTGCAACTCTTCAAGGGTAGCACCGGAACTTCCGCCCTCATTATATCCGTCAACTACAATAATCAATAACTGATCATCCTTATAATTGCCAATGACTGTACGTGGTGCTCGTTTGGGTGATACCTTCCACTTGTCGGGAATTGCAGTTTTACGTCCATTCTGTAGCAGCACGGGTACAAACGTAGCCCCAAATTGTGGTTGCAGGCGATCCAGTGAGTTTTTGTCGAAGAACTTGCCTCCGACCAGTTTGCCGGCATCGTTAAGTCCTACAAAAAACAGATCTTTGAAACTGGCCTGGAACCCGTTCACGTATTTCCCGTCCATGACGGTTGTGCTAAGTGGATAACGTTTGCCGCCACTGTCAGCAAATCCACCTGCGTTGATCCCGGCAATTGCGCCGTTACGCTTCACAGCCTGCATGGTCGTCTCAGAACGCCCTGGTTCACTGTCTAGAGCCATCTGCATGGCCGTCGGGTCTTTTAGCTTGATCTTCATGGCATAGCCCTTATAGCTGCCAGGATTCACTCTGTACAGTTCAATCGTTAACCGGTCACTGTCTACCCGTTCAAATGGAACGCCAAGCTTGGATGAAATCCGTTTGTTGTAGATCATTTCCGGACGATCCGCTTGGGTGGAAGCCTTCTGCACAAGTGTAGACATCGTACTTGTTGTTTTATTATAGAGCTGTGTCGTTCTTTTAATAGAAGAAGAAGTCTGGACAGCAGCATCTTTTGCCCCCGCAAGCTCTTGGCTAATTGCTTGGGTCCGGGGTGTAATCGTATCCTCTGACAGTTCGGTAGGCATCAAACCTCCGGGTTCAAGTGGAGGACGAAGCAGCAGCAGGCATAATATCAATCCAACAAAAGGAGCGAGTGCAAGCATAAAAAAACGATTAACCTGTTTGACGGGTGTAATCATTTGAGCAGGTCCATCTTTTTCTGGAGTGTCTCCAGTTGTTTTTTGACTTCGCTCAGCTGGGTATACAGTTTGTTGCTGTTATCCGTTTTGTCACTTGCATTATCCTTGGTGAAAGTCAGCAATTCATTGAAGGATTGAACCTGTCCCTGCAGGTCTTTTACTTCCTTTGATATCGTTGTTAGCTGATTTTCATAGTCGGTTTTTAGTGCTGCAATCTGCTGCTGATTATGGGCTTGAAGCTGGTTAATCATCTGTTGCTGGAGATGGTTACTATAATAGTAGGTTCCAACGACTCCTAGTGCAATGAGAACAATCCACATTACCAGAAACAGCTTGATTGAAGATCCAGCCTTGCCTTTGGCGCTCCGGGTGTGATGGATGTCAGAGGACGGGGCAGATGGTTTCATATCATCACTCCTGGTCATTAATAGGTACAAAAAAATTTCCAGTCCTCATTCTATCATGCCCCTATTGATTACGCAAAAATGAAATTCTTTACTTAATAGAGTAAAAAGAGATTGCATCGGAAGGAAGTCCTAGGATACAATTTCTTATAGATGCAATAAGTAGGAACTTTGGGCAGGTTTTTCGACTTTTTTAGATAGAAATGCAGGAAATTTATACTATATTTTGACCTTTCCGGGGATGGAAAGATGGACGTCATGGTGTTTTTATAACAAAATACAGTGAAAATAGAGCCTTTTTATCGGCTTCCTCCTGTATTTTTCTGTTTTTCGACATAATCCGACCTATGCTTCTTCTATACTCGGATTGTCGCATAGACGATGAATTCATCATGACAGAATTTAAAAGTTATTTGTCCAATACATAACAGGGGGAACAACAATGAAAAAAGTATGGCAGGTGGTCATCATAGATATCCACCCCACCAGCATGCTCGGTACAAAATTGATTTTGGAAGAGCAGCAAGATCTGACGGTACGTGGCATGACTTCGACCGGAACAGAAGGGCTCGATCTGGTGAATATTCACCAGCCTGATCTGATTCTAATGGATTATCGTCTTCCGGAGGGTCAGGCAGATCAATATATTCCCCAGATGAAGAATCTGTCAGCTCACAGTCACATCATTATTTTGACGGATGAAGATAATGTGAAGCTGTTTCGTCATCTGATGAGCCTTGGTGCAAGCGGCATGTTATCCAAACAGGCTTCCCCTAGCCAGCTGATTCATCTGATCTCTGGATTACGTGAGGGCCATGTGTCCATTCCATTGTCGTGGTTAAACAGTGCGGAGTGGGCGCAACCTGTGGAGTCTCCGACAGAAGCACGTGTCATTGAATTAACAGAAACCGAAACTTTTATCATGGAAAGAATTGTTCAGGGTGTAACCTATGATAAAATAGCGAATGAGATCAACGTTAGCAGACGTTCCATTGATAATTACCTGCGTAAAATATACGTGAAGCTGGAAGTAAGCAGTAGAGCACAGGCCATTGAACGTTATGCCTTGCATGCAAGACAAGTGAAGACGGGATCCTGACGAAACAGGTTTGTTCTTCCCATGATCACAACAGTTCGGTATGCATCCGGTCATATTCGATGGCGAGCAGGAATAGGTTGTAGGGCTGCGGACTGCGAGTACAGTTTCGGAATAGGGATGAAAGGGGAACGGATCGATGAAATATTTCTTTGCTTCCCGTACCAACAGGCTTTTGTCATCACCACTGAGGGATATACGTGAGATGTCTGGCAGGGATTATTTCATATCTCTGGCAGAAGAATTGCCTGCGGAGGAGTTGTTTCCTTTCAAATTGTTGGAAGAAGCAGCGGTGTCTGTCTTTAGTTCAGGCCCCTCCGCATTGCAATATGGAGAGCCAGCAGGCTACACCCCCCTAAGAGAGTGGTTGAACAAAGACTGGAATGCACGCAAAGGCATACGAACGGTACCCGAACAGATTCTGTTGACCACTGGTACCCAGCAGGCCATTGATCTGGTGATGCGTCTATTGCTTGAGCCAGGAGATTCTGTACTGGTTGAACATCCCACATCTCCAGGCTGTCTTGAGGTTCTGGAGATGCAAGGAGCCAAGATTGTGCCCGTAATGGGTGATCGGGACGGCATACTGCCAGACCTTTTGGAGCATCACATGCAGCAGGTTAGACCGAAGCTGCTTTTTGCTGCACCCAGTTTCTCGAATCCGACCGGTGCTTTGTGGAGTATGGAGCGGCGGGAGGCAGTCCTTGAGCTGTGTTCGCGCTATGGTGTACTGCTTGTGGAAGATGATTCTTATGGAGAGCTCCATTTCGATGGCCTTGAGCCAACGGAATTCTATCGTAAATATCCTTCACTTTTTGCACTGGATACTGCCGATCAGGGTGGACATGTTCTCTACATTGGTTCGTTCAGCAAAACGGTAGCGCCCGCTCTTCGAACCGGATGGGCTGCTGGACATCCTGCGCTGATTCAGGCCATGGCCTCGGTTAAACGAATTGCAGATGGTCAGTCCAGTCCGATGAATCAGCGGCTGTTGTATCAATTGCTTGCCCATTCCCCTTTTCGTTGGAGTGATCACCTATCCATGTTGAATCGGGAGTATAAGACAAGACTCAAACTGATGCTTGAACTGTTGAAAAGACCTGGCTGGAAAGGGTGTCAGTACAACATCCCTGAGGGCGGAATGTATCTGTGGGTACAGTTGCCTGAAGGATTGGATAGTGGCGCTCTGCTTAAAGCGGCTTTGCCCAAAGGTGTATCCTTTCTTCCTGGATCACTATGTTCTACAGGTGTACAGGATCAACGTTATATTCGATTGAACTTTAGCCATCCGGGCCGGGATGAATTGCTGCTTGGCATGAACCTGATCAGTGAAACCATTGCCGAATTTACGGCTCGTAGCTAAGTCAGATCAAAAATAGATTTTGTAGCAAAAATTAAAATGGGTTCATGACCAAAGTGATTACGTTATTGCATCCACTAACATTTTTATATATAATATGAATTAATGAGTTGTTGGTTTCTTTATATAAGCTACAATGGTGGCCGGTTCAGAAAATGCACTCATATATTTTATCTAACGGGGGAAAATTCAACATGTCTAATATTTTATTTGTTAAAGCAAATGACCGTCCTGCAGATCAAGCAGTCAGCGTTAAATTGTACGATGCATTCTTGAGCGCATACAAAGAGTCTCACCCAGGTGACACAGTTACTGAGTTGGATCTCTACAATACAGAATTCCCATTCTATGGTAACACTGCTATCACAGGTACTTACAAAGCAGCTAACGGTTTTGAACTGACAGCTGACGAGCAAAAAGCAGCTTCACTTGCAGCACAATTGCAAGATCAATTCCTGGCAGCTGACAAAGTTGTATTTGCATTCCCACTGTGGAACTTCACTGTTCCAGCTCCATTGGTAAACTACATTGCTTACCTGAGCCAAGCTGGTAAAACATTCAAATACACTGCTGAAGGTCCTGTAGGACTTGCTGGCGACAAAAAAGTAGCTTTGCTTAACGCACGTGGTGGCGTATATTCCGAAGGCCCAATGGCAGCTGCTGAAATGTCCCTGAACTTCCTGAAAACAGTTCTCGGCTTGTGGGGCATTCAAAACCCAGAAGTGGTTATCGTTGAAGGACATAACGCTTCTGCAGATCGTGCTGAAGAAATCGTTACTGCAGGTCTGAAATTGGCTTCCGAAGTAGCAGTAAAATTCTAATAGCAATCATTTATATAGAACACATCAAAACGCCTGTAGTCTCCAGTGGAGATTACAGGCGTTTTTTTTGCATTCTCATTTTTTCGTATCCGTTACTTTCAGATGATCAGAATCAGATCTTGCCTGTATTTTTCAAGTACTGCTCCGCTGTTTCAGCGATGTATGCAAGGTCGTCCTTATTTTCACCAGATACAGAATACGTTACATCGAGTTCATTAATGGTTCGTTCAATCATATCATTATCCTCAAGCATGTGTGCATGCTCGGTTAACGCCTGTACTCCCTTAATCGTCAAAATATATTTTCCACGGGAGAGGCGTTCAAACCAGCCATAATAATTTTTTTGCAGAATCGCTGCTGCAGAACCTACGCCTGTCTGTCTGGCAAGGTTGGCTGGAGAGGCTTCTCCGTTCGTCCGTAGAGCGGATGCGACACGTAAAGCCTTCTCACGATATGCTGTGACCAGCTGTCTTCGTGTGCTGCCTCCCGTATTGTAGTCTCCGCTGCGTTCGTCGAATTCCTTGAGCAATCGTTTCCGCCGAACACCGCTTTTGCGAGCAACTTGATTGGCGCTAGTAAGGGGTGTCTGGGCTGAAGGTTCGCACAGTACATCAATCAGGGGAGCTTTGGTTTTGTAAAATGTGACAGTCAGTAGCCCCAGGCCGAGCTGTCTGCATAGTGCGGTCAGTTCGCTCCAGCGTTGGTTTACGGCTCCGCGTTTACTGCGATTGCGCTCGACGGCCAGATACACGAACGGGCTAAGTTTCAAGCGCTGCATGCCCTGTAGCAACAAGGAGAGGTTAAATGTTTTTTTCATCTCCACAATGAGTGGTTCGTCCTGGTCCGATCTGACTCCGACGAGGTCACAATGTCTGACTTCCGCCTTGACGTCGAAGCCACGCTGCTCAAAGAAAGCCTTCACAGGCGAATATAATTCGGTTTCGTATTTCACTGCCATCGTCCGTGCTCCTTTCCAGAAGTGGCCTGTCTCTGACCATGTGTTGTCCGGTTTCCTAAATTTAGAACCCTCATTATATCATATTCGTTCTTTTTTTTCTGAAGGCACAAGATGTCTGATAGAACAGGGAAAAGCCAAAATTCGAAGCGGTTGATTGAAAAAAAGAGGTCAACTTATCCGAATTGCCGCATAGGTATGTAATACACTTTTCACAACAAAACAAGACGTTTGGACAGAGGGTGGCGGGACTACACAGTACCGCAAGATTGGTATTCAAGCAGGAGCCGCAATTCTATTGATTTCTTCATACCATTCGGAATGGTTGACAATCACACTAAAGGAGCCATGGGAGGTACCAAGCATGAATATTTTTGAACGCGTTGCGGAACATCGGGCAGAGAGTGACCGTTTGACATGGAACGGAACATTTGAAGATTATATTGCACTGCTGAGAGAGGACCCGACTCCGGCAATGACGGCTCACGCCAGAGTGTATGAGATGATTGAATCGTTTGGGGTGGAAGAAGTAGGTGGGCATAAGCGGTACAAGTTTTTTGAACAGGAGATCTTTGGGCTGGACCGTTCGATTGAAAAGTTGGTTGAAGAATACTTTCACTCGGCAGCACGCCGTCTGGATGTACGGAAGCGGATCTTGCTCCTGATGGGTCCCGTAAGTGGAGGAAAATCGACGCTGGTGACGCTGCTGAAGCGGGGGCTTGAACAGTTCTCGCGGACAGAGAAAGGTGCCATATACGCCATTGATGGATGCCCGATGCATGAGGAACCGCTGCATCTGATTCCACTGGAGCTTCGTCCTGAAGTGGAAAAGGAAATTGGAGTCCGTATTGAGGGTAACCTTTGCCCATCCTGCCAGATGAGACTCCGTACCGAATATGGTGGTGATATCAGCAAGGTACCGGTGGAACGGGTCATTGTTTCCGAAGATAATCGCGTGGGAATAGGAACGTTCAGTCCATCCGATCCGAAATCACAGGATATTGCCGATCTGACGGGTAGTATCGACTTCTCCACCATTACGGAGTTTGGTTCCGAATCCGATCCACGTGCCTATCGTTTTGATGGGGAGTTGAACAAGGCGAACCGTGGGTTAATGGAGTTCCAGGAGATGTTGAAATGTGATGAGAAATTCCTATGGAATCTCCTGTCGCTCACGCAGGAAGGAAATTTCAAAGCAGGACGTTTTGCCTTAATCAGTGCGGATGAAATGATTGTGGCGCATACGAATGAATCGGAGTATAAGTCTTTTATCTCCAACAAGAAGAATGAGGCACTGCAATCCCGGATGATTGTCATGCCGATTCCGTACAACTTGAAGGTATCCGAGGAAGAGAAAATCTATGCCAAGCTCATTCAGCAAAGTGACATGAAGCATGTTCATATTGCACCGCATGCACTGCGGACTGCAGCCATTTTTTCGATACTTACCCGCTTGAAGGAAACGAAGAAACAAGGCATGGATCTCGTTAAAAAAATGCGAATGTATGATGGTGAAGAAGTGGAAGGATACAAAGAAGCTGATCTGCGCGAGATGCAAAATGAGTATCTGGATGAAGGGATGTCCGGCATTGATCCACGGTATGTCATTAACCGGATCTCCAGTGCTTTGATTAAGCAAAATCTTCAGTGCATTAACGCGCTGGATATTCTGCGGGCGATCAAGGATGGTCTGGACCAACATGCCTCGATCACGAAGGAAGAGCGGGAGCGTTATCTGAACTTCATTGCTCTTGCACGCAAGGAGTATGATGAACTGGCCAAGAAAGAAGTGCAGAAAGCATTTGTTTACTCATTCGAGGAATCCGCAAGAACGTTATTCGAGAATTACCTCGATAACATTGAAGCATTCTGCAACTGGTCCAAGATGCGTGACCCGCTCACGGATGAAGAGATGGACCCGGATGAGCGTCTGATGCGATCCATTGAGGAACAGATCGGGATCTCCGAGAATGCAAAGAAAGCGTTCAGAGAAGAGATTCTGATCCGAATCTCGGCATACTCCCGCAAGGAGCGCAAGTTCGAATACAGCAGCCATGACCGTTTGCGTGAAGCGATTGAGAAGAAGTTGTTCACCGATCTGAAAGACATCGTCAAGATCACAACCTCAACCAAAACACCGGATGCAACACAATTGAAACGTATGAATGAAGTCATTAAACGTTTAATTGAGGAACATGGATACACCGCAGCCAGCGCGAATGAACTGTTACGTTATGTGGGCAGTCTGCTTAATCGCTAATCGGCAACAAACCATTCCGGATCAGGCTCCTGATGTCTGCTGTGAGGCTCCTTCACAGCAGAGTCAGGGCCTTTTTAATTTCATGAAGGTCATATTAATCTAAAAAGCTGACAAATAAGGTTAATTTTAAAGAGAATTAGTTCTAATGGTATATGTATATTTAGGTATTTTAGTCTATAATCAATACATATATTTACAATTTGAAGTAATTTAGTGTTTATTAAGGAGCTGACTGAACCAGATATGAGCAGTATTTCCGCAACAAGACAGAAGCAACTTGATTACATGGGATTAACCACAGGGGATCTAAAACTACTTGCCGATCATCGGCCTGTTTTTCAAAAAGTCGTTAATGAAGTGGTGGATCATTTCTACAATCATGTGGGAAATTATCCCGAATTGGTAGATCTGATCGCAAGGTTCTCTACCATTGATCGTCTAAAAGAAACACAGAAGATGTACTGGTTATCGATGACGGACGGAATCGTGGACGACGCATATATTGAGCAACGGATTGCGATTGGACTTGTGCATTCACGGATTGGTCTGTCTGAAGATTATTATCTGGGTACCTATATGGTCTACCTGGATATTGCAACGAGCATATTCCAACAGGTTATTCCTGATTCCTGGCATCTTGTCATTCAAGCGCTCAGCAAAATGTTCAATCTGGATTCACAGCTTGTCCTTGAAGCTTATGAGAAGAAAGAAAAAGAAAAGTTACATCAGCTTGCCGATGACCAACAACATACATTACAGGCAATTACGCAGATTACCCAAGAGCTTACAGGCATGATTAGTGAATTAAATGAAAGTGCAATGGCTATATCGAGTGTTGCCAAAGAAACAGCGGCTTCTCAGGATCAGGCTCAGGTTCTGCTTACCGAATTAACAGGAGAGATCCAGCAGATCGGAAAAATGGGTGAACTCATTCGCGAGATATCGGATCAGAGTCATCTTGTCGGCCTGAATGCAGCGATTGAAGCTGCTCATGCAGGAGAGTTTGGACGTGGCTTCGAAGTAGTCGCCAGTGAGGTGCGCAAGCTTGCAGCCAGTTCCCGGGATGCCCAGGGTAAGATTCAGTCTAATCTGGAGAAGATCATGAAGAAACTGAGCAGTGTGCAGCAGGAGTCGGATCATACGTCTCGCGGAGCACGTAGCCAAGCTTCACGCTCGGCTGAACTCGCTGTATTTGCAACAACAATGGAGAAACTGTCTCTGGATTTGAAGAATCTGGAACAGCAGGAATAGAGCTTAAAAGCATTAGGAACCTTCCATACCGTTTCAGGCTGTTTTAAGCTATAATGGGTAGACAAACCTGCCGATGTTATAGAAAATGCAGCCGGAGACAGGGGATTCGAAAGAGGTTGAGGTGATCAGATGGCTTCTATCCATGATGTAGCCAAGGAAGCGGGAGTATCTGTTGCAACCGTTTCCAAAGTGATAAACGATTATCCTGATGTAAGTGAAAAAACACGCAAAAAAGTCAATATAGCCATCGAATTATTGAAATATCAACCCAATGTGGTCGCACGTGGACTCGTCAAACGCCGTTCATGGACGGTGGGCGTACTGTTAACGGTTCCGTTTACGAACCCTTTTGTGTCGGAGTTGCTGGAAGGGATCAAGACAGCGCTGGAGAACAGTGGATATGACCTGGTCCGGTTGTCTACTCGATTCGATGATCCGGCGTACTCGTTCATCAAACATTGCCGCAGTCGTAATGTGGATGGCGTTGTGGTATTCGGGGAAGGCAGAGAAAACACGAGTATTCAGGAACTGGTGGATGCAGAGATTCCAACGATGTTTGTTGATACGGACATGTTGGGCAAACGTGCCGGTTACATTACTACGGATAACGCGAACGGGATCTCGATGGGTGTCAAACATCTGCATGAGCTTGGGCACCGCAAAATTGCCTATATCTCAGGGACACTTGGACCTGCCGTAGCCAATCTACGATTGGAAGGATATCGGGAAGGGCTGCGAGAATGCGGCATCCCGTATTCTACGGTATATCTGGAGATCTGCGATTATTCCTTCGACGGAGGAAGCAAGGCCGCCCGACGATTGCTGGCACTTCAGGATCAACCAACGGGAATTGTCTGTGCATCAGACATGTCTGCTTTTGGTGCGATTCATGAAATTGAAAAGCATGGACTGAGTGTACCAGAAGATATCTCGGTTGTCGGGTTCGATAACACGTATTATGCTGAGGTATTCAAACCGGGGTTGACCACGGTGAATCAGAATATCTATTCCATCGGCATTAAGTCCATCGAATATCTGATTGCCATGATCGAGAATCCATCTTATTCTCCTCCCGTGGTGACGGAACCTTCCAATCTGGTTGTCCGTCAGACCACAGCACCTTTAAAAGTGTAAATATGTAATGACGGTGACATGGAGCACAGCTAACAAGCTGTGCTTTTTGTCGTTTTATCTTATTGTGAAGTTTTTAAAATAAGTCCTATAGTTTAACGGGTAAACAAAGTTCGCTGGCAATCGTATAATGAAAGTGCTTACAATTTCTGTTCAATAACGACTATCCAATCCTGCACAACGATCTTGTAAAGGGCTGGCGCATGACAGAACAAAGGTTACTCTTCACAAACAACCAACCAAGGAGGAGATCGGATGCATTTGAGAAAATGGTGGAGCTTGTGCTTGTCGGCTGTATTGATCTTCAGTTTGTTCCCAAGTGTGGGAACAGGAGGGACACGTGCTGCGGCTGCGGACGTTAAGACTGGCGATGATGAAGTACTGTTTGAGGCTAATTTTGAAGATGGTGTGTTGGGACAATGGCGTCCACGTGCGAATGAGAAACTCGATATTGTCACGCAAGTAGGTCACGACAGTACACGGAGCCTGAGAACCTCTTCCCGTACCGAAACGTTCCATGGACCCTTAATTGAAGTAATAGACCATGTACAGAAGGGCAGCACGGTTCATATTTCATTTTGGGCCATGTACGATGAAGGGCCGGACAGTCAGGTCATTAACGGTTCACTGGAGAAAGAGTACAATAACGACGCTTCAAGTCGAGAATATGCTACGTTTGCCTCTGCAACTCTGAACAAGGGACAGTGGAAAAAAATCGAGGCAGATGTGGTGATCCCTGGAGAAAATAGCGGCATCACCGGATTCCGCATGTATGCAGAGACACCTTGGAAGACGTCAGCGGAAGTGACGTCGGCGGATACGATTACTTTTTACGTGGATGATGTACTGATTACGGAAGCCGAAAAAATTGAAATAGAGCCGAACATTCCGAATCTAGTGGATGTTGTGGGACAACACTATGCAATGGGAGCGGCAATCGACCAGTCTGCACTGGACGCGGAAGATCCGCATTCCCAGCTGTTGACGAAACATTTTAATAGTATTACAGCTGGAAACTTTATGAAAATGGATGCGATGCAGCCTCAGGAAGGACAGTTTGTCTGGTCAGAGACAGATCGCCTGGTGAAGTTTGCCGAAGCAAATGACATGGAAATCAGAGGTCATACGCTGTTATGGCATAGTCAGGTGCCGGATTGGTTCTTTACGGATCCGGATGATGCTTCGAAACCTGCCACGCGGGAACAGTTGCTTGCACGGATGAAAACGCATATTCAAACCATCGTGAGTCGGTACAAAGGAAAGGTTCATACATGGGATGTCGTCAATGAAGTCATCTCAGACGGAGGCGGCTTGCGGAATGAGGCCAGTAATTCCAAGTGGAGAGATATTATTGGGGATGTGGATAGCGACGGAGATGACAGTGATTACATTGAACTGGCTTTCCGTTATGCACGTGAGGCTGACCCCGATGCGGTATTGGTGATTAATGACTATGGAATGGAGGGCAATGGAAACAAGGTAAATGATATGGTGAAGCTTGTAGAGAAGCTGCTTGCCAAAGGAACACCCATTGATGCGGTTGGATTCCAGATGCATGTGTCGATGTACGGACCGGATGTAAAGCTCATTCGTGAGGCTTTTGAGAAAGTGATCGCTCTTGGTGTGAATGTACAGGTTACAGAGCTGGACGTTTCGATCTATTCAAGTAATTCTGAACTGGAGATGCCTGTCACAGATGAATTAATGCTGCAACAAGCTTATCGTTATCGTGAACTGTTTGACCTGTTCGAAGATTTGGGGAAACGCGGCGTGATGGACAGTGTTACGGTCTGGGGACTTGCAGATGATGGTACATGGCTTGACAATCATCCGGTCAAAGGACGCAAAGATGCACCGTTGCTGTTTGATCGTAAATTAAAAGCAAAACCGGCATTTTGGGCACTGGTGGACCCTGCCACCCTTCCGATCTATCGTAATGAATGGACAGCATTGAAGGCCAGCCCTTCTTTCCCGAATCATAAAGGACAGGAAGATATTCTTTGGGGTGCTGTGAAAGGACTGGAAATTAATCATCTGGCAGATGGTACATCTGCGGTTACGGGTGAGGCTCGTATGATGTGGGATGCCAAAAAGGTGAATTTACGAGTGGAAGTGAAGGATACCACACGTCGCAAAGGGGATCAGGTGCAGGTTTTCCTCGCGGAAGAAGTCAAGGGGACAGGTGCTGCAACTTCTGAAGCTGATCTGTCTGCCAAGAAGAAAAATCCGCCGTCTGCCAATGGTCAATATACATTTAAACGGGATGGTGGTAAAGGCAAAGATAAAAATACTTACAATGTACAGGAGACAAAAACCGGTTATGTTGTATACGCATCACTGCCTATGTCAGCTGCTTTACTTACTGAAGGCCAGGTCTTGTCTCTGGATTATCGGATTACGGATGAATATGCTGCTGGAAAGACAGCGACCATCGTTTGGAATGATATTTCCAATCAACAGCCCGACAAACCAGCCAACCGGGGCAAACTGAAGCTCGGTTCTGTCTTGAAACAAACCAAGGTCACTTATGGCAAACCTGTAATTGATGCAAAAAAGGATAACGTCTGGAAAAAGGCTGCATCTGTTAAAACGGATGTCTGGGTGGTCGGAAACTCCGGTGCAACGGCGACTGCACAGCTGTTATGGGATGAGAAATACCTGTACGTATTGGCAGATGTGAAAGATCCTTTGCGAAGCAAATTAAGTTCTAATGCACATGAGCAGGATTCGATCGAGATTTTTATCGACCCGAGCAAAGATCAGACAACATTCTATCAGGAGGATGACGCCCAGTACCGGGTCAATTTTGATAATGAGGCTTCTTTTGGAGGAAATGCACGGAAAGAAAGTTTCAAATCAGCTACCCGATTAACAAGCGGAGGGTATACAGTTGAAGTGGCAATCCCACTAGATAGCGTTCGTGCTGAAGGGCAAAGATGGATTGGATTTGATCTGCAAGTTAATGATGATGGCGCGGGGGATGGCAAGCGAAGCAGTGTGTCCATCTGGAGTGATTCATCAGGTAACTCTTATCAAGATACTTCCGGTTTTGGCAGTCTGTTATTGACTCGCAAATAGAATATTTTGTTGTGAATTAGAATATGAAAAAGTTAGCTAATCAACATCGTATATCTGGAAATAAGTGTTGATTTTAAGGGCTGGGACGTTTAGACTATATACATTCAAATAAACGGGTTCCAATGTATGACAACGGCTTCAACTAAGTCTGTGGTCACGAGTCAAATGATGCGGAGGGAGTGCCTGTCATCCAGACAGCGCACTCGCTTCTTTTTTACATTTTTGCATACATACAAGGCATTTCCCGGTCGAAAGGAAAGAGTGAGTGGAGCACCTACATGGTACGTACAACTTAGAACTTGTTATTTTATCCTATATTATTGCATCGTTAGCTTCATACGCAGCCCTTGACCTTGCAGGCCGTGTAAGTCAGGCTAGCGGGATGGCGCGGAATGTATGGCTTACCTGCGGTGCAGTCTCGATGGGGCTGGGAATTTGGTCCATGCATTTCGTAGGTATGCTGGCTTTTGTTCTGCCTACGCAAGTCTCCTATTCCACCGGTAAGGTTATTTTATCTGTTCTACTTGCTATTGTCGCATCAGGGGTGGCCTTGAACATTGCGGGTAGACAATCGGGCAGGATAAGCCAGCTTATGATTGCTGGAGTGCTGATGACAGCGGGGATCAGCTCGATGCATTATGTGGGAATGGCAGCGATGTCAACTCCGGTTACGTATGAACCAGGCAGAGTGGTGTTATCCATTCTGATTGCAGCGCTTGCTTCCTTTGCGGCATTGTGGCTCATGTTTTTCTTCCGTTATCATCAATCAAGACATACCTGGGTTTACAAGATGGGCAGCGGTCTCATAATGGGGATTGGAATCTCTGGCATGCATTATACCGGGATGTCAGCCGCGCATTTCCATCATTCACATGGCTCGATGGTAAGTTCAGGTATGCAGATTGAGCCAGGCATTCTCGCCTACTTGATCGCATCGGGCACATTTATTGCTTTGGGCTTGACGTTGTTTGGCATATTTATCAATCAGCGAATGTCACAGAAAGATCAACGGATTCATGAGAACGAGCAATGGTATCAGGCCTTGTATCATAACCATTCGGATGCCATTATTTCAGTGAACAAGGAAGGGATTGTCAAAGGTATTAATGCTGCTGTAACAACAATCACCGGATATCCTGAAAAAGAGGTCATGGATCGTTCCATTGATGATATCGCTCAGCAGATCGATATCGAGTGGATAAGTGAATTTGATTCCATCGATTGGGATGATCATGGGCTGGAGCAGGCGCACTACATGGCCAAAATGAGAGACATACAGGGTGAACTTCTGGACCTTAGTATTGTTGTAGTTCCTGTTGTCATTGATGGCAGACATGTGGGAAGTCACATTTTGATCAAAGACGTTACAGAGGAGAAACAGGCTCAGGAGAAGATTCGTCACCAAGCTTTGCATGATCCGTTGACGGGGTTGCCCAATCGGCGCAAGCTGGATGATGTACTGGCTTGTACGATTCACGATTCAGAAGAAAAAGGGAATTCTTTTGCCGTTATGGTGATGGATATAGATCGTTTCAAGATGATTAATGACTCGCTGGGACATTCCATTGGAGATGTATTTCTAAGAGAAGTCAGCAACCGGATCATGAAAGCCATAGAAGCTTCTGATCCCTTGGCTATGGAGAATGTCATGCTGGCCCGGATGGGTGGTGACGAGTTCACACTCGTTGTGACCCAGGATCAAGCGACAGAAGTACAAGTGGCAGAACTTGCAAAACAGATTGTTGAAGCCATTCAGTTACCTTATCGACTGAAGGAGAATGACTTTTACGTAACCGCCAGCATTGGAATTGCGATGTACCCGGATCATGGAGTTGGCGTGGATGCTTTGCTGAAACATGCGGACTCCGCCATGTATGAAGTGAAGAAAAACGGCAAAAATGGTTTCCAATTCTACACTGCTCAACTGGATTCGGAACTTTATGAACGCATTGAGCTGGAGGGTTATCTTCGTAAAGCTTTGGAACGCGATGAGCTGGTCCTGTACTATCAGCCACAGATTCGTACCGAGGATAGCCGCATGATTGGTGTGGAGGCTCTTATACGTTGGAACCATCCACTCAAAGGTCTGCTCGCACCCAATGTATTCATCCCGCTTGCAGAAGAGACAGGCATGATCTATGAGATTGGCAATTGGACGCTGCGGGAGGCATGCAGGCAGATGAAACTCTGGCATGCCAGTGGCGGACCACTCATTCCGGTATCGGTTAACTTGTCCAGCCAGCAGTTTCACCAATCCAACTTAGTGGAACAGGTCAAGAATGCCCTACATGAGACAGGGCTGGAGGCCCGTTATCTGGAGCTGGAGATTACAGAGAGCATGATGATGGATGCAACAGTGTCCACGGCAATCCTGAAAGAACTCACGGCACTGGGGGTAAAAATCAGCCTGGATGATTTCGGTACGGGATACAGTTCACTCAGTTATCTGAAGCATTTCCCGATTCACAAGCTCAAGATTGATCGTTCATTCGTGACGGGTATTACAGAGAGCCATAGCGATCAGGCAATTGTAGCGACCATTATATCGATGGCCCAGAATCTCAACATGGAAGTCATTGCCGAAGGTATTGAGACGAAAGGTCAACTGGACATTCTGATGCAGAATGACTGCCGTGAGATTCAGGGATATTATTTCAGTCGTCCTCTGCCGGCAAGTGAAGTTGAACATGACTTTTTTGTACCGCTGCGCTTGCAGGGCAATGGTACAACGCCGGTACCATCCTAATTTTATGAAATGCCAAGCGGCAAGTTCCCGTGTATGTCGGGGACTTGCCGCTTTTTTATGTCTTATTTTTTATTAAACATTAAACTGATCCATGATAAGAGTATTTATATTTTCGTTTCCTATAATGATAATCGAAAACCTTACATAAATTTGCGGTGGTGCTTCTTGCCGTCATACGTAAACCAGATCGGTTTATCCTCGACACGTGTCTCTACATGTACCGTACGCCCCCAGAGGCGATACAGATAAGGCATGGTGCGCTCCATATATTTCAGATCCAACTCAATGCCTTCATATTGATGTTTCAGCACGAGTTCCCCGGTCCGCATATAGTCGGCATCTTGCACGACCAGATAAGGGGAGCCCCCGTTGACACGTGAAAATACGAGCTGATCCCGTATATTTTCCCAGGACTTGTCGGTGATTTTCCAGTCCGGGCCTTTTTTCTCAAAGACGTAGAGGTCGAGGTCCTCAGTTAATTGTTTAGTCATGTAATTCCGAATAAAGGAGGTATCGGAATCGAATTCACGCACCTCGAACATTTTCGCCCGACCCTGGCCTGGTTTACGGCCCCAACGATCCTGTTCTTCCCGGGTTGGGTTATCCCAGCGTCGTTCAATATCCTCGAAAATCTTCAGTCCCAGATAATACGGATTCAGACTTTGTTTGGATGGCTGCACCACGGAGGAGTTGAGCTTCGCGAATTCAATCGTATCCTCACTGTTGAGATCGAGTTCACGGATAATGCGTTGATGCCAGTAAGAAGCCCAGCCTTCGTTCATGATTTTCGTTTCCATCTGTGGCCAGAAATATAACATCTCTTCACGCATCATACTCATGATATCCCGCTGCCAGTCGGTCAATACTTCCGAGAATTCCTGAATAAACCACATGACATCCTTCTCTGGTTCAGGCGGAAAGTGATGGACCTGAATGCCTTCGGCTGGTGTATCTTCGGTCTTCACATCATCAAGCGACCATAAATCATCATAGCGGCCTTCCGGTTTGGGTGCTTTCTCACCGCGCTGCTCCCGCATTTTCATCTCCATGTAACGTTGTTTGTCCAAATGGCGGGGTTTAATCAGCTGTGGATCTACATGTTCCTGAATTGCGATCACGGCATCGATAAATGCTTCAACCGCTTCCGTTCCGTACTCCATCTCATAATTGCTGATCCGATCCGCCGTAGCAGCCATGCTTTCGACCATATTACGGTTGGATTTGGAGAAGCGGGCATTGTTTTTGAAAAAATCACAGTGTGCCAATACGTGGGCTACGATCAATTTGTTCTGAATCAGGGAATTGCCATCCAGCAGGAAGGCATAACAAGGGTTGGAGTTGATGACAAGCTCATAAATTTTGCTGAGTCCAAAATCGTATTGCATTTTCATCTTATGAAATGTTTTGCCAAAGCTCCAGTGGCTGAATCTGGTCGGCATGCCGTAGGCTCCAAATGTATAAATAATATCCGATGGGCAGATTTCGTACCGCATGGGGTAATAGTCCAGACCAAAACCATTGGCAATCTCCATAATCTCGGCAATAGCGTATTCTAGGTCGCGGATCTCATCTGTCATCTAACGCTGCCTCCTTCCCGTTTCTGGAAAAAGCTGCGCAAAGCTTTGTACACTTCGCCTTTTTCTTTGATCACATAATACATAAACTGATCCATCTTGATATGGCGGTAAGCCGACATCAGTGTGCTACTGCGGTTATATTGATTCACTTCGCCGTATCCAAACATATTGCTACGTTTCATTAACTCCCCGATCAGCTTCACACACCGTTCGTTATCCGAGGTCAGATTATCCCCGTCAGAGAAGTGGAAAGGGTAGATGTTGTAGCTGGAAGGTGGATAACGGCTGTCAATAATATCCAGCGCCTTCATATATACAGAGGAGCAGATGGTGCCTCCGCTCTCGCCACGGGTAAAGAACTCTTCTTCGGTTACTTCCTTGGCTTCCGTATGATGGGCGAGGAAAACAATCTCAACTTTCTCATACTGACGGCGTAGAAAACGGGTCATCCAGAAGAAAAAGCTGCGCGCGCAGTATTTCTCAAACGAACCCATGGACCCGGATGTATCCATCATGGCAATAATAACGGCATTGGATTGAGGAATGATTTTGTCTTCCCATGTCTTGTAGCGCAGGTCATCCGGACTGATATGATGGATGCCTGGCGTGCCAGTCGTAGCATTGCGACGTAGATTCTCCAGAATGGTACGTTTCTTGTCAATATTGGACTGCATACCTTTTTTGCGAATATCGTTGAAAACTACCGTATGTGTCTCAATCAGATCCTTGTCTTTCTGCTTCAGATCAGGTAATTCCAGCTCAGCGAAGAGCATATCTTCCAGTTCCTCAATACTAACTTCGGCTTCCACAATATCATGACCAGGCTGATCGCCAGCTTTTTCGCCTTTGCCGGGTTTCTGCGAAGCAGCGGGATCACGACCGATGACGTCTCCGACCTGACTGTCACCGTCTCCTTGACCGACATGTTTTTGCTTCTGGTAGTTATACACAAAACGGTACTCATCCAGACTGCGGATTGGTACCTTGATGATTTGTTTTCCATCAGACATGATGATGTTTTCTTCCGTAATCAGATCAGGCAGATTCTGCTTGATGACATCTTTCACCTTTTGCTGATGGCGCTGCTGGTCCTGGTACCCTTTGCGGTGAAGCGACCAATCTTCCTTCGACACGACGAACGAGTAAGGCTGGTGTGAATTTGACATGTAGGCACCCCCCATTGATTACGCGGCACAGTTTGGCCTGTCGGTAATTAAGTATATTCACGGGCGAGGACGATATGTGATGAGAGTGGATATAAAATGATACAATTACGCAAGTTCACCTCGGAGGTAAGGTGAGTTGCAAGAACAGAACTGCACCATTTTTTACAGAAACAGTGAACAAGTGTGATATCCTTCCTTTACAATAGGAGAAAGACATCAATCATTATAATAGTTGCATGTAAAGGAAGGATTTATGTGAATAAAAAGGCGATCAAGGCTTGGATTATGTATGATTGGGCCAATTCGGCTTACGCGACAACGGTGTTGGCAGCGGTCCTGCCCGTATTCTATGCTTCGGTTGCTGCAGCAACGCTGGATAAGGATACCGCCGCCTCCTACCTGGCTTATACACACTCCATTGGCATGTTGTGCGTAGCTCTGCTAACACCGTTGCTAGGAACGCTGGCTGATTTGTCAGGACGTAAGGGCGACTTCCTGCGTGTATTTGCAATCATAGGCGTCCTTGCTACATTGGGATTCAGCGCAATCGGTGAAGGGGACTGGTTACTTGCTTCCGCTTTGCTGGTCATATCTACGATTGGTTTTGCAGGTGGTAACACCTTTTACGATGCAATGCTGCCGGATCTGGTACCTGTTGAACGAAGAGACATGATATCCTCCAAAGGATATGCCTATGGTTATATTGGAGGAGGATTGCTGCTTGCGGTGAACCTGCTGATGATTCAGCAACCGGGATGGTTCGGGATGAGCAGTACACTGGCAGGCACAAGACTTGCTTTTATCTCCGTCTCGTTGTGGTGGTTGCTGTTCTCGATACCGATCTTTCGTCATGCTCCAAGACGGCCTGCATCACCGGACATGCCCGGCTCGTGGACAGGGTATGCTGCGGTGGGCGTGCGCAGACTGCGGCAGACCTTTCGTCAGATGCGGCGTTTTCCCCAGTTAATCCGCATGTTGTTGGCTTTTTGGTTTTTTAATGACGGCATTAATACCATCATTCTGATGGCTACAATCTATGGGACAAGTATAGGTATTGGCACAACCGACCTGATGCTCGCGCTACTGTTAACCCAGTTCATCGGGTTCCCGTGTACATTGTTATTGGGAGCATGGGCACAGCGTTGGGGAGCAAAGCAGGTATTAATTGTTAGCTTATCGGTTTACATATGTATTGTGATTCTCGGTTATTTCATGACACAAGCGATCCACTTCTATGTGCTCGCCGGGCTGGTTGGAGTCGTGCAGGGTGTGAGTCAATCCACAGCGCGTTCCCTGTTTAGCAATCTGATGCCGGCAGGCAGAACAGGAGAGTATTTTGGTTTTGTGAATATTACAGGCAAATTCTCTTCGATCTTCGGTCCATTTGTGTTCGGTTATGTCGGACAGATCACGGGTTCCACGCGTTGGGGCATTCTGTCGCTGATCTTCTTTTTCATCGCAGGCATTGCTGTATTGTTAACTGTGAAGGTACAGAAGGGGATGCAGGATGCTGCATTGGCAGATCAGGAAGAAGAGCAAAATAGGAGTGTCGGAGCTCCTGGGAAGAGTTCAAATGTAAGGTTCACCTGATGATTGTTCAACGGTTTTCATAGTAAGCTTCTCAACGGATTACGCATGGCTTCAGGCATTGTTCCTCACAGAACATGTCTGGAGCTTATTCGCGTTTGTGCAATCAGAACATAGTTGATCATGAATAAGTGCTTAAACGACAGACAGGAGAATACAGTGAAAGAGTAAGAATTTATGAAAAGGTGAAAATAAAAGATTGACATGATACATTTTGTATCATAGAGTAAAACTATAAATACATATTGTATCTGAGAGTTGTCGAAAGAATATGTGTATTTGCATCACTCTCGGGTAAGGTTCCGACGGAATGTTGCAAAATACTGACCTAATAGTTTGCGTAGTATTCGTTTTGCCAAACACAAAAGTAGAGTCTGGTCTATCCCGGCTGCATGCTTAATTTATTGAACAGAGGAGAGGCTGCCATTGATCGACGCTCAAGGTAACGGACTTGTTTTCTTACTATGTGTTCCCCGCAGTGGTAGTTCATTATCCACAGTCATGCTGCAAAATCACAGTCGTATATTCGCCACCCAGGAAATGTGGTTTCTGATGAGTCTTGTCGATCTGCCAAAAACCGATTCACGCGCTTATGGTGGCAGCTCCATCATGCGTCAGTTCTACAATGCCATGGTATCCGAGGATGTCTTCGAAAAGGCGTGCAGAAGTTTTGCTCTTGAGATCTACAATGGATTCCTGGAAGGGAGCGGAGCAGACTTCATCGTTGATAAATCTCCGCGTTATTATTACATGCTAGAATGGCTGGATCGTCTGTTCCCACAGTCCAAGCGCATTCATCTCCAGCGTAATCCTCTGGCCATAGCAGCATCATTCAAAAAGGTAAACCGTCATACAGGTGAAGGATTCGACCTGACTCATAGTTTGCAGAGCTCCAAATTAAATATGAAATCTGTAGATCTCACACTGGGTATGCTCCGCTTGAATGATTATTTTGCCGAACCACATTCCAATGCGTATGAATTGCAATATGAACGAATGGTTTCCAATCCCCAGGAAGAACTTGAAAAACTATGCGCGTTTCTGGGAATTCCATATGAACAGGGTATGGAGCAGTATGGACAGTTTCTGGACAGTGCCAAGTCTGACATGTTCTACAGTATGGGCGTGGGTGATCCATTCCTTTCTTCCCATCAAGAGGCACATCAGGGTTCTGTTAACAACTGGAAAAACATATTAGAACCACATGAAGTTGAACTGTATTGTCGTGTGATGGGAGCGGATCTGTTCCATCGGATGGGGTACAGTGACCAGTTGGCAGAAGCCGAACAATGGACGGGTGTTCGTTATGAAGCAAGTCCGGATCAAGAGGTCATCGAGCGAATTACGCATCAGTTGATTACAGCGACCGGTTGCGACTGGCAGCAGCACTATCGGATGCAGCCAGCTGATTCTCTCGTCCATGATTCCCATGAAAATCGGAATGATTCAGCTCTCGAAGAACCGGAAAAGATAGATCCCACACTGGCTGCACTGGCAACGATCAGACAGCTGCAGGCCGCACTACGGGCGGCAGATCATCGTCTGGAACGAGGATACAGTGAGCGAGAACGTTTGAAAGTCCAGCTGGCTTCTGCTCAAAGCAAAATACAGCGTATCAAATCATGGGTACCATTTGGTCACCAGATCAGCGCTTGGGCTTCACAGCGCAAGATTCTACGGGGAGGCAAGTCATGAGCGCCATAGCAGGAATTGTACACAACGATGGTCAGCAGGCGCTATGGGAAGACAGCTGGCGTCTTTACGCAAGCCTGGGGCATGTCCCTGCGGATACAACAGGGGTGTGGAAAGGCAATGAGGCGTTCCTTAGCTGTCACGCCCAATGGATTACACCGGAAGCGGTTAGCGAGAAGTTGCCTCTATATGATGAGGAAAGTGGTCTGACCATCACGGCAGATGCCATTCTGGATAACCGGGAACAACTGGCAGATCAATTACAGATATCCAGAGCTGAGCTGGCGATGTTATCGGATAGTGAATTGATCTTGCGTGCCTATCAGCGCTGGGGGGAAGATGTAGCTGTCCGATTGCTGGGGGATTTTGTATTCGCGATATGGGATGAGCGGAATCGAAAACTGTATGCAGCGAGAGACATTACAGGCATGAGAGCTTTTTATTACCGACATGATGGCTCACGTTTTGCTTTCTGCACACTCATGAATCCGTTGCTTGGGCTTGAAGGGGTACATAAAGAACTGGATGAGACCTGGTTGTCCGAATTCCTTGCCATTCCTGACATGCATGATTCAGCAGATATCAATTCAACCGTATATCGGGGAATAAGCCAACTGCCTTCTGCACATACACTTGTTTTCCGGGATGGGAGACTGGAGCTGAAGCAATATCATCGCTGGAATGAAGTCGAACCCCTAAGGCTGAAATCCGATGGTGAGTATGTAGAAGCGTTTCGGGAGGTCTTTGGGCAGGCGGTTGGATCGCGATTGCGAACTCACAGGCAGGTAGCTGCTGCTTTAAGTGGCGGACTGGACTCGGGAGCCGTGGTTGGTTTTGCTTCTGGAACACTGAGAAGTCAGGGCAAACGGCTGCATGCTTATAGCTATGTTCCCGTGCCGGATTTCACGGATTACACGTCGAAAACGTTGCTTGCTGACGAGAGACCATTTATACGTTCGACTATTAATCACGTCGGGAATATCACAGAGAACTATCTGGATTTTGAAGGCAGAAGTCCTCTCAGTGAAGTAGACACCTGGCTCGATATTATGGAAATGCCCTACAAATACTTTGAAAATTCATTCTGGATTCGCGGATTCTATGAAAAAGCGAGCCAGCAGGATGCAGGTATTCTGCTCACAGGAGCACGCGGTAACTTCACCATCTCCTGGGGCCCGGCTTTGGATTATTACGCCAGTCTGCTGAAAAGTGGCCGCTGGTATCGCTGGTTCCGTGAGATGCAGCAGTACAGTGAACGGACCGGTATGCCCTTCTCCCGTATAGCCAAGATCACCGGGAAAAAGGCATATCCAGAATGGTTCAAGGCACAGTCCAAAGGAGCAAGCCAGGCCGCTTCTGTACAGTTGATCCATCCTGATTTTGCTCAAAGAACAGGTGTACTGGAAAGACTCAAATCCATTATTGTTCTGCAGGGCGGTGCCCAGGCTGATGCACTCAAAGTACGTGCCGAGAAATTCAATAACCTGGCCATTGCGAACAAAAACGGTGCTGTAGCTACAAAATGTTCTCTGCGTTACCGCGCTTGGGAACGTGATCCGACAAGTGATGCCAGAGTCATCCGGTTCTGTCTGTCCGTTCCGATTGAACAATATGTGAAACAAGGGACGGATCGTTCATTGATTCGCCGGGCTACTTCACCGGAGTTGCCTGACAAGGTCAGACTGAATCAACGGGTACGGGGGGTACAACCGGCGGATTGGCTGCATCGCATCATTCCGAATTGGGATGCCTTTACGGCCGAGTTGCGTGCCTTGTGTTCTGATAGCAAGGTTGCTGGCATATTAAACACGGAGCGTATCAAGTCTGCTCTGGCCAATTTTCCGAGTCCAAGACCTGAACTTGCTTCACATCCAGATCTGCGATTGATGATGCATAGTCTGATCGTCTATCGGTTCATTCGAAAATTCTGAATGAGGGCACATGAAAGGAGGTGAATACGATGCAAATGGAAAAAAAGGAATGGCAAGCACCAGCTCTTGAAGTGTTGGAAGTCAATCAAACGATGGCCGGTACTGGCTACAGACAAATTGACTGGATCACAGTTCACGATGCGGATCTGTACGATCCAACTTCCTAAGTTGTTTAGTTCCAAAACGTGTCATCATACTTAAAGGGCGGAATTGGAACCAATCCAGCTTTTCGCCTCCGCCCTTATATTGAGCAACATGAATATAAGGGCTTTTTTTTACATTTAATTACGAAGGAGGCGTCGTTCATTGTTGCCTGTGCATTATGTGGCGTATGGTCTGCGCTGGTCGAGCCAAACTCGAATGCCTGAACTACAGATCGCACCCAAGGATGCGGAGAGTGATTTTGATGTCGTGGATGTGCACATCGAGTCTTCAGATCTGACCCCATTGTGGGAGGATTGGAATGTAGGCAACGACAACTTTGTGGCACGAGAGGGCAGTCTTTTTTTCAAAATCGAAGATACAGGTCTGTTTCTAATGGAACAAGGAAAGCGCATTGTCGTGTCCCCTATATCGGGTGCAGATGAGAAAAAGGTTAGATTATTCATCCTGGGCACTTGTATGGCGGTCATTATGATGCAGCGTGGCATTCTTCCTTTGCATGGTAGTGCAGTTGTTATTGATGGATGGGCTTACGCATTTGTCGGACATTCGGGAGCAGGCAAATCAACACTCTCGGCCGCACTGGCATCACGCGGATATCCGCTTCTCACCGATGATGTTGTCGCATTGACCTGGGATGCTGGGGGAAGGGCTATCGTATCACCTGGTTACCCGCAACAGAAATTGTGGCAGCCCAGTCTGGATGGCTTCGGTATGAAGGAACAGGATTATGCAACGGTTCACGCGGAGATTACCAAGTATGCGATACCTGTTCAGCACTATTTTCATGAGATGGCCGTACCACTAGGTGGAATATTCGAACTTGCTCCACAACCGGAGGAAAACCATACTTCTGTTCAACTGGTTGAAGTGATGGGGCTAGAACGACTGCATCTGTTATGCTCCCATACGTTCCGGGGTGGACTTGTTGCAAGACAGGGGCTGGCACAGTGGCTGTTCGAGACGGCTTCAAGACTTTCAGCAAGTGTGGAGATTGGCAGATTGGTCAGAACGGGTGCTGAGTTTACAGCATTTGAGATGGTGGATCGGATCACAGATCATATACGTAAAGGAGTGCATACAGGACAATGACAGCGACTACACCGATGAATGTGGAAGACCGGGTAACCCGGAAGGAAGGCAATCTGGTCAGTGATATGGGCAGTGAGAAAGTTATGATGAGCATTAGCTCTGGAAAATACTATAATCTCGGGAGTACCGGTGGACGAATCTGGGATCTGATCGCAGAAGAACGCACGCTGGGTGAAGTTGTTGAGGTACTTGCTGCGGAGTACGAGATTGAGCCAGATGTATGTCGTGAGCAGGTGGTGCAATTCCTGGAACACCTGTCCCGTGAAGGTTTAATCGACGTTACTCGCGGAGTGTAGAATGATGTTGCGAAAAATAAAGGCTTATCTCGCGCTCCCGCGGTCGATGCGTCGACTGGTATGGGAGGCTTATATGCTCCTTGGTTGGGCACGCATACAGAAGGCTATGCCATTTGCCAAAATCGCGCCAGGGCTGGGTATACCCATGCTTGAAACACCGATGACAGGACTTGATCGCAGCGAGGTCATCACTATACGGAATATTTCCAAAGCGATTTCGCTCGCCAGCAAATATACGTTATGGGAAAGCCGCTGCCTTGTAATGGCGATTGCCGGGATGAAGATGCTTCAGCGACGCAAGATAGAGAGTACGTTATATATGGGGACAGCGCGGAATAAACAAGGACATATGATGGCTCATGCCTGGCTGCGAAGTGGTAAATTGATCGTGACCGGAGCTGATACTATGGACCAATATACGGTTGTCGGTGTGTTTGGCAAACGGTGTCCGGAGAAGGGATCTGGGGAGATTGTCTATGATACATGAAAGTGAACTCTATTCATCAGGGTTTCCGAAGGAGCTTAAGCTGATTTTGAGCATGATTAGAGGTGATCTGACGGCTCTATCCCCTGAAGAACTCAAGGCAGGTTTGCAAGGAACGGATTGGCAGCTCTTTCTGCGGCTTGTCTATCATCACCGCTTATATTCTGTCCTTTATTTGAAAATGAAAGAATTGAACTCTGCAATCATTCCTGCAGATGTTATGGAGAGTCTGAGACAACAATACACGGTCAATACGTTCCGCATGTTACATCTGACAGCTGAGATGGAGCAGGTGTGTGGCGCTTTTCGTGAACGCGGCATCCGCAATATTACACTAAAGGGACCAGCGCTCGCCCATGATCTCTATGGCGATGTATCCATGCGAACCTCCAAAGACCTGGATATCCTGATTCCGTTCGATGATGTGGAAGCGGCTGAAGGAATTCTGGCTACTCTCGGATACGTATCCAAGGAAGGGGAGCGAGCACCTACGGTGCGCAGCTGGAAATGGCGGGAACATCATATCTGTTATACCCATCCGGTCAAAAAGACTCAAGTAGAGATTCATTGGCGTCTCAACCCGGATTCGGGGAAAGAAACCGATTTTGAATTGCTGTGGAAACGCAGCCGATTCAGTTCATACACACAGACACCTGTCCGTATGCTTGAACAAGAAGACCTGTGGGCTTATCTCGTAACCCATGGTGCACGACACGGCTGGTTCAGACTGCGCTGGTTACTGGATATCGACCAGATGATCCGCAGCATGCCACTTGATGTGAAGAAAGTGGAAAGACGTCTGAAAGCGGAGGGGCGTTTATCCATCGGTTCACAGGCTCTTTATCTGGCCTCGGAGCTGCTGAATACGCCGCTGGATGTAGAGTACAGGTCCTTAATGTCCTTGAGTGACCGTACAGGCAAGCGATTAGCCAATGAAGGCGCAAAGTTCATGAACGACATGCTGGAAAGTCCGGCTGATATGAAGTCTTATCAATCATATCTGTTTAAACTTCGAAGTACCAAACAGAAATGGTTTTTCTTTATCGAACGTTTATATCCAAGTACATGGGATGTGGATCAATTGCCGCTTCCGCGTTCTTTGTTTTTTCTGTACTTTCCGTTACGTCCGTTTCTCTGGTTCTGGCGGCGAATTAAAAGGTATACGGTGACGGAAAGGGGTAAAGTATGATCTCGGAATTAAGATATTTCATGCGAAAGTTGCATCATGTCACGGGGCCCATTTTATATTGGAATCTGCTAGGGATGATCTGTATCAGTCTCATGGAAGGGATCGGTATCTACATGCTTGTTCCGATGCTGAGTCTGATTGGCATATTTGAGATGGGCTCCACAGGCTTAAACATTCCCTGGCTTGGAGACGTATTGAATCGTTTTTCTGAAAATAGCCAATTGTTACTCGTATTGTTCACCTTTGTATTGATTGTCTCCGGACAGGCCTGGATGCAGCGTCTCCAGACGATCCGTAATACGCGAATCCAGCAGCAATTTGTACGCACGCTGCGCATGGAAACCTATGGTGCCATTATTATGGCGCAATGGTCATTTTTTCTCCAAAAACGAAAATCCGATTTTAACCATATATTAACGACTGAACTTGCACGTGTGAGTCAGGGAACGAGCATTATGCTGCAAATGGTAGCCTCTCTGATCTTTACGGGCATTCAGATCGGTCTCGCTTTCTGGTTATCCGCCAAGTTGACGGCACTTGTGCTGTTCTGTGGATTGTTATTATTTTTTGTCTTGAGAAAATTCGTCAAGCGGGCCAAGCAGATCGGAGACCAGACCTCTGAATATTCGCAAAGTTATTATAACGGCATTACCGAGCATTTTAACGGAATTAAGGATATTAAGAGCAACATGCTTGAGCGCTCACACATGAACTGGTTTGAGCGCATGTGCAGACAGATAGAACGCAATGTCATTCAATTTAGTCAATTGAACAGTGGAACACAGTTGATTCACCGGATGTCCGCGGCAATCATTATTGCGGCATTCATCTATCTTTCTCTCCGTGTAATGACGGTGCCTCCAGCAAGTCTGCTGCTCATCATCCTTATCTTTTCCCGCTTATGGCCAAGATTTACGGCGATTCAGTCCAATCTGGAGTACATCAGCTCCATGCTGCCTGCGTTTCGGGTAGTCAGAGAACTGCAAGCGCAGACGGCGAAGAGTCGTGAGATTAGTGCAGAGATTGCTTCGGCAGGAGATGTTGGAACTGATGGTATTCAACCTATGGAACTGAAGGAATCTATCACGTGTGAGGATGTCTGCTATCGCTATGAGGGAAGTGATGCTTACTCATTGAGAAATGTGCAAGCTTCGATTCCAGCAAGGGGTATGACCGCAATTGTAGGTAAATCTGGAGCAGGCAAGAGCACGCTGATAGATCTGATTATGGGCCTTGTGAGGCCTGAAACTGGTCGTATTCTGATTGACGGTGTGCCTCTGTCAGAAGAACGATTATTAAGCTGGCGAAGTTCCATCGGATATGTCTCCCAGGACCCATTCCTGTTTCATACGAGTATTCGTGAGAATCTGCGTCTGGTTGATCCAAATGCAAGTGAAGAACAGATGTGGCAGGCTTTACAGTTTTCCTCTTCTGCGGCTTTTGTGAGAAAGTTGCCACAGGGTCTGGATACGATCATTGGTGATCGGGGTATTCGGTTATCCGGGGGGGAGCGTCAGCGATTGGTGCTTGCCCGGGCCATGTTGCGTAATCCTTCTGTATTGGTGCTGGATGAAGCAACAAGTGCGCTGGACAGTGAAAATGAACAGTACATTCATGAGGCGTTAGAACGGTTAAAAGGACATGTGACCATTATCGTGATTGCACACCGATTGTCCACGATTCGGACGGCAGATCGTGTAATTGTGCTGGATGAAGGTCGGGTGATTCAAGAGGGTGGATATCAACAGTTATCTACTGATCCGGTAGGGACGTTCAGCAAGCTTTTGAACATGCAGGCGGGTGTTGTGGGACAGTAAGAGGGTAGATAGCAGAATCCATTCCAAAATTAAAAGCCGAGTATGGGACATATGTATCTGCTTCTGTTCATTCATATATTTATTGAATAATCAGGCACGACACACGTAAAGAGGCGCGCCACGATGGGCGCGCCCTTTATGTAGGTGGTTCGTATATTGAGCATGGATTAATGAACAACGGCTGTTTTCGTAGGAAGCGGCAGCTGTAGAGCACCGATCTGCTCCAAATGCTGTATGATCTCTTGTACAGCTTCCTCAATGGACGATTGTTCCGTATCGATGATGACTGAAGGTGATTTGGGTACATCATAGGGGGCGGAAATGCCTGTAAAATGCGGGATGTCACCGTTGCGGGCTTTTTTGTATAGACCCTTGGGATCACGACGCTCACATTCTTCAATTGAACAACGCACATAGATTTCAATGAAATCATCCGGTTCGAATAATTGTCTAACCATCTCCCGATCCTGTTCATGAGGAGAGATAAAGGCCGAAAGTACAAACAACCCGGCATCCACCATTAACTTCGATACTTCCCCAATTCGGCGCAGATTTTCTTGACGATCCTCAGCTGTAAAACCAAGATCGCGGTTCAGTCCATGACGTACATTATCCCCATCCAGAACATAACAGCTTACGCCTTGTTCATAGAGATTTTGCTCCAGGGCAAATGCAAGGGATGACTTTCCTGCACCTGATAATCCGGTAAACCATATGGCACGACTACGGTGCCCATTATGCTTCTCCCGGTCTTGTCTGTTGATGCTGGATGATTGCCAGGTTATATTGCGCTCTTCCTTCGACATGAGTATCCCGCCTTTTCCCTACCATGATATGTATAATATTTTAACATATTTACAAGATTATAGCACCTTACAGATTTCTTCAAAATAAGCGTGAATCGACAAAATATCGGGTATAGATGTAGTACATACATAAGCATTATGCATATATCCAAGGAGTATTTTGAATCGATTGATGCAAAATGCTCACATCGCAGGAGGAACAATGTCATGAACGAAAACATACAAAACATACAAGTTGGGTTCAAATGCCCGGATTGCCAGCAGGATATCCGAGCGGAATTTATAGATGAACAGGTCAGCACGGTTCGTTGTAAAGGTTGTGACAGAGCGTATACACTTTTGAAGCCAACCATTGGTGATGAGATTCTATTGGATTGGGAGCAGGAGGCTTTGTATCACAAGCTGAGGGCAGAGCGGTCTGAACTGGATAATCACAATATGTCGGCCTTGATTATCAAAGTTATCGAGTTGCTTACATGGCGTGATCGGGGAGATGGACAGACCCGTGCCATACAGACCGTGAGGGAATGGCTTGCTTCCAGTGGCAAACCTCAGACCTTACTTGAATTGTTCCATCAATCTCCGCCACAACCTGAAAATAAACGTTTCGATCGTTGATGATTTACATACATTAGCCGTTCCTGTGGCATATTATCTGAAGGTATTCGTGTGTGCAAACGACTAACCGAATTTTTCAGGAACAGGAGCGGATAGAATGAAGCGAATGGTTCTATATATACTGTTGGGACTGTTGTCCATCAGTATGGTACCGGCACAGACTGAAGCATCACCGGTTACCGGAGCGTATCACTTTGGCTTCAAAAAAAGTCAAAACGGTCAACTGCCCTCCATTGATCAGGAAGGCTTTAAATCGATCTTACAACATAACGATGCCATTTTCCTGGGGGATACAAAACAGAAGGAATTGTATCTCACGTTTGATAACGGGTATGAGAATGGATTCACACCTGCCATACTGGATGTTTTGCGTACCAAGAAGGTACCAGCTGCTTTCTTTGTGACAGGTCATTATCTGAAAGATCAGCCTGAGTTGGTCAAACGTATGGCGGCAGAAGGTCATATTGTCGGTAATCATTCATGGAGTCATCCGGATATGACCCGCATCTCCAATGAAAAGCTTAGAGAGGAACTCGAGAAGGTCAAGTCAGAGGTCAATCGGCTGACGGGTCAACAAGCGACCTTTTTACGGCCACCGCGGGGGATTTTTAACAATCGTACGCTTGCAGAGAGTCATGCCCAAGGGTATGTGAACGTGTTCTGGTCTGTTGCTTATAAAGATTGGGATACCAATGTGCAGCGTGGTGCACAATATGCTCATCAACAGGTGTTGAAACAACTCCATCCGGGCGCTGTCATTTTGCTTCATTCGGTATCCAAAGATAACACGGAGGCTCTGGGTTCCATTATTGATGAGGCTCGCAAGCAAGGATACGTATTCAAAAGTCTGGATGATCTGCGGACCAAAAGTTATTGATCCATTATCATAATGAGCAATGGACCAAATGTAGGTCATTCAAAGTTTAGCAAAATATTAAAGGGCATCCTGAGCGATTAAGCTCGGAATGCCCTTTTTAGTTATATTGGTATGCCAGTCCAAGTATTGGATGTACCACATACGGATTTAGAAGAAATGATGGGTTAATACGATACGCTGTAGCGTGTAATACTATAAAACAGTGTTATAGATGATTCCAATTGTTTTTGGGCCGCAGTGACTGCATACTACACAACCAGCAGTGGTTAGTTCCACACGGGCACCCGTTTGTTCCTGCAAAGACTTCTGTAAATCAAGCGCATCCTCTTCAGCCATGGTGTGCACAACAATCAGCAGGTCTGGATCGATCTGATCCTTCTGGCTGAGCGTATTATTCAGCATTTGTTCCAGAGCTTTTTCCCGTTTGCCGCGCACTTTATAGGCAGGTGCCATCTTGCCATCTGTTACCCGGATGACAGGACGAATCTTCAACAGGCTTCCAATCAGGTTCTGCATGCCCGAACAGCGTCCACCTTTATGCAGATACTCTAGTGTATCGATGACAAACTCCGTGCGTACATTTGATTTCATTGCCTCAATCAGGTGTGTAATCTGAGTCAGGTTTTGCCCTTTATCAGCAGCATGTACAGCTTTCATCACCATCAGCGCAATTCCTGATGAGAGATTCTGTGAGTCAATGACCGATATTCGACCTTCCGGGAACTCGGAACTCGCTAGTCGTGCATTTTGAAAGGTAGAGGAAAGTTCAGAAGATAAGCTGATATATAAAATCTCATCCCCTTGATCTATGTAAGGTTGAAATGCCGTTATGAAGTCAGCGGGGGAAGGTGCAGCTGTTTTGGGAAGACGCCCATCTTTGCTGACACGTTCATATAGCTGTTCAGGCTTAATCTCAGCACCGTCTTTCAGTGATTCTTCACCGAACACGACATATAAGGGGATGATACCGATATCGTGCTGCTGGATCCATTCTGGAGCCAGATCACTTGTGCTGTCCGCAAAAATTTTGATTCGTGACATGTCAATCTCCTTTGAAAACAATGATTTTGGCAAAAAAATATAGATTATACTTATGTGTAAACCCATTCATTTTAATTATAAGGAAACATGACGCTGATGCAAAGCGTTACATCAGCGTCATGCCTACCAAGATAAGTCCAACGAATAACAGAATCATGATCCCATTTAATATGGTTCCGATAATGGCAAAAACTTTCTTTCGATTCTTGAGGACAAGACCAATAATTCCGACGATGCCTCCGGCCAGATTGAGAATCAGGCAGACCAGGATGGCTAACGAAGCCAGAACCACTGCTGGATGCAAGGCGATCTCTTCTGTCTGCAACGGGGTGAGAACTCCGATGGACTCGTTTACAGCCATGGTGGCAATAAAGAATATCAGGATATAACCCAAGATTGCAACCAATCCAATGACAAAGCTGGCGATTCCAGGTCCGGAATGTTTCCGTGGTGCCATCGGTTGCCTGTCATGATCTGGCGGGTATGCTTCATACCCATTGTTATTGTATGGATCTGCCTGGCCAGGGTTCTGATCCGTGTTGTTATAACCTGAATTATAGGAATCGCGATTATCCATAATGTTGACTTACCTCCCTTAATCATCGTACTGAGTGTTATTAACCTCGTCGATGAGTAATGATTCTCCTTTTAAAGGTTGTTCAAAAAGTCCGCTTTTGATTACGAAAGATGCCTAATGGCATCATCATCATCGAATATGGGATTCACCCGAAATGTCCGTTGCTCACGTAGTTTCCTACGCTCCGCTACTCCATTTCTAGCTTCATCCCATCTTCTTGGTACTGAAAACCAATCTTTTTGAACTTGCACTTAAAATACAACGATTACATACCTGTTTACTTTTCCATAAATATCGATAAAAATCAAGGATTTACGCTTGTTTCCTACAATTTATAGGGCAGGGATAGGATTGTTAAGTATAAAGAGACATATGATCTTTGAAGCTCCGTCCCGACTGGTAAAGGAGGAGTGGATTCGCTACAATAATAGGAGTGAATTGTAGTTAAATTAAGGGAGAGAACTTATATGCAACGAAGATGGATGATGCTTGGAGCTGTGATGACCATGCTATCGGTGGCGATTGGTGCGTTTGGTGCTCACATGCTCAAGGATACGATTGGGCCCGCGGCCATAGCTACATATGAGACCGGTGTACAATATCACATGATTCATGCATTGGCCTTGCTCATTATTGGCTTGACGGCTGGTCAACTTGGAGCATCGACAAAACTGAAGTGGGCAGCGCGTCTGTTGTTTATCGGAATTATTGTGTTCTCGGGCAGCTTGTATGTGCTTAGTATTTCTGGCATCAAGATTCTGGGTGCCATCACACCGATTGGTGGGGTAGCCTTCATTGCCGGATGGTTGTTATTGGCATTAGATGTATGGCAGCGAGGTAAAGATCGCTCTTGATCGGTCCAAACAAATCTCGGAGGGTTCAATCCTACATGAACCATAGAACTAAAAAGCAACTTGCGTTAGAATGTCCCGTCATTCTAACGCAAGTTGCTTTTTGTTTTAATCCGATGAAGTTAGTTACAGAAACTCATCGATTTCATTGGTTCGGAATGTATACACCTGTTTTTCATCAACATGGTATATGCTCACAATACTGGTATCTCGATCAAAATTCAGAATACGGCAAGGAATGCTCTGATGTTTACCGTTCTTGTTATTGACAACAATACGGGTGAGTTTATTCTCTTTAATGAGTGTGTCAATCCACGCGTCAAACGAGTTTCCATCGGATACATTGGATGTTTGGGTGGCAGGCTTTTTCTCGCTAACCGGTTTTTCTTGTTGATTCTGTGTTTTGACTGGAGCAGGTGAGGCAGGTGTCTGAGCTGCAGTGGACGCCTTCTGTGCTGCGTTGGCTTTTTTGCGTTCGTTGTGAAGTGTGACGAAAGAGTCCTTCTTGGACTGGAGTGTCGCTTCAATAATTTTGCCTAGCTCTATGCCGGATTGAATCCGAAAGTCCGCAATTTGTTCTTCATTGTTTATGAACTCCAACAGGGACTGCAGTGCCAATGCATTTGAGCGGCTCTTAATAAGTATATCGACATTAAATAAAAAGCCGATGTCCTCTTGATTGGATAAGGTTTCTTTCATTCATCCCAGCCCCGTTAAAAAGTATGTCAGCTCAAAAAAACGCTTCAATTCACTATATCATTAAAAAGGAAATTATCATAGTGCTAGAGACGCAGAAATATGCCGATTAGAATGGGGAAATATCACAATTAAACCTTATTATTCACGTCTTTTCGAAGTTGTCCACAAGACAATCCAGAATGAGGAAACAACATTCGTGACCTGTGGAACAGGAGGTGGATCGGGAAATTTGTTGACCGATGCAGTCTATTATTGTTGGAGAGCGCGTATTGGCATGTGCGGAGCAACTTATCGTATCTCATTTTGGAGTAGAGTCGCAAAGTGCTGTTACACGTAAATAATAAACTGTATGAGACAACATTCATCTTATGCCCACTTTAATTGTTTGTACTCTGACGTTTAACAACCGTCTTCTCGTTATTATGTTACAATATGCTCATCACACATTAAGGAATGAAGACCATGCATCAAGAGGACAGTGTATTTGAACAGATTATGAAGCAGAAAAGATTGAAGCCTGTCAAGCCTGAAACTACAAAAGTTGAAGTTAAACCAATACATAAAAAGAAACTAGCTCAGGAGCCATTAAGTGAATTGGATGTCCAGTTCAAAAAGTCGGTAGCTGAATCAATAGATCGAAGTGTACTTCATAGACGTGTACTGGGAATTAGAAGAGAGTTAACGGAGATAAGGCGATTAAAGAATGATGAGCATACGTTTTAAAGTAGGCCCAATTCAACTCACCTTGGGTGAGGGGGGCTTTTATTGGTGTTTATTCCCTGCGTTCTAATCCCTTCTATCGAATCCCATAGACCCGCTCCTTTTGGCATGGTATAATCATTCCATAATTTAGGAGATGAGGTCTACATATGAAGAAGTTGGTTTTATCGTTTTTAGTTTTATTATTGTTTGTCGTTTCAACTACATATGAACCAGCAACAGCAGCTACTAAGTATGATTTTAAGAACGTAAATTGGGGTATGACAGTTAGTCAGGTTAAAAAGAAAGAAAAATCTAAATTGCTAGATCAATCAAAAATAAAGGATATCTCGTTATTGGAGTACAAAACAACGGGATTCAGAGTCAACGCAAAACTAGTATACATATTCTACAAAAACAAATTAGTACGTGCAGTATACGAGATTTATCCTAATGATTTTAAGAAAACGACTATGGACAGAGTTTATAAATACTTCAGTATAAAACGTGACCTCTTTGACGAATATGATGCTTCAATTAACTTCCAAGATGGTTTAACTCCAAATGGAAAGCGAGTTCATTATGACGATGACATAGAAAAAAATCTACTCTCGGGTGCGGTTGCTTTGGAATGTAATTGGGTAATTGACAAGAAAAAAACCAGTATTAGTTTGATGTTGGCTAGGGTTACTGATGCTGTAAGGCTTAGAGTGATATACACTGATTATAATTTGAAGTATGACCTTGATGAACTTATAGACGCTCAAAAATATTAACGATTATTATGAGAGCTACCTCATTTCTGAGGTGGCTTTTTATATTTCATTGAAAGCTCAGTTCTACTATCTAAGTCTGCGAAAAAGAATTACCAACAATATATTTGAACTGTAAGTACCCACATTTTCTCAAACACGGCAGGTGTCCACACGACAATCCAGAATGAGGCATACAATTATCGTGACCTGTGGAAGAGGAGGTGGATTGGGGAATTATGGTGACGATGGAGCCCATTGTAGTTGGAGAGCATGTATTGGTAGGGGTAGAAGTCAAGCTGCCCAAAACAACGTTGTTGACCATTAACACATCCAAAGGATATATCATGTGCGGAGCACTCGACGTGGGATTACTTAATGAGAAGCTCGGGGATCGCAAAATTATTGCGGCTCGGGCGGTTGGTGTGCGTACACTGGAGCAATTGTTGCATGCACCTATGGAGTCGGTGACAACAGAAGCCGAGGCCATGGGCATTACGGTTGGCATGACGGGTGTAGAGGCTTTGTTGAAAATGATCTAAGCACTAACAAAAGGGCTCCCCATGTGGGAAGCCCTTCTTTAGCGTTGCATTACAGAGCCGACATATCGTAACTAGCAAAGCTATACACGAACGCTTCTCATTAAATTAAGCTTCTTCCTTCGCGAACAAGGCAGCCAGATTTTCTTGGAAAGGTGCGCGAACAACGCCTTTTTCCGTGATAATAGCTGTTACATATTCGTTAGGCGTTACGTCAAATGCTGGATTGTATACTTTAACACCTTGCGGTGCTGTACGTTTGCCAAATCCTTCGGTCACTTCCTCCGCAGCACGTTCCTCAATTGGAATCAGGTCCCCGGATGGAGTGGACAAGTCAATGGTCGACAATGGGCTGGCTACATAGAACGGAATATTGTGAGCCTTAGCAAGCACTGCGACACTGTATGTTCCGATTTTGTTAGCTACGTCACCATTCGCTGCAACACGATCCGTTCCGACGATAACGGCTTGAATCCAACCTTTGGACATGACCATGCCTGCCATATTATCACAAAGCAGTGTAACGTCAATGCCGGCTTGCTGTAACTCAAAAGCAGTCAGGCGTGCGCCCTGAAGTACGGGACGAGTCTCGTCTGCAAATACCTTCAGGTGAATGCCACGTTCCTGCGCGAGATACATTGGAGCAGTTGCCGTACCGTATTTCGCCGTAGCCAGTCCGCCTGCGTTACAGTGAGTGAGTACACCCATCCCATCTTCGAACAAAGGCAGTGCATTCTCGCCGATCATGCGGCATACTTCTTCGTCTTCCTTCTGAATCAACAGAGCTTCTACTTCAAGAGCATCATTGCCCTCATCCAGGCTCAGGCCGGATTCAACGACCTCATTTGCTTTTTGCATCATGCGATCCAGTGCCCAGAAAAGGTTCACCGCTGTTGGTCGGGAAGTAGCCAGATGAGCACATATGGATTTTACGTGATCCAACCAACCTTGAACGGTTGTTCCGTCATATGATTTGGCACCCAATACAACACCAAATGCAGCAGCAATACCAATCGCCGGAGCACCGCGTACTTTCATGGAGTGGATGGATTCCCATACTTCCTCGGGTGTATACAGTTTCAACATGAGGATCGTTTCGGGCAACAGACGCTGGTCAAGCATCTCAAGCTTGTCCTTTTTCCAGATAAGAGAGGACAGAGGCTGATATTCAGGGGTTGTCATAGGGGGTTCCCTCCGTTCCTTATGTTAAGCCTTAGTAGTAGTAACAGCTGTGGATACAATATCCAGTACTTCGCCGATGGTATTCAAGCGACGATTGTTCTTGATCAATGCTTTACCAATCGACAACGCTTTACGCTGAGCATGTTCACGTTCAGTCGCATTTGGAATCGTATCTATATCCGCCACGTGAGCGAGTCCCACGATACGACGAACCATTTTGGCACCTGCAAAGCCGATCGAATCTCTGAACAATTGTTGCACATACAGATCCTGATACCCTGGCGTTTTTGCCATCGGATCAACGAGGTCATTAACCCAGAGGGCACGGAAACGAGATTCGAATTCAGTCCATACATCACGAACCATATTCAGCAAAAGCGTCTCACGCTCACGCAAAGCAGTCTCATCCTGAATCCATCCTGGCAGGGATGCGTAATTCAAGAGCAGGTTCGCAAGGACTGCACCAACATCGAATCCCATGGGGCCGTAATATGCAAATTCGGGATCGATGACCTTGGTTGTTTCAGGTGTAACAAAAATACTGCCTGTGTGCAGATCTCCATGAAGCAATGCCTGCCCATGTGTCAGGAATTTTTCCCGCAGCAAGGCCACTTCAAGGTGAAGTTCTCCATCTGTGCGAAGGGCTTCAGCCTCGTCCTCAATGGAAACATCATAATTATTTTTCTCGGCGATCCGGTAGGGTTCATCAAAGATCAGATCCTCCGTTATTTTGCATTGGTCCGGATTAATGAATCTGCCCTGTTGTTCCTTCTTCAATTGCTGATCCATGCCCAAGTCGGATGTGAAGAACAGCGTTCTTGCCATGAATTCCCCAATATGCTGTGCAAAAAGAGGATAGGAAACACCTTCGATCAGGCCTTTACGCATGATCACATGATCACTCAGATCTTCCATAACCGTTAACGCGAGGTCATCATCGTAATGATACACTTCGGGTACCATCCCTGGACATAGACGATACTCTTCCTGAAGAATCTCACGTTCAATGCGGGCACGTACCAGAGAGAGCGGCCATGATTCTCCAACCACTTTCGCATAAGGAAGCGCCTGTTTGATAATGATACTTTTATCGGAGTTCTGATCCGTGATGTGGAATACCAAATTCAGATTGCCATCGCCGATCTCGTGACAATCCAGATTCGCATCTGCCGCAAATGGACCCGGTAATGTTTTGGCCAGTTCAATTGCATCCTGGGGGGTAAACGGGCGATATTGGGACAAAGGTGCCACCTCCATATATATGAAGAAACAGGAAAACCCACTTCTTTGCTTGGTATATGTCAGTATATCGGAAATAACGCGGTTTTTGAACTTTTTTTTGAGACAAGTCAAGTCGATCCTGATTCGAACTTCCGGTTCAAGGGTAAAAACAAATAGGCCGGACGGTTGAGAGAAACGCCGTTAACAAGCCTCTCCACTACATGTGGTGACACATTATTAACTCTCTGTTATGCATTGTGGGACAACCTGCTTATCATGGCATGACAGACTAATTTTAAATAAAGGATGGGATTAATATGGCTACAAAAAACAAAACAGATCAAGCAAAATCGGTGGAACAAGTACTTAATCGTCAGGTAGCTAACCTGAACGTATTGTATGTTAAAATCCATAACTATCACTGGTACGTTAAAGGACCTAACTTCTTCACATTGCATGTGAAATTCGAAGAGTTCTACAACGAAGTTACAGTACAAATGGATGAAATCGCAGAGCGTATCCTTACGCTGAAAGGTAGCCCGGCGGCTACAATGAAAGAGTATTTGGAGCTTTCCTCTATTCAGGAAGCAGCAGGCGGAGAAGACGCAAAAACGATGGTACAAAACCTGATCGAGGACTTCGCTACACTTTCGAATGAATATCAGGAAGGTATCGATGTTGCAGATTCAGCTGAAGATCAACCAACATCCGATATGCTGACAGGCTTCAAGGCTGACCTTGAGAAACACATGTGGATGCTTCGCTCTTTCTTGGGTTAATACAGCCAAGATTTAATCTAATATAAGTATGTTTCTTACGTAAGCTTCCTGATCCCCGATCATGTTGTCAGAAACGCCCAGAGCGTCTATACTGCTGACAAGAACGATAGGGGAGGGAACCGCTTATGTTAGAACCAACGATACCGGCTTTAAAAGAATGGGCTTCTGCAATCAAAGCACTGGAAACGGGTCGCCAAATTATGGTGATGCGCAAAGGTGGAATCATAGAGGAAACCCGACATTTTGAGCTGAAAAGTCCGGCGTTTTACCTGTATCCGACTTATGAACATCAGCGTAAAGAACTGATTAAGTCCTCGGATCAATCCTATGTTGAAGAATCACTGGCCGAATGGGTGCCCGAAGCTTCTACAATCCGTATTACTGCATATGCCGAAGTAACGCAGGATCTGGAGATACGAGATCAGGAGATGCTGGATCGACTTCTTGACTTTCATATGTGGACAGCGGATTTTGCCGAAGACCGTTTGAAATGGAAACGGAAAGATCCGCTCCATGTATTGATTTTACGTGTGTACCTTTTGAAAGAACCGATGGAAATCCCCGTACTGCCTGAATATAACGGTTGTCGTTCATGGATTTCTATTCCGAATGGTCCGGTGCCGCGCGAAATGACGCCGGTGGTGGACGTTGCGGATTTTGACGAACAGGTACAGAAGATTAACGAGATGCTCAAATTGTAAATAGTAACGTTATTTAACGGGAGGACTTGTCCATGATATGGATAAGTCCTTTTTTTAGATTAGTGTACAGCAGATGACATAAAAGCTTGAATTGCTGTGATTTTTCTCACTGTACATTTGTGAGTAAGATGTTTTCTAATTTGATTCAATTTGTCTTTTAATATAGAATCAGAAAGAATAATGTTTCCTGCAAGGGACAAACGTTCTTAGGAAATGACTTGATTATCATTGAGAATCAGTTTAGAATTATTCTAAAGTGTTCTTGCTTTGAAAGATTCAAGTACAGGAGAAATTCAGGGGAAGCCCTGTTCAGATATAATAGGCGCTTTTTCTTTTTCGACAACAACATCAATTTAATCAATGGAGGGAAACAATACACATGGCTACGAATTTCGTCATTGAAGGTCTGAAAGCGACGATCGAAGGTAAGGAAATCCTGAAAGGCATCAACCTGGAAATGAAAGGTGGAGAAATCCACGCAATCATGGGACCAAACGGAACAGGTAAATCCACTCTGGCTTCTGCATTGATGGGCCACCCTAAATATGAAGTAACAGACGGTACAATTACACTTGATGGTGAAGATGTATTGGATATGGCTGTAGATGAGCGTGCACGTGCAGGTCTTTTCCTGGCTATGCAATACCCAAGTGAAATTGCAGGTGTTACAAACTCCGACTTCTTGCGTAGTGCAATTAACGCACGTCGTGGCGAAGGTAACGAGATCTCCCTGATCAAGTTCATTCGTCAAATGGAAGGTAAAATGAAAGAACTCGACATGAATCCTGAGTTCGCTCACCGTTACCTGAATGAAGGTTTCTCCGGTGGTGAGAAAAAACGTAACGAGATTCTGCAAATGATGCTGCTTGATCCGAAAATCGTAGTACTTGATGAAATTGACTCCGGTCTGGACATCGATGCTTTGAAAATCGTGGCTGACGGTGTGAACGCTATGAAGAGCGAAGACCGTGGCTTCCTGATCATCACTCACTACCAACGTCTGTTGAACTACATTACGCCTGACTATGTTCACGTAATGATGCAAGGTCGTATCGTGAAATCCGGCGGACCTGAGTTGGCTCACCGTCTGGAAGCGGAAGGGTATGACTGGGTAAAGGCAGAGCTGGGAATTACAGACGAAACTGTAGGCCAAGAAGCGTAAAGACAAAACGGAGGAGGATTAATTAATGACTACACAAACAATTCTTCCGGTTGAATCTGAAGCGCTTCGCGCCTTGTCGGAAAGCAACAATGAACCCGGCTGGTTGACCGAACAGCGGCTTGAAGCTTTAAAGCTTGCGAGCGGGCTTGCGCTTCCTAAACTGGAAAAACAAAAAATCGAACGCTGGAATGTCAGCGAGTACGGAACATATAAAACAAGTGAAGCCATTTCTTCTTTGACAGAAGTACCTGCTTCTATCAAAGATCTGGTTCAGGATCAAGCTGAGGGCAGTCTGGTTATCCAGCGCAATTCCGGTACGGTATACTCCAAGGTGTCTGCTGATCTGGCAGCAAAAGGAGTTATCTTCACGGATCTGGCTACAGCGGTTCGCGAACATGGCGATCTGGTAAAACAATATCTGAACACAGCAGTGAAAGCGGATGAGCATTCCCTCGCTGCATTACATGCGGCACTTTGGAATGGCGGGGTCTTCCTGTATGTTCCGAAAAATGTCGAAATCGAAGTACCACTGCAAGCAGTGTTGCTTACGGACGACGCATCTGCAACGTTTGCCCCTCACGTGCTTGTAGTTGCAGAAGCAAACAGTTCAGTAACTTATGTTGATAACTATGTATCTGGCGAATTGTCCGCACCTGTTTTCCATAATGGTGTTGTGGAAGTATTCGCAAAATCCGGTGCTAAAGTACGTTTCGCATCGGTTCATCAACTGAGTGTGAATGTAACTGATGTTTCATTCCGTCGTGCAGTGTTGGAGAATGATGCTTCCATCGAGTGGATTGTAGGTGAAATGAACAATGGCGACACAGCGAGCAACACGATGACCGTGCTGAAAGGCAATGGATCAAGTTCTGATTCCAAAGTCATCGCTGTAGGTTCCGGTTCACAGAAAATCAACTACACCACAGAAGCTCGTCACTTCGGCAAGAATACACCAAGCCAGATGATTACACGTGCAGTTATGCGTGAAGAAGCTTCTGCAATCATCAACGGCATCACGAAGATTGAGAAAGGCGCTACCAAAGCTGATGGACAGCAGACAGAGAAAGTATTGATGCTGAGCCCTAAAGCACGTGGAGACGCCAACCCAATCCTTCTTATTGACGAGGATGATGTAACGGCAGGTCACGCTGCTTCTGTTGGTCAAGTCAATGCCGAGCAGATTCATTACTTGATGTCGCGCGGAATTAACCGTACGGATGCCGAACGCCTGATCATCTATGGCTTCCTGGCTCCGGTGGTGGCGGATATTCCTCTGGAAGCACTGCGCACCCAATTGCAGTCCCTGATTGAGAAGAAGCTGGGACAATGAACCCGTCCATTCGCGAGCAGTTCCCGATCCTCCACCAGGAAATTAACGGACACCCGCTCGTATATTTAGATAGTGCTGCAACTTCACAGAAGCCTCATGCTGTGATTGAAGCAGTCAAACATTATTATGAGTATGAGAACTCCAACGTACACCGAGGTGTTCATACCCTTGGAAGCCGTGCAACGGACGCTTACGAAGGCGCACGTGAGAAGGTAGCCAAGTTTATCAATGCCCGCCGTACACAGGAGATTATCTTTACTCGCGGGACAACGACAGCCCTCAATCTGGTGGCTTCATCGTACGCCCGCGCCAATTGCAAAGAAGGCGATGAAATTGTTATCACGCAAATGGAGCACCATAGTAATCTGATTCCTTGGCAGCAAGTTGCCAAGGAGACAGGTGCAACATTGAAATACATTCCGCTTCAGCCTGACGGTCATATTGAATTGGCTGATGTTGAGAAGACGATTACGAACAATACTAAAATTGTAGCAATCGCTTATGTATCCAATGTTATGGGTCTGATCCATCCAGTGAAACAAATTGCTGAAATTGCACACCGCAATGGTGCTGTCATCGTTGTTGATGGCGCACAAAGCACACCTCACATGAAGGTGGACGTTCAGGATCTGGACTGTGATTTCTATGCATTATCCGGTCATAAAATGTGCGGACCAACCGGAATCGGTGCACTCTACGGCAAAAAGGCGCTGCTGGAGTCCATGGAACCCATTGAGTTCGGTGGTGAAATGATTGATGATGTGGGTCTGTACGAATCCAACTGGAAAGAGCTTCCCTGGAAGTTCGAAGGTGGAACCCCGATTATCGCAGGTGCGGTAGGGTTGGGAGCTGCCATTGATTTTCTGGAGCAGATTGGTATGGATGAGATCGCACATCATGAAAGTGTGCTGGCAGCTTATGCAACAGAACGACTGGCTGAGATCGATGGGTTAACCATCTATGGCCCAGCCAAGCGGCATGTGGGTGTCGTTACCTTTAATCTGGGGGATGTTCATCCACATGATGTGGCAACTGTGCTGGATGCGAGTGGCGTAGCCATTCGTGCCGGACATCATTGCTGTCAACCGCTAATGCGCTGGCTTGAAGTTAGCTCAACAGCTCGTGCCAGCTTCTATCTATACAATAACGAACAAGATGTAGATCGGCTTGTCAGCGCCTTAATCCAGACAAAGGAGTATTTTGGCGATGCAACTTGATGATCTGTACAGACGTGTTATAATGGACCACTACAAAAACCCGCGTAACCGCGGAACATTTGATAATGACGCTGTCACGGTGAATTTGAACAATCCAACGTGCGGCGACCGGATTTCACTGCAAATTTTGCTGAAAGACGGAATCGTTCAGGAAGCCAAATATACGGGTGAAGGCTGCTCCATCAGCATGTCCTCTGCATCGATGATGACAGAGGCTGTCAAAGGCAAAACGATGGAGCAGGCACTCGATATCGCTAACCGTTTTTCCTCACTGATGAAAGGTGAAGAAGTCGATTTCGACGATTATGAAGATCTCGAAGCCCTATCCGGTGTGAACAAGTTCCCTGCACGCATCAAATGTGCCACTCTGGCCTGGAATGCATTACGCAAAGGGATTGACGAAGAGAATAAAGTACAATAACGATAGGGAGGTAGAGCAAGATGGCTAAAAAAGCACCAGAAATGGAAGAGTACAAATATGGTTTTCGCGACGAGCACAAATCCATCTTTCAAACCGGTAAAGGTCTGACTGCAGAAGTGGTTACCGAGATTTCCAAGATTAAGAATGAACCGGATTGGATGTTGGAATTCCGTTTGAAATCCTTGAAACAATTCGAAAAGATGCCAATGCCAAAATGGGGCGGAGATCTCGACGGATTGGATTTCAATGAAATTCAATATTATGTGCGTGCTTCTGAAAAACAAGGTAAAACATGGGAGGAAGTTCCTTCCGAAATCAAGGAAACCTTTGATAAATTGGGTATCCCTGAAGCAGAGCAAAAGTTCCTTGCAGGTGTATCGGCTCAGTATGAGTCCGAGGTTGTATACCACAACATGCAAAAGGAATTGGAAGACCAAGGTGTAATCTTCATGGATACGGACACGGCTCTCAGAGAGCATCCGGAAATCCTGCGTGAATATTTTGCAACAGTTATTCCGCCAGCAGATAACAAATTTGCTGCATTGAATAGTGCGGTATGGTCCGGAGGAAGCTTCATCTACGTGCCTAAGGGCGTTAAATGTGAAGTGCCTCTGCAAGCCTACTTCCGGATCAACTCCGAGAATATGGGACAATTCGAGCGTACACTCATCATTGCCGACGAAGATAGCTTCGTTCACTATGTAGAGGGCTGTACAGCTCCAATCTACAGCACGAACTCACTGCATAGTGCGGTCGTTGAGATCATCTGTAAGAAAAATGCCCGTGTTCGTTACACAACGATCCAAAACTGGGCACCAAACATCTACAACCTCGTTACGAAACGTGCGGTTGCAGAAGAAAATGCAACGATGGAATGGGTCGATGGTAACATCGGTTCCAAACTGACGATGAAATATCCAGCGGTTGTATTGAAAGGCCGTGGAGCTAAAGGTTCCGTACTCTCCATCGCTGTAGCTGGTAAAAACCAGCATCAGGATGCAGGTGCGAAAATGATCCACTTGGCTCCAGATACAACATCTACGATTGTATCCAAGTCCATCAGTAAACATGGTGGTAAAGTAACGTACCGTGGTTTGGCTTCCTTTGGACGTCAAGCTGAGGGCGCGAAATCTAACATCAAGTGTGATACACTCATTCTCGATAATGAGTCCACATCGGATACAATTCCTTACAATGAAATCATGAATGATAACATCATGCTGGAGCATGAAGCTACAGTATCCAAAGTGTCTGAGGATCAGCTCTTCTACCTGATGAGCCGCGGTCTGACTGATGCGGAAGCAACACAGATGATTATCATGGGCTTCATTGAGCCATTCACGAAGGAATTGCCAATGGAATACGCCGTTGAGATGAATAGATTGATCAAATTCGAAATGGAAGGCTCCATTGGCTAATCCAATGCAGCGCCTTTCGAAGCCGTAAAGCTAAACCTAGCTGCTGATGTTAAGCAGTAGATATAGTTTCAAGTGATCGAATACCCTCTAGAGCAGACTTTTAAAAAGTCTCTCTAGGGGGTATTTTTGTGGAATAAAATAAGACCAATAGCACAAGCCATTTCATAGATTTAAGCATTTAATGATAGAAAAGGATGTGAGTGTATGAGCGTAAACCCTTTCGAGGGCTATCGGATTACAAGTTCATTCGGCTATCGAATTCATCCTATTCATGGTGGACAGACATTTCACCGCGGAATCGATCTCGTGACAGAGCCCTGGAATGGCCCCGTCTATGCCTTTATGGAAGGTAGGGTACGTTTTGCTTCCGAAGGAGTTACAGGCTCCGGATTCGGCGGTTACGGGCTTACAGTTGCCCTTCAGGATCATCGTGGCTACTTGCATTGTTATGCGCACCTTTCACGTATTGCTGTAAGCGTTGGACAGCAGGTGAAGCGAGGCCAGCTTGTCGGTAATCAGGGGAGCACAGGTCAGAGTACTGGTCCGCATGTACATTATGAGATTCGTAAAACAAGTGCACCATCTTATGGGTATACAGCCAGCGAAGAGGGTGTGACGGAACCGGGTGCGTATCTACAGGCCGAATACGGAACTGCATCTCAGGAACAGGAGGCTCCGCCGATGACCACTGAGCAGAAGAAAATGTTTGAAGCCATGCAGAAAACGCTGGAGATTCAAGGGGGATGGATTCAGCAACAGGAGCAACTTTCCAATATGGATTGTCCCGCATGGGCGCAGCAAGCATTTGATTATTATCGACCGTTTATTATGAACGACAAAGGCAGTTATGAATTTTGGAGATTACTTGTTATCATGTACCGCAAGGAAAAAGGCATCCAGGTTCATTCGGATTCCGACACATAGATTCCTGCAAAGAACAGGGAGTAACAGAAGGCTGATCCACTCAGGTAGATGCAGACAGACAACCATTTATCGAATGTTGCCTGTTCGCCCGGTTCATTCCACCGGAAACGTCATATGTTAGGGTATACCTGATGAAGAGGAGGCAATCACATGAGCGAAGTAGGATATGGCTGTGGTGGCAACGTAGGCGGAGTAGGCGGCGTTGGCGGATACAATATGTTCACAAACACTGGTGCAATCTTGGTACTGTTCATTCTGTTGGTTATCATCACAAAAGCATTCTGCGTGTAATCCAACATGATTGAATCGGAATAGACAAAAGGGAAGCCGATTACGGCTTCCCTTTTGTCATATGCCAACCTATGAGTTGGTTATTCAAGCTACTTCCTGTTTGTTGCTTCGTATCCATCCTGTGTGCTGAGTACAATGAACAGATAGGCTTGTTACACCACTACTGTACATAAATTTCAACGATAGCAATATCTCTTTCTTTCGCTAAATCGATAAAGGCTGTAGAGGTCTGAACGAGTGGTCGGAAATAATCCGCAGGATTATTCATGACAATGAGTCCCGTCTGACCCGTGGTGAGCAGAACCCTTTTACCGATAAAATTAGGTAGCATATGCTTGATCAGTTCCTGCGTTGCTTCACCGTTTAACTGACCGAAGCTGAGACTGTACAGTTCACACAGAACAGAGATCAGTTCCTGTTTGGTCTGGTACACCCGATTTGTCGTCATGGCGCTGTAAACGTCTGCTACAGCAGTTATACGGGCATATGGGTGGATTTCGTCCCCTCGAAGTCCATGAGGATAACCACTTCCATCCTCGCGCTCATGATGCTGAAGTGCAACCATTGCCAGAATTTCATCCTGCGTGGATTCTTTAATGATATCGTACCCATAGAATGTGTGTTTCTTCATTTCGTCAAATTCTTCCGTGGTCAATTTACCAGGTTTATGTAAAATCTCAGAAGGAATCTTGGACTTGCCGATATCATGAAGATATCCTGCTTTGGCTACCGTTAGACATTCCTCGGGGTTGTAACCCATCCAGCCGGCGATATAAAAAGCGAGCATTCCGACTTGCAATGAATGGTTGTACGTATAATCGCTTTCCCCGTCCAGCATAAGCAACAAGGAGACAACATCTTTTTGTTTTTCCAACTGTTCTGTTAGGGTAAACAAAATCTCATCGACCTGTGTCTCATCAATAAAACCCTTCTCCATCGCTTGTTGAAATAGAGATTCAGTACCTTTGATCGTATCGTTAAACAAGTTAGTTAACAGACGGGTCTGATCGGAAGGTAAGGTTTGTGCATCAGAGTGTAGGTCGGATGGTGTGTGTTCTACATCTGCGTACTCGATTCCATGTTGCAACAGTTTGGATAGGTCATCTTCACTGAGGGTGGAACCTTTCATCAGCATGTGGAGACCCGAACTGTTGTATACATCATTTTTTAACAGGTCACCCGGTTTAAGATCAGTAACATGCACTCTCACGTATAAACCACCTTTTCTCGACTAATATCGACACATATAATTATAATAACAAGAAAAAAATGGGTTGACAACGACTTATTTACTATTAACCCACTCAATCTAAAAGGTGTAAAGGCTCATTATTTAGTTCTCCATGGGGTTCCATGGTCCTAATTGATGTCCCTTCCATTCAGATCCATCTTCCCAAATTTCCTTTTTCCAGATCGGAACGGTCTGTTTGAGTCTCTCTATGGCGTAACGGCTTGCATCATAACAGTCGTTGCGATGAGGCGAGGAAACGGCAATGACTACACTAATCTCTGCCACATCCACTTTGCCAATTCGGTGACTGATTGCACATAACACACCAGGCCAGCGATCGGAGATTTCCATACCAATGGCAGCCATCTGAGAAAGAGCCATCGGCACATAGGCTTCGTATTCAAGATGGACGGTGCGCTGTTCACCAGTCATTTCACGAGTCGTACCTACAAAAGTAAGAGCTGCCCCGTGATTCGGGGTAATCACTAGCGCCGTTGTTGCTTCCACGGACAAGGTGGACTCTGTGATCAGAAATAAGCCATCTTCAGTCCGATGTTCTGGAACGGTAGAGCGAAGCTTTTCATCGGATATATCCGTACCATCACCTCCAGAGACGGGAGGGATTAACGCAAGTTCATCTTCTGAGCTAAGTATAGTATCGGCAGGAGCGTACTGCTGGTTAACTGCCAAAAAAGATGTCCTTATCTGAGAAGCTGCCTCTGGATAGGCCAGACTCAATTTTTCTTTTAAATCGGCAGCGGTTGGAAGGTCTCCAATGTACTCAAACTCCAGAAGGGATGTATTTAAACGTTCTGCAATGCCTGCAAATAGTTGAATTGTCAATTTCATGGATATGACTCACCTCTTTTTGATCTCTAAACCCTTTAAATATATCATAACGACGCGGAAAATGTTATGCTTATCCATTAGAAGAATGAACGTTTATTGAAGAGCAGGGGAGGCGGTGTGATGAGCACCAGGGAGAAGCAAACGTTAACGATTCTGCACACCAATGACATCCATAGCCACTTCGGCTCCATGAGCACCATCGCCGCTATGATTAATGAAGAACGTGACCAAGGTGGCAACTTTCTAGTACTGGATATTGGCGATCATATGGACCGGATGGCCGTTGACACAGAAGGAACACTGGGTACGGCTAATGTTGATGTTATTAACCTGACGGGCTACGATGCCATTACAATCGGTAACAACGAAGGTCTAACCTTTACGCCAGATCAGCTCTCGCAGTCCTACGCTGGACTTCTGTGTCCTGTGGTATGCGGCAATGTTGTGGAGCAAGATACTGGACTTGCACCAGTGTGGATGAAACCTTCTCTGATTGTGGAGAAAGGTCCATTTCGCGTTGGTCTGCTGGGGGCAACGGCCCCTTTTACCACGTTTTACGAACTGCTCGGGTGGGATGTTCTGGACCCTGTGGAATCATTAAAAGTTCAAGTGGAAGCATTACGTAATGAAGTGGATGTGGTGGTTATTCTTTCACATCTGGGACTTTCGACAGATCGGAGACTGGCGGAGCAGATTACTGGAATTGATGTTATTCTCGGTGGGCATACCCATCATGTTCTCGAAGAGCCATTAGTCATTGGTCAGACCGTGCTGGGCGGGGCTGGGAAATTTGGCCAATGGCTTGGGAAAGTGGTTCTGGAACGAACAAATGTGGGAGAACCTCTCCAACTGGTAAGTAGCGGTTGTATGGCTGCCAAGAGTATGTTACTGGATGATCAGGTTGCGCTGGCAATCGCTGCGAATCGTACGGAAGCCGAAAGAACACTCAATCAGACGGCAGTGATAACGGATCGGGTGCTGCCTATCACGTATGATCGGGAATCCCCGTTTGCAACATTGCTTGCACAAGCTGTCCGTCATTTCACGGGGGCACAGCTGTCTCTGGTGAATGCAGGTCAGCTTCTCGGAGAGCTTCCACAAGGGAATATTACAAAAGGAATGTTGCATTCCCTATGTCCATCTCCTATAAATGCTTGTACAATATGCTTGAGTGGAAGTCATATTCGTGAAGCACTTGAGCAGTCCTTGTTGGACGAGTTTTCAGGTAAGCCCATTGTGGGATTTGGTTTTCGTGGTCATATTCTAGGCACGTTATGTATGGACGGAATGGAAGTTCAATACAATCCACATGCGCCAGCCTATGAGAAGATCCAGACCATATACATCAATGGGGAGCCTATGGACGAACAATGTGAGTATATCGTTGGGACACTGGACATGTTTACGTTCAACGTGGGGTATCCTCCTCTTGCTCATGGAACCCGTACGCTCTATCATCTTCCAGAATTCATACGCGATTTGCTAGAAACGGAAATAAAACGACCAGGGGCTCTGGACGACAGCCTGCGAGCCCGCTGGCATCAAAGCTAAATTTAAAGTACTTGCCTTCTGCTGAAGCGGCGGCTAGTGGTAATTACATCTACGGAGCGGGAGAGGATAGGCTGTGCGTTTAGTACATATAAACTTATTGCAGCCTGGCATGAAGCTGGGGAAACGTATTTATAGTGAAGAAGGCCTTGTATTACTTAGTGAGGATGTAGAGCTGAACAGTCGATTGATTGGACGCCTTAAGGATCTCGGGGTCGGTTATGTGTATATTAAAGATGCTGCGACAGAGGACATCATCGTTCCTGAAATGTTGCAGGAAGAGACCCGAAGGAAGGCACTGGTCGAGATCAAACAGCAATTTCAGAGTATGTCAGGATTGAAAACCAAAAATCGGATTCCTCATTTCGGTAAGGCGCTTAGTGGTGTGATGAATGCGATTCTGGAAGACATCGGCAGTCAAAAGGAAGCCATGATTATGCTGATGGACATGAACTCCAGCGATTTTGACCTGTATAACCATTCTCTGAATGTATGTGTGTACACGCTGGTTCTTGGTGTCGCTTCGGGTTACACACGCCAGCAGTTAATGGAGATTGGTCTGGGCGCTTTGTTGCATGATATCGGCAAAACACAGATTACACCAGAAATTTTGCATAAACCCTCCAGATTGAGTGATGAGGAATTCAAAATCATTCAGCAGCACACTACATATGGACACCGTATTCTCAAAGATGAACCAGGTATACCGCTTCTATCCGCGCATTGTGCATTGCAGCACCATGAACGAATTGATGGAAGTGGATATCCCTTTGGTTTGAAAGACAAGGAAATTCATGAATATGCCAAATGGATTGCGCTTGCTGATTCGTATGATGCCATGACAACGAATCGGGTGTACAAGCAAGCCTTGCTGCCGCATCAGGCAGTAGAGGTGTTGTATACAGGTTCAGGAACCCTCTATGAACAACGGATGCTGGAGAAGTTCAGGGATTGCGTCGCGATATACCCAGTAGGTATTTCAGTCAAGCTCAGTACGGGAGAGGTCGGGGTAGTTGCATCAATTCATTCACGTGTTCCTCAACGTCCACTTATCCGTGTTCTAAAAGATGCGGACGGCCAGACTTTATCTTCGCCTTATGAAATTAACTTGTCTACAGCACTGTCTGTGATGATCACAGGTGTAGAGGGTGTGGAAGATACACCATCAGTGGCTCAAAGTGAACAGGTGGAAAGCTGAACTACTAGAAAGTTGATTAGCGCTCATGTCGCAATATCCGGGCCGTTTCGTAATTCGGTCCAGAGTTGCCTGAGCGTTTTTTTGTCATGTAATGGACAGGGTCTACGTATGCCGAAGCATTCAAAATTGTGCTATGATAAAAGATAACTCCAAAAAGAGAAACACAAGGTATGATGTAAATAAAACTTTTTAGGTTAATAAAAGGAATAAGGTGAAGAACAATGACCATGCTAAACTCAGGATCGGTACAACCGATGCCTTTATCGCCAACGAATGATCCATGGGATCCGATCGGTTCTCTGCGTACATATGGACGCCATGTGCTGACCAGTGTAGAAATGACCGTGACACATCTGTGCAATATGAGGTGTGAGCATTGTGCCGTGGGAGATATGCTTACGATGCGTGAGGCGCCGGCTCTTCCGCTCCCTCTGATGCTGAAACGATTGGATGAAGTGGAGCATCTGCAGACGATTAGTCTGACGGGTGGCGAGCCAAGCTTTAGCCAGAAAACAGTGGATGAGATGATTATCCCGCTGCTCAAATATGCCAAGGAACGTGGAATTCGTTCCCAGATCAATTCGAATTTAACGCTGGATATCAGCCGGTATGAGCAAATTTTACCTTATCTGGACGTTATGCATATCTCATTCAACTATCTGAATGCTGACGATTTCCATCAAGTTGGATTTGCGAATAGTGGCAGACCTGTGAAACGTGAAGTAGCGGTGAAAATGTATGAGAAAATGATTGAAAATTCACGCAAACTGAGTGAAGCAGGCATGTTTATCTCTGCGGAATCGATGATTAATTTCCGTACGCACGACAAGTTGGATGGTATTCATCAATTGATTCGTGAGATGGGCTGTGTCCGTCATGAAGTGCATCCGATGTATAATTCGAACTTTGCTTCGTCACTGCCCGTGTTATCACTGGATCATATGAGAGCAGCGATTCATCGTTTGCTTGATGTGCGTGACAAAGATATGTGGATGTTATTCGGGACCCTGCCATTCTTCGCGTGCAGTGCAGCAGAGCAGGATCGGGAACTGATCAACCGTTTATACAGCGAACCAAATGTGACGGTACGTAACGATCCGGACGGACGTAACCGCGTTAACGTCAACATGTTCACGGGTAATGTGTATGTGACGGATTTTGCGGATATCCCGGCGTTTGGAAACATTCGTGATCGGAAACTGGATGATGTGTTCCATGAATGGTCAGCTGAACATCCGTTGAATCAAACGGTCAATTGCCATTGCGATATTGCATCCTGTTGCGGACCAAACCTGCTAGTGGCAGATATGTATTACAAGGGTGTGGATTTCAAATCGAGAAAGGCAATCACACGTTGATATTCCAGGTGTATTCCTGAAATAGATAGAAAAGGGGAGTTTCAACTTGGATATTCATACTGAATTTCATCTTGGACAGCTGGTATTTAATCTGGTCTGTGTCTTTTTGCTCGTATTTTTGAATGGCGTATTTGTTGCAGCGGAATTTTCCCTTGTGAAAGTAAGGCAGACACGCTTAACTCAATTGCAGAGTGAAGGAAACCGTTTGGCTGGTTATGCACTGAAGGTGAATAGTAAACTGGATTCCTATCTATCGGCAACTCAGTTCGGGATTACATTAACATCACTTGGACTCGGGTGGCTGGGAGAACCAGCCATCTCTGAATTGCTCGTTGAGCCTCTCATGTTTAAGCTCGGTGTAGGAGATACAGGGCTTATTTCGACCGTGTCGGTCATTATCGGTTTCTGTATCATTACGTTTCTGCATATTGTGCTCGGTGAGCTTGCGCCTAAATCGTTGGCAATTCAAAAAACAGACGGAGTGGCATTGTTCTTATCTGCACCCTTGCTGTTGTTCTACAAAATCTTCTTCCCGTTCATCTGGGTACTGAATGTATCGGCCAATGCATTGCTGCGTTTGGCAGGTATCGAACCTGCCAGTGAAGGAGAAGCTCACTCGGAAGATGAACTTCGAATTCTGATGAAGCAGAGTGCCAAAAGTGGTGTCATCGATAAAGATGAGATCAAACTGATGGACAACATCTTTGATTTCTCCGATATGCTGGCACGTGAAGTGATGCTGCCACGTACAGACATGGATTGTCTGTACACGCATATGTCTTTGGAAGAGAATCTGGAGATCATTAATGCAACCAAACATTCCCGGTATCCTGTTGCAGTAGAAGACAAGGATGAGATCATCGGATTCATACACATCACTGATCTGTTGCTGGCTAAACCGGAGCAACAACATGATCTGGCTTCACTTGTTCGTCCAATCTTAAACGTTCCTGAATCTATGGAAATCAGCCATGTGCTGCGTATGATGCAGAAGAAACATTCTCAGATGACGCTGGTTGTGGATGAATATGGCGGCACAGCTGGATTGCTGACTGCGGAAGAAATTCTGGAAGAGATCGTTGGAGATTTGTATGACGAATTTGAGGATGAGCGTCCACATATGGAACGCAGTGGTGATTCGTTTTCCATTGATGGTCGTTCGCTTATTGAAGAAGTTCATAAGTGGACCGGAGCCATCATTGAGGATGAAGAAGTGGATACCATTGGCGGATGGCTGTTTAAAGAGCTTGGAGGTAGTCCAGCCAAGGGCAAAACTCGGGAGCTGAATGGATACGTCTTTGAAGTGGAGGAGTCCACTCGTTTGCGAATTACCCGGGTTCGAGTGTACAAACAATCTGTTCCTCAAGACATGAATTCGGAAGAAAAACCAGTAGAATAGATTTTGTAGTAATCTGAAGATGAGTGAGATGAGCAAGTGTGAACATGTTACTCATTTACGAAATACAGACCTTTGGAAGTGCCGTAAGAGGTGCTTCCAAAGGTCTTTTTTGATTGAGAGTGAAGTTGGCATGAGAAATTCCTTTATGAAGTTTGGATAAATGGGGATTAACCTGTAGAACTGAAACATATACATGTAGAGACGGGAAGCAATGGTTTGAATGGTATGGGGAATGCACGTAAACATCGTTGAAGGAGGCGTTTCGAGTGAAGGATCCACAGCTTCGAGCCTATGCTCCTTTTGTGGGGCCGTTTGATCCTTGCAAACCGATGGAAATCCGCACGTATCTTGTTCCACCGCAGTTGTTTATACCGTTCCAGCCCATGGGTTGGCCGCAATACAGTCCGGCAGAAGCGTTAAGACTGGGAACATTATGGCCTGCATTATATAGCCCTTACACATCCAAGAAGTCAAAGGAGAGGAAGGTGGAGGCAAATGGAACCTGAAGCACCGAAAGCCTGTGATGCAAAATACTACGAGTTGCTGGAAGAACTTCAGGCGCTGGACTTCGTGTTAGTGGAACTGAATCTGTACCTGGATACCCATCCAGGTGACTTCCAAAGCATTGAGCAGTACAACAAGTTCAGCCAGGAGCGAATGCGGGTAGCTCATGAGTTTCAACAGCTGTATGGACCGCTGATGAATTTTGGTCACGCCTTCTCGAAATATCCGTGGGAGTGGTCCCAGACACCATGGCCTTGGCAGGTATAAACGTTAAAGGAGGAGTCTTGCAATGTGGGTATACGAGAAAAAGCTACAATATCCCGTTCGAGTGAGTAAATGTGACCCTCATATGGCCAAATTACTGATGGAGCAGTATGGTGGAGCAGACGGGGAATTGGCAGCTGCCCTGCGGTATCTGAACCAGCGTTATACGATTCCAGACAAAATTATCGGCCTGTTAAACGACATTGGAACAGAAGAATTTGCCCACCTCGAGATGATTGCAACCATGATCTATAAGCTGACTAAAGATGCTACAGTTGAACAGCTGGAGCAAGCCGGGCTGGCTGCTCACTACGTTAATCATGATAAGGCCCTTTTTTACAGCAATGCAGCAGGTGTACCGTTTACCGCTACGTATATTCAAGCCAAGGGTGATCCGATTGCGGATCTGTACGAAGACATTGCAGCGGAAGAGAAGGCCCGGGCTACATACCAATGGTTGATCGACATGACGGATGACGTGGATCTGCAGGACAGTCTGAAATTCCTGAGGGAACGGGAGATCGTGCATTCCTTGCGTTTCCGGGAGGCTGTAGAGATCCTGAAAGACGATCGCGAGACAAAGAAGATTTTCTGAACGTTTGGTATAGAAGCAGAAGTCTGGCAGTCCGATAGGGCTGCTTTTTGCTTTGAGTTAATTACTATGAGTTAGTTAATAAAGCCAGAAGCAGTATACGTGGTGGAGTGAGGATTCCGTTCAAATAAAAAGACGATCCTTTTTGAATTAAAATAAAAGGGATCGTCCTAGTTATTATTCTGCTGAATAAAGATATGATGGCGAAAAAGGCTAGCCTAGTATTCTACCACCATGGCTACATTTTGCCACCCGGCTCCAACCGTCCAGAACAACACTTTGTCACCACGCTGAATCTGACCGCTTGTAACCGCCCGATGCAATGCAATGAATGGACTGCTGGTTGAGGTATATCCGAATTCATCGCCAATGTAGACGGCAATATCATCAGCAATGCCGACATTCTCGGATACAGCCCGAATATTACTAATGGATAGTTGAGAGAAGCAGGCGGCTTTGATCTCGTCTGGTGTAATCTCGTTGCGTGTTAACAGGGTACGGATGGACTCAGAAGCGGCATCCACGCAGATGGAATCATCGAATGGTATGAATTTCACATGAAAAGCACCCGCATCTACACCCGTTTTGCCCAGTTTAGCCAGGCCTTCTGCAGGAAATAGCGAATTACCATACACACACGTATCCGTCTGATAGATTGAATCAATGAAACCGACAGCTTGTTCATCCCGCTCCACAATAACCGCCGCTGCTGCATCACCGAAATTGGCGAAGTATACGGGATCGTCCGGGCTGGCGTGAGGAGCCACGTAATCCGAGCCGATGATTAAGGCACGACGAATGCGAGGATTGCCCAGCATCTGCCGGCTAACCTGTTCGAAAGCTGCTGTCATGCCTGCGCAGTTGGCGTTGCTGTCAATGCAGATCGTATGAGAGGCTCCGTTAATCAGGCGATGGATCATCAAGGAATTCGTAGGAAAGATGTATTCTGGCGTTTGGCTTGCATAAGCAATCAGATCAATATCTGCACCGGTGAGTCCGGTTTTTTCCAGTAGGTTACTGGCTGCCTCAAAGGCCATGCTTAGTGAGTTTTCGTCATCGTTGTCAATTTTATAACGTGTATCACGACCAAGTGCCTTTAACAATCCTCGAATATCTACACCTCTTGCGTCAAAATGTTCAATATAAAAGTCATTGTGCACCTTGGTTGCTGGATGATAGATATCGATATCTACAATACGAATTCCGGCCATCTTCATTCTCCTCTTGAGCGGAAGGGTGAATTCTCAGCTTGTCCGCCTGGTTTATTAAGTGGTAACGGTAGAGATGATTTCGAGATTGTCCAGACCGACTGACCGGCCGAGCCGGGACAACTGCATTTTTAGAATCGCGTTGTTCTCGAGGGTCAATACGATTTTTTTATATTCATCTTTTTTGAACATTTGAAGGCATCCTTCCAGAAGAGGCACAATCTCCGGAGCCGTAACATTCAACTTTTTGCAATCAATGTTCAGGTTATACTCCTTGGTATTAATAGGAGCGATCGTATCCTGATAGGCCGAGATGGAACGCAAACCGTCTTCTTGAGAGAAAGAACCCTCCAGTTCAATGTTTAACACCTTGTTCGAAACGTCAGTCTTCAGAATGAAATTTCCCATGCTTGATCTCTCTCCTTTAAATGAGTTAAGGCTATCCTGTTAGTGGATACACAGCCCATTGGGCCTCTGCCGAAAGCTTCTAAGATGCGAGCTGGTTCGAAGGATAATTTAACCATATTATAAAGGTAGGAATGTAAAAAGATCAATAAAAAAGTCGAATCATGTATAAAAATGTAGAAAAGTGAATTACTGTATTTCGTCTAGAGTGGCAAGCAAAATATTAAATGCACTAATAATGCGTGGAGCACCCACACATGGTGCCAGATGTAGCAATATTCCCTTGAGCTGATCCACCGTCACTCCCACGCTTAGAGCCATCGTGTAATGCACGCCTAGTTGTTCATACTGTCCTTGGGTGATCAACGAAGATATGATAGCAACTTCCTTCCATTGATCCGAAATGGTGGTGCGCTGAAAAATATCCCCATATGCTGTCCCCATAATAAATTCAGATAATTCGGGAAAATGCTCCTTGATTGGTGCAAGGGCTCTTGCGCCGTACTCACCAGAAAGTTTAGCAAAACGGTCCAGGCCCTGAGCTACATGTTCGCTCATGATATGCTCCTCCTAATTCAAAGTTACGGTGCGGTGAGCCGTAGGTGGAATTTCATCTCGATCAGTCAGAAGCTCAATGACAGTCACCTGATTCAACGTTTGGGCTGTGCTCAGCGCAGATGAGAATTCTTCATGTGTCTCTGCCCGGAAAGCGACAGCTCCCAGAGATTCGGCGAATTTGGCTGCATCCATGGGAACCTCAAATAAGGTGCCATCGATCCTGCCTGTTGTTTTTTCCATTCCTTTGAGAGCCATATCCAGTTGTTTATTATTGACGACAATGAAGATCACGGCAAGATTGTTGCATACTGCGGTATTAATCTCAGTCCCCAGCATCATGAAACATCCGTCCCCGGTGATGCATACGATAGTTTCCTCAGGAGAAGCAGCTTTGGCACCAATGGCCATACCAATGGCATTACCCATACATGCAAAGTATGCGTCAAATACAAAACTGCCTGGTTTCTTGACTTTATATCGCTGTACCGCATGAAATCCATGGCTGCCATCATCAACAAACAACTTATGATCGTACGGAAGCAGATCACTCATCCCTTCCAGCACAGAAGCCAGAGACAGGTGGGGCAGATCTGGTAAAGGGACAGTGTAATCGATGGGTGCCGTGGTTCTCACAGGAGTAGGGAGGTCTTCTAATGTGCCCAGCAAATATTGCATGTTGTCCTTCAAATCACCGGTGATATGTAAGGTTTGAGCACTCAGAATCTTACCCACAAATGTAGGATCAGTATCAAATTGAATGAGGTGTGCCGGGTGGTTCTCAGGTTTCAGATTGCATAGGGTCATATCACTCAGACGTGAACCGAGTACAATATAAAGGTCACTTTGGTTCAACATGTCGTCTGCATGTGGGAAACCTCCAACACCACAAGGTCCATGGTACAGGGGATGGTCCCACGCAATCGCTCCTTTTCCACCAGGCGTAGTAATGACAGGAATGTTGAACGATTCGGCCAATTGAAGCAATTCATCATGGGCTCTGGCACGACTTACACCTTTACCAGCAATAATTAAAGGGCGGTTGGATTGTTGAATGAGAGGGAAAATACGATTCAGGTTAGATATACTAAAAAGAGGTTCCGGTTCGGGAATGATAATCCGGCATTCCGATAACAATTCAGTCTGTACGTCAAAAGGAAGACAGAGGTGAACAGGGCCTTTATTCGGACCAAGGGCAATGGATAAGGCATGATTCAGTAGGGTGCCGAAGTGATCTCCACGCTCAACGAGTTTACTGAATAATGTGGCAGGCCGGAACATCTCGGCTAGATCAGCCAGATAGGAAGAGGAATCCTGGCACTGAGGTAGCCCCAGTTCCTGGATGGATTGATGACCCGTAATAAATAGAACGGGCAGATTGTTGGCCTTTGCATGGGCTGCTGCAGTAAGCAGATTAGTTCCGCCTGGACCGGATGTGGCAAAGGCAACGCCGAGTTTACCCGTCTGTAATGCATAGCCGGATGCGGCAAAACCTGAGCTGGATTCATGACGGCCTGGAATGAACTCTAATCCGTAATCCACCATTTTCAGTACAGCAGGGCAGATGGATTTACCAATAATACCAAAGACATGAGTAACGCCTAGATTACGCAGAGTTTCTGCCAAATAGTCCGCAACTGTTCTCATGCGGGACACCTCGCTTCATGAAATAGGTTATTAGAACCATACGCATATTCCATTTGTTGAATGCAAGTTACTATCTAAGGTTGTAAGAGGAAATATTCATTGTTATTAGGAAGAGTATCTTTTTTTGTGGTTTTTTGTCAACCTGTATTTGTGAGTCTAAATTCCTGATTCTTAAGTTGGTAACGCTTTAAGTGATGCTGGATAAAGTGAAAACAATTGGTTATATATCCCTGGAACGAATTACCCGGTTGTTACGAAGTTACAAATAATGTAAAAATATGACTAACAATGATGAATTTCAGTCTCTAATAGCGACTTGAAAGCTAGGGATTTATCTTTTTTCGTATCAACGCATCGCATTCGCAATTCTTTGCTTTCTGCTATACTGGAAAGGAATTGGGAGGGGATGGAATGACAGTCATCAAGATGGCTCTGATTGGGCTGGGTAAAATGGGATTACATATGGTTCATCTCATCGAGAATACAAAGATGGACACGGAGATTGAGATTGTTGCGGTGTGTGATGCGAATGAGGAAAGTTTGGCGTCTTTTGCAGCTTCTCATCGGGGAGTTAGGACGTATACGGATTACAAGCAATTGATGAATGAACATCAGATTGATCTGTTGTATATTGCAGTTCCGCCGAAATTTCATTATCCGGTTGTCATGGAGGCGCTGGAGCGCAAAATTCATGTATTCTGCGAGAAACCGCTTGCCAATAGTATAGAAGAAGCCAAAAAGATGCTGGATGCAGCGCAAAAAGCGGGCGTTGTTCATGCCATCCACTTCTCGATGCCGCATGAACCTTCCGTGCTGAAGTTGCAAGAGATGATTGAGCAGGATACTGTGGGGGCCATTCGCAAAATAGATCTCATTTTGCAATTCCCGCAGTGGCCACGATCATGGCAACAGAATGCATGGATTACAAGCCGGGAGCAGGGTGGATTTATTCTTGAAGTGGGGATTCACTGGATTCATATGATTCAAAAGGTGTTTGGTGCCATCCGGGTAGTGAGCACCCAGGTTCAATATCCTGATAATGGAGACTGTGAACTAGAAGTGCAGGCTGCAATGGAACTGGAAGACGGAATCCGAATTCAGCTGAACGGCATCTCTCAATTTGCGGGGGAAGAACGTGTATCCATGGTGGTGTATGGCACAAAAGGCACGATTGCGCTGGAAAATTGGGAAGAATTGAAGACTGGCATGGTGGGGCAGCCACTTTCTCCTGTGGAAGTGCTTGAGTCCGCCAGTGAATTGCCGGTTCTTAAACATGTGATTGCACGTATACAAGGCAAACCAGCTAAGATATATGACTTTAACGATGGGTATCAGGCACAATTGATACTGGAAGCGTTACGGAACACGGAACAATCAGGATAAGAAAAGGAGTGTCAGGTTTTTTCATTTCGAAGTGCCTGCTGTACCTTTAAATGTATCAGCTCTCCGTAACACCAAGAAGCATCGCAGTGGCCCAGGTGTGCCTGTCTGCGATGCTTCTTTCCTGTGTTTTGGCGCAAAATAGAGCTACATAGACATTCTATCGTTATGTTGTATGTTGATTCAGGTCACGCCAGCTTGAATCGCTTAACCAGCTGATCAAGTGTATCCGACATTTCATTCAACTGCTTGGACGTGTCAGACATTTCCTGCAGGGAAGCAAGTTGCTCCTCCGTCATCGCAGATACTTCTTCCGTGGCTGATGCAGTATCTTCCACAACAGCCGATACTTCATTGATGGACTTCATCACAGCCTCACTACCGGAAGTTAACTCCTCGACAACAGCAGATACCTCCAAAACTTCACCGCTGAGGTTATGAATATGCTGAGTAATGGTTGAAAAAGCATTACCTGCATCCTCAATGGTCCGCAACCCTTCATTCACATGTAGAGTACTCTCATCAACCACCTGCACCGTACTCTGAACACCTGCTACCACGGTTTCCAATATACTTGTAATCTCTTTGGCTGATGTTGCACTTTGGTCTGCAAGATTACGAATTTCCGCAGCAACAACAGCGAAGCCGCGTCCATTTTCCCCAGCGCGGGCAGCTTCGATTCCGGCGTTAAGTGCAAGCAGATTGGTTTGTCTCGCAATACCTGACATTGAATCTGCAATGTTGATCACTTGATCAGACATCTTCGAAATTTCATTAATGGCTTCCTGTACAGAGAGGAAGGATTGCTCAATGGAACTCATTTTACCTACAGCATTATCAATGCGCTGTTGCCCATCCACGGCAATGGATTCGGTACGAACTGCACGGCCTGCCACGTCACTTGCCGAGGAGGCGACACGATTAAGGCCGTGGAGGGATTGCTGCATCGCAGCTACCATGGTTTGCGTAAGAGCAACCTGTTCATCAGCGCCTTCAGCTACACGTTCCATGGCAGTGGCAACTTCTTTTCCTGCAAGATGGCTATCGGCAACCCCTTTATCCAATCGATCCGAAGCTTTACTCAGAATCATGGCATTGCTCTGAACGTCCAGCATCATTTGCTGCAAACCAGTGAGCATTGTATTGGCTGCCTCCGCGAGTTCACGAGTTTCGTCTTTCATTGGCGTAGCGATTCTCAGTGTCAGGTCACCATTGGAAGAACCGATGTCATTTAATGCCTGCTTCACGGTACGGATGTTTCTAACAATGGCACGTGACAGGACCAATGCAGTGATGAACGAGATAATGGCCACAACGATAAGTGCCCCATACAGTTCCAGGTTCAGTAGTGTGTTTTTTTGCTTCAGTGCTTCTGTACGGTTATCGGTTAACGTATGCTCGTTGGTTCGAAACGTATCGAGAGCAGTCCGAATCTGGTCCATGTCTCTTTTACCTGGATCATCTGCGAAAAAATCTCGAATGGCCTGTGTATTATTTGCTTGGCGAAGGGCGACCACAGGTTCACCAGCGACCTGAACCCAGTTCTCCATATTAGTATGTATGTCTTCCAAAAGTGCAAGTTGAGCCGGATTATCCGAAATTAAAGCAGCAAGTTCATCTTTGAGTGTAATAAGTTGCGCTTTTCCTTGGGTGTAGGGATCGAGATAATTGTCCTGACCCGTGATGATGTAACCGCGTTGACCTGTTTCCATATCTACCATGTTTCTTTCGAGTTCATAGGTGAGGGCGTGTACCCTCATATCGTGATCGACCAGAAAATCCAGTTCCCGTTGGAGCTGACTTGTGCTGTTCTGAATCAGCAGGATGCAACCAGCCAGTACAGCCAGTACGAGTAAATATCCTAATCCGATCTTATAAAAAATCTTAAAGGTCTTTCGCTTTTTCATGTTTGTTATTCCTCTCTATGGGGTATATGTAGTTGTCGAAAAAACCGGAAATATGACAATTGTAGGTCTTTAGATTAGGTGTCTAAAGAACTATTTTTTAGTATTATACGTAAAGAAACTTCTTTTGTATATAGTTCGTTTAACTATAATATAACGTTTGATTTATGTTGTATAAGGTTGGGGTTGATGATGTTTTACAATCGTTGGTTTACACGTTCAAACGTTATGTTTATCATGGGAAGGGAACGATTCCAATTACATATACAATATCCCAATCCGAAAGGAACATTGGACATGAATAAAGAGAAGGTATTGCTCAAACCGGAAGCGATGATTTTTGACATGGATGGTACGCTGTTCCAGACAGAGACCCTGTTGTTGCCAGCTTACCAGCAACTATTTGATACATTGCGTGCCGAAGGGCATTTTGAAGGAGAAACTCCACCCGAGGAACGGATGCTGGGAAGTTTGGGCATGTTGCTCGAGGATATATGGAAAGTGGTTATGCCTGAGGCATCGGAAGTGGCACATCGCCGTGCAGACGAACTGTTGCTTCAACTGGAGATTGAGGGGCTTGATCAAGGAAGTTCCCAATTGTATCCTGGGGTGAAAGAAACACTGCAAGCATTAAAACAACAAGGAGTGCGTCTTTTTGTCGCAAGTAACGGGCTGGAGGACTATGTGAAGGGTGTGGCGTTTGCACACGAGATTATGCCTTTCTTTGAAGGGGTATACAGTGCAGGCCAGTACAAGACTCCTTCCAAGATTAATCTGGTGCAGATCCTGCTTGAGAAACATCGTATTCAGGACGCATGGATGGTAGGGGATCGCTCTTCTGATGTGGAAGCTGGTAAAATGAACGGTCAGGCGGTCATCGGCTGTGCTTATGCCGGGTTTGGCCGTGATGAGGAGCTTGCGGGCTCAGATGTGCTCATCTCTGATTTTACAGAACTGCTGCGTCTGTATGATGAAGCAGAGTAGCCTATACGCTACATACGTATACTGAGATTTAAGATTACGAACCGCATGATATGAACCTGTAGACTCAACGGAAATTCGTTGAATACAGGTTTTTTTGTATGGTCATGCAGTCACATTCTCCCCTGTAAAAAGTTGATTTCCCTATCCCGCCTACCTCCATATTCCCTCTATACTTCATTCAAAAGCTATAGGGGGTCCGATTCTGGTGAAACCATCCAAAATACATGCCTATATGTTCATCTTTCCAAGTCTTTTTTTAACCCTTGTATTTGGGATCTATCCGCTGTTATGGGCGCTGCGTTACATGTTCTATGATTATCAAGGCATCGGGACGCCTGTCTTTATCGGGCTTGATAATTTTGGACGCATTTTGCGTGACGGGCAATTCTGGGATTCTGTAGGCAACACGGGTGTGTACGCCCTGGGCAAACTCGTTGTTACAATTCCACTGTCGTTAACTCTGGCGATTATTCTGAATCGCAAATGGAGAGGGCGATCCCTCTTTAGGGCGATCTATTATCTCCCCACTATTTTTAGTGCTTCGGTCATGGCGATTGTATTCTTTATTATTTTCAACTCTTATAACGGAATATTGAACCAATTGCTGCTCAAGTATCATGTGATCTCCGAATCCATTAGCTGGCTGGGGGCTGAACATGCCATGCTAACAACCATCATCATCGCCATCTGGGGGGCTGTGGGCAACTATATGTTGTTGTTCATTGCGGGTCTTCAGAGCATTCCCGAAGAGCTTTATGAGGCGGCATCGCTGGATGGAGCGAGTGAGTTTCAGAAACTGCGGAATGTAACAATTCCATTGCTGGGTCCAGTCTTGCAGATGATCATCATGCTGGCAATTACCACGGCGCTGAAAGGTTACGAGAGTATTATGGTGCTTACCGAAGGAGGGCCGTATGGCAAAACAGAGGTGATGTATCTGTATTTGTTTAAACTGTTGTTTCCCGTGTCGGCTGACACCCAATCACTCCAGCAGCTCGGTTATGGCAGTGCGGTTGGTTTCACAACGGCTCTCATCGTAGGGGCTGTGACGCTCATTTATTTCCGTATATCCAAAAAGCTCAATGATGTCTATTAAAATGAAAAACAGACTTTTTGAACACGTATAAATTAATCAGGAGGAAACGATGATGACTCAAAATGTGCTTGCGCCCTCAGGGTCTCCCCAACTCATTCGCTGGACCAAACGAACGGTACTTTGGCTGTTTTTGATCGCAATTGCTCTGCTGTCGTTGTTCCCCATCATACTTGTATTGCTCGGTTCCTTCAAAACAAACCAGGAATTGACCGGAGGGGCTACCATCTGGCCGAAGATTTGGCAGTTCTCCAACTATGCTCAGGCTTGGAAAACCGCCAATTTTTCGGGTTTTACGATGAACAGCGTGTTTGTTAGCATCAGTACAACAGTTGGCACGTTGCTGGTAGCTTCGATGTCAGCCTACGCTGTGGATCGAGTGAATTTCAAAGGGAAAAAGGGGTACACCTTGCTCATGGCATCCACTCTGTTTATTTCCATAGGCGCGGTTGTGCTGCGTCCGCAATTTGACCTCATGGTTAAGCTGGGGCTGAATACCACGTTGTGGGGCGTTATTATTATACTGATCAGCGCACACGCTGCCACATACTTTATTCTCATTGGTTTCTTCAAGAGCATCCCGCGCGAACTGGATGAAGCGGCGATGATTGATGGCTGTAATTTCTTCACCACATACTGGCGAATTATTCTTCCGCTCCTGCGGCCCGGACTCGCCGTTGCAGGTCTGGGTGTATTCCAGAGTTCTTGGAATGAATATATTCTTCCTTTTGTGTTCACCATGAGCAATCCGGATTTGCAGACTTTGCCGGTTGGGCTGGCTAGTCTGCGATATGGCATCGGAGCTGCGGCTGAGGTCCAACTGATGATGGCCGGAGCCTGTCTGTCCATTTTGCCGCTGCTCATCGTTTATATTTTTGCCAACAAATCATTCATGCAGGTGACCTTGGGAGCTGTGAAAGGATAGGCGTGAGCACAATCATGGAAACGGTTTTACGGGTTATTCCACTGTGCTATACTCATTTTAATTCACAGCGGACGGGCCAAGCCGTGTTCAAGGAGCGAGCGCCGATGATATTCGACTTTTATAAAATGTCCCTGAAAAAAAGAATACAGCTGCTGTACATTTTTCTCGTTGTCCTGTGCATCAGTGTGACCGGGATATGCTCTTATCTCTTTGCTGCACGAAGCATTGAGCAGAATGCACTTGAACTGAAACAAAGCATTCTGAACAAATCAGTGCAGGTTATGGATGAACATCTAAGGCATATTGTTGTATCCTCTTTTTCTTTTATGCTCAATGAAGCATTCACCCAGGTCATGAAGGACGTGGGGAAAAATAACACATCTCATTATTATCAGAATCTCTCGCTGCTGCAAACATCGTTTGCTCAATTGAAGCTCGTAGAGCCACTGATTGATACCGCATATCTGACAACACCCATCGGTGATTTTTTCTCGACCAAAGATTTTCCGAATCGCAATAACCCGTTCGACAGGGAATACGGACGCTACGTGAAGCTGCAAGGCTGGAATACGATGTGGTTTGGTTCACATCAGAGTGAACTGTTCCAATCCCAAGGAAATGTGTTATCTCTGTTGCTCAAACCCATTGTGATCGATAATCATACCTATTCGAATGTATATATGGTCGTCAATATGAAGGAAGAGGCGATGCGAGACATTCTGACGCAGGATCTCATGAATAACCAGATTCAACTGTTTTTGCTGCACAAAAACGGAAATGAAGTCATTCGACCCAGGTCCCGAAATTACGATTTCATTATGGAGCCGGACTTTACCCAACAGTTTAGCCGTGGCGATGCTGGAGATTTTACCTATAGGAACGATCAGGGGGAGGACATGCTTGTTAACTATTCGGCATTGTCGATGAACGAGGATTGGGTCATGGTAAGTGTACAGTCCAAGGCTGACTTGTTGTCCCCCCTCCAAAAGATACGCTGGCTGATCATCCTGATCATGTTGTTTTGCATTTTGCTCGCACTTGGGTTGTCCAGGCTACTGGCATCCGCTCTGCTGAAGCCACTGAACAAACTGCGACGCCTGATGGTTGAGGTGGAGTCCAATGATCTGGATGTACGGTTTCGCAGCAAGTATGACGATGAAGTCAGCGCTGTAGGGCATCGTTTCAATCGGATGTTGGACCAGATTCAGGTTCTGTTTGAAGAAGTACGGACAACAGAGCAAGACAAACGGCGGTTTGAAGTCAAGGCGCTTCAGGCGCAGGTTGATCCTCATTTCCTCTACAATACGCTGAATACAATGTTCTGGAAAAGTGAGAGCGGAGAGAAGAAGGATGTAAGTGAGATGATCGTCTCCTTATCCTTGTTATTCCGTCTGGGACTGAATGATGGGAAAGACATCACCAGTGTGGGGCAGGAGATCAAACATGTCGAACAATACATGCAGCTTCAGCAAAAATGTTATGAGGATCTGTTCGTTTATCGAATTGAGGTGGGGGACCCCTCTTGTTACGCTGTTGATATTTTAAAAATATTGCTTCAGCCCTTGGTCGAGAATTCCATCCTGCATGGATTCAATGACAAAGAAGATATGGGCGTTATCCTGATCCGCATTGATCGTCAGGGTAACACACTACGGCTGGAGGTGGCTGACAATGGATGTGGGATGGATGTAGCCAGCATCTCTGCTGAGGATGCTCCTGACGGGGGACGCAAAGGTTATGCCCTATCCAATCTCCATGGCAGACTAAGCCTGCACTACGGGGATGTGGCCTCGATTGTGTTTCATAGCAGTACAGATGTAGGGACAACAGTTGTTATCACGATTCCGATCACCTGAGGAGGGGCAGTATGGGCCAATTGACGATGTGTGTTATGGATGATATCCAGGCAGTTGTAAAAGGCATATCCTCAACTATTCCGTGGGAAGATCATCAGGTTCGGATTGTAGGCACGGCGGGCAATGGAGAGCTCGGTTGGTCCTTGTTGCTGGAGCAGCAACCCGACATCGTGATTAGTGATATCAGGATGCCCAAGCTGAGCGGACTGGACCTCATGAAGCGGGCATTGGATGCCGGACTGCGAGCCAAATTTATTTTCATCAGTGGTTATTCGGATTTCCAATATGCACAGGAAGCCATCAAGCTGGGGGCATCCGACTATTTGCTCAAACCGTTTACCCCTGAAGAAATACTCGGTGCGGTGTTGAAGGTAAGACAGGTGATTAAGGAAGAGCAGGCACAGTGCAAACAGTTGGAACAGTTGGAGCAGAAGGTGGAGAGCAGCAGCCAGTACGAGCGTCACAGCTATCTCCTGGGTTTGTTGCGTCATGAAATCGGGGGCTTCCTGAATGAAAGTCGCTGGAACGAGCTGCATATTGATCTCGATTCCTCCAATCTTCTCGTGATGGTCATTGAGGTGGATGGTTATACGCGATATGGATACACGATGCATCTGGATGCCGAAATCGTTCCTTTTGCGGTCCAAAATATTGTGGGAGAAACCTTGAACCGCTATACCAAGGGCGTTGTTTTACGGGAAAACCGATACCGGCTTGCCGCCATATTTAACACACCAAGTCAGATCGATGTCTCCGAGCTCCTGGAGCAATGCCGCCAAAATGTGGAGCGATTCAGCAAAAAAACAGTCTCGATTGGTGTGGGTACGATTGCCCACAGACCACAGGAAATCTGGACGTCCTACGCACATGCAGATCAGGCGATATCCTATCGTTTTTACAGTGAAGGAAATTGCATCCTCAAGTATGCTGAACTGGAGAATCAGGCCTGTGTGGCCCCGGTATATCCTTTGGAGAAGGAAAAAGAGCTTTTTTACGCACTGAAATGTGGTAATGAGAGCACTTGTCACCGGATCATTGATGAAATTCTCGAAGAATGGCAGGTTTCCGAAGGTTTTCCCGAGCCGCTCACGATGATTCGTTTGTTGTCTGGACTGGCCTTTGCCATCTACCGTGCCTTTTGTGATGAGATTACAGCAGAGGAACGCTTGCGTCTGGAGGCCGACCTGACAGTGCTTGAGGCGATGCGCTCCTTGACATTTGAGGGCTGGAGGGGATATATCAAGCATTTTAGCAGTATGGGATGCGAGATTATGGACAAAAAGCGACTCACCGATGTCAAACAGGCGATTAGCAAAGCACAGGAATATATCAGTCTGAATCTTGCAGAAAATCTGACGCTGCATGCCTGTGCCCAATCCGTGCATTTAAGTCCGAGTTATTTTGCCAATGCCTTCAAAAAGGAAACGGGCATAACGCCGATTCAATATATTACTAAGATGAGGATGGAAAAAGCAAAAGAGTTGCTGGTTGCAGGTGTACAGGTGCAAGAGATCTGCCAGAGGCTGGGTTATGAGGACAGGCCTTATTTCAGCGGTTTGTTCAAGAAATATTGCGGCATGACGCCAACCTGCTTCCGGCAAATGTATGAGAATTGAACCCGATACGGATCGTCATTTTTCCCACCATGCAAAGTCAGAATGTCCCTCACTTGCATGAAAGCTTAGCGATTATCATTACGTTAACGGATAACCAAACGGGTTGTCCAGACAAGCATAAGGGGGCATATCAATGGTTAAAAAGTGGATGGTGACTACGCTAAGTGCATTGCTGGCGCTAAGTTTGGCAGGTTGTTCTGCTGACAGTGGTACTTCGGCAAATAGCGAATCGGGGACCAGCGGGGAGAATGCCGGAGGGAAAACCAAAATCATATATTGGACACCGGACCGCCATGATGCTGATTTTATGAAATCCAAGATCGATGAGTTCAACCAGACGAACAAGGACAACATTGAAGTGGAGATGACCGTGATGGGGGACAACTACCCACAGGCGGTCGATATTGCTTTTGCCAGCAAGCAGGCACCCGATGTGCTGCAAGTTAATGATTTTCAGACGTATTATCAGAAGGGGTATCTCGCCCCGATCGATGGATACATGAGTGATGAGATGAAGGCCGTGTTTAAAGACAGCTTGATTGAAAATAAAAACACGATTGATGGAAAAATATATTCCCTCCCCAATACAGGGCAGGTCTGGCGGCTTGTGTATAACAAGGATATTTTCAAAAAAGCAGGGATCGAGAGTCCGCCAAAAACGTTGGCTGAGATGGTTGCGGATGCCAAAAAAATTACCGAAGTTGGTAAAAGTGAAGGCATCTATGGTTTTGCCAGCCCGTTCAAGAGCAGCAGCGGCTTCTGGAGAGCAGCCAATACGATCGCAGGTGCAAGCAGTAATGTTGGTATTGATGGTTACAACTACAAGACTGGCCAATTTGATTTTGGGATGTACAAGGATATCGCAATGGCACTCCGTCAGATGAATCAGGATGGCAGTATGCTGCCAGGGGTAGAAAGTCTGGACATCGATCCACTCAGAGCCCAGTTTGCACAAGGAAAAATTGGAATGTACATTAATCACTCCGGCGAACCAGGGGTATATAAAGATCAGTTTCCTACCAAAGAAAATTGGGCAGCGGCTCCTGTGCCAACAAATGATGGAACGATCAAGGGCGCTTCGCAAGTCATCGGGGGCTCCTACATCGGCATCAATGCAGATTCTGCCAATAAGGAAGCGGCATGGAAGTTTATGGAGTATGTGTACAGCACAGATCTTCAGAGTGAGTATTACGAAAAGGGATACGGAATCTCACTGATTCCTGCTGTACTAAGCTCTGACAAAAAACCAAGCATTCCGGGCATTGAAGGTTTCCTGCCCAAACGATATGATGCCATTTTCCCGGCAAATCCAAGTGTGGTGACCGAGAGTTCACTGGAAGGCACCAAATGGGGTGAGGCTTTTTCAATCTTTGTATTCACGGGTGGCGATCTCGATGCTGTGATCAAGGATCTGGATACAAGGTACAATGCAGCTCTGGAGAAAACCAAAGCGGCAGGGCTGACCAACATAACTGCTGATCCATCGTTCGATTCTTCCAAGCTTCAGGGTAAATTGTCCACAGAAGACTAATAAACGTTCATAGCGGCCGTGGTTTAACTACTTCGGTCGCTTATTCACAAGGAAAGGGGAAAAGCAAAATGATTATTAATCATGCGTCTACCGATGCATATATCATAAACGAAACGAGTTCCCGCAAGATCTTGGGCATGGGCGGTACATTAATGATGGTGGAGGTTACCTTTGCTAAAGGTGGTATTGGAGAAGTTCACTCTCATGATGCGCACGAGCAAGTCAGCTATATCGTCAAAGGCAGCTTTGAGGTACAGGTCGGTGAAGAAACTCGTATCTTAAAAGCAGGGGACAGCTTTTATGCCGGTTTTAACGTTCCGCATGGGGTCAAGGCCCTGGAGGACTCCGTCATTCTGGATGTGTTTACCCCATTCCGTCAGGATTTCCTCGAGGCGTCCCAATGAGCGATTTTTACCTTTCGGCAACGGATCTGCAACGGGCTGCCCAATATTATGAAAAACATTTTCCGGAAGAAGCCCGAAATTCGCTCACGATTGCCAATCGTGCCATCCTGAATGAATTTATCGTTCCTTATACCAACGATCTGAATCGCTGGATTCCGATGGGGACACCTGTGGACTGGCTCGACAACCCGACCAATGATCTGGAGTTCACATGGGGCATCAATCGACACTGGCATATGCTCGATCTGGGCAAGGCGTATCTGATGAAGGGCAATCCGCTATATGTAACAGCATTTATTGACCACTTCCGTAGCTGGAGACAGCAAAACCCGGTTTCTGTAAATCTGGTTTATGACGAGGCTGTGTTCTTTCAAAGACCCGGTCCGTGGCGCCTGCTGGAGACGGGACTACGTGTGCAGTCCTGGATATCGGCATATAAATATATGGAAGCGAGTTCACTGATAGACGAAGGTTTTCAGGCGGAGTTCCGACAAGGTCTGGAAGAGCACGCCGAGTTTTTGACCCGTTACCTCGGCAGCACGGAAATCAATCATGCCATTATGCATATGCAAGGCTTGTTCATGATTGCTACGTTCTACCACCAGCACCCGCGAAGTCCACACTGGCGTCAAGTGGCGATGGAACGTCTTGAGCTGTGTTTGCTGCATCAGTTGGGTGAAGAGGGAATACAGGTTGAACTGACAACACATTACCACAATGCCAGCATCGAGATGTTTGGCACGCCTTATCGGTTGGGTGAGATTTCAGGACATCCTTTCTCGAAATGGTATGCCAGCTGTCTACGCCAAATGGCAGCATTTACTGAGGCGCTGATTCGACCAGATCACCAGTCTACCGGTATTGGTGATTCGGATTGGGTTGGCGATGGACGACAACGACTGACCCTGCTTGGAGCGATCCTGGACGATGATGATTTGATGGCTCGCGGAACGGATAGCTCGGAGTGTCTCTGGTTGCTGGGTGTGGAGAAATATGAGCGATGCCTCCGTCTACAGGCTTCTTCTTCTCCGGCTTTGTCGAGCCGGGCTTTTCCGCAGACAGGATATTATGTTATGAGGGACAAGTATCAATATCTTTTTTTTGATGCGGCTGCCATGGGCGGAGCACATGGACATGCAGATGCGCTGAATGTGGAGTGGATGTGGAAGAACCAGCTTTTCTTCACGGACACCGGACGTTACACGTATGAAGAAGGGGAATGGCGTCGGTATTTCAAAAGTACGCGGGCGCACAATACCGTCACGGTGGATGGTCTGAATCAGACACCTTATCTCTCCACACAGCAATGGGGTGAACCGGAGGCTCAGGCCACAACGTTACGTTGGGAGAGCAATGACAGCTATCACTTCATTGATGCTTCGCAGGATGGATATACACATTTGCCAGATCCAGTTACACATCGCCGGTGGATGCTGGCAGGGGTGGAGATTCCTATACTACTAATTGTGGATTGGCTGGAGGCAGAAGCAGAGCATACTCTGGAGCAACGTTTTCACCTGCATCCGCAAGCGGATATTGCGTTGAGGATGAATGAAGCTGGAGAAATGACGGCGGATATGAGCTATGAGGCATCTTCCATAACGCTGACGATGCAATGGGTTACGGCAGGCATCGGGAAGGGAGCCTTCGCGTTGACGGAGCAGCCCGGCTGGGTATCTGAGGTGTATGGTTCCAAGTCGGAAACATCGGTCATCCAGGGCAAGACTGATTTCTCGGGAAAAGTGGGTATTCTGACGTTGTGCCTGCCTGCGGATCATATTGACCAGGTTACATGTGTTACCACATGCCAACTAGAACCTGACCTGATGAGATTGGCATTATCTTATGTGCAAGGTGAGGAAAAAGGGTATATTGTGATTGACAACGATACGCTGCAATGGACGAAAGAACAGAAATAAAAAACAGTAAAGCAGGAGTCTATGCTCGCACTTGGCGAACATAGACTCCTGCTTTATCTAATCCATTCACTTGACTTTCCTTTTTCTTTTTACTCTGGTGGATTTTTGCGAAACGGGCCTGGGAGTGGCTGGTTTTCTGGACGTTCCGGGAGGTCTGTTGCGATATACATATAAGGCATACTCCAGCGGTTGAGTGATGGCTTTATAATAGATATCCCGCTCCCCGATGCGAGCGAATACTTCACGCGCAGGTTTGGGATTAACTTCAAGCAGGTAGATACGTCCGCTTCTGTCAATCGCCAAATCCAGTGCCAGCTCACACAGGTCGCCATACGTATCTTCCAGAAACGAAGCAACATCAATGCCGAATTTCTCTGCAGTTGTGTTAATTTCTGCCCGGAGGTCGTCATCTTCGATCCATTGCTTCATGAGTCGGTTCATCGCTATTGCCTGACCGCCGCCATGCAGATTGGAGGTCACGCTTTTTTCTGCACCCATGCGTCCAGCACATCCAGTAAGCTCCCATTGTCCTTCACCATTCTTCTGAACGAGCATGCGATAATCATGCACACGTCCATTCGGAAGCTGAAGTTGAATCCCCTTTTGTACAAGATACTTGTCTTTCATGTTCCAGTGCTGGAGCAACGCGCCAAGTCGTGAGAAATGAACTTTACGTGGAGTGATGATACGACGTTTCTGATCCCGCCCCTGAACAAGCACCGTATTAGCCTCGCTACTGCTGCGTTCAATGCGCAGAATACCACGTCCGCCTGTTCCATTAATGGGTTTGAGATAGACCAGGGAAGAAACTTTGAGCATCCGGTTTACATCGGACATATCCTGAAATAGAGCGGTTTCCGGCAGGTGTTCACGAAAGTTGGCTTTTTGTAAAAGGGTCTGGTGGATGGTCCATTTATTGCGCAGTGGCCTGTTCAGAAAGAGCAGATGCCCATATTTCTCACGAAAAGCAAGCAATTGCTGGAACCTTCGGTTACGTTGAATCCGGCAGCGATCAAAGATCAGGTCCGGGAATGATCGCCACTCCCTGGACCAGCCTTTTCCCTCATGAAAAACCATGGCTTCAATTTGTTTGCCCCCGGGGTGTACGTCGGCTGGTGTGAATACATAGATATCGAGTCCCCGCTTGCGCCCTTCAAGAATCATTCTGCGATAGACGCTTCGTTCTTCAAGAGCGCGATGTTCATTTAAGTACAACGTCATAATGCCCAGAACAGGTGAGGACACAAACAATCACCTTCTTTTTGCAGTATTCCTGTCTATCATCGTTTGGACTGACGGGCAAGATAAGCGCTGTAGTGAAATATACGTTCCAATGACCGCCGTCTGATCTGTGGTTCATCAAACTTCATGGGCTTTGCATTGGCTTCGAAGAACCAGAGTTCCCCCAGGTCATCAATGCCCAGATCCATGGACATTTCTCCGAGTGTGAAACCAGATCCCCGTTCTACCTGTCTTGCGATCATTAATGAAGTGGATTTCACACGTTTCATCAGGGTTGTTGACATTTCTTCGCCAAAAAGCTCGGTCAGCAGCTTCTCAGGGTCTTCTACGCTCCCGCCGCGCGGCACATGCGTTGTAATGCTGCGGGAGCCAGCAAGTCTCGCTCCTACACCGGTTACGCTCCATTGGCCCTTGGTGTTCTTTTGTACAAGAACACGCAAATCGAAGGGGCGTTTACGAGAGGATGCCAATTCAATGCCTTGTTGCATGATATAGGGCGTAAGTCCGGTTTCTTTGCGAATTCGTGCCCATAACTTGGCAAGTGTAGCTGCTTTATAGGTCGTGCTTTTACGTGTGGTTTGTATTTTGAGTCGGTAGGGAAGTCGTTCTTTTTCCTGAAATTTAAGCATCATGATTCCTTTGCCAGCTTTGCCGCTCTCGGGCTTAAGGTACAGGTAGGGATACGCCCGTAGAACGGCACCCAGAGAAGAAGCACTTCGCATCCGCCGAGTATAAGGGATCAGTTGCTGAGTCGATTTGGACTTCTTCAGCCATTCGAACAGATCCCATTTGTTGAAAAAGAATGGGTTATACAGTTCGATTCCGGATTGCATGCATTCGTCAATTTTACGCTGTACGGAAGGTTTTCCTTCGTCTTCCCGGTTGGGAATACGATTGTACAGAACATGGGGAAGGGGGAAAGGTTGTGAAACCCACTTTCCACTCCCCTTGTTGTACGTATATCCTTTCACGGTGGGACCACTCACGTTCAGATCCCGAACAGTTACAATGTACACCACGTATCCCATGCTTTCGCCTGTCTGTAAGATATCCTGAAAATTTTGATGATTTCCCCTGAACATGCGCTGTTTATCATGCATGGTCAAAACAGCAATGACAGGTTTGAAATCATCATGAAGGCTCATCAAATTTCTTCCTTCTTCCGGAACTTGCTCAAATACAGGCAGTGTTCCAAGATGTGCTCCACCGACGATTTGCCCTCCACCCGGAGTGAAGGGTGACGGAAAATGGAGCGCCCGGGTTTGGCGTTCGCTTCGAACATCCATACATGTTCCTCCTGATCAATGCCCAGATCAAAGCCAATCTCACCAATCAGATGCTGGTGCTGGGTTTCAATCGCCTGGGCCAGTGTAATAGCGACGGATTTGGCATGCTGAAGAACTTCTCCCGCACGATCGCCGAAGTTGCGACTGAGCGCCTGCTCAGGAGTCATTAGGGAGCCGCCATTTTTGATGTGTGTTGTGACGCTGCCACGTCCTGCCTTTTTGGCTCCAATTCCGACAACAACCCATTGATTGTTACCATTTTTATGCATGTGAAAACGAAAATCAATTGGACATTCATCAATCTCAATTAGACGTATTCCCTGCTGAACGACATATCCGCGTAGCTGTTTGCCATGTCTTCCCTGAAGCATGCGCATCAGACTGTTGAAGGACCCAAAACGCAGGAGTGCATTACCGCCTTTTTTGCGATAACGTGCGAAATATCCACGTTTGGGCGAGTAAGTCAGGCGGTAGATCCCGTTCCCCAGACTTCCGGCAGTAGGTTTATAGTAGACGAACTGATGGCGTTCCAACATTTCCTTCATCTGTTCAACGGACGGATTGGTAATTGATTCAGGGATATACCTTCCGGCTGTTGGTTCGTTCTCCAGCAATGTATAGATATCTGATTTGTTGAAGAAGCTCCAATTGAAGAACGGAATTTTCCGACGAATAAATCGTTCCCGCAGTTGGTTAATGGCTGGTGAGAAATCTGAACGACGGCTTGGTAACCGGTTGTAGACGACATCGGGCAGAGGTACCGTTTTGCGGGTAAAGCTTCCGTTATCATTCAGAAAAAAACCGGATACCGTCTCATTCTGCCAATTGATATCCCGGGGAGTAAAGGCATAAATATAGGATTTTCGGCTGCCTTCACGGAGTAACTGTTTGATGAAACCAGTACGGGAACCGAATGGATTCGTGCTCGTCGCAGGCCCATCAGAGAGTACGCCGATCAGTGGACCTAACTGGACCTCATCATTTTGCAAATTCCGGAGATAAATACTGCCCCGTTTCGGAACGTTCATCATATTACGGATACCTGAAGCGAGATACAGATGTTTACCTGCTTTTTTGATTGGTTTGATCGTTGCAGGTACCCGGTCACGCCCGAAGCGAAGGTGCACCGTTTTTTTGCCGGACAGGTTGAGGCTCTTCATTAAAGCGTTGGATACATAAACCACTTTATCCGGTTGCTTGGTGAAATGCAGATTGCAAAAGGTCAAACTCATGATTTATCCTCCTATCCTGAAAAGATCCTTGGGCTCCATGGCAAGCGGGCGCTGCGGGCCTCAGCCGCCGTGAATCGGGATGGGTTTCAGGCCAGCTTTGCTGGATGTATTCGGCAATTTCATTGGACGAATGACGTCCGTGAGAACATGTTGTTGCAACAGATAACGGGCATAGGCAAGCGGCCGGGTATAAGTCAGAGTATGCATGCGTCGGTCGCCCGCTTCTGCAAATGAGGTGCGGCCTGGTTTGGAGTTGACTTCAATTAGCCAGAGTTGGCCCTCTGCATCTGCTCCGAAATCAAGCCCCAATTCGGCTAACCTGCCGAAACGGCTTTCCAGCAGGGTGGGGATAAGAGTAGCAGTCTGCCGGATGCTCTTCAGCAGAGTTTCTGTGCGAATCGTTCCATATCGCTGGAGCAGATATGCGTGGGCAGGATATGCTTTACCCCCACCGTGAAGATTGGACGTGAGTGAACCTTCGGGTCCTTCCCGTACCATATATCCGGTAAGCGTCCAGCGACCTTGCCCATTCTTTTGCATTAGAGCCCGTATGTCGAATGCTCTTCCATGATGGCTAAGCTCCAGATATGGCTGCACGATCATCTTACGCTCAGCCTGATGTAATGCTAGCCAGGAAGATACAGCCTGGGTATGGTTGAATGTAAGAAAAAAGGGTTCATTGTCCTCGTTACGCCCCTCCACGATCCATGTTGATGGAGTCGTTCCCCGAGACAGGCGAAAGGTATTTTTGCCATGAGTCCCGGATACCGGTTTGAAGAACAGTCCTCTGGGCCAACGGTCCAGCCATGTTTCCCAAGGAATATGTGATCCGATCCGGGTTGTGGGAGCAAGTTGTGACCTCAATTCAGGATTTCGGGACAACACACGATGTACCTCCCATTTTCCTGGAAGGGAAGCAGACCAATAACGGTGTTGATCTGTGCCGTTGGTTGGTATCCATTCCTTAAGCTGTTGTCTGACGTACCTGGAGATCGGGCGAAGACAACGATCCATAATGAGATCGACTGCAGGAACAGGTACCGAATTCCACTTCCCTTGATGATAGACATATCCCCATTGAAGAGGGAGATGGACTGCATCATTTGATATCGGGATCACAATAATCTGAAGGGCGTATCGCATGCTCCCCACACTGAGACGACGACAGAAAAGTTCATCTGTAAAGGGAGGTGAGCCTTCGGTTGCACGTACCAGAATGGCCAGTGTCTTGGTCTGAGATGATGGAAACATTACGCTGCACCTCTCCTCTATCAGATTTGTTTCCCATAGGGAATAACTTTTCAAAAACCCGCCAGGTACGTAGAATATTCAAGCATGGCTTTGACGGAAGGGCGGATCTTGCTCTCACTCAGTGGTGTATTATCATTCTTGGATGGTTTGGAGTTGACTTCGAGCAGCCATACGCGCCCAGTGGTGTCCAGAGCCAGATCAATACCAAGTTCACCAAAATGAGCAGGGATGGCACTCTCAATCCCTTTTGCGATATCCAGTGCTGCGGTGTGCAATCCTGCATAAGCGGAAGCTTTGGCTGATCCAGACAACTGTGTTTTGGCAACAGCATCCTTGACGGTACTGAGACTTCCACCCCGTGCCAGATTGGATACGTAGTGACTCCCGCCCGCAATCCGGGCGACGATGGAGGTTACACTCCATTTACCTGTACGGTTTTTTTGCACGAGCGCACGGAAATCCACGGGTCTGCCACTGTTGTCAATGAGAGTCAGCCCTTGTTGGATCTGATAACGCGTTGTTTTCATTTTCCCAGACATACTGGCATACAGTTTATCCAGAGAAGTATACGTTTGTTTCCGGGTGCCCCCGACGCCAGTCGCCAGAGTCAGGAAGCTTCCGTCCGTCTGACGTGAGACCCGGATGATCCCTTTACCCAAAGAACCGCGTACGGGCTTCAGAAATACAACCGGATGTCGGTTGCACATCGTCTTGAGCAGGGCGGACGTCTTGAGTAAATGAGACTCGGGAAGAACTCGTTTAAGCGTTGAAATGGACTTGAGTGCGTCAAACACTTCGTTTTTGTCCAGAAACTTTTCATTGAAGGTTTGCGTGCCGTAGAGCGATTTTACTTCTTTCATAAAATGCTGTACGCTAGGTTTGTTCTCAAGCTTGCGGGACGTTAGCCGGTTATTGACGACGTCTGCTACAGGCAGAACAGTCTTTTTCCAGCCGTCATCATACACCCAGCCCTTCATATAACCCGTTACCGCTCCAATATCCTCCGGTGTGAAAAAGGATACATAGGCGCCTTGCTTACGGCAGGCGTTCACCAGTTCTTGACAGAACATCGTGATGGAGCCAAAGGGCCGATCGGGCTGATCGGGATAATCCTGGCTAACCAGTACACTGATGTAGGGTCCAAGGCGAAGCGTACGGCTGGCTGAACGATAGGATACCCTCAGAACCGAACGTGGAACGAGACCGGTCTTGCTGGCAACTGTCTGATTGATGCGCAGCCCGTCATACCTTGGTACCGGAATAACAGTGACTTCGCGACGGAAAGAGCCAAATTGCAGCTGAAGCGGCCTTCCTGAAGGGATTTTAAGCGCCTTAAGCATCCCTTCGCCCAGCATGATGACGTCGTCCTGCAGGATGCCCGAGCCGGTAACCTGAATCGTTACTTTTTTAGTGGACATCACGGATCTCCTTCCGGGCGGCAACTTGATGTCTGATCTCGAAGTTGAACGGCATCTGAACATGGCATGTGCTTCATCATATGAGGACATATAACCCTTGGTGATTGACCCATATGGATTAAATGCATTTGATTTCGAGGCAGTTTATGGATGGCCTGTTTCAGATCGCCATTGTTTGACAGCGAAGAAAAGCGTGTATTAACACGGATGAACAAACCAATCTGAGGAGGAATAATAGTGAACATTTATGACAAAGCCAATGATTTGGCCAAAGCACTGAGAGAAAGCAGCGAGGTGGAAGAGATTACTTCCGCGATGAAGCTGATTGAAGCTGATCCGGATGCAAAAGCAATGCTGGATAACTTCCGTGATCAACAAATGGAACTGCAACAACGTATGATGAGCGGGGATATGCCAGCTCCGGATGAGATGGAGAAAATGGAGAAATTGTTTGAAGTACTGAGCTTGAATCTGAATATCCGTCGCTTGTTTGACGCGGAGCGTCGCCTCAGTGTCATCATTGAAGACGTGAATAAAATTATTGCTGACAGCCTGGGTCATCTGTACGGTGGCGCTGAAGCGTAAAAAAGGTAGTTCAAAAAGGTTGTCTTGTTTTTTTACCTGAACCTTTCATATTGGCTCCTTATCGTTCATAGACTAGACATATAGAGTCGATCAAGAACGAAGGAGCTGTGAATGGTGAAAAGGTTGAAGAAAGCAAAACATGTAATCTATCTGCTTATTGCGTTGTCGATGCTGGTCATTGCACTGCCGCGGATTTCCTTTGCTGGAGGAATGGACTGGGTTAATATTTTTGGCATCGTCTGGGTGCTGTTCTCCTTATTAATCGTTGGTGCACATCTGCATTTTATTCTTGGTGTGGATGAAGAGAAAAAGCGGGCGCTGGAAGCCGTTCGTCGGGCGAAGCTGCGGCAGTGGGAGATGAAACTGCTGGACAAGCAGGAGCGGAGCGAGTCTGTATAAAGGATAGAATTACAATCCGTATGCCAGGGCCAACAGCGTTGGTTCTGCCTCTGGAACAAGACCGGATTCCCTTGCACATAAGGGGCCGGTCTTTTTGTTATATACAAGGATCAGGGAATAATCGGAAGATTGAATTCAAGCAGCCCATTTCCCAATAAGAATGGGATAGGAAGTGGGGTTATTTTCCTGACGTCGTGTTATAATAGGTACAGTATAGTACAGATGCATCTTCGGGGGTGGTACAGTTGGACGGACAGGAAGAGAACGTAACGAAGCATGAACAGTTACTTCAACATATTGAACAACTGAAGGTTGGCAGCAAAATATCAGTACGTGGACTTGCGCGGGAGCTGGGTGTAAGTGAAGGGACAGCATATCGTGCGGTGAAAGAGGCGGAGAACTTCGGGCTGGTCGTGACCAAGGAACGAATTGGAACGGTGCGGATCGAGAAGAGACCTCGGGGCATGTCGGAACAGTTGACCTTTGCTGATGTTGTGACCATTGTGGAGGGCCATGTGCTGGGGGGGAACGAAGGTCTCACCAAACCGCTGCACAAGTATGTGATTGGTGCGATGAAAGAACAGGCAATGGCCCGTTATATTGACGCTGGGAGTCTGCTGATTGTGGGTAACCGTGAAGATGCTCACTCGCTTGCCCTCGAACAGGGAGCGGGCGTGTTGATTACGGGTGGTTTTGGGACAAGTCGTGAAGTAAGAATTATGGCTGACGAGCTTGGGCTACCGATTATTTCATCCAGACATGATACATTCACGGTAGCTTCAATGATTAACCGTGCGATCTTCGATAGGCTGATTAAGAAAAAAATTATGCTTGTTGAGGATATCATTGGTCAGAAACCTCGCTTGCAGGTATTGAAGGTGACCAGTTCAGCCGCAGATTTTCATATGCTGGTGTCGGAGACGGGTGAACATCGCTTCCCGGTGGTGGATGAATGGAACCGGGTCATCGGGATTGTGAGTCTGAAGGATGTCAGTGAGCTGAAAGAAGATCAAAGTATTGAGAAATGCGTGATACGCCGCCCGATTACGGCCTCATTGCAGACATCTCTTGCTTCTGCTGCCCAGATTATGACCTGGGAAGGTATCGATTTTCTGCCAATCGTGGATCGGAATCGCAAACTGATTGCGTCCGTCACACGCAAGGAAGTACTTCAGGCCATGCGGGATGCACAGAAGCAGCCACAACTGGGAGAGACGTTTGATCATCTGATCTGGAACGGGTTTGCTGAGGAGCGCGGTGAACAGAACGAATTGTTATTCCACGGATTCATCATTCCTCAGATGGCAACGGATCTGGGTACGATCTCCGAAGGTGTTCTGTTGAATGTGATGACCCAGGCTGGCCGGCGGGCAGCGTGGGATGTTACAGGGAACGACCATGTGGTCGATAATGTAACGACGTATTTTGTTCGACCGGTACAGATTGAGGATCAGATCCTGGTTCGACCGTTAATTCTGGAAACCAGCCGTCGAACGTGCAAAATGGACATTGTGGTTACCCGAGAAGGCAGTGTGGTATGCAAAGCAGTAATGACATTGCAGTCGATTGACCATGCCTAGCAGGGTATGTTGCCTCGGGCATAAACAAAGAGAGTACTCCCTGATCAAGAAGCTCTGCCGGGTTGCGCTGTTGCGCGGTTCTGGCTTCGCTTAATGAAGGGGAAGTACTCTCTTTTTGCAGACAACGATAGAGCTTCAACGAATCATGCAGATTGTCCGGAGGTTTTACCTGATCCCTTACTGGACCGTTGTTGAAGCCGCGCATAATAACTGCGGTTACGTATTCCGGCAAATACATTATACGCACCCATAATCAGAAATAGCGCTTCCACAATCACAGATAAAGTGGAACCTGTGAAGACAAACATCAGAATCAGTGCAAGCACAACAAGCATGCCACCCATCCAGATATTTGTCCACGAACGGTACAGTCCGGCGCTGGTAGCATCCGAACTTCTGTGTGAACGAATGCTGTTCAACGCTGCAAAAACCATGGCAACAGCAAAGATGGCGATTAGAGCATATTTGAGTACATCAATGAACACAAAGACGCAGCTCCTTTTCTGGAAAGCATTTACTGCCCTTATTGTACCATGCAGAGATGCAGACAAGGGCAGTTTTTTGCTGTTACGCAGGAACGTGCATGCGAATCTGTACCCAAACTTGCAGTACGCCTTCCATAACCAGCATCGTTTTGACCTGAACGGTGTACTCCTTTTCCCTGACCGAGTAGACTTTCTGATTCAGCATGATTCGTGTCATTTTGCTATACTCATCGATGTTGAATACATCTCTGCCCCGAAGTACCTCAAGTTCGTCTCCGAGTTTCTGTAACATCACTTTCAGAGAAGCTTCGTCTGGCCCCTTATCCGATTCTTCTGCACGGACCTTGATTTCCTTGATAACGGTTTGGCGTTTACTGTATTTTTTCAGCGTTTTGATATCCTCCTCATTCTGATGCAGCTGAAGCTGCAGCTCCTGATTGTTCAGCCACAACGCATTGTAACTCAGGTGAAATACACCGTTGTAGACGACACATCCAGCGATCATTCCCAGAACAAACACAGCGGTCATTCGCATCAGCGGGCGGTAACGGGAAAATGGCGGAATTCTCATGAACGCTGTTCCTGTCTCATATTAGCTCCGGCCTCCGCCGCACACCCATTTCACCAGCTCGGTTCCCATATGTGCGCCCATAAAAGCAGAGATCAAATACAGAATTTGTTTGACCGCCGGAGACAGGTTACCATCCAGGAAATTGCTCTCGATGACACGCATGGGATCTATTGTGCCGCCGACAGCGGCTGCGAGTGCCCATATCTTTATTTTCCCGGAAATATCGAGCATCGTCTGTGTCGGAGGCTGAAGTGAGATCACTGCTCCAATACCTCCGATCATCGCGCCGCCCAGCACGATTCCAAACGCAATAAAGAAATCAAGAATGGCTTTGGACAAAAATGTGCTCACTGGCAACACCCCTTTCAGACCTAGCAGCACACCTCCTGTCTTGGGTCTGTCACAGGGGGAGCGGCTTGTACTTCTATTGTATGGGCGTGCCCCCGAACGTTATGATAAAATAGAATAATAAAGTCTCCTTTTTATGAGGTTGTCACGAATTTTAATAGGAGATTCCATTTTTTATTTATTTAATTCATATATATATGAGATAGATAGGGTAGCAGACGGATCAGATGATCGATGCTGCGACTATCTGCGGCGAAAGGAAGAAAAAAACATGAGTTCTTTTGTGCATTTGCACGTTCACAGCGAATACAGTTTGCTGGACGGCGCTGCGCGTATTCCGGATCTCGTGAATAAGGCTGCAGATCTCGGAATGACAACACTTGCGCTGACCGACCATGGCGTGATGTATGGTGCAATTCCTTTCTATAAAGCCTGCGTTGAACGAGGTATCAAGCCGATTATAGGGTGCGAGGCATACATGACAGCAGGGTCCCGCAAAGAGCGGGGAAGCCGCAAGGATCAACCGATTCATCATTTGATTTTGCTGGCCAAAAATATGACGGGTTACCGTAATCTGATGAAATTGTGCTCCATTGGACATCTCGAAGGTTTTCATTACAAACCCCGTGTAGATATGGAAAGTCTGGCTGCCCATCACGAGGGCATTATCTGTCTAAGCGCATGTCTCGGTGGTGAAGTACCACAGCATCTGCTGCATGGGCGAGAAGAAGAGGCAAGACGTGCCGCGTTACGCTACAAAAATATCTTTGGTGCCGACTTCTATCTGGAACTTCAGGATCACGGGCTTTCCGAGCAAAAAAGGGTAAATCCGCAGTTGATCAAACTGGCGGCTGAGCTTGAGATTCCGCTTGTAGCGACCAATGATGCGCATTATCTGTCGGAAGAGGATGCTGAGCTTCAGGATGTGCTGATCTGTATCGGAACGGGCAAGACTGTGGATGATGAGACTCGGCTTCGGATTGGAACCAATCAGCTCTATCTGAAAAGTGAAGAAGAGATGGCTCGTTTGTTTCCTCATGTACCCGAAGCTCTGGCGAACACCGTCCGTATTGCGGAGTCCTGTGAGTTGAAGCTGGAATTCGGCAAATCAATTTTGCCGGAATACAGACCACTTCCCGATGGACTCAGCCCTTCGGCATATCTGCGTCAGCTGTGCGAAGAAGGAATGGAGGAGCGTTATGCGCAGTCCACACGTTGGACAGATGCGGAGCTTCGATCCGAACTCGAACAACGATTGGCGTATGAGCTGGGTATAATCGACAGCATGGGATTCTCGGATTATTTCCTGATTGTTTGGGATTTTATCGCCTATGCGCATAAACAAGGCATTGTTACTGGACCGGGCCGGGGCTCCTCGGCAGGTAGTCTGGTAGCGTACACGTTGCATATTACCGATGTTGATCCGATGAAATACAACCTGCTCTTCGAACGATTCCTGAATCCGGAGCGGATCTCCATGCCGGATATTGATATTGACTTCAGCGATGAACGGCGGGATGAAGTCATTGATTATGTCGCGCATAAATATGGCAAAGCCCATGTCGCCCAGATTATTACATTTGGAACGATGGCTGCCCGTGCAGCCGTACGTGATGTTGGACGGGCACTGAATGTGCCTTATGGTGAAGTGGACAAGGCTGCAAAGCTGATTCCGGCGCAGCTTGGCATTAACATTGAGCGGGCCATGGAAGCTACACCTGAACTGAAGACGCTGTATGAAACCAAGCCTAAGACACGTGAGCTGCTGGATATGGCGATGAAGGTAGAAGGTATGCCACGCCATGCTTCGACGCATGCAGCGGGAGTGGTTATATCCCGTGACCCGCTAACCGATGTGGTGCCACTTCAGGAGGGCAGTGAAGGGACAGCATTAACCCAGTATTCCATGGAAAACCTGGAGTCTATTGGTCTGCTTAAAATGGACTTTCTTGGTCTGCGTACCCTCTCGATCATTGAGCGTTGTGTGCGCTGGATTGGGGAACATGGAGAAATTCCGGACTTCCGTCTTATTCCCGATGATGATCCGTTAACGTACGAGATGCTTGGGCGAGGGGACACGATGGGCATATTCCAACTGGAGTCTGCCGGGGTACGCCGTGTGCTGAAAGAGATGAAGCCAAGTGGTTTTGAAGATGTAATCTCTGTACTTGCCTTGTACCGTCCGGGCCCGATGGAGTTCATATCCAAATACATTCAGGGCAAGCATGGACAGATTGAAGTGGATTACCCCCATGTGGATCTGGAGCCAATCCTGAAAGATACGTACGGCATCATCGTGTATCAGGAGCAGATCATGCAGATAGCCTCCCGGATGGCCGGTTTCTCGCTGGGTGAGGCAGATTTGCTTCGCAGAGCGGTCTCCAAGAAGAAACGTGAAGTGCTGGATCTGGAGCGTGGACACTTTGTACAAGGCAGCCTGAAACAAGGGTATAGCGAAGAAGAGGCAGACCTGGTCTATGATATGATCGTCAAGTTTGCCAACTATGGCTTCCCGCGTGCTCATGCTGCGGCATATGGTGTGCTTGCGTTCCAGACAGCGTATCTGAAGGCTCATTATCCGGTTCATTTTATGGCATCCATGTTAACAGCCGTAATGGGCAGTCATCGGAAAGTGGGAGAGTACGTGGTGGAATGTCGGCGTATGGACATGGAGGTGCTTCCTCCGGATGTGAATGAGAGCGGTATTCTGTTCACACCTGTATTTGTGCCGTCCGCCAGCGCAGGAGCTGGGGATCAGAGCAATGTATCGCAGCAGACTGCGGGAGCAGATGCAGAGAGTGACACCGGAAGCCCGATCGAAGAACATGCCGCGAACGGTAACGTGAGTTCCTTCAGGGAAGATCGCGTTCATGAGCATGATGGGCATTCGGAACAAGCCGAATATGGTGAAGCACCTCTGCCGGATGATCCCGGTCCTGGACCCGAAGAGGACAGTGGTGAATATGAGTGGCAGGCAGCAACATCCATGCCTGAGACATCCGACAACCGGAAGGAACCTGGATTGGTGACGGCTTCTTCAATGGAAAATGGTAATGACGAGGGACAAGAGGCGTCTTCTTCGCGCGCGGAGCAAGGGGAACTCTCCTCAGCAGAGAAGAACGTTGCATTGTCTAATGATATTCCGGATGAGGAAAAATTAACGGGCGCAATACGATTTGGTCTGGCCGCTGTGAAAAATGTCGGTACCCAGGCAATGGAAAGCATTATGATCGTAAGGCAGGAGAGACCGTTCGACAGTTTGCTCGATTTTTGTCGTCGTGTGGATCTGCGTGTATGCAACAAACGTGTGATTGAATCGCTGATCCAGGCCGGAGCTTTTGATACATTACCTGGGCACCGGGCCCAATTGCTCGCGATGCTGGATGAGACTGTTGAAGCGGCTCTGAAATGGCGCAAGGAACGCGAGGATCTGCAGATTCAATTGTTCGACTTTGTTGAGACGCCAAACTGGGAGATTGAGTATCCGGATATTCCTCCTTATTCCTCAGGGCAGCAACTGGAGCTGGAGCGTGAGTTGTTAGGTTTGTATCTCTCCGGGCATCCGCTGGATGACTATGAAGATGTGCTGGAATCGAGTGGGGCTGACCGGATCATGGAGCTGACCGAGGCGGCAGACGACACGATGACCGTCGCCGCGGGTATGGTTGTGTCCGTGAAGTCGATCACGACGAAACAGGGCAAGGCTATGGCGTTCATGGAGCTGGAAGACCAGATCGAACGCTGCGAAGTGGTTCTCTTTCCCGAGGTATGGCGGCGTAGCCAGCAACATGTCGGGAAAGGTGAACTGCTCATTGTGCGTGCCAAAGTGCAGCAGCAGGACGAAGGGTTTAAGCTGCTGGCTGAGGAAGTGGTGCCGTTGTCACCGGCGGCACTGGAGCAGCAGCTGCGCAGCCGCGCCCGGC